>LBUA01000023.1 GCA_000992345.1 Parcubacteria group bacterium GW2011_GWD2_38_12 | reverse complement strand
GATAGTGTTTTAGATGAAGATGATATTTTTCCCCTTGATCCAATCGAGAGCGTTGACACAGATAATGATGGCATAGGCAATAACGCTGACACTGATGACGATGGTGACGACCAAGTAGATACAGACGAAACAAGCTGCGGTTCGGATCCCTTAAATGAAGAAGATATGTCTATTGACACAGATGAAGACGGCGTTCCGGACTGCGTTGACACTGATGACGATAATGATGGCACACCCGATGTCGGCGACGACGGTCCTGGCGACAACTGTCCCTTAGTTTCTAATAATGAACAAACCGATTTTGACGGCGATGGCGCTGGCGATGCTTGCGACGAAGATGATGATAATGACGGCGTTCCAGACGAAGAAGACGATTTTCCTTTGGATTCAAATGAGAGCATTGATACTGATGGTGATGGCATAGGCAATAACGCTGACACTGATGACGATGGTGACGGAACTTCTGACGAAGAAGACGATTTTCCTTTGGATTCAAATGAGAGCGTTGATACCGATGGTGATGGCATAGGAAATAACGCCGACACTGATGATGACGGTGATAGTGTTTTAGATGAAGATGATATTTTTCCCCTTGATTCAAATGAGAGCATTGATACCGATGGTGATGGCATAGGCAATAACGCCGACACTGATGATGATGGTGACGACCAGAGCGACGAAAATGAAAATACCTGTGGCTCTGATCCGTTAAGTAGTGAAAGTATGTCTTCTGATACTGACGAAGATGGCATACCAGACTGCGCAGATTTAAGTTCCATCTCCGGATATAAATGGGAAGATACCGATGCTGATGGCGAATTTGAAGAAGGAGAAAATACGCTTGATGAGTGGACAATTTTCTTAGACACCAATGACAATGGCGTTCTTGACGAGGATGAACCATACCAAGAGACCGGCGATGATGAAGAGGGTTTTTACTCTTTTGAGAATCTTACTCCGGGAACATATATTGTTCGTGAAGCGCTTCAAAATGGCTGGACGCAAATTTTTCCCGGCACCGATACCAACTCCAAACACACGGTAACCGTAACTTCCGGTGAGAACCAAGAGAATTGGAATTTCGGCAATTTTAAATTGGTAACTATTACTGGATATAAATGGAATGATCAAAGTGGAGATGGAATATGGCAGAAAGAAGGTGATGGAAGTCTTGGCGAGCCTGGATTGGGAGATATTATTATAGCTCTTGGACGCGAAACCGGACCAGCGGGGCAAGACGGCAAGATACCAGTTGAAATTATTGCCATGGATTTAACTGGTGTTAACGGCGATTTCATCATTTCCAATGTCGGTCCTGGCCGCTATAAACTTTTTGAAGAAAAAAAGAGTGGTTGGACGGTAACCAATCCTGCGTCGCGCACAGATTCCTTCTTTGATATTACATACGATCTTGCCTCTATCGGAGATCCTGATTTCGACCTTCTGCGCATCGGAGATCCGGATTTTGACCTTTTGCGTTCCTCTTTTTTTGATGTATTTGTGGAGTTGAGTGGACATGATATAAGTCAGAGCGAAGCAACGAGCGAGGAGGGCTTAATAACCATTCCGAGTGTTTCTCTTGAGTTTGGTAATCATGAATTGGCAATAATCACCAATGAAGCCAGCAAAGATGCTTCTCAATCTTCCATTGTAATTACTTGGTCAACCAATAAAGAGGCAACCAGTCGCGTTGTTTACGACACTGTTTCTCATACGGTTTTGGGAGACAGCGCTTGCGTTTCGCCTTTGGAAACTTTGAATTGTTACGGGTATGCAGGCAGTACGGCTGAATTAGATACTGCTCCAAAAGTAATTGATCATAGCGTGACTGTTTCGGGTTTAACCGCTGGCACCACTTATTATTTTAGAACGATTTCCAAGGCCTCGCCTGAATCTGTTGGAAGTGAAGGGACATTTGCTACTACTGTTAATTCTGGCAGTGGTGGCGGAGGCGGAGGTGGTGGAGGCGGAGGTGGCAGTAGTGGGGGTGGCAGTAGCAGTGTAAGTGTGCCATCTAGTGTACCAGCTAGCTCGCCAAATGAGGTAGAAGATTTTTCTCAGTCTGTCTCGGAAATAATTTCTCCGAGCGATATTTCCGTGGCTCCTATTTTTGCTTTAGGTAGTCAACCATCAGAAACTCAAGACCTTTCTTCTCAAGAGCCATCAACATCTTCTCCTGCTTCGCAAATAATACAGACGAACGAACAAACAGCTCCGGTAAATGAACAGATCGCGCCGTCAAACGGACAAGATGAACAAGGAGGGAAAGAAGCAGAAGAAATTATTGACCTGCCGCAAGTCAGCCCATTTTTGGCAAATATTTCTACGATTCTTACTCTTGGAACGGATAGTAATTTGCCGGCTCTGCTGATTGTTATGTTGGTATTTCTGGGTTTAGCTTATTTCGGAAATAAAATTTGGCAAAAACAGAAAAATAAATAACTTTTTTAAAATCGGCGCGTCAGCTTTACTGGCGCGCTTTTTTTGTCCGCTTCCGCCGGAGGCGGGCAGGGTATGTGATATAATGAATATATGAATTTGAATTCTAAAGTTTTATTGATTTTTGGGCGTAATAATGCTTTAATTTTGGAAAATATAAATAATCTAAAATGATTGCGGGGAGGCTGGAATGATTTATTTTACGAGGCATGGTAGAGCGGATTTTGGAGACGGCACATTGACTGAAAAGGGCATTTCCGACGAGGGCAGGAAGGAATTGGGTTTGATAAAATTAAAATTATCAAATTTTGATTTTAATCCCCAAGTGGTGGTGTCGTCAAAAGCACTTCGTTGCATTCAAACTGCTTGCTTGCTTGGAGGAGTCAGGGAAGAACAATGCCACATAGTTAAAGAATTGGGAATAACCGGATCATTTTATGGTCTTGTGGGAGATGTAGATATAATACTCAATCCCGTAATTTCCATTATTTCAAGTGGCCTTGACGCGGTAGTGGCTTGCCATGATAGCACGGCAACGGTTTTAGCCCTCCGTTTTATTGAGAAGACGGGAAAGAGAATTGATTGGAACAATATACCAAGAGAATTGATGTTTTTAAGACAAAGCCATGGGCTTTTAGTGGGAGAAAACGATTATATTTATCTTAGCCCATAGCGCCTTGACTTAAGACAGGAAAAAAATAAAATCGCGGCAAAATATTGTCGCGATTTTTACATTGTTTTATTTAATTAGTTTTTGGGGTAAAATTATATTATAGAAGCATAAAATTAAGAAAAACTAGCATGACTTTTGTAGAATGGAATAAATCTTTTAGTGTTGGAGTTAAAATGATTGACGCCCAGCATAAAAAATTATTCGCGTTGATAAATGATGTTCATAGCGCTTCAATAGGAAAAGAAATAAAAGGTGATACGACTCTTGATATTATTATTCATGAGTTGATGGCGTATGTTGATTTTCATTTTAAAACAGAAGAAAAATATTTTCATGAGTTTGGATATGAGAAAACAAAAGAGCATGAAAAGCAACATAAATTTTATGAAGATAAAATAAGAGATTTTTATAAAAGATATTTAGAGGGGGATGCAGAAATTGAACTTATGCGGGAAATAATAATTTTCATAAGAGATTGGATTTTAAATCACATAAAAATCAACGACAAAGAATATACTAAATGTTTTAATGAGCATGGATTAGTTTAGCGTTTGTGATCTAATTTTTATTTAAAACCCCCCTCAATTTATTTTAAAGATGGAAATTTTATTTTTGATAGTCGCGGTTTGTCTTTCTTTTGTTGGACTAGTGGGAAGTGTGGTGCCGGCATTGCCGGGCGCGCCTTTGAATTTTATTGCTATTGTTATTTTATATTTTTTAAAACCCGGACTAATAGGCGACGGAACCCTAATATTTTTTGGGGCTTTAACTGTCGTGGCGGTATTTGCGGATTATATATTGCCGGCGATAAAAGCTAAAAAATTCGGCGCGACGCGATATGGCGTGTTAGGATTTTTTATCGGTATGGTTTTTGGTTTTATGGCGCTAGCATTTGCGGGGATGATGATTGGCGCCGTGCTCGGCGCTATTTTAGGTGAATTAATCAGTGGCAAAAGACCGGAGAGCGCCTTAGGTTCCGGCTTGGCCGTTATTTGGGGGATTGCTTTGGCAATGGCGATAAAATTTACAATTGCTTCAGTTATGGCAATTTATTTTTTTATAAAATTAATTAGTTTGGCGTTTTAATTTTTTTTAGTTCAACGGAGTTTTTTTGCTGTCTTATTTTTGAACGTTAGGATATAATTATATATAAATATTCGTATTTTTAGTATTATTATTTTCAAAAAAATAATTTTTTATGAAGCATAACCCAAAGATAAATAATAAAGAAGCAGTGAGAATCATTGCGGTCGGCGTTATTTTAATGTTGGTGTTATTTTTTTCCTCGGATATTTTAAATTTATTTACGATTTCACCCACACAAGCGGCGGCAATCTCTCTTCGAGGCACGTCAAAAATCGGTAGTGCCTCAAACGGCAGAGATGTCACGCTTACGTTTGACACGGGGGGAAACGCTCCGCAAACGGGAGATGTAGTTTTTTTGTGGGGTGGCCGAGGAAACAGTAGCGATGCGCAGGCGTGGGGACCAATTACTACTGGCTATACCGCGATCGCCACAATTGACAGTACCGGACCGAAGTTTGGCGTTTGGTATAAAGTTATGGGGGGAACGCCAGATACGCAGGTTCAAGGCGAGGGCGGAGGTAGCACATCGCATGGTGTGGTTTATGGGGCTTATGTTATTGACGGCAGTACGCTTGATTTGGCTATTTTTGACCAGACAGCGGTCAGCACAGGGGAATTATCATCATGGGTTCCCGATGGTCCTGCTATTACAACGCAAACCGCCGGAGCGTGGGTAATAACGCACGCGGCAAATAGCACAAACGACGCATCGCGCGGCACAGTCACTAACTACACGCTATTTACTGGCGCCAGCGTTAATGAGCCGGATGATTTTAATTCCGAATCCGCTTATAGGACAATAGCCAGCCCGGGCACAGAGGATCCGCCCGCTTGGAACGCGTGGTC
>LBUA01000022.1 GCA_000992345.1 Parcubacteria group bacterium GW2011_GWD2_38_12 | reverse complement strand
TTCCCCATTTAACTGTTTGGAAGCTAATTCGCTATCCATTCGCATTTCCACCTCCATTTGCTTCACTTTTTCCTTGCCAAAAAGCGCTTTGATTTTTTTCAAAGCAAAAATTATAGCCCTGTATTCCGCTTCATTGTTTGTCCCATTTTCAATCTTCTCGCCGTATTCCTTGAGCATCTCGCTCGCCCTTTTCATTGGCAATCACCGCCCCAACCGCCGAAGGCCCGGGATTTCCCCGCGACCCCCCATCTGTATATGTTATTAATTTCATATAAATTAGTTGCTAGTTTGCAGTTTATAGTTTATAGTCGGAGGCCCGTCGCTGGACAGCCGAGAATGCGCGAATGAGATATCTCTATAAATCCAGCTTAAACCACTTTCAAATCCTTAATCATCAACTGTAATTCACGATTTCCATTCCACTCATTCACATCAATTTCAAAAATGACATCAATAGCATTCCCCGCCTTTATTTTATCCTTAAAATCGCTAAAACGAAATGCTACGCCCCTGAGAGGTTTCATAAATTTATCCGAACCGGCATCAGTCAACCAAATTTGCATATGATTTTCCCCGCTGCCTACCCATTTTAAATTTTTTACTTTTAAATTTTTCATTGCAAATCTCGGTTTTTCATTTTCTTTGCCATGCGGCTCAAATTTTTTCAACCAATCATATACATCCCAGTCAACATCTTGGAATTCAATTTCGCTGTCAATATCCAAAACCGGACGCAAATCTTCATCTTTTAAATTTTTGGCTTGCTCCAAAAGGCGCTTGCGAAATTTTTCAATATTTTCATTTTTAACCGTGAACCCCGCCGCAAGCGCATGCCCGCCAAAATCAACTAAAACATCACTGCAATTTTTCATCGCTTCCACTAAATTAAACGTTTCAATGGACCGGCTTGATCCTCTACTGGTGTCCTTTGTCTCGTCGCGCGAATAAATAAATGTCGGGCGGGAATATTTTTCGGTGATACGACCGGCAACCAGCCCGATTCCTCCTGTCGGCCATTCGGTTGAACCTTCCAAAATAATATTAGGTAATTTGCCTTTATAATTTTCCTGTAAACGGTGCTCAACTTCTTTGGTTATATCTTCAATCATTTTTTGTCTTTGAAGATTAGTCTCTTCCAGGTGTCTCGCGATTGTTTCTGTTTCCGCGTCGCTATCTGTTATCAAAAGCTCAAAAGCCGTATTGGCATGATCCATTCTGCCGGCGGCATTGATGCGCGGACCGATCAAAAAACCGATATCATAAGAACTGATATTGGAAAAAATTTCGCCCGTCAAAGCGAGTCTTGACAATTTCGGCTCAATGCCGGCAAGGCGCATCAATTCTTTAAGTCCCTTGCGGCGCGTTTGCGCCATGACCAAAAAGCCGTATTTCGCCAGAGTCCTATTTTCTCCGACAAGCGGAACCATATCGGTGATGGTGCAAAGCGCCACCAAATCCAAAAGCCATTTCTCAAATCCGGGCCTGATATTTTTAACAGCGTCCCATTCAATGCCGGCTGATTCGCATTTTAAAATCGCCTGGACCACTTTAAACGCGAGCGCCCCTCCACAAAGCCACTCAAAGGGATATGTGTTGTCTTTTCTTTTGGCATCAATAATGGCGAGTGCCGGTGGCAATTCATCTTTTGGCAAATGGTGGTCGGTGATTATCACCTCCATCCCTTTTTCGTTCGCTAATTTCACTTCCTTGACACTGGTAACCCCGCAATCAACAGTAATTATCAAATTGACTTTTTTCTTGGCGAATTCCTCCACCATCTTTGCGGTTAAACCATAACCATCCGCTCTGTCAGGAATATATACCTCAAAATCAGCTCCCAATTCTTTAAGGATAGTATATAAAATAACCGATGCCGACACGCCGTCGGCATCATAATCTCCGTAGACAATTATTTTTTCTTTTTTGCCTATCGCTTCTTTTATCCGCAGTACCGCTTCCCGCATCCCTTTATATAAATAGGGATCATGCAAACCTTGTTCATAATCGGGGTTAAAAAATTCATCAATGTCTTTCTGTGTTTTAATGCCGCGATTATATAAAAGTTGCAAGATTATATTGGGATACTCGGGGAATTGATTTATAAATTCCTGTGGCGCTTTCGGCAATATGTTCCAATTTTTATTCATAACAATACTTTTTACTCCCTTGGTCTTATGAAGATGGCTGATGAGCGGGTTTGCGACCATTTTTGGCATGGTCCGAACATATAAAATTACCTGTTTTATATGTTCGGCAAAAATGAGACGCATCCTCGGAAGCCGTCGCTGGATGGCTGAGAATGAGCGAAGCGGCTATCTTCATAAAACCATCTCTCTAAACTTTCAACGCTTCTATCCCCGGCAATTTATCACCGGACAGAAAATCCAACATTGCTCCTCCACCGGTGGAAACAAAATCGAATTTATTTAGAATCTTTAATTTATCCACCGCCGCTATGGTATCGCCGCCTCCCAAAATAGTAAAAGATTTTGTTTTGACTAAATTTTTTGCGAATTCATTCGTCCCTCTGGCAAATTTTTTAATTTCAAAAAGTCCAAGCGGTCCATTCCAAATCACCATTTTCGATTCATTTATAATGCTATTGAACAATCTGATGGTGTCCGGCCCTAAATCTAAAATCAACTCGTCGTTTTCAATGTTTCCGGCGCCTTTTATTTTTATTTTGGCTTTATCTGAAATTTCTTTGGCCACAACGGTATCAATCGGCAAATGAAATTTGGTTGATGTTAAATCAATACCCGAAAGCCCGTCTGTCATATTGATTTCGCTTTTTGATTTTCCAATGGCAAAACCCTTGGCGCCAAGCAAGGTGTTTGCCAGCGCTCCTCCGATTAAAATATGATCCGCCTTATCAAAAAATCGCAAAATTAATTTGATTTTCGTGGACATCTTGCTTCCGCCCATAACAATGCAAAGCGGCTTTTGAGGATGAGAATACGCTTTATTTAAAATTTCCACTTCCTTAGCCAATAAAAATCCCGCGGAAGACGGAAGATATTTCGTGATTGCCACAACCGAAGCATGATTGCGATGACAAACGGCAAAAGCATCATTGATAAAATAATCAACATTTTCAGAAAGTTTCTTGGCAAATTCTTCGCTATTTTCTTCTTCCTCTTTGTAAAATCTCACATTTTCCAGGACCAATATCTCTCCTGATTTCATCTTGGAAATTTCTTTTTTCACTTTATCGCCGATACAATCAGGCGCGAATTTTATTCTCTTTTTTAATAATTTTCCCAGATACTTTGCCACTGGCCTTAAACTGAATTCCTGATTTTCAGTATTGATATTCTTCGAATCAAAAAGCGATTTGAACGGAGTCGGCTCTCCCAAATGGCTGATTAGAATAATTTTTGCTCTTTGTTTTCTCAAAAATTCTATCGTGGGCAGGGACGCTTTGATGCGGAAATCCTCCGTTATTTTTCCCTTATTTATCGCCACATTAAAATCCACGCGCACCAGAACGCGTTTTTGATAAAATTTTTTAGGATTTATTTTTTCTAATGTCTTTAAAGAAGCCAACTTTCATAAAACATGAAGTCCGCCGCGGCGGACTTCATGCTACTAATTACGTCACCCAATACTTTTTCTTCGTCGTATCTTCAATTTTCATCTGTATTTCTTCTTTTTTCTTTTCTGCTCTTTCACTTAATTTTTTAATCTCGTCATCGGATAATTTCCCCAAATTCTTGATTCTTAATTCTAAATTCTGTTTCGTGTTCCGCGCGGGGTCATCCAAAACTTCATCAAGTAAAATTTCCAGCACCATGCCGATTTTCGGACCCGGAGAAATATTCAAAATTCTCATCACATCCTCGCCTTTTGCCAACAACATTTTTGGCGATATCGGATCTCTAGAAACTTTGTCTATTATATACTTTAGGTGGCGTAATTTATAGGGTTCGGCCTTGGGCACGCCCGAGCCGATACGGTCGCAAGTGCGAATCTGAATGAGTTCATTCATATTTTCCGGACCAACTTTCCGCACCAATCGCCTCACCGATGATTCCGTCACCTCATCAACGTTATAATAAAATAAATGGTAACGCACTAAAATCACCAATTTTTCAATTTGTTTTTTGGAAAATTTCAATCTATTCAAAATTCTCTCCGCGATTTTCGCTCCCACGACTTCATGATTATAAAAAGTTGAGCTTGACCCCTCTCCGTGTTTTGTATCCGGCTTTCCGATATCATGAAGTAAGGCCGCTATCTTCACATCTTGGCTATATTTTTTTTTGACGGCAAATGCCAAAGATTTTATTGAATGTTCGTAAACATCATAAATATGGTGCTTGTTCTGCCCAACCCCGTAGGCGCTCTCAAGCTCCGGCAAAACATATTTCAAAAGACCCAAGCGACGCATTATTTCTATTCCATAACAAGGATTTGATGAATCAATAATTTTCAAAAATTCATCGCGGATTCTTTCTTTGGATATCGCTTCTATCAGTTTTTTATTTTTTTCTATGGCTTTTGCGGTTTTTTCTTCTATTTTCCAATCACCATTTTTATCCGTCCCTTCAGGAATGGAAAATTGCGCCAGAAAACGCATCGCGCGCATCATCCGCAAAGCATCCTCTTGAAATCTTTTTTCCGGTTCGCCCACTGCCTTGATAATTTTATTTTTTAAATCTTCTTGTCCGCCGAATAAATCGATAAATTCAGGCGCCATCCCTTCGACTAAGCTCAGGGCCATAGAATTAACTGTAAAATCCCTGCGCGCCAAGTCTTCTTTAATCGTCTTTGCAAATTTCACTTCATCGGGATGACGCATATCGGAATACTGGCCGTCAATCCGGTAGGTCGTCGCTTCCACCACTTTCAAATTTTCCGTTTGACTGCCGGTTATTATTCCCACAGTTCCAAATTGATTTTCATAAAAATTATTCGGGAAAATATTCTGAATCTCTCCCGGCTCGGCATTGGTTACGACATCCCAATCTTTTGGCTCCCGATAAAGCAAAATATCCCGCACGCAACCGCCGACAATATACACCTCGAAATTAGCCGCTTTAAAGGCGTTTAAAATTTTCAGAACTTCTTGCGGAATTTGGAAATTTTTATTTAATCCCATATATAATAGAATTTTACATCAAAAAAATACTCTAGGGAAATATTTTCTAAAAAACGAGATTGATTTTTCAAGTTATAAGTTATAAGTTATAAGCAGAGCTTATAAGTTTAGAATTTTTGCGCCCATAGCTCAATTGGATAGAGCGCTTGGCTTCGGACCAAGAGGTTGTGGGTTCAACTCCTGCTGGGCGCACCACAAGAGTACTTCAGAAAACATAGTCGTGAATACACTTCTTGTTTTCTTGGTCGCGCCGATATAAATATAAAAGAGACAATTCTTGTCTTTCTTTTTAAATATATTCTTGTTAAAATATAATTGCTAATCACCGATTTTTCTATGCTCAATCGTCTATATTCCTATTTCTTCAACAAGTCCAGTCAAGTCCGCAAATCTTTTATCAACGAAGAGGGCCCCTTGGCGGACAAAGGTATTTTCCATTTTCCATCTTTTTGTTCTGGAGATTTTCACGGTAATTCTTAAATTCACCGTTTTACTGGTAAAGCCGTCTTACGAAAGCTTCCAGCTTTTCACCAATCAATACACTCTTCCCGTTTGCCAGTATTCCTACTTTGACCATAAAAAATTCCAGAAGAAAATACGGCTATTTTCTCTTGCCGGCATGTCCACGATAATATCCGCAACGATTATTATAAATCTTATTCTGTCCCTGTTTCTCCCCGGACAAATACCCAGTTATGCAAGGACAGTCAATAGCCAGACCGGCGATTCCAATTTATGGGATGATTGGAGTTTGTCCACGACCATTGCCGGCGACCCTCCGTTAGCCAGCGGTTCCACATCCATCAGTGTCAGTCCGTCCGGCTCGGCTGGAGTTTCCGGCACAGGGACCAGTTCAGTCATTGAATTGACAAGCGCATCCTACACCGCGACTGATGACGGCGATTTTTCAACCACCGGTTCAGCCACTGGCGGCGGGTTTGGTAACGGGACGAATTCTTCAACTGCTGTTTCCGGCTCGGGAACCGGCGCCAGTGTTTCTTTAACTAAAACTGTGACTGCAAACACCTGGTCAACCATGACCGTTGCGCCGGCAGGGGTCTATGGCGGCGGCTCCCTAGCTTATGACGGCTCAGGCAATATCTACGCGTTTCAAGGCAACGTCACCACCGCTTTCTGGAAATACGCCATTTCCTC
>LBUA01000021.1 GCA_000992345.1 Parcubacteria group bacterium GW2011_GWD2_38_12 | reverse complement strand
TTTGTGCGATAAACTTATTTTTCCTTGCTCATTTATCTCTTTGACTTTCACTTTTATCATATTGCCCTCCCTTAGGACATCTTCAACTTTTTCTATGCGTTCGTTGGATATTTCGGAAATGTGAAGTAGGCCGTCTGTGCCGGGAAAAATCTCCACAAAAGCGCCAAAAGGCATTATTTTCACGATTTTACCTTCATAAATTTCTCCAACCACCGCTTCGCGAGTGATATCTTGAATCCATTCCCTGGCTTTATTGGCGGCTTTCGAATCGTTGGAAGTGATAAGCACTGTTCCATCATCATTAATATCAATGGCAACCCCCGTTTCTTTTGTGATTTCTTTGATGGTTTTGCCTCCTGGGCCGATGATGAGTCCGATAGAATCGGGATTAATTTGCAAAGTATAAATACGGGGAGCATATTTTGAAATTTCCGGCTTTGGCGCAGATATTGTTTGTTCCATTTTTTCCAAAATTTGCAGTCTGGCATCTTTTGCCTGCGCTAAAACTTCCGCGGCGATTTTAGGGGTGATACCGTCAATTTTAACGTCCATTTGAATGGCGGTGATTCCGTCTTTGGTGCCGGCAACTTTAAAATCCATATCGCCATGATGATCTTCGGGTCCTTGAATGTCAGTCAGAATTTTATAAGTTCCTTTATCGTCAAACATTAAACCCATGGCGATGCCGGCCGCCGGTTTTTTAATTGGTACGCCTCCATCCATCATGGCGAGACTTGCCCCGCAAACCGATGCCATAGAAGACGAACCGTTAGATGATAATATTTCCGATACAACGCGGATTGTATAGGGGAAATCTTTTTCTGACGGCAATATCGCTTCAAGGGCTCTTTCCGCGAGCGTGCCATGCCCGATTTCGCGCCTGCCCGGTCCGCGCATTGGGCCGATTTCTCCGACAGAAAAAGCCGGAAAATTATAATGATGCAAGAATCTTTTTTCACTGGATGAACCCATGGTGTCGATTATTTGTTTTTCTCCGGGAGAGCCGAGAGTTAAAATAGAAAGCGCTTGGGTCGTGCCACGCATAAAAAATCCCGATCCATGAGTGCGGGGAAGAATGGATATCTCGCAGCTGATATTGCGAAGTTCGTTTGATTTTCTGCCGTCCGGCCTCCTGTCTTTTTGGATTATATTTTCATGCACAACGCGATCTATTTCCTCCTCATAGATGTTTCCGAATTTTTTTATCTTGGTTTCGTCTTCCGGATATTTTTCTTTGACATAATTTTTTAATTCCTCTTTTAAGAGGCCAAGATTACTGGATCTAATTATTTTTGACGGTTCAAAAATCGCTTTGTCTAGTTTATCAGACAAGAAACTACGCACCTCTTCTTCAAAGGCGGTATCTTTTTCGGCTAATTTTATTTCCGCTTTGGGTTCGCCGATTTGTTTGGCGATTTCTTCCTGGAACAGGGCGATTTTTTTGAGCTCTTCCTGGGCCAGCTTGAGCGCTTCGTGGATTATATTTTCCGGCACTTCATTGGCGCCAGATTCAATCATATTTATCTTGTCTTTTGTCCCGGATACCACCAAATCAAGAGTGCTGTTTTTCCTTTGTTCAAATGTGGGATTTACGACAAGTTGATTGTCTATGAGTCCGATTCGGACAGCTCCTACGGGGCCGTTCCAAGGGATTGAAGAGGTGAGTAAACTGCAAGAAGCCGCGATAATTGCGAGAGTGTCGGGGTCATTTTCATTGTCTAAAGATAAAACCGTAACTACAACTTGGGTGTCATTTCTGGAGTCGTGATTAAAAAGAGGGCGCAGAGTGCGGTCTATTAGGCGGCCGGTTAAAATTGCTTCTGACGACGCTCTACCCTCTCTCTTTATAAAGGAGCCGGGGATTTTTCCTGCGGCATAATAGCGCTCTTCAAAATCAATCATTAAAGGGAAATAGTCTATTCCTTCTCTTGCGGCTTTAGACATCACGCAAGTTGCGAGTATCGTAGTTTCGCCGTATTTGGCAAAAATAGACCCATGAGCTTGCAGGGCCATTATATTTTTTTGAATTTCCAATGTCTTGCCCGCAACCTCCAAAGAAAACTTTCGGGTTTCCATTTAGGATATAACAAATAACAATTAACAAGCAACAATTAACAGATAATAACCAACATATTTCAAGCTGATTATCAATTGTTAAGTGTTAACCGTTAAATGTCAATTATTTTATTATTATCTCAATAAAAATTTCTTAACATTTTTATCCAGATCAGTAAAATCATCCGTTGCTTCCTTCAGTTTGGCGGAAGTTGTGCGTCCAAATGCGACAAGTTCCACTTGTTTTCCCTGGCTTTTCATATATTCCACGACTGGAGTGAAGTCGCCGTCGCCGGAAACCAGAATCACGGTGCTGACAATCGGACAAATGCGGACCATATCAATGGCAATACCGACATCCCAATCGGCTTTTTTGGCGCCTCCAAAAAATTCTTGCAATTCTTTTTCTTTTGTTTCAATGCCTATTTTTCCGAGCGCTTCAAAAAACGGTTTTTCTTCGCCGGTCTTGGTGCTGACAACATAGGCGATGGCGCGGATTAATTTTCTGTTGGCCAGAGCGATTCTCACTATTTCCGCAAAATTAACCTTTTTGCTGTATAAGTGGCGCGCGGAATAATAGAGATTTTGCACATCAATGAATATCGCGACCGTTTGTTCTTTATGTTTTATGATTGCCATATTAATGTTGTCTGAATTTATAAAAGAGACCCAATGTTTGGCGAAATAAACTCAGCCATAACATTGAGTATCCGCGGCGGCGGATAAGGTTTTATAATTAAAAATGACTCCATAAATAAATGGAATCATTTTTAGAGAAAGCCCTTATTTTTTCAGCCCCAGTTTTTTAATTAAAGAAGAATATCTTTTTTCGCTTTTGCGGGAAAGATAACTCAAGAGAGTTTTTCTTTGAGAAACCATCATCAAAAGGCCCCGGCGAGAGTGATTGTCTTTTGTGTGGGCTCTTAGGTGATCGGTGAGAGAAGCGATTTTCTCCGTTAAAAGGGCGATTTGAACTTCCGCTGAGCCAGAATCTGCCTCGTGAACTCTGAATTTTTTAACTACTTTTTCTTTCTCTGCTATTTTAAGCATTAATAATTTTCCATCCGCCTTCCGATGGGCAGATTTGTTTAGTGTTTATAAGTGCCATAACCGTAGCACAGATTTAAAAAAAATGCAATAATATATTATGCGACACAGAAAATATGCATCTTGAATCTTGAATCTTGGAGCTTGTAGAAGTTTTAAGTTTTAAGTTTTAAGTTTTAAGTCCGTGAATTTAAAATCTCTCAAAATAGAATTCTTGGAATATCTGGAGATAGAAAAAAATCGCAGTCCCAAAACGATTGAAAATTACGACCATCATTTGGCTAGATTCTTTGACTGGCTGATGGGATATTTTAAGAAAAATACGGATAAAATCAGCGCCGAGGAAATCAGCGAAGATTCGGTCAGAAAATTTCGGCTGTTTCTTGCGCGTAAGACAGATAAATTCGGCAGGACATTAAAAAAACAAACGCAAAACCATCATTTGATTGCTTTGCGGATGTTCTTGAAATATTTGGCCAAAAGAGGAGTTGAGTCGTTGTCAGCGGAAAAAATAGAACTCGCCAGACAGCCGCAAAGAGAGTTGGAGTTTATGGATGATCTGGAATTGGAAAGATTGCTTGATGCCCCAAAAAGAGATGATTCTTCTCCGCCAGCCGGCGACCCAGGACGGTCGAATCGTTTTCAGGATTTGCGCGATAAAGCGATATTGGAGCTTTTGTTTTCTACCGGTCTTCGCGTTTCAGAGCTTTGCGCGCTTGATCGCGATAGTATTGATTTGGATAAGGGAATGTTTTCTGTCAGGGGCAAGGGCAGTAAAATTCGCGTGGTTTTTATTTCGGATTCCGCCAGAGATGTTTTAAAAGAATATCTTAAAGAGAGAAAAGATATTGACCCGGCGCTTTTTGTGCGCGACTCAAAGTCTCCCAATAAAGAAGAAAAATTGCAATTGACTCCGCGGAGCGTGCAGAGAATTATTAAGAAATACGCCGTTAAAGCCGGAATATCCAAAAAAGTGACGCCACACTGGCTCAGGCATTCTTTTGCCACGGATCTTCTGCGGAATGGCGCTGATTTAAGATCGGTGCAAATGATGCTGGGACATGCCAATATCTCCACCACTCAGATTTACACTCATTTTACCGACAAACAACTTGAGGATATTCATAAAAAATTTCATAGCGGAAATAGATGAGATTTTAATCTTGACATTTTTGAAACTACCTGCTATATTTTTATCTATTGTTGTTTTAAAAAAATAAAAAAGAAAGAGGGGGCGGCTATGATAATGACAAAGTACGCAATTCAGTTCGGCAAGAGGAAGGGATTTGAGGATTTGGCTAAGGGATTTTTGCGGGCGCCGGTCACAGCGATCAACGACATCGCCATTCTGGCGATACAAGGTGGCTGCAAGCAATCGCTTAACTTCCTGATGAAAAGGGGCCTTGCGCATCCAGAGATGGATGTGCGGCGCCTTACGGTAGACTATCTGTGCGATCTTTCCATGAAGCATCCCCAGGTTGGCAAGGTCGCAAAAGCGGTAAATGCGATGGTTTGCCGCGAGAAGAACGATCAGCTTCAGATATTCGCCTTGGAAAGATACACCATCTTTCAGAAAAGATTACTGAAAAAGACCTCAAAAATCCCCTCGAGAATATCGGGGAGATTGATAGAGGTTTAACCCCCTTTTTTAACTAAAAAATCCCTTTTTTGCATATGCAAAAAAGGGATTTTATCTGTCTGGTGCGCCCAGTAGGATTTGAACCTACGACCCTCCGCTTAAGAGGCGGGTGCTCTACCAACTGAGCTATGAGCGCATTTAACGAGTTTAATTTACCATTTTTTCTTGATTTTTCAATCCCTCTGTGTAATATTTGCATCATTATAACGTCTTAATTTAATGAACAACGATAAACAAAACAAAGCAATAAATGATTTGATGGAAAATTACAATGAGCTTGTTAATCAGATTTTTCGTTTTATATATTTAAAAACAAGCAGTAAGGAAATAGCCGAGGATTTGACTCAAGATTGTTTTTTGAGCACTGTAAAATATTTAAAGGATAAAGAAGTGCGAAATATCAGGGCATTTTTATTCAGAACCGCAAGAAATAAGGTGATTGATTATTATAGGATAAGAAACAGGATTATTTATTCCGATGAATTGGTTTTGGCTAATGAGAAAATTTCGTCCCGCGATGATATTGCGATAAAGCAAGACGCGAGGATGATTATTGAAAAATTAAATTTACTCGGAGAGGAAGATAAAGAAATTCTCATGATGCGTTATATTGAGGATATGAATATCAAAGAAATAGCCGAGGCGCTGGGTAAAAATGAAGTGGTTGTGAGGGTGCGGATTTTCAGAGCAATGCAGAAATTCAAGAAAATAGTAAACAGAAAATAGAAAGCAATAAATATGGATAAAAATAAAACAACAATTGAAGATTTGAAAATATTAAAATCCATCAAAGCCGACGAGGGCTTTAAGTTTTCCCTGCGCAAAAGAATTTTTGAAGAAGCGGGGAAGAGTTTTGTGACGGATTTCAAAAAAAGCAGTCTTGATAATCGACAGAGTATGTCAATTTTGCAAATCTGTCGCGACGGACTGGATTATTTATCAATAAGAAGAAAGAATATATTAATACCGTTATTATTCATTGTTGCGTTGCTTGGTGGTGGGGCGGGAACAGCCTATGCCTCGCAAAATTCTTTGCCGGGAGACGCGCTGTATCCGATTAAAATTGCCATTGAAGAAGTAGAAGCAGTTTTGACAATTAAGGATATTAAAGAAGTTAAATTGCGCGCGAATTTTTCCAAAAAGAGATTGGAAGAGGTGGAAAAATTAGTTGAAAGAAAAATGGCAAGGCCGGAACTAATCGAGTCTGCCATAGAAATATATAAAAAAGAATTGGCAATAAGCCAGGATATTTTAAATTCAGCGATTGTTAATCAGCCCAATCAAACAGCGGAGGTTGCAGAGGTTATAGCGGGTATTATGGTTAAAAACAAAGAGATCTTAATTAGAATCAGCGGGAAAATTGATGATGATAAAGTTTTAGATAAATTAAAAGAAGCTTGGGAAGAGGCAATTGAGCGCGGCGATTCCGCTATGTTGGTATTGCTTGCAAACCCCGTTTCTTCCTCTAGCGCATCATCTTCTGACGCGAACAATAATATGACAAGCAACACATCCGCAACTTCCGGCAATACAACTGCCAATACAGCAAATAATGCGACAGCCGATTCCAATGCAAATTCAAACACCGTAACCGTGGTTTTGGATCCTCTTATGCAAAACAGGGTTTTGAATAAGATTTCGGAAGTAGCCCGCAAAATATCAGAAGCAGAAAAAGATATTATCGCAAAAGAGGTAAAAGGCCTTGATGTGTCCGCGGATGAAACGCAAATCGCTACTGCAAAAATTTTGCTTATTGACGCTCAGAATCTTTTGAATCAGGCAAAATACCAAGAAGCTTTTTTGACGGCCAGGGAAGCGCATCAAAAATCAAAAATTGCCAAAGAAGCAGAGGAGTATAATTCTAAAAAGAATGATAAAAAATAAAAATGTTCGGAGCCTTCGGAGCCTCTTCTAAAACTTGATATTCTTCACCCACCCAAAGGTGTTCTCAAAGGTTTTGACAATAATATCAATGATGGATTCGGACTTAATCGGAGTCAGAATCGTGAAATCTCGGCTGACGGCAAGATTATCCGAATCATCCCGGGATTCAATTCTAATCCTGTAAATGGAAGCCGGTTTAAATTCCGTGACCACCGCGGTATGAATCGTGGATATTGAAGTATCCAAGACGGTGGACCTCATATTCTCCGTTGTTGTTTCCACTCCCTCAACAAAGAATGCCTGGCCGGTTGACGGCTCATCGGTTCTCCAGGAGATAATAGTCTGAATCTTGGGAGTCTTGCCGGAAATCATGGCGGATTCAATGCGAACCTGGGAAATAACCGGAGGCTCTTTATCAATTGCCGTTGTAAAGTCAGGCAGTGTCTTAGACACCAGGTTCCCGAAGGGATCCTTGCCCGAGATTTCCATCTGATAAATCGTGCCCGGATCAAGATTGGAAATCGTGATATTGTGGTCTGTGATCATATCCGGCTTGCCTTGAATCTTGGCTTCTTTGATTCTCAATTTGCCGTCTTTGCCGTAGGGAACATACTGGACCACCGAATCTGTGGGAGACGATGTTTCCCAGTAAATGGCCGCGGTCTTTTCATTGTCCGTCTTTTTCTGGAGATATTTCAGAATCTGGGGCAATTCCGATTTAGTGACAAAGGTAAAGTCTTTGGATTTGGAAGTCTCGCCAAGAAGAGCTTTGGACCTGACCTGGAAATGGTATTTGGTGCCGGGGAATAAATCCGGAACTTCCACTTTATGATTCTTCACGGAATCGTCAGGATTGCCGACAATAGTTTTGTAGGGTTCCTCGGCTTTGGCGTCATATTGGTCATCGCGGACAATTCCCACAAAGCTCGTGGAATTCTTATCCGTTAGCCAGGAAATAGTTACCGAGGCGGTCTCAATCTTCACCTCCGGAGCTCCGCCGATGATAATCGGCTCAGGAACCAAAGAGGAAAAACTTTCCAACAGAATTTGTAAAGGGTCGCTCAATGCTCCGCCCTGGATTTGAATTTGTGTTTTCAAGTCTTCCAAGACTTCCTGGGTTTCCTGCTTGGCTTGCTCAGAACCCCGAAGCTCTTCTTGGGAAACACCCGCTTTCTTGGTGGTGAAGGACTGAATATCGGAAACACCGATATTGCCGGCCCAATCAACGGAATAAACTTTGAAATAGTATTTGGTTCCGTGCTCAAGATTCTTGATCGCGACTTTATGTTCAGAAACCGAGTCTACCTGTCCGCTGGTATCGCGAAGACTGGTTTGGTCTTCGCCGTACTCCACCAAAGACGAAGAGTTCTCATTAGTGCTCCAGGTAACAACCACAGAGGTTGCCTTGATATCGGAAACGGAGATGCCGGATATTCTCGGAGCGTCATAATCCGATTTGCCTCCCC
>LBUA01000020.1 GCA_000992345.1 Parcubacteria group bacterium GW2011_GWD2_38_12 | reverse complement strand
CTCCGATTAAGTCCGAATCCATCATTGATATTATTGTCAAAACCTTTGAGAACACCTTTGGGTGGGTGAAGAATATCAAGTTTTAGAAGAGGCTCCGAATTTCAGGCATTGGGTATGATAAAAATGTTCGGCATATGCCGAACATTTTTATTTTTTATCTAGTTGGAGCTTGATTTTAGTTTGAATTTTTTGTATATTTATGGAATTATTTTTCAGAATTTATTATGTTATCTTACAGCGAATTGAAAATAGGCACATTTTTTGTGATGAATGGCGAGCCATATGAAGTGTTGGAATACGCATTTTTGAGGATGCAACAGAGAAAGCCAGTGGCTCAAACAAAGATTAAAAATTTGATCACCGGCAAAGTGACTAACCAGACATTTCATCAAAATGATTCTTTTGAGGAAGCCAGCCTTGAGCATCAAAAATCAAAATTCCTGTATAGTCATAGAGGAGATTTCGTTTTTTGCCATGCTCAAAATCCGGGAAAAAGATTTACTTTAAATAAAGAGCAGATGGGGGAGCAGGGCAAATTTTTGAAAGCCAATACCTTGATTGACGCGGTATTGTTCAATGAAAAAATTATAAATATCATTCTGCCGATTAAAATTGAATTGGAGGTGGTGGAGGCGCCGCCAAGCATAAAAGGATCTACTGTGACGGGCGGCAATAAACTTGTGAAGCTGGAGACTGGCGCAGATATCAATGTTCCAATGTTTATCAACCAAGGCGACATCGTGAGAGTAAATACGCAGACAGGGGAATACACGGAGAGAGTATCAATAAAAAAATAGCGCTGAAAAGCTAGATCTAAATCTTAAATAAATTATTATTTTTAATAATATCTTCAAATGTTTCTATTTTTATATTTGTATTTTAACTTTATAATTTTACGAACTTTATAGCATTATAATTTAATAGTGTCGCCCGGTTTCATAATCCCGATTTTTTTACTCGTCTCCGGAGGAATTATTCTTGGTCTTAGAGCTTCGGACAAATTTCTTTTATTTTAGGTTTGCTTTTTATTTCCGGCGGTCGTAGTCCTTCAAACGGCTCTTGTGTTGATTTTTTAGATAGATATTCTTTGGGCGCGAACTTCAAATTCAGCTTGATTCCTTGTTTTGATTGTTCGAGGTGTTCCGGGCAGAAAACTGGCCTTTTTGGGTCGGGCTTAAATGACGTGTTGACCTGGTTGTCGCATACCCAGCAATTAGCCGTATAAAGTTGGAGAGCGTTGGGACTTATTTTTTCTTGATTTATTGAAAAAGCGTCAAGTGGCGGATTTGATGTCGGCAAAGAAGTCACGCCACTCCAAGATCTGATTTTTGCCTCTACGGATTCTTTGGGGGTGCCATAATTCATTCTGGTATATTCAAGTATTTCTTTTTCATAAGTTACATTCGGGATGGGAAACGGTAAGAGAGTTTGCGCGGAGAAGGCAGGGGAGGTGACTCCGTCAATCAAAAGCTTCATGTATGCGTTATATTTTGGCAGATTGACGATATCTTGGGCGGTGATTTGAGGAGCGAATTCTTTTTCCAGCCATTCGGCATCTTCCGCTCCTACGCGAAATGTGACTATTGTTCCGACATTCCCAAATACAGCATCCCTTACCACTTCAGAAGTTTGAGTCAGTTGAGCGACATATTGATTGGCAAGTATGAGATTCAAATGATATTTTCTCGCCTCAGAGAGTATTGAAGCAAATGACTCGGTGGCGAAATTTTGAAATTCATCAACATAAAGATAAAAATCACTTCTTTGTTCTTCAGGGACATTGACTCTGGACATTGCGGCTTGTTGAATCTTGGTGATTAGAAGTCCCCCGATTAGTTTGCTGTTGTCTTCGCCGATTTTTCCTTTGGAAAGATTGAGAATTAGAATCTTTTTTTCATCCATAATTTGACGGATATTAATGGACGAATGAGTTTGACCGACAATATTGCGAATAAGGGGATTGGAGATAAATTGACCGACTTTATTTTGAATGGGGGCGACCGCTTCTTCGCGGAATTTATCCGGGTATTTGGCAAATTCGTGCATCCAGAAAGATTTAACCACGGGATCTTGGAGACCGTCCACGATTTTTTTGCGATATTCTTTGTCTGCAAGCATTTTATTGACGCCAAGAAGCGTTGAGTCGGGATATTCCAATAATGCGGCAAGGCAATTATTTAGAATATATTCCATTCTGGCCGACCAGGCGTCTATCCATATTTTTTTAAAAACTCCCATAATACCCGAGGCCACTAAATGACGCAATTCAAGCGGAACGAATTCTAAAACATTGAAAGCAATCGGATAAGATAAATCTGACGGATCAAAATACACAGTGTCTTTTATGCGATGTTCGGGAATGAATTTCAGGACTCTTTCTGCCGCATCTCCGTGCGGATCAAGGAAACAAACTCCATTGCCGTTTTGGATATCTTGGATAATCATATTCGTTATCATTTCCGTTTTACCCATACCGCTTTTTCCGATGGTGTAAAAATGACGCCGCCGATCATCGATCTTTATGCCGAATCTTTGTTTTTTGTTTCTAAAAGTTGTTTCTCCGAAATAGTTTATTTGTTCGTTCACGTTGGTTATAAGGTTATAAGGTTATAAGGTTATAAGGTATTTTGAATTTATTTTACTTTATAACTTTTAACTTTATAACTTTCAACTAGCCAATTAACTTGCGATTCAAATCGGCAAGTTAATTGGCGGTTCGGCTTTTTTCGCTTCAATTCTTGGTGTGGAAGGCGCCTCAACTACAGTAGACGGGAAATGAAATATCGTGGCTAATTCCTCGGTATTGAATATAAAATTTATCTTAGCCGGCAATCTTAGGCGGTAAGCCCTGTAAATCTTTTTCTTTCTTGCGTATTCCCGCTGTTTTTTGAAAATTGGAAATTTAACTCTCGGGCTGATTTCGGAATTCGGTCTGAAACCATTCAGATTCAAAGTGTTGAATTGCTTAAAGAACCCCATAATTGCCGCTATATTGGCTCTATTAAAAACATCTCTTTTGCCAATATATAGGGTTCTTATGGCAGTGTCAAAACCGAGCTTGGACACGTTCCTTTCTATGGATTCCACTATTTCTTTTTGGCCGGGAGAAAGATGCTGCATTAAAGAGGGCTCCTTTTTTTCTTCTTTTTTGCCTCCTTCGGCGCTCAGCATAATTTTAATGGGTAAAAACATCATATCAAGAAATTTATCGGCCCAATCTTTTTTGGAAGCGGCTTTTTTCCCGATTATTTTATTGACGAGTTTTTGCCCCTCCTTGTCCCAAGGCGCGTAAGTCGGCCTTATCAGTATTTGAATCCAAATTTGTTCGTTATCTCGTAATTGCGCAAAAGATTCAATAAGCGATGAAACGGGATCTATCCTTTTTTCTTCTACGGTGTCTTCAAATTCTATATATGTTTTTATTGGGTAGCCGTCTTCTTTGGTCAACTTCATTTCTGTGCCCCACAGATCGTACTGGGTGTCAGGAGCGTTTAGTGGCATATCGGCGGTGTAATCGGAAACTTCTTTTATTTCGGCTTTGGGATAATGCGCATAAATTTGTGAGGAGACGTATCCTTTCAAGCCTGAAGGAGTGCGGATATAAAAATGGCTTTTGCCGCCGCCGCCGACCATTTCAAGACAGATGTAATCCTGCACCTTCCCTTTTCGGTATATCTCCATAAATTCAGGGGGGATGGATATGCTATGAAGCGACGCAAAAATATTTTCAATGGCTTTGGGAGTTTGAAACACTTCTCGCGGAACACTGATTTCCAGCATTGTCCAGGACATTCTGGAAAGATAACCGATCTTGACATAGTAGAGCCATAATTCCTTGAAGATGAAAAATAAAATTGGAGGAAGGAATATCCACCACCATTGAATTAAAAACGGTATAAATAGTATTACGCCATCAAAGGGATTTTCCATAAAGTATGAAATATAAAGCATGAAACAAATGCTTTAGAATTATGAAGAAAATATAATTTAAAAATCCAATTAAATCCGTGATTTTTAATTCTTAATTCGTAATTTGGAGTTCAATGTAAGAATAGCATATTTATTTTCAATAATAAACGCTCATTTCTTTACAGAAATGAGCGTTTATTATGCTTCATATTGTGTGCTTCATGCTTCATGATTTACGCTAATATATACCCCTCCCCGGTTTTTTTGAAAAGCTTTCTATTTTGGAGGTTTAGAAGAATTGTGTTTTCTTTAACTTGTCTTTGATCTAGCACTGCAGAAACAATTTCTTCTTTGGAAAGAGGTTTTGGGGATTTTGATAATGATTTTGCAATCACATCTTTGATTGTGCCCGGAACATATCCCCAGTCAGTCAGCGCATAAGTGCCTCTGCCGACAAGAACAAAGCGACTATCTTTGATGAGTTCGTTGTGAACGGTCTGAGGATGAGCTTGTTTTTTGGCGAGACCCGCTTTTTCTATTTCGCTCGCGACTTGCATAAAATGCAGGGGCTTGTTCAAGCGTTTTAAAACTAAATAAGCTTTATCTTTCATGCCACGCGGATTTATTTCCGGCCAATGAGCCAGGCCGTATTGTTCAAAGACGTTGGAGTTTATGTTTTTTGACGTGCTTATATAAGAGGCGAGCGCCTGATCTGTTGTTGAAAGATTTTTTTGTTTTGCGAAATCGCGCGCAAATCCGATCAAAGTTTCCTTATCAACCGGTTGGTTATGGTTCTTTAATTTTTCGTGTAGCGCGGAAACAGCCAATTTTACATTCGCAACCGTTGATTTGTCGGTTGTCCAAAAACTGTGCCAGTCTTTTGTTTCGTTGTGCCTTTCAAATGATTTACCCAGTGCCAAAAGCAGATGAATGAATGGTTTGGGATGGTTTGTGAATTTGTGCTGAGCGAAGATAGTATGAGCGTCTTTCCCCAAAAGAGAATCTTCTTTTTTGATGTTGCCGTGATTTTCAATATGGCTTTGGAGAGCATTTAAGAATTCATTCAGTTGGCTTATTAATTGAGGTTTGCGAAGATTATTCAGCGCGTCTTCTTCTATCTGGCGGACTCTTTCTCTTGTGATGCCGTGTTCATCGCCAATAGCTTCAAGAGTGCGGCGTTTGCCGTCCTTAAGACCGAATCTTTTAATAATCACATCTTTCTGTTTTGGAGAAAGATTATTTATTAAATTAGTTATAACTTTTTGCGGATGATTGTTAGCGCTCATATTCATATGGCATATAGCGTCCTGCTTTATGCTTTAATATTATGTTTTTTATGTGATTGCAAACTAGCATAACTTGATTTTTAAGTCAACCCCCTGCGCTTAGAACCTGAAACCTGGAACATAAAACATGTAGTATATAATATAAACCCGAATCTCCAAGCTTCAAGACGCAAGTCCCAAGCCCTTATTCCAGATGAATTTTTTCTTGGAATTTATTGATTTGATTTTTTAGAGCGGGATATTTTTTAAGGTCAGGGTCTTCTTTGAATAATTTTATTGCCAGATCGCGAGTTTCTTGTATAAGGAAAATATCGGAAAAAGACGCAAAGGCCATATCTGGGATTCCGGATTGTCCTGTGCCCAGGAACTCTCCCGGACCGCGTAATTGAAGGTCTCGCTCTGCGAGCTGAAATCCATTTTCTGATTTTACGATGGCCGCAAGGCGTTCGTTTTCCGCCTGATTTTCCGATTCGGTCATCAGGAAACAATAAGATTGATGACTATCTCTGCCGATACGGCCGCGAAATTGATGAAGCTGCGCAAGGCCGAATCGTTCCGGCCCCTCAATCATCATAATGGTGGCATTGGGAATATCTATGCCGACTTCTATTATAGAAGTGGAAACCAATATATTTATTCTATTATTTTTAAAATCATTTATTATATTTTCTTTTTCTTTCGGTTTCAACTTGCCGTGGAGCATGGCAATTTTTAAATCCGGAAAAATTTCTTCTGATAATTTTTTGTATTCTTCTTTTGCCGCTTTTACTTCATTTTCTTGATTCTTGATTCCCCTCGGCTCGAGCTCGGGATGAAGGCTTGATTCTTGATTTTGCGATTCAATGCGCGGGCAAACGACAAACGCTTGTCTTCCATTTTGTATTTCTTGGCGGATAAAATCATATGTTTTTTTTCGGTTGGCGGGCAGAATAATTTCGGTAATTATTTTTTGCCTGTTTTTTGGCATTTCATTTAATATGGAAATATCCAGGTCGCCGTAAATTGTCAGCATCAAAGTGCGAGGAATAGGGGTGGCGGTCATGCTTAATAAATGCGGAGTTTGGAGTTTGGAGTTTGGAGTTTGGAGCAACGCTTGGCGTTGATTGACTCCGAAGCGATGTTGTTCATCAATTATCACAAGCCCCAGATTATTGAATTTGATTTTTTCCTGGAGAAGAGCATGGGTGCCAATGGCTATATTTATTTGATTTTTTTCTATCGCTTTTGCTAGTTCATTTTTTTTGACTTCATATTTTTGATCCAATTCCGGGTCAAAAATTTTGCTTTCCGAAGCCGTTAAGAGCGCTATTTGCAGATTGAACGGTTGTAAAAATTTACAAAATGTTTCAAAGTGCTGGCGCGCCAGTATTTCGGTGGGGGCAAGATAGGCGACTTGATACCGATCCGAATTTACGAATTTATCCGAATCTACCAATATTTTTGCGTTTAAAACCCTTTTGGGCTTTAGGTATTTATCTTGGAAGTTTACAATCAGCCCCAGTTCCAGATTTTTCAATTCAAGATACCTTTTTGTTTGATAGTAGTCTGTTTTTTCTATAAATGGTTTTGCTTTTACTTCAATTAATATTTTTTTCTCGATTATAAAATCAGCAAAATTAGATTTTCGCTCTGCAATTTCAATTGGGGCTTCTCTTTTGAAATTTATGCCATGTTCTATTAGGTATTTTTCTAAAATATCGGCATATTGCCTTTCACGGCAAAATCTTCCCAATTCATTTTGAATTTTTAAAAATATTCCTCCCAATTTAAATGATAATTCTTTTTCTATTATTTTCTCATCTTTTTTTGTAGATTCGGATATGTTTGTAGTTTTGGATCGCGATGCGGTGTTAAGCGCGGCAATTCCAGCCACTATTGTTTTGCCCGAGCCGACATCGCCGTCAAGCAGGCGATTCATAGGATTTGGTTTTTCCATATCTTTTAAAATCTGCCAGGCGGATTTTTTCTGGGCGTTTGTGAGTTGAAAAGGTAATTTAGAGAGAAAATCTTTTATAAGTCCGATATCAGCTTTGATAGCCGGCGCTTTTTGAGATTTTATTTTTTTCCTGATGTCCAAAATTAGCAATTGGATTATTAAAAGTTCCCGGAACGCAAATTGCTTTTTTATTTTTTCCGCCGATTTCAAGGTTGAAGGAAAATGCAATTCCCAAACAGCTTTTTTTATGGGCAGGAGATTTTTCTTTTTGAGTATTTCTTGCGGCAATGTTTCCGGCATTTGCGGGGCATATTTTAGGGCGTGTTTTATCAAGAATCTTATCCATCGGGAAGTCAGGCCGGCAGTTTCCGGATATATTGGGATGACGCGGCCGGTGTGAGTGAGCTCGGTTTTGTCCAGTGCTTCATAGGCGGGATTGGAAAAATAAATTTCCGGAGCATTGCTTTTGATATTTTGCGCGGATATTTTTCCGGAAAAATTCGCCCACTGGTCCTGCTTTAGCCGATAGGCGATGAACGGCTGATTAAACCAAATTGCTTTTATATTGCCAGTTGCATCTTTGATAATCGCTTCGGTCAGATTTATTTTCCTTTTCCAAGTCCTCTTGTTTGTGACGGATATTATTTGCCCCTGTATGGTGAAGGTTTCCCCGGGTTTTAGATCTTTGATTTTTGTTATTTGAGAGAAATCCAAATAACGGCTGGGGGAATAAAGGAGTAAATCGCGGATTGTTTTGACCCCCAATTTCCCCAAAAGTTTTTCCACTTTCGGATTGACATAGGGAAGGTGTTTGACGGAGCTGTTGACCCCACACCCTTCGTGGATTTTTTTATATTGTGTTGTTGATTTTTTAGACAAAGATTCGTATGACATAGATAGATGTGATTATTTATTACCTGCAGAGTTACATTACAATATCCACAAAGGGTGTGGGGTGATTTTATCTTGAGTTTTCATAAGATTTATTGATATTAAGTTATCATAAGCTGTTTAATAAATGAATAAGGAGGATTGCTATAGGAGAGCGGGGAATATCATTTACTATATTTTTACGGATCGCAAGGTATTAAAAAGGGGCTAAGACTTTGATAAAATAAAACACCCGACAAAATTTGTCGGGTGTTTTATTGGCGGAGAGGGTGGGATTTGAACCCACGGGCCACTTTTAGATGGCCACAGGTTAGCAACCTGCTGCTTTGGACCGCTCAGCCACCTCTCCAAAAATTAACTCATGACTCATAACTCACTCATAACTCACAATAAAATCAATTTAGTTGTTTAAATGTTAACTGTTAATTGTTAATTGTCAATTATTTGAGTATAATACAATTAGTCATTAGTCATTAGTCATTAGTCATCTTCATGCCTCATCATATTGTTGATCTCAAAAATAAAAAAAGATATTTTATTGTTCCGCAGTCCCATCATAAAGAAGGGATAATTAAACAGGAACAGGAAGTCCCCTCATATTATATTAGCTGGGAGGCGCCGGAATATCTCCATTTTGAAAAGGGCCGCAATTGGACACTAACCCTTCTTGCCGGTGGAGCGGCTCTAGCCGCCATATTTTTTGCAATGAATAATTATTCCGGAATGGTCGTGGCATTGCTCGGCACTTTCGTTGTATATCTTTTGGGGCATAGAGCGCCAAGATATATAGAGCATAAAATAACGCCCCTTGGCATTGAGTTGGATGGCCGAGTGTTTTTGTTTGACGAATTGCAATCTTTCTGGATATTATATCACGGGCCTGTTAAGGAACTTATTTTACGAAGCAAAAAAACTCTAATGCCGCTTATTCATCTTCAGCTTGAATATGCGGATCCCAATAAAATCAGGGAGATTTTATTGGATTTTCTTCCGGAAAAAGAAGAGGAAGAACCGCTGTCGCATATCATTGCTCATCTCTTAAAGTTTTAAAATTATGTAGTTTATTTTTGCTTTAAACTTTTTACTTGTAATTTTTAA
>LBUA01000019.1 GCA_000992345.1 Parcubacteria group bacterium GW2011_GWD2_38_12 | reverse complement strand
TTAAATCCCGATTTGAAATTTATAAAAGAAGCGGCGATACTGCATGATATTGGGATATTTTTAACCAATGCTCCGCAAATTAATTGTTATGGCGACAAACCATATATTTGCCATGGATATTTGGGCAGAGAATTACTGGAAAAAGAGGGACTGCCAAAATATGCTTTGGTGTGCGAGAGGCATGTCGGCGTCGGCATAACAATAGAGAATATAAAAAAAAATAATCTGCCACTGCCCAAAAGAGATATGACCCCGCAAAGCATAGAGGAAAAAATCATTTGCCTTGCGGATAAATTTTTTTCCAAAAAAGATTTGATATCGGAAAAGACAATAGAGGAGATAAAAGCGGAAGCTGTTCAGTATGGACCCGAAAACACTCAGCGGGTTGATGGATTATTAAGAGCTCTTGACCTGTTATGAATAATAAATCAATATTAAAGCAATAGAGTTATTTTAAAAATAATAAAGGGGGTGGCGAATGATGAAGAATCTTGTGATGCTTTTATTTGTTGCTCTTGCGATATTGATATCAGGGAGGATATTTTGGAACTGGAACCATGAAAAGTTGCTTAAGGAAAATTCGTCAAAACAGGAAGCGTTTATTTATCAGAAAGGGAATGGTTTTGATTTAAAGAAAACAAAAGTATGGATTGTTTATCCAAGAGTAGCTGTGGTTAATGACTTTTTTGATTATAACAGCGTGACTTCGGATTGTTCTTTTACAATCAATGACGGCAGTGACAAAGAAAAATTCGCTTGCCTTAGAATTTTTGATGAAGAAACCGGGATAGCGATTTTCCTGGCAAGCGAGAAGATGGAGATCACAAAAGACGAAAATATTCCGCAATGGGCAAAAAATTCAACCGCTGTAATTATCGATTATTTGATTGATAAGGAAATTTTAGAGAAAATTCTAGGCCAAGAAGAATTAATATGGGAAAAAGAAATGGAAGAGAGCGGAGAATCAGAACTAAATTCGGACGATATTATGCAAAATAGATATCCATTAATTAGAAACATTCAATCTAAAAACCGTGAATTTATTTCACGGTTTTTTCTATACTTTTTATGATTTTGCTGGTATTATGGTTCGTATGGCAAAATTCAATATAATTTTTATAATATTTATCGTTTTGATGATTTTTTCTTTTTGGCCAAATTTAATCGGCGCGCATTATAGCGGAGCCATTTCTTGCCCAATATTGAGCGGCAGTATGGCTGGTTGCGCCAATATTGCAGAACACATTAATTTTGTAATTTCTAGCATATCCGATTTTAAGGGGATTTTAAATTTTGTTTTAGTATTTGATATTTTTGCCCTTTTTGTTTTTATCGCCTCACTTTTTGGCGGCAATTTTGTTTTATTGCCAAAGGCCAAGAAGGATAATTCTTCTTTTTTAATAAAATTTTTAAATCTCGCGGCAAATAGCGCCAAATCGGGCAATTTGCTGTTTTTGGGCCTCAAACGAGGCATTCTCAATACAAAAGTTTTTTAATTTTTGTTGCAGTAGAAACAACAGGATCATTAATAATTATTAATAATAAAATTTATTTCGTTTAACGAGGAGCGAAATGGGAACAGTAATTTTTATTTCGTCCAAGTGAAAACGAAATATGGGCTTGATGCCTCTATCATGCAACAAAAATTGAATTTAAAAACATTCGGGATTATTTTAATATGGCTGGGAATCATTGTTGTGATTTTGTATTTTGCGCCGTTCAAGAAAATAATTTCTTTTTCTCAAAATAATGCAGGCGATACCGTGAATTATGCCGATGCGGTTTTAACCGCAGGGCATTATGAATACGATTTTGGAATTGTTTCAATGGCAAGCGGCAAGGTTCGTCACAGCTATCAGTTGAAAAATGACGGACCAGGGGCGTTAGCCATAAATAAAGTATGGACGTCTTGTATGTGCACGAATGCTCAAATTAAACTATTAGACGGGAAAATCTACGGTCCGTTCGGAATGTCGGGAGGACATGGTGGGGATACAGCCGCTGATATTGATATTTTGGCAGGCGAAGAATTTGAGTTGATATCAGAATTTGATCCCAATGCTCATGGACCGGAAGCGACAGGTCCGATTCAAAGGTCTGTTTTTATCAGAACGAATACCGCGAAAGAGCCGCTCGGACTCTCCTTCACGGCGAATGTAGTAAAATAATTGAATTACGAAGCGCTTTATTGAACACTGCGCGACGTGATTTTGTAAAATCATGCTCATTGCTTATGCTGGAGCGGTTCCGTATGGTCTTTTAAGCGGTATGCCTCAAAGCATTTTGTAATTTGAGATAGAATTAGTATGAATAAAAAATTTATTTTGTATGGGGTTGTAATTATTGTTATTGTTATTTTTACCGGATATTTTTTTGGATTTGGCAATAGCATTAAAATTTTTCTTGGTTCTCAAGAAGAATCAGACAAGCAATTTGGTCCGCATCTGATAATTCCGGTCAAAGAATATAATTTTGGCAAAATTAAACAAAGCGGACCGATCGTGAGTTATGAATTTGAGGTGGCAAATGACGGAACGGAAGATGTAAAAATAGAGAAAGTTTTGACTTCCTGCAATTGCACCAGCGCGAAAATCGATAAAGATATTATAAAAGCGGGGGAGAAAACGTTTTTGACTGTTGAATTTGATCCTAATTATCATTTTGAATCGTATGATGAAATAATGCGGACTGCCACTATTTTCTCAAATGCCATAAATGATCCGCGTCCGGAGGTGAAGATTTTTACGATAGTGGATTATGATTTGGGAGTTGATAAGACAAAATACGGAGTGGATGAAGATTGATTATTGGGAGATTTAATTTTGGCAGTTTTTGTTTTCTTGGAATTACTTAGAATAAAAAATCCCCGAGCGATATTCTGCTCGGGGAATTCCTCAATAACTTTCCAATTCATTACTGGAATAGGGTGATGAATTGGGGACATAATATAATCATCCTCTTATCTCAAGAGCCGATTATATTTTCTAGCCAGTTTCTTGTATTATTGTTATCTGGCTATGAGATATGGCCTCGTCCCAGACCTCAGGCGATTTACGCGCTGTGCGCTGTTCCCTATGAGCTTATTACAACCTCATAGGGGATATTCAAGCGATCTTTTTCTTTGACATGCCTGGATACCTCCGTCGCGTTTTTTCCGCCGTGGTGGATGGATTGTGGGTTCGGTTGCCCACGTTGTGGACCGGCCTGCCTTCAGGCTATGGCGCTGAGGTGATACTCGTCAATAAGGGTTTTTCCTCTTCCGTTGGGCCCTGCTCGTGTTGCCATCATGACTCCTCCTTTGCGGCATATGTACCGCTTTTTGATTGTTTAATGAGCTCATCTTGGCTAGGGCAATACGCCAATAGCCAGAAGTTCATTGTTTTTTATTATAGTAAATATAAAAATATTGTCAATAGTTATACAATAGATATACTTGGTGTCAAGTATTGCCAAACATCCATCCATCCTATACAATTTTTTAGTTGTTAGTTTCCTGGATTAGAGGCGATTAATATTAAATAGACGATGAATAAATTTCTATCAACTTTTTTCGGTCCGCCACTTTGGCTCATAAAGAAAATAACGTTAATTATAATCCGAATTATCAAATTTCCTTTTCGGGTGGTGGCGGATATTTTTTCTTTCAAACAAGCGAAAATAAGTTCTGCTGTTTTTTTAATTATTATCGTTGCGTTGTTTGCGGGATTTTTGGATTATCCCAAAATTTGGAATCAAGGCGCCGACTATTTTAATTCAAGCTCCAATCTCCAATCTCTAAACTCTAAATTCCAGATTCCGCATTTTTGGAATAAGCAATTTAAATTCGGTCTTGATTTGCAGGGCGGGACGCATCTTGTTTATGATGCTGATTTGGGAAATATTGAAAACGCCAATCAGGCAGAGGCCATGAATGGTCTTCGCGATGTTATTGAAAGAAGAGTTAATTTATACGGCATTGCCGAACCGCTTGTACAAGTTAATAAAGGACAAGGCGGACAATATCGTTTGATAGTGGAATTGGCAGGCATTAAAAATATTAAAGATGCCATAAAGATGATAGGCGAGACACCCTATTTGGAATTCAAGACAATAAGGGAAGAAGAAGAATCAAATCAGATTTTAGAAAAACAAAAACAGGGCGATAAAGACGCTTTAATGCAAGATCCCTATGCATTGCCGACGCAATTGACCGGAAAGTATCTTAAAAATTCATCGCTTTCTTTTGATCAAAGTACGCAAAAACCGCTTGTGAATTTGGAATTCAATGATGAAGGGTCAAAAATATTTGAACAATTGACGGAGCAAAATATCGGGAAACCACTGGTTATTTACTTGGATGGATCGCCAATCAGCGCCCCTCGTGTAAATGAAAAAATAACGGGAGGGAAAGCGGTTATCTCCGGACAATTTACAATTGACGAAGCCAAAAAAATGGTTCAAAGATTGAATTCCGGAGCTTTGCCTGTGCCGATAAAATTAGTTTCTCAACAAAATATTGAGTCATCGCTCGGGAGTATCGCGCTGGATAAAAGTCTGAAGGCCGGACTTTATGCATTTTTGGCTGTAGCAATATTTATGATTTTGTGGTATCGCATTCCCGGGTTGCTTGCGGTATTTGCTCTAGGGATTTACACGGTTTTACTACTTGCGGTATTTAAGTTGTTTGGCGTAACCCTGACATTAGCCGGTATTGCCGGGGTCATATTATCTATTGGTATGGCGGTGGATGCGAACATTTTGATTTTTGCCCGTATGCGCGAAGAATTTAGGAGTGGCAAGACATTCACCCAAAGCGTTGACGAGGGATTTAAACGAGCATGGCTTTCGATTCGCGATTCTAACGTGACGACAATGCTCACTTGTGTTGTGCTCTATTATTTTACGACTTCGGTTGTTCGCGGTTTTGCTTTGACATTGTTTATTGGTGTTGTCATATCAATGTTTTCAGCAATTTTTGTGACAAGAATATTTTTAAAGGGATTCATCGGCACTTGGGCAGAGAGATTCAATTGGATTTGGTATAGATAAATATGATACTAATATACTAATGACATACGAATTATACTAATAATACCAATAAATTTCATTCGTATTATTTGTTACATTCGTAAGCATTCGTATACTAGTATTGCTTAGCGTAAGCGTATGAACATAATAAAATACCGAAAATTATATTATATTTTATCAGGCGCGATGATTGCGGTGAGTATTTATGCTCTGGCTGTTTGGGGACTGAAGCTCGGCATTGATTTTACCGGAGGAAGTTTGATGGAGGTGGAATATAAAAATGAACGCTCTTCCAATGACTTTATTAAGGAGGCGATTAAATCTTCCGGAGTTGAAGATGTGATTATTCAGCCATCGGGCGATAAAGGAGCGATACTGCGCTTTAAGGATATAGATGAAGAAACCCATCAGGACATTTTAAGTAAATTGCGAGGTGATAAAGAAAGCGATTATTTGGCAGAAAAAAGCTTTACTTCCATCGGTCCGACGATCGGCAATGAAATGAGAATAAAATCCATCTGGGCGATTTCCATGGTTTTGATCATTATTGTTATTTATATAGCGATTGCTTTTAGAAAGGTTTCTTTTCCGCTCGTTTCTTGGAAGTACGGCATTGCCACTCTGATAGCTCTTTTTCATGATGTGATTATACCAATAGGTGTGTTTGCCGCGCTAGGCAAATTTTATAATACGGAAATTGACACTGCTTTTATTGCGGCAATATTGACTGTGCTTGGTTATTCCGTTCATGATACTATTATTGTTTTTGATCGGGTCCGTGAAAACTTAATGAAGTTTCCCAGAATAGAATTTAAAGAAATAGTTAATAAAAGTTTGAATCAAACCTTTATTAGATCGCTCAATACTTCTTTGACGGTTATCTTGGTTTTGTTTGCGATATATTTTTTTGGCGGCCAGTCAATTCATAATTTTGCTCTGGTGCTTTTGATTGGTATTGGTGCGGGGACTTATTCATCCATATTTATTGCCAGCCCGATTTTAATTACTTGGTTGGATTGGAATCGTAAAAGCAGAGGAGACAAGATTAATTAACGATTTGTTTAATATAAGTTCGTTAAAAACATAAAAAAGGAGGGCGAATATGGACGATATTGATTGCTTTGTGCATGAACTTTTTGGGACAAGCGGGAATTGTTATGGATACTGCGAGATTTGCAAAACAGCCGATCCCGTATGTGGCGGAGATAGGTTTAATAAGAATGGCAAATGTCCCGATGATTGCGATGGAGAAGCTGGCGATTCTAAGCTTTTGACGCATTATAATGGCAAGCAGATAGGGGAGTGTTGTTTTGGAAAGATTTTTCAGCCAATAAAAGATTTTTTAGATAGTCGGCGTAAATCTATTTTAGGATATTATGAACAATGTATTGAGGAGGAACATCGGGCAATAAAGAAGGAGAAAAAGATTTGTGATAAATTAAGCTAAATTGAAAATAAAAAAGGTGGCAAATGGCCACCTTTTTTCTATTGACTTTTTTATGATATTTCATATATAATAAAAACAATTAATAAAGCCCGAAAGGGCTTTTAAAATTGGTTAAAACCTATGTTTTCAAAAATTAAAAATTTTTTACTGGAGGTCAGATCGGAAATGAGGAAGGTCGTTTGGCCGACAAAGCAAGAGACCATAAAATACACTGTTGCTGTTATTGGTATTAGCGCGGCTTTGGCGGTATTTTTTGGGGGAATTGATTTCGGATTATCAGATTTATTGGAGACGTATATATTGAAATAAATTATGGCCAAGCAACAACTGGAAATTGGACGCAATTGGTATGCGGTTCATACATATGCCGGATATGAGGACGCGGTAGCGCGCAATTTGAATCAACGCATTGAATCCATGGATATGCAGGATAAAATTTTCAATGTGCTTGTTCCCAAAGAAAAAAAAATAAAAATAAAAGGTGGAAAGAGATTTGTTGTGGAAGAAAAAATTTATCCTGGATATGTTTTAGTGGAAATGCTCGTGACGGATGATTCTTGGTATGTTGTCCGCAATACTCCGAGAGTGACCGGATTTGTCGGTTCAGGCACCACTCCGACTCCCTTATCCGATGGAGAAATTAAAGAATTACAAAAAAGAATGGGCGTTGAGGAGCCAAAATACAAAATTGATTTTGTTATTGGAGATGCGGTAAAAATCGCGGATGGACCATTTAAAGATATGGATGGCAAGGTTTCCGAGATAGATACGGAAAAGGGGAAAATTAAAGTATTGGTCTCGCTCTTTGGGCGCGATACCCCCGTGGAATTGGATTTCTTGCAGGTTAAGAAAATTTAAATATAATACCAATATACGAATGTATGCGAATACAATGAATCCGCCGCGGCGGATTAGTATAATTCGTATGTCATTGGTATATTAGTATCGCGTAGCGTAAGCGTATGGCAAAACCAATAAAAACAATTTTAAAAATACAGCTTCCGGCCGGGAAAGCCACTCCAGCTCCGCCAGTGGGCACTGCGCTTGGTCCCCATGGATTAAATATCCAGCAATTTTGTTTGCAGTTTAATGAGGCGACAAAAGATAAAGAAGGCAGTATTATTCCCGCGGAGATTACGATTTATGAGGATAGAACTTTTACCTTTAGATTAAAGACGCCTCCAGCTTCGGATTTGCTTAAAAAGGCGGCTAAAGTGGAAAAGGGTTCTGCAACTCCTTTGACCGGTAAGGTCGGGAGCATTACAAAGCAACAATTGAAAGAAATAGCCGAGATTAAAATGACGGATTTAAATGCCAATGATGTGGACGGAGCGATGAATATTATCGCCGGAACCGCCCGTAATATGGGAATCACGATTAAAGACTAATTTGTTTTGCAAGGTTGCGATTTTAAAGCAATGCTGCCCGTCTAATTGACGGGCAGCATTGCTTTTTAGAGGTATTTTTTGTAGAGTGTTCTCAAAAGAAGCACTTTAAAAAGGAGGGCTATATGCTTGATGGGGTCTACGTTAAAGGGGAAAAACGTTATGATTTTTATGATTTTACCGGTAGATACGGTCATGGAGATTTTATAAAATTTTTAGTACTTAAAGGCTATGCCCATAAAGACCAACGGCCAACGATTGAAAAGATGAGACAAGAAGGTATGATTTTCATTCTAAAGCATTCTTCATTGGAATGGAAAAGAGCGTTAAAATATTTAAAACGCGCAAAAATGATTGCCAGAGAAAGCCATTGTTATAGTCGTCAAGTTGGCGCGATTGTTGTCAATAAAAACGGTATTGATATACGCACCGGCTACAACGGACCG
>LBUA01000018.1 GCA_000992345.1 Parcubacteria group bacterium GW2011_GWD2_38_12 | reverse complement strand
ATCTCCTCAGCCCGTAAAATATTCCATTCGCACGATGGCGCAAGATTTGGAGCGCGCCAAAAAAGAAACGACAACTTCCGCTGCAATAAAAATGCCCACCCCGCCACCGCTTCCTCCGCCAAAAATAACTCTGCAAAAACCGATTCCCCCCGCTCCTCCACAGATTATAAGGCCAATCCCCACCGCGCCTCAACCAGAAAAAATCGTCCCACCTTCCGCTACTGTTGCTACCACACCAACGCCCGCGCAACAGCCCCCGCAACCGCCCACTATAAGACCGGCTCCTTCGCCAATTATTGCGGAAAAGGCTCCAATTATTCCTCCTTCGCCAATTATTCCTCCTTCATTAAAACGCAGTATTCCCCCTATTATGCCCGCCACAGAAACACCCAAAATTCCATCCATTCCTCCTCTAAAATTTGAACCGACTCCGACCCCTCCTCCATTATTCCCGGGATTGAAAATCAAACCGCAAATTTATGCCCCTCCAGTCACGCTTGCCCCGCAACCAATGATGCCGCCATTAGAACCGGAGTTCATTCCTCCGCCTGCCCCGAAACAATCTCTCCTCTCCAGATTGCCATTTTCCATTTCGCATTTAAATTTGATGATTATAGCGACTGCCGTTATCGTAGCTTTAATCGGCACGATTGGCTTTAGCTATTGGTGGTTTTTTGTGAAAGAAATTCCCGCGCCAAAAGTAGTGGAAAAATTACCTCCTCTTGTCATAGCCGAACCCGATCTTCCGATAAAAATTGCGGCGACCGATTTGGATATTATGGTCCAAACAGACACAGAAACAGTTTCCAACGAAACAACCTCTCTGTTAATTTCTCAAATTTCCAGTTCCGCCAAAAAAATAGATGACGGAGAACTCGCAAGAATTTTAATAAAATATGTTTCTGAAACAGAGAAATCTTATTTTTCATTTTCAAAATCATTAGCAATACTTGATATAATAATCCCGGAAGCTATCGCCAATGAAATAAGAGATGGGGAAATTTTAGCTTCCAATCAAAACGGTAAAATACGCTACGGATTCATAGCAAAAATCTCGGACGGCGTCACAGTGCTCAATAATATCACGACTTGGCAAAAATATATCTTAGACGACTTGAAAAATCTTTATATTGAAAACCAGCCAGAAAAATCCCAGGAAATACTTTTCAAAGACAGTTTACAAGGAAATTTTATAATCAAACAAATAGACCTCTCTTCTCTTGATCTTTCTTTGGCTATTGCAATTTCCGACGAAGATAAAAAATTCATTGTGGCAACATCAAAAGACATGCTCTATGAAATAACCGGCATTAAAATTCCGACCATCAGAACTTTTTCAAATGGAACATTGGTAAGAGCGCAAAATGACACAAAAATATACAGAGTAATAGACGGCAAGAAATTATGGATTCCGAGCGTCAAAGCGTTTCTCGCTTCAAAATACGCCCCTAATAGCGAGATAGAAATAACCCAAGAAGAGCTCGCTAGTCTTCCCGATGTAAAATATATTAGATTGGAAAAAGGCGTTAAAGTGTATGAAATTAAAGAGGGCAAAAAATATCTCATCAATAATCCCAAAACGCTGCCTCAAGAAGAAATCAAAATAGCAACGACCGCCGAATTTAACGCTTATCCCATCGGCAAATAAAATAGGATATAGCAATTAGAAATAATTTTCTTCTACTTTCTAAATTCCATCAACTTATGAACCAAGAAATCGTTTCCAAACTTAAAAATAAATTAATTGAAGAAAAAAAACTTCTAGAGGAGGAGCTCTCTTCTTTTGCCCACAAAGACCCAGAGGTCAAAAACAACTGGGAGACTGATTTTCCCCAATTTGGAGATGAACGAACAGAGCAAGATGAAAACGCTAACGAAGTCGAAGAATATTCCAATGCATTGCCGATAGAATACGCTCTGGAAACCAGACTCCAAAACATTGATTTGGCGCTGGAAAAAATAGAAAATAAAAACTATGGCGTTTGCGAATCATGCGGAAAACAAATAGAAACAGAAAGATTGGAGGTAGAACCCTCGGCAAGAACGCACGTGCATTGCAAATAATATAAAATATTAAAAATTAAATATCAAAATAATGCCGCAAGGCGAAATGTTAAAATTTTGATTTTTACATTTTAATTTTTGATTTTAACGAAGCGCTTATGCCCTCCAAAATTCTCTCCGCCACCATTTCCGGCCTTGATGCCAAACTTATAGAGGTGGAAGTTGACGTCTCAAATGGCCTTCACTCTTTTAATATCGTCGGGCTTCCCGATAAAGCTGTTGAGGAATCAAAAGAAAGGGTGGGATATGCCATTAAAAATTGCGGACTCAAGCCCCCACGCTATCAAAATCAAAAAGTCATCATCAATCTAGCTCCGGCTGACATTAAAAAACACGGTCCGGCTTATGACCTCCCCATTGCCCTTGGATATCTAAGAGCCACGGAGCAAATAAAAAATTTTCAAACGGATGATAAACTATTCGTCGGAGAACTTTCTCTCGATGGTAGTCTCAGACCTGCTAATGGAATTTTACCCATTGCGATTTTTGCCAAGAAAACCGATAAAACATTATTTTTGCCCAGCCAAAATTTTGAGGAAGCCAACATCGTATCCGAACTAAAAATAGTGGCAGTTGAAAATCTGCAAGATCTAATAAATTACCTGGGGGAAAATAATGCCACCAATAACAAGCAAAAAATAACAATTGGTTCTGGTATAGAAAAATCTCAATTAAACCAAAATTATGATCTGGATATGGAAAATATCCACGGCCAAGAAACCGCTAAACGCGCTCTGGAGATTGCCGCAAGCGGCGCCCATAATATATTAATGTCCGGAACTCCGGGAGCGGGAAAAACTTTATTAGCTAAAACTTTGCCATCTATTTTGCCGCCCTTAACGGAAAAAGAAGTGCTGGAAATAACAAAAATTTACAGCATTGCTGGGTTATTGTCGGAAAATCAACCGTTTGTGTCCTGCCGTCCGTTCCGCAATCCCCATCACTCGGCATCCGCCATCGCTCTTTGCGGAGGAGGCGCAAATCCAAAACCAGGAGAAATAAGTTTAGCTCATCGCGGCATTTTATTTCTTGATGAATTCTTGGAATTCCCCCGCCATGCTCTTGAAACTTTGCGCCAGCCGCTGGAATCCGGAGAAATCCAAATTTCCCGCGCGCAAAGCGCCATCACCTTTCCCGCAAGATTTATGCTGGTTGCCGCTCAAAATCCCTGCCCTTGCGGATATTTTGAAAGCGATCAAAAACCTTGCATCTGCACCCAAAGCCAAATATCCAAATATCAAAGAAAACTATCCGGACCATTATTAGATAGAATTGATATTCATATCAACGTCCCGAATGTAAAATTGGAAAAATTACATTCAAATAATAAATCTGAGCCATCGGAGAAAATTCGCGAACGCGTTATCAATGCAAGAAATATCCAACTGAAAAGATTTAATCCGCCGGTTGGCGGAGAAAAAATCTTAACCAATACAGAGATGAGTTCCAACCAAATTAAAAAATATTGCATCTTAGATGCGCCAACTAAAAATCTTTTTTTAAAAGCCGCGAATTCCCTGAAATTATCCGCAAGATCCTTTCATAAAATTCTCAAACTCAGTCGTACTATTGCAGATTTGGATGCCTCCGAAAATATTAAAGATTATCACATTACTGAAGCTCTGCAATATAGACAGCAAGGATAAAAACTAGAAGTTAGTCCGCCGCGGCGGATAGAATTTAGAAACTAGAAGTAAATAAAACTAAAACTGCCAAGGATATCCCTCGGCAGTTTTTGGTATTGCTATGAGTTATTTGTTATTGGTTTCCTTTATATGGCTCCGAAATCGCGCCTTTATTTGAACCAAATGGTTCAGAAACTACCCCAGAAAAACCAGTGCCATTATTATCACCGTCGCTGGAATCGCCGGCTCCCGTAGCGCTTTCATCGATAGCCAGATTAGCCGCCGGCGTCTTCACCACCGTTCCTCTGCGATAAGCTGTATAAGGATTTATTCCGTTTCTCACTTCAAAGTGCAAATGACATCCAGAAGAACGACCAGCGCCCGCCATTCTCACCCCTCCTTTGGCCCAGCCACCGCCTATCTCAGCTATTTTTTGCCCTTGTTTTACCGTCTCTCCCTCATTAACCGACAAACTTCCCGCTAATAAATGAGCATACAAAGAAATAGATCCGTCGGAATGTTGAATTCTTATATTATTGCCATATCCGCCTCCAGCATATCTTGAGCGTGAATTTGTTTCAAAAATACTGGTAGCCACACCATCAGCCGCCGCAAAAATTGATGTTCCACAAGAATTGCCGATATCAATAGCCGGCGGAGTGTAGTTATGTTTTCCTTGTGTGATAATACCAGACACAGGGATGATGAAAAATTTCTCAGCCGCTTCAAAGGCTAATTTGGTCGCCCGTTTAACCGCTGATACGGTTTTATTTACAGTAGCGCGCGCCTGGGTTATTGGCTTTTTTGCGGCTATTGTCTCGGAAAAAGCCATAATACCGCCCGGCAAAATCAATTCTACCCCTTCTTTTAATGAGCCATCAGCCAATAAATCATTAAAATCAATCACCTGCTCTTGATTTGTTTTATATTTTTGAGAAATAGCGATTAGGGTGTCTCCCCTTTTCACCGTATATAAAACTCCATCTATGGGAAGAACCCTTAATTCTTGACCCACTTTTATGATACTTACTGACTCCAGATTATTAGCCCATAAAAGAGTGTTTAAAGAAATACCAAAATCCCTGGCAATTTTTGTAAGATTGTCGCCCTCCCTTACTTTATATTCAATTACCAATTCTTTTCTCTGATCAGTAGGGGATATTTCCGTATTAGGCGAAGATGTTTTAATAAGATAGCTATCTTGAGAAACCATTAGATTTTGAATATCCGTGGTTGTTTGAGTATCTTTGCTATTATCTGAAAAAGCGCCGATTATCTGACTTCTCACCCAATCCAAGCTACTGGCGCTAAAAATAGAGTCAGAGGAAGCAAAAACAACCTGAAAACTGAAAATAAACAAGAAAATCGCCAAAATTAAATTTGCCGATTTTTTGACCCCCAGTAAAAATGCGGTTTTTAGCCAAGACCCCCTTAAAAACGCAACAACTCCGTTTACACGGAGTCTGAAATTTGGCTTGAATCTTAAATATTTGGATCCGCTTTCTTTAAAAAGCGAATCTTTGTCAGAAAATTGAGTACTAATAGTTAAATCCTTTCCAAAATCGCAAAATCAAAACTATCCGACCATCTATTTAATCCTAGCAGAAATATGCCCAAAAGTCAATTACAACAATGGAAACTGTGGATAACCACGCCAACCAAAATACGGAGTATTTTGGTTGGCAATTTCTAATTTCTAATAAAATTCCAAATGTAATTCCCAATTCCTTAAAATTCCACTATACTACTGATTACTAACTACTTCATAAACAGTTATGACCGAATTAGCAAAAAATAAAAAAGCATATTTTGACTACGAGATACTGGAAACATTTAATGCCGGCATAGTCTTAAGGGGTTTTGAAGCCAAAGCAGTCAAAACCGGGAAAATAAACATTGCCGGTTCTTTTGTGTTGATTCGCGGCAATCAAGCTTATCTTTTAAACTCCGACATTCCGCCCTATCAACCACAAAATACTCCGTCAGATTACGACTCTAAACGAACTCGCTCCCTCTTGTTGCACAAAAAAGAATTGAAACGACTTATAGGCCTTACCCAACAAAAAGGCTTGACATTGATACCGCTTCGTGTTTATAATGCAAGGAATCTCGTAAAACTGGAATTTGGTCTCTGTCGAGGGAAGAAAAAATACGAAAAACGAGAAGCTGTTAAAAAACGAGATGTGGGGCGAGAAATAAGACGGCACCTTAACAGTTAAAAGTTAAAAGTATAAAGTTAAAAGAACAAAAGCGTCTACGGTATAACAATGAACCGCTTTCAACTTTTAACTTATAACTTTAAACTACATTGGGAGTGATCGGCTTCGAAAAGGGAGCTATTTTATAAAAACCAAGTCGAGGATGCTTTCCTGCCCTCGTAAATCTCGGGAAGCAACCTGTTAAATGCAAATTTTACAGCTAGATTGAGAAGCGCTTTTGCGTCATTCTCATTCGCACCAGCTTTAGCTTAACGCTTTAGCTCATCGGTCTCTTGATTCTCGATAGGGAGTCAACCGGTGTCAACCATCGAGAGCTGTTTGCTGGATTGTTTGGGGCCGGCAAATTGCAATTATCTCAAGCTAGAATTCGGAGTTTTTTATCCGCTTTACATCTGAATTTCAATCTAAAAACGGATTAAACTTGTAGAGTTTTTATAAAACAATCTCTTCAACGCGGGTTCGATTCCCGCCACTTCCACCAAGGATAACTCCGCTCTCTTTAGTGAGGCGGGAAGCGAACCGTGGTTCCCATTTTGACTATGAGGGTATCTCCCGAATAGATTCAAAATGGAGAATCTCGACCGCAGGGAGAGGCGATTCCCGCCACTTCCACATAACAATACTTTCGGAAAATTTACTAAAATAGGGATAGAATTTGTCTACGCGCATTACCAAACGGCCTTGCAAAAAATAATAAAGTATGTTAAATATTTATTAAAATTCAGTGAGCTGGGAGGTTAAGATGACGAGAAAGAAGAAGGGGAATAAAAATAAGATGGTGACGGAAAAATGGATAATAACTGTTCCGGAAAATGAGATAAGAAACCCCGTGCTTAATGATGTGTTTAAGAAATTTCCTGAGCTCGTTGTAAATTTAATAGAAGCGAGAGTACCTCCCCTAATAAAAGGCGAGCAATTATCCGGAGTTATGACCATAGAAATAACGGGAAAGGAAAGCGAAATAAGAGAGGCGAAATATTATCTCGCGGAAAGAAAAATAAAAATTGAATTCAGTATTATATCTGACATTTAAAACCAAAGGGCCTTAAAGGGGCCCTTTTTTTATCGGTTTTTTTGTGTTATAAATTATAAACAACACAAATAAATCCAATGAACAAATTCTATAAACCACAAGCGCAACAAAAAAGAATCCGCATAAACGAATATATAAGAGTGCCTGAAGTTTTGGTAATTGACGAAAACGGCCAAAAAATCGGAGTTTTACCGATTCAAGAAGCCCTGCGTCTTGCCCACGAACGCGGATTAGATTTATTGGAAATCGCGCCCACTGCAAAGCCGCCCGTTTGCAAAATAATAGACTATGGCAAATATCAATACCAACAAGAAAGAATGGCGCGCCAACAAAAATCCAAAACAAAAAAAGTGGAGGTAAAAGGCATCCGCCTCACTTTCAGAATTTCTGACCATGACATGGAAGTAAGGGCCACACAAGCAGACAAATTCTTGAAGGAGGGAAATAAAGTAAGAATAGAATTGGTATTGAGAGGGCGTGAAAAAGCATTAAAAGATTTTGCCAAAGAAAGAATGAAAAAATTTATCAGCTTAATTCAATCTCCGTTTCAAATAGACCAACCCCAAAAATTCCTTCCTTCGGGAATATCAACAATTATAACTCCGGGGAAAAAATAAAAAGGTTTGACTTATTTTGAAAAATAAGTATACTTTGACGCATTGTTTAGCTGATGGCGACCCCGCCCCAATTCCGAATGAGCTATAGATATGGGCGCCTGCGGCTTATACTAAAATAGAATATAGAGTTTATTGAAAGAATTTTACGGAGTGCTCATTGTTGTAGCTAAATTTTATTCGCTACACATTCGCTCCGCTTGAAAATTTAGACAACAATGGCAAAAAAAGCAAAAACAAGAAAATCAATCGCGAAAAGGATTAAATTTACCGGCAAGAAAAAAATGCTAAGAAGAAGCGGGCATCAAAACCATTTCAACGCAAAACAACCCGGGAGCGTTAACCAAAAACACAGCGAAGTGAAACAAATCCATAAAACCGACCAAAGAAAGATTAGGGATTTTTTGCATTATTAAATATAATATAATACCAATATACAAATTTATACGAATGCAACGAATAATACGAATTTTTTATTAGTATTATTTGTATAATTAGTATGTCATCAGTATATTTGTATCGCTAAGCGTAAGCGTATGACTAGAGTAAAACGTGGCGTTGCTGCCAACAAAAGAAGAAAAGGTGTCCTAAAATTAGCCAAGGGCTATATGTGGGGCAGAAAATCCAAATATCATCTTGCCAAAGATGCAACAATGCACGCTCTTTCAAGCGCTTTTCATGATCGCCGAAAGAAAAAGGGACATATTAGAACGGAGTGGGAAATAAGTATCAACGCCGCTTCAAGGGAACGAGGCATTACCTACAGCAAACTGATTTTTGCCCTTAAAAAAGCAGACATCCAACTGGACAGAAAAACTCTTTCAAATATAGCAATAAACTCTCCTCATATTTTTGATAAAATCATAGAAATCGCCAAATAAAAATTTACCAATACAAAAACCGTCCGCCTAAGGCGGACGGTTTTTGTATTGGCTTTATTGATGCTTCCTCTTTTTCTTACCTTCAAGTTTATATAAATGCCAAACTACTACCCCCAAAAAGGCGCCGTTGAAATCCACAAGCATGTCCCTGATGGTCCCGTATCTTCCCTGCACAAAACTCTGATGCACCTCATCGTAAACAGCGTAAATAAAAGACACGGTCAATACTAAAAACCAAAATTTCCATCCGTTAACCTTATAAAATCCCAGCGTTCTGGACATTAAAAAGGCGAGAATGCCAAATTCAATCATGTGAAAAATCTTCCTCAATAACATATCCCATAGAGGATCAAACGAACTTTTAAGAGACGGCTGGTCGGAAAGATAATAAATAAACCAGACCCATAGTAATATCGGCAACCAATATCTGATAGAATTACTGTTTGAAATATCTTTTAATGTGTCTTTCACTATATTAAACAATGTTTTTTCTAGTTAATAATGCTAGACGCCAGATAATCATCCCCAAAATCCCCGCGCTTAAATGAAAAAACATATCGCGAACATTGCCTCCGTGTTCGGGATGAATTCTGACTTCATTGAAAACTCCAATTACTGAAATAAAAAATATTATGGCAAAAGCATATATTGTATGGGGCCTTTTAATTTTCCCGCCAAGACACATGGCATGGCAAGTTAAAAATCCAAAAACAATAAAAACAATATAATGCACAGATTCTGTTAATAATTCGTTTATTTTAAGACCAAACCCAAAATCATACCGGTATAAATATCCCAAAAAATAAACAGCTATCAATGAAAATAAAAATGGAGTCCGATATTTTAAAAAATTCATAATTTAATAGGATAAAATTTTTCCCATAATCCAAATAATAAAAACTCCTAAAGATAATAAAGAAATTTGAATAAAAGATACTCTAAATCTAGTTTCTTTATGAAGCTCGGGAATTAAATCAGCGGTAGCGATATAAATAAAATGCCCGGCAATTAAAGCCAACAAAATACCGATTATGCCATTGAAAAAATCTGATAGAAAATACGTAATAGTGGCGCCCGCGACCACACTTAAGGCAGTTATAAAATTCCACGTTAAGGCCTTGGCTTTAGTCATTCCTCCAAAAATTAAAATGCTAAAATCCCCGATTTCCTGGGGAATCTCATGAAAAATAACAACAACAGTCGTAATAATACCTAAATTTATATCAACCAGAAAAGCAAGGGCAATGATAATACCGTCAACGAAATTATGAACTATGTCTCCGATTAAAATTAATGGCGCCGATTGCTGTCTGTGCGCTACACAAGTTTCTCCGTGGCAATGATACCAAATAAATAATTTCTCTAAAATAAAAAATACTAGAATCCCGAATAAAACATACAATAAAATATCGGGCACCTTTATGCCGGTCGCAAAAGCCTCCGGCAAAATCTCAAAAAATGTCGCGCCAAGCAAAGCACCAGCGGCAAAACTGATAAAATAAAGCGAAAATCTGCGAGCAATATCAGATTTTAATATCAATAAAACCACGCCAATAAGAGCAATCAGTGAAACAATAAAACTGGCGATTAAAATTGTAAAAAATAAAGGCATATCAACATTATTTTAACATTTTCAGCATTTTTTCCAATGGCCAAGCATTAATAATGTCTTTTTTCTCCGCCCATCCGCGACGGGCCTGGGCGATACCAAAATACAAATAATACAAATGGCCGATATTGTGGGCATCGGAATTAATTGATAATTTTACCCCGGACCCAATCGCTTTTCTTATATACTCATCTTTTAAATCTAATCTATCCGGATAAGCGTCTATTTCTAAAATAGTTCCTGTTTCTTTCGCGGTTTTTATAATTTCCTCAATATCCAATTCATAGGCCGGCCTTTTATTTATCACCCGCCCAGTCGGATGAAATATGATGTCCACATTTTTATTTCGCATCGCTTTTTTTATCCGCTCCGTCTGTTCTTTTTTTGATAAATTAAAATGCGAATGCACTGCCGCGCCAACAATATCCAATTGCGCCAATACCTCGTCAGAAATATCTAATAATCCATCTTTTAAAATATTAACTTCCGCGCCCTTCAAAA
>LBUA01000017.1:1565-12278 GCA_000992345.1 Parcubacteria group bacterium GW2011_GWD2_38_12 | reverse complement strand
CTTCAATGGACTCTCCGGACTCTCCGCTTGAGTATTTATAATCTGCATTTAAATCTTTAAAAATCGTGATCTTTCCTCCAGCTACAGTTGTTATAATATAAACTCCAAAACCATTAACATTGCTTCCCCCTACTTGCGGAGATAGAGCCAAATTCTGCGCTCTCCTTATTGCCTGAGCAACCTTCTGAGTTTCAAGAATTAAAATATCGCTTTTTTTGCGAATCTGATAGTTATACAAAGAAATGCCACTCAATACAATAATAATTGTCACAACCACCATCAACTCGGCTATAGTGTGACCTTGTTGAGATTCTAATTTCCAATTTCCAATCCTACAATTTACAAACGATTTCCAAATACTTAATCCCCAATTTTTAAACATAGTTATTTTGATTTTTCAATTATTGATGAAAATATTTTTATAAGTTCTATTGACTCTTGCAAAAGCGGTTCTATTCTTTTTTGAAATTCAAGATTAGCTTCAATGATAAGATTTAGCCAATACTGTGTTTCCTTGGCCTCTTTACGGTTAATTCGCAATCTATAAACAAAATCTTTTTTACTTAAAGCATCATTGGCTTCTCTATAATTGGCTCCAACAGAAGCCCCTGATCTTATTAATTGCTTTTTCAATTCCAAGTTAACCGTATCTCTTGGCAATGCTCTGCTTAAATGAACAATTCTTTTGGCAAACTCCAGAGTTCTGTCATCTAAATTGGATTTATAGGTTTTGTTTGAAATTTGATTCATCAGAAATTGAGATTTGTTTGGAAATTTTTTTACTTGGAAATTGAAAATTTTATTGAATATATTATATCAAATTCAAAAGCCCATAGCTAATAACTATCAGCCGGTTGGCAGACTAATAACTAATTGACAGATACCATTGAATAATTTGACTGCTCCAGAAAAATGCAATGAAAGTTCCGATAATTAAAAACGGACCAAAGGGAATCTGGCTTTGCATTTTTTTCTTGCCAAAAATAACAAGCGGAAGGCCGACTAAGGTTCCAAGCCAAAAAGCGGAGAAAACAGCCACTAAAACACTGGGCCAACCCAAAAATAAAGCCATAAAAAGCGCTAACTTCACATCACCCATACCCATCCATTTGCCATTTGATATTACAATTAGAAATAAAAAGAACAATGGAATCAATAAAGAGAGAATGATTTCTTGCCAAGAATTAAAATTTTCAATTTTCAAATTCCAATTTCCAAACAAATTCAAAATGCCAAATCCTAAAACTAGCGCAATAAGTGGATAGATAATTTTATTGGGAATAATATAGTGCTTGAAATCATAAACCAATATAGCGAACAAACCAGAAAACGTAGCCAGTAAATACATCAAAACAATCCAATCGGTTATTTGAATTGTTTGAAAATTGATTATTGAAAATTTATTGAAAATTGAAAATTGAAAATTGAAAATTAATAGAAATAGCATACCCGTTGCTATTTCTATTAGTGGGTATTGAATTGATATCTTTTCGTGGCAATCTCGGCATTTGGCGCGTAAAATCAAAAAACTCAAAATCGGAATGTTATCATACCAGCGAATCTGATGCTTACAATTCGGACAATACGACCTCCCTAAAACTATTGAAATTGAACCTTGATAGTTGGAGTCTTCTTTTTCGCTTTGCGTTTTTCGCTTTTCACTCTCTTCAAGGCGATAAATTAAGACATTCAAAAAACTGCCGATGGCAGAACCCAAAAGAAATAAAATAATGTAATCCATATTACTTATTATAGCATACGCGCGTTTTATAGAAATTAAAAACTTCGCCCGTGATTATTGAGCGAAGTTTTTAATTTACTGATTCAAATTAAAATTACTGACATTTACTAGTGGCAAATGTGCAAGTAATTGTTGTCTCACTGGCTTTAGTGAGTGTATAAACATAATCTGTAGCCGAAAGAGATCCCGTCGGAGTCGCATACGCCCATCCGGTATTACCCAAATCTGGCCATAAAGAGGTATGCCCGCTTTTAGCTTCGGCTACGGCATCACAATCAGCAACGGCGGCAGGATCAGCAGCGCAACAAATCGGGCCCGTTATAACCGGCGCTCCGGCATCCATGCCAAATCCTCCATCATCGGCGCAAGTTACCAACTCCGGCATAATGCTGGCTGCACTAGCCAAAGCCGATGCTCTATTGGCTCTATTCCTTGCGGAATTCAAGCTAACCAAGGTGATGGAAGCTAAAATACCGATAATCGCAATAACGATCAAAAGTTCAATCAAAGTAAAACCTTTTGAATTTTTATAAAACATAATTTAATTTTATTATTTTTAAAATTATTAGCTATCAATCATAAACTAATAGCTAACAACTAATTTAAAGACGACCTTTTTTATTTTTAAATTAACAAGCTAACTAGCAAAAAACTAATAAGCCACATATATTATAACATTTTATAAAATCCGCGCAAAACTTATTTATTCACACCCTCTAAATTCTATCTTCTATTTTCTGAATTCTATCCTTAAATCCCCTGCGCAATATTATAAATCGGCATCAATATCGCAGCCACCAAAATGAACACCATACCGCCAAGCATTATAATCATCATTGGCTCAATCAAGGAAACCATAGCATCCAGCATCCTAGACGTTTCCTGTTCATAAAAATTGGCTGTTTTTTTAAAAATCTCTTCCAATCTTCCGGTCTCCTCGCCGACAAAAACCATCTGAGCGACCATAGGCGGAATAATATCGGGATAAAGTTTTAAAACAGAACTTATAGGAAAACCTTTTCTCACCTGCTGAGCTGTTTGCATAAAAATGTTTTTATAATACTCGTTGCCGACAATATCGGAAGTGACCTCAATCGCCTGCACAATCGGCAAACCCCCGGATATCAAAGTCCCCAAAGACTCCGCAAAACGAGATATGGAAATCTTTTGGAACAATTCTCCGAAAATCGGAATTTTTAATTTGAATTTGTCAAAAATCAACCGCCCAGACTGAGTATTTAAAAAATATCTGCCGGCAAAGAAGCCCCCTATTAAAATCAGGGGTAAAATATACGGTCCATAGACGATAATAAAATCACTGACCCCAAAAATTATTCTTGTGGGAAGGGGGAAGCTCTGGCCGGTTTCTTCCACCATAATTTTCAATTTCGGTATCACATATACAAACATTAAAATAATAACTCCCACGAAAACCGTCAGAATAAATGCCGGATAAATCAGTGAGTTGAGCACTTTTGCTGATAGATTATTCTGACGCTCTAAACTTTCGGCCAAGTAATTGAAAACTTCTTCTAGCTTGCCCGACACTTCGCCGGATTTCACCATGCTCACATAAAATTTAGAAAACACCTTCGGATATTTAGACATCGCCAGAGATAATGCCATTCCTCCTTCAAGCTCGCGCGCAATATCCATGACAATCTCTTGAAAAATAGGGCTTATCGCCTGACTGGAAAGGATCTGCAAGCTCTCAACTAACGGCACCTTGGCGCTAAAAAGCGTAGAAAGCTGGCGAGAAAATATAACCACTTCTTTTTTCTTGATGCTTTCAAAAATTCTTATACGTCTCGTAAGAGTCGGGGCCTCGGACTCGGTATTTAATTTTAGAATTATAAGCCCGTGCCTTTGCAAAACGTCAATAGCCGCCTCTCGCGAAAACGCTTCAACAACCCCGCTTTGCAACTCACCCTGTTTTGTTTTTGCTTGATAGGAAAACTTCATAATAAATATTAAAAATTAGACATTAAATATCAAAACGACATATTAAATATCAAAATTATTTTCTGCCTTTTAATGTCAATATACTTGAGCCAAAAATATTGGATATTTCGTCAAGTTCCCTCAAAAACCATTCTGTCTTTTTAAAGTCCGATCTTTTACTATCCCTAAGTATTGCGAACCATAATTTGCTTTCATTGGATGATTTTAAAGAGTGATTAAAAAAATTTATAAAATCTTTTTTACTGCTTGACGATTGTCCTTCTATATAATTCCCTATAATACTTGTACCGCTTCTTAATAATTGATCTCCCATTCTCCTTGAAACATTGTCATTCGGCAATTTATCAATGAAATCAATTAATTTCAATGTAAAATTATATAATCTTTTTTTAAAATCATTTTTTAATTTTGATTTGTCATTTTGCAATTTGATTTTTTATTTTTGATCTAAATATCTACTTAAGCAGCAGTTTCAACTCATTGGGATTTAACGAATACTGCTGGGCTTGATCCAGTGTAATATTTTTTTGTTTTACCAAATTCACAAGCGATCTATTCAGAGAAATCATTCCTTCTTCCCCCGATGTTTCAATGACCAAATCAAGTTGATGGGTTTTATTTTCGCGAATTAAATTCCTCACCGCGGAATTTGCAATCAAAAGTTCATGCGCCGCTATACGGCCGCCGCCAACCTGAGGTATCAAACGGCGCGATAATATACCGAGCAGACTCCCGGCCATCTGAGCGCGGATTTGATTTTGCTGGGAAGGAGGGAAAGCATCAATAATACGGTCAATTGTTTGAGCTGCGTTGTTTGTGTGCAGAGTGGAGAAAACGAGATGGCCGGTTTCCGCGGCGGTAATCGCCACGGCGATTGTTTCCGGATCGCGCATCTCTCCGACCATTATAACATTGGGGTCCTGCCTGAAAGACGCGCGGAGCGCCTCGGAAAAACCCAGGGCATCAGAACCGATCTCGCGCTGATCAATCACTGATCTATCAGGGTTATATAAATATTCAATCGGATCTTCAATGGTAACAATGTGCTCGGTTCTATTATGATTTATCTCATCTATCATAGCGGCAAGAGCCGTTGATTTTCCATGTCCCGAGGGACCAACCACCAAGAAAAAACCTTGAGTCGCCCGCAGAGTAAAATCATGGACAATGGGAGGGATATTCAAAAATTCCATAGTCGGAATTTTTGACGGTATCAAACGCATTGCCGCGCTGAAACTACCTCTTTGCAAAAACACATTCACCCTAAACCGCGCCTCTTCATTTAACGAATAAGAAAAATCTATATCTTTCTTGGATAGTAATATTTTTCTCTGATCTTCCGTCAACATCGCAAAACACAACCCCTCGGTCGCCTGAGAAGTTAAAATTTCAAATTGCGTCAGGGGCGTTAGACGATTATCTATTCTTGCAATGGGATATTTATTAACTGCAATTAAAAAATCAGAAGCTCCCTGCTTCAAAATTTCTCCCAGAATATTATTTAACAGTTGTTTATAATCTTCCATTTTAACAGAATCTAAAATTTAAAAAATGGAATTTAGAATAAATATTATTTTTAAAAAATTTTACTTCTATTTTCTAAATTCCAACTTCTATATTCTATCCCACCTCCACCACCTTTACAACATCCCCAAGAGAAACCATCCCTTTAACGACCTTGAGAATGCCGTCATTTCTCATGGAAATCATCTTTTGTTTTTTTGTTTCTTTCTCAAGATTGGCTTCCGACAAATCGTGCAAAATCACATTCTCAACATCTCCGGTCATCTCAAACATTTCAAAAATAGCCAATCTTCCCTTTGTGCCCTTATGCAGGCATTTCGGACATCCTTGCGGTTCGTATATAACAATTTCTTTATTCGCATCTATACTGCGGGAATTTAACTCTTCGGGTCCCACTTCTTCAAACGCAAATTTTATCATATCTAAAATTTCTTTATTTGGTTTTACCGCTTTCTTGCAATCAGGGCATAATTTTTTTACCAATCGCTGGGCAACCGCCAAATTCAAAGCAGAGGGCAATAAATACGGCTCTACTTTCATATCAATCAAACGCGGTATGACTCCAAGAGCATTATTGGTATGCAATGTTGAAAGCACCACATGGCCGGTAAGCGCCGCATGCACCCCAAGTCCGGCTGTTTCCGGATCACGAATCTCACCCACCATAATAACATCCGGGTCTTGACGCAAAACACTGCGAAGGCCTGACGCAAAATCATATCCAATTTCCGGTCGAACCTGCGATTGATTGACTCCTTCAATATAGTATTCAATCGGATCTTCCAGAGAAATTATATTGATACCTTCTTTATTTAAGATATTGAGCAAAGCGTAAAGAGTCGTAGACTTTCCGGCTCCCGTCGGTCCGGTAATTAAAACCATGCCAAATGGTTTTGATATCGCCCGTTCCAACACGTCAATATATTTTCCCTCCAAACCCAAATCTTTTAAATACTTTACACCGCTACTAGTGTCTAAAATACGAATTGCCACTTTTTCTCCGTCCGATGCCGGAAATGTGGACACACGCAAATCTATATACTTGTCTCCAATTTTTGTCCTGAATCTTCCATCCTGCGGAACCCTAGATTCGTCTATTCTCAAATTTGCTAATATCTTTATGTGCGCCACCAACGCCTGATTGATGTCTCTTGGTAAAGTTAAGCTTGTATGCAAAACTCCATCAACTCTAAAACGAACCCGCACTTTATTTTCCAGGGGCTCAATATGAACATCGGACGCATTCCCGTCGGTCGCATGTTTTAATATTACAGCCAAAATCTTCGTAACCGGAGCTTCTTCTATGACTTTTTCCCCCTCACCTTCTTTCTCCCCGATAAAGATATCTTCAAATTCTTTTTTTAATCTAACGACAGATTCGGCAATCTCGCCTCTTAGAGTCTTATACTGATTAACCGCGCGATTGAAATCACTTTTGGTTATAAGATAGACCCTCGGCTCCAGGCGCTTGCGAAGCAATATGAATCTTAAGGCATCACGCGCTCTAAAATCATCGGGATTAATCATCCCGACTTCCAGAAAATTCTCAACTTTTCTGAATGGCACAAAAAAATAAGTTTGCGCGGCTTCTTCTGATATTTCCCTTAAAACATCTTCGGGAATCGCCTCCCCCTCTTCAAAAAATTTGACAGGAACGCCAAGAATTCGGCTTTTTAATTGATAAGCTTCTTTTTCTTTTAAAATTCCTTTCTCAATAATGATGTCTTCCGGATTTTTGCCGGCAGAAATAGATTCTGCTTTGTATTTTTCAGCATCATCAATGCTAATTTTTCCTTGTTCCACCAAAATATCGATAAGTTTTAGAGTGTCAGACACTGTCTTTAAACTTGAAACATGAAACATGAAACTCAATACGCCATAGCGAATTAAAGTTTTAAGCTTTAAATTTCAAGAATTAAATTTTTAATATGGCGCGAATGGATTTTGTCTTCCGCGATCATCTTCTTTGACGTTTATGGGGTATTCTCCGAATTTTTTAAGATCCATAAAAATCGGATTCTTGAGTATGCCAACATCAAATCCTCCAACCTGAATTGATGTTCGCGATGTCTCCGTCAAAATTGTCCCGGATGGAATAACCACAAAAGGAATTGATGATTTACTGAAATAATAGGAATATAAAAAAGAGATTGTGGCTAATATCATAATTACCACAATTCCCGCCATTATTTTCTGCCTATTTTCCGGATTTTTAAAATCAAAATTTATCTTCATAATTTTTCATTTTATTGCGATTATTTGCCTTTACCCTCCTAATTCCCGGTGGCTAAATAATATGAAGTTATGCCAATTGTAAATTTAATAGTATCCTGATTAGCGCCTGACCTTGAGAAAGAAATGCTATCAGCATTCATTAATCGTATATTTACTTCTATGTCTTCCAGTAATTTCTTTAAATTAAGATAATTGCCCTCTGCCTCAATATTTATTTTTACGACCTTAATGCCATTTGATGCTGATTTTTCACCTTTTAGCGATTCTTGCTCCTGAGAAAATTTAATATCTCCAATTATTATTCCATTCCTTTTTACCATTTCTTCAAGTTGAATAAGAATCTCGGGCAATTGGGGATTAGATGGAATAACCAACGATATTTTTTCTAAATCATCCTGAGCTTTTTTGTATTGCTCCGACAATTCGTCAATATGGGCGACTATTGACTCCAACTCTACCAATTCTTTCTGTTTCTCTTCCTTTGCAGTTATTAAATTGTCTATATTGTTCCAGGCTGGCAACACAAAAACAAATATCAAGGCCACCCCGACAGAAAAAATAAAAATAGATGTTAAACTTAATCTTAGCATAATAAAAAATTATTTTTTAAATATCTTCGCATATAACGCTATATTAAAACCGAATTCAACTCCGTCTTTGGTGAATTTTATTGATTCAGAGTCAACTTTCCTAAAAATCCCCTCATCTTTGAGTTTATTAAATTCGCTGAATTGCTTGGCAAAGGTAGTATAAGAATCCGCCACCCCAGACAAAGAAAGCGTTAACTTTCTTGTATCAATATCAAATCTATCAAAATAAACCGTCTTTAGCGTGGAATCCTCTATTTTTTTAAAGATGTTTGAAGCAAAAATATGATTATCTAAAATACCCTTGAGACTGGCGATTTTTTTATTCATCTCGTTGATTTTTGCCACTTCGGACTCCCTGCCCTGAATTGGCACCATTTTCATTCTTTCGTTTAGAATCTCCGCATCGTCTTGCAACCGAATTCCATAAAAATAAAGTCCTCCCCAACCTGCTAAAATCAAAAATAAAAAAATATACAAAGCAATAGATAAAAATCCCGCTCTTTTTTCTGCGAACGAAGTTTGAGCTGTATATTCTTTTGGGAGTAACGAGATGTCAGGCAATTTAATATTTAACATTTAACATTTAACAGAATGTGTTAAATGTTATTTGCTATTTGTTGTTTATATAAATTAATGGTCAATGGTCAATATTATATCAAGTTCCTCTCGGCCAGTCCAACAGCAACAGAAAATGTCGGTCCAATCTCTCTTAGGGTTTGATTTAATATTGAGGATGCCGATAATTTTGAAAATGGATCAGCGATAGTAACGACGATGCCAAGCTGATTACTGATATAATCAACGAGACCGGGCAAATTCGCGCTACCGCCGGAAAGAATAATTTTTTGCACCTTGCGTCCGCTCGTTCTTCGCTGATAACCCGTATCTATTCTTTGTATTTCAAAAATAATCATATCAATCAGCGGCAAAATACTGTCTAACGCCAACTTTTCGGAGCTGGCCAGTTTAATCCCTTTTTTTATTTTAAATTCTTCGGCTTTTTCTTGATTCAATCCCGCGCTCTCAGACAGTGCTTTAGTAATACTACTGCCCGACGTTTCAAAATTATGCGACATTCTTAAAAATCCGTTGTCCACAACGCAAATATCCGTGCTCTTTGCGCCAATATCGGCAATAATCACGACTCCCCTATCTTCAATCCCCTTTTTTATCAATGACCTCACGACACTGAATGCCTCTACCTCAAATTCCGCTATTAAACCGGCGCTTTTAGCAATGTTTTTATATCTATTTATTATTTCGTTGGGTACGGCAACAAGCAAAACTTGTACCCTGCTTGTAATCTCGGATGAAGTTCCCTTGGATGCAGGCAAGTTAGCGAGAGCCTGGGAAGAGGATTGTTGTCTGAATCCCTCAATGATGCTCCAACTAAACTGGACTTCGTTTGTCGGAACGGGTATATATTTTCGCGCTTCAAAAGGTATGGATTCCGCAAGTTCTTTATCGGACATTGGAGGCAAATCAATTAATGTAACGAAGCTGGAAAAAATCGGAATGGAAAAAATCGCATTTTTGATGTTTGTTCTTGTGGCAACGAGTAATTGACGAATCATGTCAATAAGCTCTTTGTCGGAAAGGCGCGAAATATCAATCTTCCCGGTTTTGACATTCATAAAGTCAACAATTTTTAACTCTCCATAATTGTTGAGTGTCACTCTGTCGCCGTCTTTTTTAAGTTCCACTAATTTTATGGAGCTCGTGCCGATGTCTATACCGAGATATTTATGGGGTTTGAAAAATAGCAATTTAACAATTTAACAGTTAACAATTGACAGTTAACAGTTACTCGCTCTTATCGGGTTAAATGTTAAATGTTAAATGTTAAATGTTGCGCTAGCTTTTATTTCTTTTCTTTTATTTGCGGTAAAGGCAAGCCGATATTTATGGATTTTGTGAGAGTGCAGGAATACGCGGGAGCGCCGCCATCTGTCGCCTGCAATGAAACATTGACTGAGCCGGATGAACTGAAGTTAACTGTTGGATTCTGGAAAGTAGATGTTGACGGGCTTACATAAGTCGCTCCAGGAATGGTCCAAAGCCAGCTAGAGCAAGATGCGGCTGGAGTATCTCCGGAAATGTAGCAAATGGAGCTGTCTAGAAATTGAACATCCTGATTAGCTAAAATCTGAAGTGGGTTGGTTGTGAAATTAACCACCGGATATTCTCTGCCTGGCATCGGGCCAAAAGTAGAAGCTGTAGTAGTAGCCGATTTTTTATTTATTCCGGTTCCGGCTCCATTATCCGTCACAGTCACTTTCCAATACAAACTTTGAGAATACCAATCACCGCTGAGCGTTGCGCTTATTTCACTTAATGGAATTGAAACGCTGGTAACACTGCTGTCAGCAGATCTTAAGATGATATAAGTTACCCCATCATAAGACGCTTCTATCTTATACGCTGATTGAGTATCACCAGAATCAGGGTCGGTAAATGTCCACTGGAATGTCAAGAATTTATCACAATAAGCAGTGCTTGAATTACTTATTCCCAAATTGGATGCTGAAGGAGCCCTATTTATTACAAAATTAGCGGAAACCATATAAGGATCCATCACTGTCCCGGAAGGCGGACATCCGCTCCCCCCGTCAGAGTCCCCATCGCCATCAGTATCGCAATTTATACTATTGAAACTAATCC
>LBUA01000017.1:0-1559 GCA_000992345.1 Parcubacteria group bacterium GW2011_GWD2_38_12 | reverse complement strand
CCAAGCAAAACCCTCAAAAGTCTTGCTGGCATCATTAAATGCAACGCTATAGGCGGGGGCCGTGATCTTTGTAAATCGTATCCAGCCGTCCCATCCGCCGGTATTTATACCCGCGCCTGAGGTCGTACAAGGCACGCTATCGCAAGCAGCCAAGGCCCGCGCCCAACCTTGTAATTTATTATTAGAATCAATATAAGCTAAAACATTATAAGGCGCTCCAACATCGTTATTGGGCGGCGCTACCGTATCTGCCCTATTAAAACTGATCCAGCCGATATTTTCCGACCAGGCGTAACCGGATAATTTGCCGATACCAGAATCATCCAGGACATTTACACCGTAACTCGTACCACCCTCGGTATTAGTATTATTAAAACTGATCCAGCCGATATTTTCCGACCAGGCGTAACCGGTGACATTATCGCCAACTCCAGCATAGACCTTTTCGGATTTTTTATTTTTCAGACCATAAGAAACCCCGCCGATTATAACCAGCGCCGCGATTAAAACCAAAAAACCGAATCTTAAGAATTCCTTAAATAAATTTCGCATTGATTTATAAAATTCAAAAGGCAATTTCAACTCAATTTCTGAATTCTAAATTGCAATTTTTGAATTTTAACTTTTGATTTTTAACTTACTCTATTATACTACATCTAATAATATGCAACAAACACACATCAGTAAATTAGTAAAAACAGCGGGGGAAATTAACGGGTGGTTTTTGGATCTGATTTTCCCCAAATTCTGTTTTGGATGCAATGTAGAAGGATATTATCTTTGTAAAAATTGCTCCGCAACGCTGAAAATATATCATTTTCCATTTTGCCCCATATGCAAGAATGGAACAATCGGTCTTGCAAAATGCCCTAAACATAAATCTTATGCAACCTTCTGTTTGTCGCCATTTTCTTATAATAACAATCTCATAAAAAATCTCATCCATAAATACAAATATGAATTTGTAAAAGATATTGGCGCGGAACTGGCTGATTTTATGATTGACTCAATCAAGTGTTCCGGGCTTTTTAGTTTTTCGGCTTTTCAGCTTGATAACTTTCTTATTGTTCCCGTCCCCCTGCATCGCCGCCGCCTTACTTGGCGCGGATTTAATCAATCGGAAATAATCGCCAAAAAAATCGCGGAGGAATTTAAAATTGATTTTTCCAATAAAAATCTGGTGAGGATTTTAAATAACTCTCCGCAAATACAAATGCAAGATGCCAAACAAAGAGAGGAAAATATTAAAAATGCTTTTACTTGCAAAAATCCCCAAGAAATAAAAAATAAAATTATTATTTTAATTGATGATATAATTACCACAGGCGCGACGCTTGAGGAATGCGCGCGCGTCCTGAAAAAAAACGGGGCCAAAGAAGTCTGGGCGATGACAATTGCAAAATAACATCTGATAATTGACAGTCAATCGTTAAATATTATAAGTTATTAGTTAATTCGCCTTTTACGGATTGAGGAGGGGTCGGATAACGGCTATTCCAACGGTCTTGAAAACCGTCGCCCGAAAGGGCTTGTGAGTTCGAATCTCACCCCCTCCGCCA
>LBUA01000016.1 GCA_000992345.1 Parcubacteria group bacterium GW2011_GWD2_38_12 | reverse complement strand
GAGATATTATCAGATTTGCTCCAGCGTATGCGTGTTTTAAATTTTCGCCAAGGAACGGCAACAGATGAAAATAAGATTTTTGGTCAGATTTCAATCTTGCCTCAGATTCATTATATAAATCTTTGTAATTTTTCTCTCCGCACACAAGGATAATTTCATACCTTAAAAGAATATCTTCCAGCGTTGTCATTACTAAATCATTAATGGCGCGAGCTCCTTGACTGCCGCCTAAAATTAAAATCAACGGCTTGTCGCCTTTTAGACTAAATATTCTTTTTGCTTCGTCGATGGATCCTTCTTTTAGATTCTCTCTCGTCGGGTTGCCCAAGATTGCCATTTTTGATTCATTGAAATATTTTGATGCCGAAGGGAACGCGACTGCGATTTTTTTAGCGAATTTTGAAGATATTTTATTTATAAGTCCGGGAATAGAATCGGATTCGTGTATTATGATCGGGATTTTAAATAGCCAGCCGATAACAACAATCGGAAGACTGCCATATCCGCCTTTGGAAAAAATTATGTCCGGCATAAATCTGAATAATTTCCATTGCGCCTGAAAAAGACCGATTATCAGCTTGATTAAGTCAATGGGATTTTGAAATGAAAAATATCGACGCAGTTTACCGGACATTATGGGTTCAAATTTTATATTTTCTTCTGCAAGCGCTGCATATAAAAATTCATCCTTTGTCTTGGGACCGTAAAATCGGATATCAAGATCGTAAATCCCTCTTTCCAGAGCAATATTTTTTAGTTGTTTCACAACGGCAATGAGCGGGAAAAGGTGTCCCCCCGTCCCTCCGCCGGTTAATGCGATACGCATAATTAGTTGAAAGTTTATGAAGTTATAATGTTATAAAGCAAAATACATTTATTTTAAATTTCAACTTTATAACTTTAAAAACTTTATAAATTCTATAACTCTCTATCTCTAATATCGCTTCGCGATATTAGAGATGATTCCCACACTTATTAAAGCCATTATAAGCGAAGTCCCTCCAAAACTTATGAATGGCAATGGCACGCCAGTTAAAGGTATCAATCCGGAAATGGCCGTTATATTTATCAGGGCTTGTACGACTATCCAGCTGGTAAGTCCAAATCCTAATAATTTTCCAAATTCCGTTGGCGCATTTTTTGAAATTTTATACCCAAAATAGCCAAAAATCAAGAATAATGAAATTATAATCAGGGCTCCAATAAATCCCATCTCTTCGGATGCGATCGCAAAAATTGAGTCGCCTATGGGCTCTGGCAAATAATTATATTTTTGGCGGCTTTGTCCGATTCCAAGTCCAAACAGCCCTCCTGATCCAATGGCGATTATTGCTTGATTAATTTGGTATCCTATGCCGAGCAAATCTTGCTCTGGATTTAAAAACGTCAAGAATCTGTTAAAGCGGTATGGGGATATTTTTGCGGAAACTATTAGAAATATTATACCAAGCAATATCGTTGTTATGATATGGGTTATTTTTGAACCAGCAACAAAAAACATCAAAAGTCCTGTTATCAATATTACCCCGAGCGTCCCGAAATCCGGCTGTAGATAGAGTAAAAATGCTATAATCCCGCTCATAACAAGAAAAGGAAGAAATCCGAGCGAGATGTTCCTTATTGTATTTTGTCGTTTCTCCATCCAGGCGGCTAAATATATTACAAAACTGATTTTTAGTATTTCTGCTGGTTGAAAAGAATATCCCCCTAACTGTATCCATCTTCTTGCTCCGCCAAAGCTGAATCCAACGGGATCAAAAAAAATTGCAACTAGTAGGGCGATGGTCACAACCAACAGAGGCAAGGCAATTTTTTTTAATTTTTGATGAGGAATTTTTCTTGCAATAAAGAATCCGGCAATTCCCAACAATAGTCCCGGAAATATCTGGTGCTTCAGATAATAATAATTATTGCCGTATATTTTATATGAAAGCACGACTCCGCTTGAAGCCAGTATCGCCAGCCCCAAGACAATTAAAATAAATGTTGTTATTTCTATCCAGCGATAAGAATTCATTCAAATTTCTTTAACGTTTTTCCATTTAGTAATCCGTTGTAATTTCCATTCTCTATTGCAATTTGTCCATTTACTATTACGTAATCAATGCCGCTTGAAAATTGATAAGGCAATTCAATGGTCGCATTGTCTTTGATTTGTGCTGGATCAAGAATAACAACGTCAGCATAGTTTTTTATTTTTATCTCCCCTCTCCTCGTGAGACCTATTTTCTGAGCCGGACGAAATGTCATTTTTGCGATCATTTCTTCAATGGTAATAATTTTTTCGTCCAAAACGTATTTTTTAATGGCCCTAGGGAATGATCCAAAGCATCTGGGATGGGCAAGTTCTCCGCTATTTGCGTAATCTAAACTATATCCGGCGGAATTGCTGGCAACAAGCGAAAAACTGCTTGCTATTTGTTTTTTTAAATTATTTTCACTAAGATCCGGAATAAAACCGATCATTCTCCCTCTGCTTTCAATAATGATATTTAATATTGTTTCTTCGGGACTTAATCCCTGGTTTTGTGATAAGTATTGAATGTCATGCCCTATTATTGATTTATCCCCCGCTGACATTGCTATTATTATTTTTCCATAATCAACAAGTTTATTTTCTTGCATTTCTTTGACGATGATTGATTTTTGGTCGCTATCCCTCAGTAATTCAAGCAATTTTTCTTTCCCTTCTTTAATTGTCCAATCCGGCAAAGTTGTATATAAAACACTGGCAGAGAAAGTATATGGAAAAATATCAAAAGTTATCTGAGCTCCACTGCGATTTGCCGTTTCTATCATTGATAAAACTTTGTCTATTAGCGGCCAATTTTTTTTGCCGATTATTTTGAAATGAGCGATTTCAACGGGGATTTGCGCTTCTTGGCTGATGCGGATGGCTTCGTTTATTGATGGAATTATATTTTCGCCTTCGTTTCTGACATGGAGAGATAAAAATCCGCCATTTGTCGCAACTGTTTTTGCCAATTCCGTTAATTCTCCCGTTGGAGTTATTTTTGTGTGTGAATAAATTAATCCGGCGGAGATTCCAAAAGCTCCCTGACGCATTGATTGATTGACGATATAACTCATTTGATTTAGTTCATTTTTTTGCAGTAATCTGATTTCTTTCTTCAGCAATCCCCTGCGTAACGTTGTATGGCCGATGAGGGTGCCGAAATTCACCCCGAATTTTTTAGCAGAGAGCTCATTTAAAAATTCGGCTATTGAGGACCAGTTGATGGCGATGTTTTTAATGTCCGCCCATTTTTGAATGGCGTTGATGGCATCAGGAGATATTATCGGCGCAAGCGACGTTCCACAGTTCCCGCCGATAATGGTTGTTACTCCTTGTTTCAGCAAGCTTTCTTGCGAGGGATTTTCAAACAGCGTTCCGAAAACATCGGAACGATTTAAAATATCAACAAAGCCGGGGCAAACCATTAAATTCGCGGCGTCAATTATTTTTTTTGCGGAAGCATTTTTAAGGTTTCCAATATCAGTGATTAGCCCGTTTTCTATGCCAATATCTGCTTGGAAACTTTTTTTGCCGGTGCCATCGATAATTGCGCCGTTTTTTATAATAATGTCAAGCATAGTTGATAGAAGTTAGAATCCAGAATCAGCCTGTAAATTAATAATAATTATAACATAAAAAAATCCCACCGACACTTTGTCGGTGGGATTTTGGACGACTAACTATACTTTATTTTTATATTGCATAAATCAATCCCTTCACATCAAACCCTTCTTTTTTGCGCGGCATGCCGTCCCTTTGCGCACATTTTTTAGATGTACCAGAATCTTGCCTACATATTAATATATTTTTAAAAACTTCTGTCAACAAAAAATAGTATCAATCCCAGAGCGGTTGCTATGCCTGATATTATCCAAAATCTCATCACAATATTGGCCTCAGGCCAACCGATAGCTTCGAAATGATGATGGATCGGCGTAGAAAGAAAAATCTTCCTTTTTAAAATTTTTTTGGAAGCAATTTGAATAATCACTGTTGCTGATTCTATCGCAAGGACAAATCCAATTAAAGGTAAAAACAGAGCGGTATTTGTGAGCATTGCCATTACTCCCAAGGTGATTCCAAGGGACATAGCGCCGGTATCGCCCATAAAAAATTTTGCCGGATTTATATTAAACCATAAGAATGCAAGTAATGCTCCGACAATAGCCGCGTTGAAAACCGCCAAATCTGATTTTCCTTCAGTAAAGCTGATAATCGCAAAAGCCGAAAAAGCAAAAAGCAAGACGCCACCGACAAGTCCATCCAGGCCATCTGTTTCATTTGTGGAAAATGCCGTTGCTACTATAATAAATATAAAAAATGGAATATACCAAAGACCGATGCTAAAATCTCCGATAAATGGAATATGCAGTGAATCCCAATTCAATTTATAATAAAACCACCAAGCGCCGATTGCGGCTACCAGCGTATATAAAATTAAGCGATGGCGCATATGTAATCCTCCACCCCTGGAACCAATCTTGAATATACCCATTAAATCATCGGCCATGCCGATTAAGGCGGAAATAATCAAGATACCAAGGGGTAGCCATGTTTGACTACGACTCAAGAAATTTAAATTACCCCAAAAACCGTTGAAAACTATTGAAAAAACATAAATTAAGATAATAAGAATCAAAACAGCGCCCCACACGATTATTCCTCCCATTGTCGGAGTGCCGGCTTTTTTTCTGTGCATTTGCATGAAAATAGGCGCATTAGCGTCTTCGCGAATTTGTTTTCCGAGGCGGTATTTTATTAATAATTTATAAACTATCGGTGTTATCAAAATAGCGATGAAAAAAGATAAAGCGCCAACTCCTATAATTTTTGAAATTGTAAGAATGTCTGTCATTATAATAGAATTAAGAAGCAAGAATTAAGAATAAAGAAAACATAGAAACAAAATTTGAAAAGTATTTCTATTCTTGATTTTTGATTCGTAATTCTTGATTTTATTTAAAAGCGGTATGCTTTTTGAACCCAATTGATTAATTTTTCTGTTTCACCAAATCTATCATCGGATCCTAAAACAACGGTAATAATTTTTTGATTTTCGTTTATCTTAAAAACAGATAAAAAACATCCACCGGCTTTTTCCGTAAATCCCGTTTTCCCGCCCATTAAATTTGCCGGCATTTTTTCTAAGAGCTGGTTATTATTAGCAAGACGATAAGAAGAATGTTTATTTGTATAGGAAATTTCCGCCGTTTTTAAATTCAAAATATCCCAGATTTGTTTATTGGAGAGAGAATAAGATATAAGACGTGCCATATCATAGGTGGTAGAGAAATTATTTTTATCTAAAAGACCGGAGGCGGATGAAAAATGTGTATCATTAAGGCCGAGTATTTGCGCCTTCTCATTCATTAATTTGATTAAATCTTTATTTATTGATTCCATATATTCTTTTATTGCAAAAGCTGCATCATTTGACGATTCCATTAGGAGCGCCTTCAGTAAATCGGAAATTGTCATTTCTCCGCCAGTGATTAAGTTTCCTCCGTTGCCCTCCTCTGCAATCGCTTCTTTTGATATTTTTACCGTTTCTTCGAGATTCGTATTCTCGGTTATGACAATCGTTGTCATAATTTTTGTTAGACTGGCAATCGGAAGTTTTTCGGAAATATTTTTTTGATAGAGTATTTTAGAAGCGTTTTGGTCCGTAATTATGGCGGATTTTGCAGAAATCTCGATAAATGGCTGTGACCAATCTCTTATGGGTAGAAAATTTGGATTTTGATACGATGAGGCATATATATTGTTATTTAAAGTCAGATCATTTTTTTCTTGCGCGTGTATGACTTCATTTATATTTACCAGTGGTTTCTGTTCTGCGAGCGCGGGAATATTTTGTGGCGAGCTTAAGATTGCTTGATTGATTATATCGCTTAAGCGATTATTTATTGTTTGAGCTTGGCTATTTGATATATCGCTTGCTACAGATTGTTTTCTTTCGGTTAAATATCCAATTTGCGCTTTATTAGTTCTCCCGTTTTCCCATTTTTCCAGAAATTTAAAATCAGAATAGTATTTGAAAATAAATCCCAGAATAAAAAATGTCGCCAAACTTAATGTGAATCCGATTTTTTTCATTGGCCGTTTTTCTCCTCTTCTGATTGTTGCTTTGCATGTTGCGCCATAATCATTTCTACTTCTTTTTTGTATTTTTCATAGTTTGGCAAATCATTTTCTTGTTTTATGCCAAGTTTTTTTAAGAAATCAAAGGAGGTTTTATATAGAGGTATTTTGCTATTTTTGGAATTTTCTGTTTTTTCCACCAGCCCCCTTATTAAAAGATTTCTTAATGTGAAAGCGCAATTAACGCCTCGGAGCTCCTCTATTTCGTGTTTGGTTATTGGTCCGAGATACGATATTGCGGCCAGCGTTTCTAATCCAGCCTCCGATAAATCTTCCTTTAAATTACTGGCGATGAATTTTTCAATGTATTTTCCCGCTTCCGGAGATGTAGTCATCTGAACTTTATTATCTTTTTCAACGATTTCTAGTCCCCTATTCGTCATATCCTTTTTTAATTCTTTTATTCCTTCAATTATTTTTACTTCGTCCAATTCCAAAATTTGCGCCATTTTTTTAATTGAAATAGGTTCTCCGGAAACAAAAATTATATTTTCTATCAGGGATTTTATGTCCATGTGGATTAGTTTTTATTTACAGAATCAAATTTTGCCAATGATATTTCTCCGAAAATTTCATTTTGATTTGCTATGACGTGTTTTTGTTTGACTAGTTCCAATAGGGCGAGAAAATGCATAATTATTTCTATTTTTGATGAAGTGGAGCCAATCGCCTGGGAAAATGTTTTGTGTATGGCATTTGTTATGCGATGATGCAAATTTTTTATAACTTCTTCAAATGAAATGACTATTTTTAATGTTTTTTCCGGCAAAGATATCGGTTTTGGAATTTTAACAATTAAATTTTGCAGGTGATTTTTTAATGAATGTTTTGTGATATCTTTGGGTGGCAGGAATATCGTTTGTTGAAATGCCAAAAATTCCCTTGAAAATGTTGGCGAAGACTTCCTGTAAAAATTTCTAAGAATTTTTGTCGCTTCCCTTAATTTCCTATAAAGCTCAAGTTTTTTTTGCAAATCATTCATTTCTTCGGATTCCTCGCCCGTTAATTCAAGAGTCGGCAATAATGTTTTAGATTTTATTAATATCAATCTTGCGGCAATAACTAAAAACTCCGCCAAATTTTTAGGATCTATTTGCTGAAAATGCTTAATGTAGGATAAATATTGATCTGTCACATTAGCTAAAGATATTTGACTAATATCAAGTTTTCGTTCATCTATAAGATTGTATAAAAGCTCGATCGGTCCTTCAAAGTTTTGAAGTTTGATTTGCATATTGGCTATTAGCTATTAGCTATTTTTATTCCCAATTCCTTTAATTGTCCGTCTGGAATTTTCGATGGCGCGTCCATCATTAAGTCTTTGGCGTCGCCGGTTTTGGGAAAAGCAATAATCTCGCGAATATTGGGTTCTCCCGCTAATATCATTACTAATCTATCAAATCCAAAAGCAAATCCTCCATGTGGCGGCGTGCCATAGGAAAATGCTTCAAGGATGTGTCCGAATCTATCTTTAATTTGCTTATCAGAAAGCCCGAGGATTTGGAATATTTTGTTTTGCAAATCAGCTTTGTGAATCCTGATTGATCCGCCGCCGATTTCATAGCCATTAAGCACTAAGTCGTAAGCTTTGGCTTTCACTTTTTCCGGATTTTTATCCAGCAGCTCCAAATCTTCATCTTTCGGATGCGTGAAAGGATGGTGAGTGGCGCCAAGTTTTTTATCGGTTTTAGAGTATTCAAACATCGGAAAATCAATAATCCAGGCAAAAGCCAACTCATCGCGATTATTTTTATCGTTTCTTAAGTCCGGTTTATCATTTCCATATTTTTCCATTGATTCTTGGTGGTTGATTTTAGGGAAAGGGTTTTTTTGGATTTTTTTATCCGGGAATAACTTTGCGACCATATCAACGACAGATTTTTCTATTAAGTTCATAATATCTTCTTCATCAACAAAACTCATTTCCAAATCTATTTGAGTGAATTCCGGCTGCCTGTCTCCTCTTTGATCTTCGTCGCGAAAACATCGCGCTACTTGGAAATATTTTTCCATGCCCGCTACCATCAAAAGTTGCTTGAATTGTTGCGGAGATTGAGGAAGAACATAGAATTTACCCTGATACAATCTTGAGGGAATAATGAATTCGCGCGCGCCCTCGGGCGTTCCTTTTGTCAGTATTGGAGTCTCTATTTCTAAAAATCCGTCGTTGGAGAACCAATCACGAAAAAATCTCGTCATCTTATGACGCATTTCAATATTATTTTTCATCTTTTCTCTGCGTAAATCCAAATAGCGGTATTTTAGTCTGGTCTCTTCGCCTACTCCCGATTCAGTGGCCACCTCAAATGGAGGAGTTTTTGACTCATTGAATATGAAAATTTTTTCCACGAGAATTTCCACTCCTCCGGTTGGAATGTCGTTATTTTTTAATTTTTCCGGACGTTCGTTAATCTGGCCTTCAAATTCCACAACCCACTCGGAACGCAAAGTTGAAGCAATTTCATGCGCTTCTTTGTTTGACGGGATAAATACGGTCTGAATAATTCCGCTGGCATCGCGCAAATCAATAAAAATTAATTTTCCGTGGTCGCGCCGTATATGCACCCAACCATAGAGTTTGACTTTTTGACCAATTTTATTCGGGGTATCTTTGATCAATGTTCGTTCGTTAAGCATAAAGCATAAAGTATAAAACTTAAAACTTAATTCGCCGTGGCGGACAAGCTTCAAGTTTCATACCCAAAATTTCATGATTTTGATTTTATCAGAATTTTTAAAAAAATAAAAGAGGGCTAAAAGCCCCCTTCTGTATATTCTATAAATATTTTTTTGTCAAAAAATATTATTGTTTTATTATCTTAAAATGATCTGGGTTGCAAAATTTTCTGACGCCCTCTTTTTCATATTTGACATGAAATGTTCCGGAAACAGAAAAAGCTTTAATTACAATACCCTCAAATCCCATCTTTTAAATTATTCGTTTTACGAATTTGCGCGGCCGATGGGATTTGAACCCACGAGCTCCTCCGTGACAGGGAGGCGTCATAGACCAGGCTAGACCACGGCCGCATAAAATTAGCCAAATAGCTCGTTAACACGGTTTAGCTAATTAGCCGATTTATTGTAAGTGAAATTTTTAAAATTGAAAATACCCGCCAATAAACTTATCAGCTTTTCAGCTTATGAACTATTAAGCCTATTTGTGACAGCGGTGGGAATTGAACCCACGACCAACGGCTTATGAGTCCGCTGCTCTACCGCTGAGCTACGCTGCCGTATAAGCCGTATAAAAAGATGGGCGGGTGAAAGTCCCCTGTTCTATCATTGAGCCATCCTGCCTAATCAAATAGCTCGTTAGCGGTTTAGCTTGTTAGCTTTTTTAGTTTGGATTCTAATGAGCTGGCGAGCCAATAAACTAACGAGCTAATTTTAATGTTGCGGGGGCGGGACTTGAACCCACAACCTCAGGCTTATGAGACCTGCGAGCTACCATTGCTCTACCCCGCGAAAATACTTTAATATAAAAGATTGATTTTTGCAAGATTATATTCGGCTATCCGTATAATATGATGTTTAAATTTTTAAATAAAAAAAGCTCAAGTAATTGAGCCTTTTTTATAATTTAGTAATGAGGTTAATTTCGCTTATTCAATTTCAAAAATAATGTTTGCTGTTACTTTTATTTCTTGTGATCCTTGTTCTAGTTGTGGCGCGACTCCGCCTCCTCCCATACCCATTTCAGCGGATTTCATATAGTAAGGATAGATTGGCGAGCTTTCAGATTCAGAAAAAGTGATTATTTTTCCCAGTCTGACTCCAGCTTGCATCGCAAGAGTTTTAGCCTTTTCCCCGGCATTCTTTATCGCTAGTCCCCCTGCCTCGGCTTTTAGTATGTCGGGGTTTTCAATGGAAAATTGCACATCGCCAATTTGATTGATTCCAAGATCAACTGATTTTGCTATTAAATCTCCCAAGATATTAAAATCTCTGACTTTTATGTTTATAGAATTTGTTAAAATATAGCCTACCAGAACGCTTCTGCCGTCGGGATAATTGTATTTTGGCGATAGGTAGTATGATGTGGTTTTGATATCTTTTTTATCAATGCCGATAGTTTTCAAGTATTCAATCACACCATTCATTTTGTTGGTATTTTGGGTTTGAGCTTCTTTGGCGGTTTTTGCTTCGGTCATTACGGAAAAATTAATAGTTGATAAATCCGGCGTAGCGACGACTTTCCCCTCGGCGCTCACCGACAAGGTTTTCTCCGCTTTTATATTTTTCATTTCCCGAGATTTCAATTTGCTACTTACGATGGATTCAACGCTCCAGAGGGAAAAGAAAATAATAAGCACAATTAAAAATAATTTTACCAGTCCGTGGAATATGGATCTTCCTTTGCAATATTGGCAATGTTTTATTTGCTCGCTTGAGTCAGGAGTATTTTCTCTGTGCTCGTGATTGTAATGACAGAACATTGTTAAAAAGAATTATGAATTACGAATTAAGAATTATGGAATAATAAAATTCATAATTCATTATTCTTGCTTCATGATTCATTGTTTTATTTATTGTGTTTATGGATATTTCTCAGCCAGTCAATTATTTCATCCATTAAATCTGGATTAGCATTAAACATGTCCGTTCCATGACCGGCATTTCTTAATAGTTTAAGCTTTTTGGCGGTTTTTGCAAGATTATAAAGTTCTTTTGCGCTATCTGCAGAATATTTATCATCTTCACTGGCGGCAAGATATATTGCTTGATCTTCGTCTAAATTTTTTATGAATAATTCTGGTTTTACGCCTCTATAATCAAGCCCCGGAGACAAGATCGCTCCGGCTATTATCCTTGTATGATTTGCCATATATTGGATCGCCAGATTGGCTCCGATGGATGCGCCCACCAGGAATATTGAAGATGGACCTTTTTCGTCTATTAAGAATTTCACGGCTATTTCAATATCGTGAATTTTTTGCTGGTGCTGTGTATCCGTGAAATTTTTATAATTCATTAAATGATTATTTTTAAATACTGATTTTCCGTGTCCGCGAAAATCTATTGCTAAAACTTGAAAGCCGACCTCTCGCAATTTTTTAGCAAATTCTCTCCATGATTCTTTAGTCTCAGGCATCATATGCAAGAGCAAAACAGCGGGAGCATTTAAAGTTGAGCTTTTGTAATAATCGGCGTATAAACGCACATCATCTTGAGTTGTCAGGGTAATTTCTTCCATTTAATTAATGAGATACTTAAGTATGCTAATATATGTGAATTATACGAATAATACTAATCCGCCGCGGCGGATTTGTTTCATTCGTATATTGGTATTATAATTCTATTTCCACAATTTTATTTCTTGCAAATTCTCCTCGCACTATTTTAATCTGACTTTTGGAAACATCAAAATATTCCGCTAATAATTTTATCATCGCTTCATTGGCCCTGCCTTCCACCGCCTGTGCGCGAACTTTAATTTTATAATGATTCTCCCCTTCTTTGATTATTTCTTCCTTTTTAGCGTTGGGAATAATTTTTATCGCAATGCGTTTCATCCCTCACCCTTAAAGCATTAAAACATTTAACAAGAATTTTCTTAATAAATAGATTTAATTGCTTTAATTTATTTTAATATTTATTCTTCGCCTCTTATATATATTTGATTAATTTAATAAAAATATATGCTTTAATGGTGAGGGATTTCATATTCTATAGTTTACTTTACTTTTTAAATTTGAACAAAAGAAATATCATTCCAATATCCTCAGGAATATTGGAATGATTGATAGAGACACAAAAGAATAAATAAAAGAGAACAGCTGGCGCATGCGCCAGCTGTTTTAGAATGCCAGTTGAATTATTAATGGTTTTTTTATACTTCTTTTTTCAAAAATTGTCCAGTATGACTGGCTTTAACTTTCATAATATCTTTCGGCGCGCCCTCGGCGACAATTTGCCCGCCTTTGTTTCCGCCTTCCGGACCCATATCAATAATCCAATCGGCATTTTTTATAATATCCATATTGTGCTC
>LBUA01000015.1 GCA_000992345.1 Parcubacteria group bacterium GW2011_GWD2_38_12 | reverse complement strand
TGTTAAATGTTAATTGTTAAATGTTAATTGTTTGTAGCAGCATATGGCTATTGAAGTAAGAAAAAAAGATAATGAATCAGTCGGTTCTTTGATGCGCCGATTTACAAGATCTATCCAACAGAGCGGTGTTTTAATTCGCGCCAGAAAAATTAGATTCAAAGAAGCGTCAAAAACAAAAAGAGAAATCAGGGAGAGCGCTCTTTATAGGCAAGGCAAGAAAAAAGAAGAGATAAAACTCATTAAGCTTGGAAAATTTGTGGAAGAGCCAAAGAGATTCGGACGACGTTAAGATCTAATCTGCCTACAACCTCTTTTGAATTATTTATGTTAAAAGAACAAATAAAAAACGATATCAAAGATGCAATGAAGGAGAAGAAGGAATTGAAAATCTCTGTTTTAAGGATGATTTCTTCGGCGATATCAGGAGAGGAGATTGCCAAAGGGAAAAAAGAGACGGGAATGACAGATGAAGAAGTAGTTGAAGTATTGGCAAGAGAAGTCAAAAAAAGAAAAGATTCTATTTCTCAGTTTGAAAGCGCGGGCAGAATAGAACTTGCGGAAAAAGAGAGGCAAGAAATAGAGGTGATTTTAAAATATTTACCAGATCAACTCTCGCCTGAAGAGATTGAAAAATTGGTTGGAGAAACAATCAAGGAATCCGGAGCAAGAAGTGAAAAAGATTTCGGTACGGTAATGAAATCCTTGTCTCCCAAAATAAAAGGCAGAGCTGACGGAAAGCAGGTTAGTGAAATAGTGAAAAAAATATTGGCCGATTGCCAATGTTAGTTTGTTAATTTAAAAGAGATTATTATAAATATAAAACCTCGTCTATTGAATTAGTGGACGAGGTTTTATATTTACTGAATAAGTATAAGATTAGTATTGGGTTAGTAGAATTAGATTTTTGTAAGTAAAAATAATATAATTTAAAAATGAAAAATGTTTATAAGTTAAAATTAAATATCTCCGATTTAGCAAAAGGATTCAAGGTTGATAAAAAATTTTTTAAAAAAGTCGCCAAAGAAACGCTGGCGTTGATTGGTTTTGCTGTTGGTAAGGGATTTGAGATAAACCTTGCTTTTATAGGCGAAAGCGAGATGAAAAAATTGAATCGCTGTTTTTTAGGGAAAAATAAAGCTACTGATGTGCTGTCTTTTTCTGAAATTGTCATTCCTCAAGGAAAACTGGCAAGGAAATTAAAACTGGAAAATGTCTTAAAAAAGCGAAAATTAATAAAAAAAATCAGTGAGTTATCTATGGGTATTACCCATAATCTCGGAGGAGAAAATTTTTTTTTGTTTGATAATAATAATCAAATTGTGATTTGCTTGCCATATGCTGAAAAACAAGCTAAAAAGTTAAAATTGACATTAAAGCAAGAATTGGCAATGCTTTTGTCTCATGGTATATTACATATATTGGGATATGATCATGAGCGTTCAAAAAAAGAAGCAAAGATAATGGACGAATTGCAGAATATAATGACGGAAAAATTTAAATAAATAAAATCACACAACATGAAACGTAAAATCCGTCGCGACGGACTTCATGCTTCATGCTTCATAAATTTTGGCGCGAGATAAAATTATAGTTGGCCTTGATGTTGGTAGTCATTCGGTGAAAGTGGTGATTGCCAAAAAGAAGGGCGAAGAGGAAAAAATAAAAATTGTTGGCGTTGGCAATGCGCCATCTTTTGGTGTACGCAAGGGAGTGATTATTGATATTGATGAAGCGGCTGCAAGCGTTAAAGCGGCTATTTCTGAGGCAGAGCGTTTGAGCGGAGTTGAAGTCGGCGCAGTGTCCGTTAATTTAGACGGTTCGCATATTATTTCAAGAGCGTCAAAGGGTGTGGTTGCTGTTTCCAGGGCGGATCAGGAAATCTCGGAAGATGACATCGGTAGAGTTATTAACGCTGCAGAGGCTATTTCTTTGCCGCAAAATAAGGAAATTCTGCATGTTATTCCGCGCGAGTTTATTGTTGACGGAGAAGCGGGCATAAAAGATCCGCTTGGCATGCATGGTGTGAGATTGGAATTGAATGCTCTTATTGTAGAATGTTCAACTCCAGTTTTAAAAAATATAGAAAAATGCGTTGATGCTGCAGGATTTAAATTGGAGAGTATTATTTTATCCCCGCTTGCCGCTGCGCGCTCTGCTTTGACTAAACGTCAAAAAGAGCTAGGTGTCTTAGCTCTGGATATCGGCAGTTCCACAAGCGGAATTGCTGTATATGAAGATGGAGATATTATTCATACTCAGATATTGCCTGTTGGTAGCGCTCATATCACAAATGATATTGCCATTGGTCTTCGTACTAATATAGATGTGGCAGAGAAAATCAAGATTGATTATGGTGTTTGTTTGCCCGAGGGGGTTTCCAAAAAAGAAATGGTGGATTTAGCTAAATTCGGCCATCAAGAACCGGGTCAAGCCATGAAACGGGAAATCGCGGAAATAATCGAGTGCCGACTGGAAGAAATTTTTGATTTGGTCAATAAAGAGCTCAAGAAAATCGGAAAACAAAATCTCTTGCCAGCGGGAGTTGTTCTTCTTGGCGGAGGCGCAAAACTTCCCGGTATTGTTGAACTTTCTAAAAAAATATTAAAATTACCGGCACAGATTGGATATCCGCAGGAAGTGGACGGTTTAGTTGATCAAATTGAAGATCCGTCATACGCGACAGCTGTTGGACTGATTAAGTGGAATAATGATATGGCCGGACAAGTAAAATCGAGATATAAAATAAATACGAGTATATTTTCAAAGGTAAAAAGAATTTTCAACACTTTAATGCCTTAAAGCAAATAGTTGACAATTAACAATTAACAAGTAACATTTAGGTATATTTTTTCAATCCGCCATGGCGGATTAATTGTTAATTTTAAAACTGTTATTTATATTTATGGGTCAAATTAAACCGGAAATGGAAACATTTGCTAAAATAAAAGTTGTAGGAGTTGGCGGTGGTGGCGGGAATGCTATTTCCCGCATGTTCACGTCAAAAATAAAAGGCGTAGAATTTATAGCCATAAATACCGATGCTCAGGATTTGCACCATGCTTTGGCGCAGAAAAAAATACATGTCGGTAAAAATGTGACTCGCGGACTCGGCGCTGGCATGGATCCGAATTTGGGAAGGGCGGCAGCAGAAGAAAATAAAGACGAAATTCACGAAGCCTTAAAAGGATCGGATATGGTGTTCATAACCTGCGGTCTTGGCGGAGGCACGGGTACGGGCGTATCCCCTGTTGTGGCAGAGATTGCAAAAGAAACCGGAGCTTTGACAATTGGCGTTGTGACTAAACCGTTTAATTTTGAAGGGGCAGTAAGGGCAAAAATAGCGGAAGAAGGATACGCGCAATTAAGAGACAGGGTTGATGCATTGATAACTATTCCCAATGATAGAGTTTTAAATATCATTGATAAAAATACTTCAATGTTTCAGGCTTTTGATAAAGTTGATGAAATTTTAAAACAGGCAGTTGAGGGAATAGCAGAGTTGATCACGATGCCTGGAGTCATTAATGTTGATTTTGCGGATGTGAAGGCGATTATGAAAGATGCCGGTTCGGCTTTAATGGGTATTGGCCACGCCAATGGAGAAAATAGAGCCGTGGAAGCCGCAAGGATGGCAATTAATTCTCCATTGCTTGACGTATCCATTGAGGGAGCAAAAGGGGTGCTCTTTTGCATTAGTGGCGGAGCGGATTTAGGTATGCATGAAATAAATGAAGCGGCTAGAATCATAACTGACGCGATTGATAAAGACGCTAAGGTCATTTTTGGCGCCGTTCATGATCAGCGGCTTAAAAAGGGAGAGGTAAAAATTACGGTAATTGCGACTGGATTTGGAGCATTTGGCAACCAAACGCCGGTTCAACAATCCAGCGCATCAGCTTCCGTATTCCCATCTTTTATAAGCGGACCGAAAGGATATAATCAGGTAGCGCCCAAAACAGAAAAAAATGATGTTGCTTCTAACGATTCTAAAATTCATCAGATTTTTTCTAAATCTTCCGAATCAGTCAAAACTTCAAGTCAAAATAACGCCCCGAAAAGCAATTTTTTTTCTGATTTAAATAAGGCCATAGAAAATGACGGTGACGAATGGGATGTACCGGCGTTTATGAGAAGAAAGAAGAAATAATTTACGGAATTTTAGTAAGAAATTTAAAATATGTTTAAAAAACTGCAAATTATTTATAATTTGCAGTTTTTTTATATTTGGAATAAAATGAGAATACAAAATTAAAAAATGGGTTCCAGGAGCTAGGTTCTAGGTGCTAGATTAATTCTAGGTTCTAGGTTCTAGATTCTAGATTCTAGCGCAATGGCTGTTAAAACTAAAAAACAAGTGATGATATCAAAGAAAATTGAGCATAAAGTGGATAAAATAAAGAAAAGAGATAATAGGATAGTGCCATTTGACCAATCAAAAATAACCAATGCCATTAAAAAATCCTTTTTTGCCGTAAAAGAGGAAAACGGCGTAACCTCCAAGAAAGTTTCCAATGAAGTAGTAAAAATGCTTAATCAAAAATACGCAGGCAAGATACCCGGGGTTGAAAATATTCAAGATTTAGTCATAGCAACTTTGAGAAAAATGGAATATGAAGATGTGGCGGATGCTTATGATTCTTATCGAAAGAAAAGATCGGAGATTCGCGAAGCGAAATATTTTTTATTGAGCAAAAATGTGAGAATAAGGCTTACTCCCAATGCGATGAAAGTGCTGGAGTCGCGTTATTTGAGAAAAGATGATAACGGTAAAATTATAGAAACACCATCCCAGCTTTATCAGCGTGTTGCTCAAAATGTTGCTTCTGCTGAGAAAATTTATAATCCCGGAATTTCCGACGACGAACTTTTTAAAACAGAAGAAAAATTTTATAGAATGATGGCAACCTTGGAATTTTTGCCTAATTCCCCAACATTGATGAATGCCGGCAGTAATTTACAGCAGCTCTCCGCCTGTTTTGTTTTGCCGGTGGAAGACGCGATGGAATCAATTTTTGAAGCAGTAAAAGATACTGCTTTAATTCACCAAAGCGGAGGCGGTACAGGATTTTCATTTACCCATTTAAGACCAAAGGGCGATAGGGTAAAATCCACTTCCGGTGTGGCATCGGGCCCTATTTCTTTTATGACGGTTTTCGACAGCGCGACTAATGTTGTAAAGCAAGGTGGAAAAAGACGCGGAGCGAATATGGGTATACTTCGTGTTGACCATCCGGATATCTTGGAATTTATTATCTGTAAAGACAAGGAGGGATTTTTGGAAAATTTTAATATTTCTGTCGCCCTGACGAATGAGTTTATGGATGCAGTGATGAAGAAGAAAAAATATCAATTGATTAATCCGCGTGATGGCCAAGTCTGGGGTGAACTTGATGCAAGCGAAGTATTTGATAAAATCGTAAAGCATGCTTGGAATTCCGGCGACCCAGGCATTATTTTTATTGATAGAATTAACGATAAAAATCCAACTCCGAAATTGGGCAGGATAGAAGCCACAAATCCATGTGGCGAACAACCATTACTTCCATTTGAAAGTTGTAATTTGGGGAGTATTAATCTTGCCAAGATGATTATTTTAAAAGGAAAAAAATACGAAATTGACTGGGGGAAGCTTTGTGAAACAGTTAGAAATGCCGTTCATTTTTTAGACAATGTTATTGATATGAACCGTTATCCCTTGCCGGAAATAGAGGCGATGACAAAGGGCAATAGAAAAATAGGTCTTGGGATTATGGCGTTTGCGGACATGCTCGTGAAAATGGAGATTTCTTATGCGTCTCAAAAGGCCGTGGATCTTGCGGAAAAGATTATGAAATTTATTGATGATGAAGCCGATAAGATGTCCGAGGAATTAGCCAAAAAGCGCGGAGTTTTCCCAAATTGGATAGATTCTGTTTTTGATGTCCAAAAAAGAAAAATGCGCAATGCCACCACGACCACTATCGCTCCCACTGGAACAATCGGGATAATCGCCGGCGTTTCGCAGGGCGTTGAGCCGATATTCGCTTTGGCTTACACCCGCCTCTCATATATAGGTAAAAATTCAGAAAAGCCCGTAGAGCTTTTGGAAGTAAATCCGCTTTTTGAAGAAGTTGCGAAAAGAGAGGGTTTTTACAGTGAGGAAGTTATGAAAAAAATTGCGCATCATGGTAGCACAGTCGGTATAAAAGAGATTCCTAAAAAATGGCAAGATATTTTTGCCACTGCCCATGATATCATTCCGGAGTGGCATGTGAAGATGCAGGCGGCATTTCAAAAATTTACGGATAACGCTGTTTCCAAAACTATAAATTATTCCAATGAAGCAACGCTTGATGATGTTAAAAATGGATATATGCTGGCTTACAAAACTGGTTGCAAGGGTATTACCATATATCGTTCCGGCTCCAAACAACTGCAAATTTTAAATGTCGGAATTAAAAAAGAAAAAGCCAATGGCGAGAAATTAAAAATTGAAGAAAAGGTGGAGAAGACAGAATTAACTCCGGAGCTTTTGAATCCTTCTCCTGATGTTCCCGATATTACTCCCGGCACTTGTCCGACATGCGAATCAAAATAGGTTCTAGGTGTTAAGTGTTAGGTTCTAGATGGAAATATCTAGAACCTAATTTATTCATGATTCTCGTATTTACCGGTAATGGAAAAGGCAAAACGACCGTGGCATTGGGACAGGCGATGCGCGCGCTTGGCAATAATGAGCGTGTTTTGATTATTCAGTTCATAAAAGGTCCGTTTAAATCCGGTGAAGACATATTAATATCAAAATTTAAAAATCAAAAATTAAAATTACAAATAAAAAATAAAAATTTATTAAAGGGATTGGAAAGTTTTTATGATTTTAAAATCATAAAAACAGGAAAAGGATTTGTTGGTATTCTGGGAGATAAATTGCCATTTTCCGTGCATAAAAAAGCCGCTGAAAAAGGATTGAAAATCGCCGAGAAAGCGATAAAAAGTAAAAAATATGATTTAATAATTCTTGATGAGATAAACAATGCCGTTGATTTAAAACTTCTAAAAGAAAAACAGGTTTTATCCGTGATTAAAATAGCGCAAAAGGAAAAAGATATTATTCTTACAGGTAGAAATGCTCCGGAGAGTTTTATAAAAATGGCGGATTTAGCGACAGAAATGAAAGAGGTAAAGCATCCATATCAAAAGGGGGAGGGGGCAAGGAAGGGCATTGAGTTTTAAATCGGGAAAACAAAATTTTTGAGGTGGATAACTAATGCATTGTGGTTTGTGATATAATTTATTAACAATTAACAATACAATAATGAAGAAAATATTATTGTTTTTATTTGTGATGGTGTTTGTTTTCGTGATAAGCGCTACATTTGTTGTTGCTCAAGAAGAATCCGTATCTACTTTAGATACTGGTATTGCGGTTGTTGAGCAAATGGAAATCACGACTCAGGACCTTGGCATTGAAGATCCAGGGATGTTGCCGACCAGCCGATTTTATTTTTTGAAAGATTTAAATAGGACATTCAAAAGAGTTTTTACATTTAATTCAGTGAAAAAAGCCGAACTGGAATTGGATATTGCCAATGAGCAGGCGGCGGAAATTCAAAGAATGGAAGAAATTACTCCGGAACGCACAGATGCCATTGCTAAGGCAGTTACTAATTATCAAGAAAATGTTGATAAATTAAAAAATCGTTTAGATGCCATGAAAGAAACCAGCCAAAATCCCAATGTGGATAAATTAATGGAAAAATTAACCGATCGTTCAATCAAACATCAACAGCTTTTTGACGAATTGAAACAAAAATTTGAAGACAGGCTGGAATTAAAACAGCAATTCGGCAAAATGCAGGATAAAATAAACGAAGCGGTCGCCAAGATTCCGGAGAAATTTGACAATCCGGAAGTTTTCAAAGAAAGAATTAAAAAAGCGATCGAAGCGCGGCCTGACGGATCATTCAAGGAATTAAGAAGCATGGAGATTGTTGATAGGATAATGGAAAAAATGCCGGCTGATCGCCGCGATAAATTGGGAGAAATAAAAGACGATTTTATGAAAAAACTCGAAGATCGGATGGGGCAAATGTCGGAAGATCAGAGGAAAGAATTTTTACGGCCAGAGATATTGGAGAAATTGCCTGGCGATCCGGAGGTGCGGATGAGAATTATGGAAGAAATGAAAACACGAGTCTCCAGTCCAGATATCCAAAAAGAAATTATAGAAGCGAAAGAGGGTATTTTGAAAGAAAGGATTGAAAAAGGGGAAATAAAAAAAGAGGCGGTGGAGAAATTAATAAACGAGACGCGAGATTTGATAGCAAAAGCAGAATCCGATTTGGCTAATGCGCAAAGCGATTTAAAACAAATTGCGGAAAAAATGCTGGGTATTTCCAAAGCCCGTATCGCAGAAGCGGAAAAGGCTCTTGGCGACAATAAAATCGGGGAAGCTTTTGGTCATGCGACAGCCGCAAGCGCGGCGGCGCGAAGCGCTTTAAGACCAGAATCATTTTTAAATCGACCGTTATATATTGACCCGACGATACGCCAGGCGATTCCGGCGTCTGCTCCTGCCGGTATCTTGCCACCGCCACAAACTGCGCCGACAACAGGAACCACCACAATCACAGTAAAATGCGGAGACGGCATTTGCGATTTAATTGAAAAAGAAAAAGGCTTTTGCGCTATTGATTGCAAATAATGATTAATAAACAAAGCCGTTGTGCCTAAGTCAAAAATCTTTCTTTATTTATTGTTATCTTTCCTGGCAGGGGTCCTTGTGGCCTCTGTTTTGGTTTTACCTGGCCGGACAAGACTCCATGAAACCAGTGATATTTTAAAATTTATTTCGGGATTTGTGACGATTATTGGAATTTCATTTTTAGTTTTATTTTGGAGGAAAAACAGGGGATTTTTATACGGATTTTTTATATTGATGTTTGCTTTTGGGATTTTCTGGTATCAGCGGAACGTTGATTTAAATATTATCCAAGAAAATAATTTGATAGATAAAATTATAAGCAATGGCGAAATACGAGGGATTATTGCGGATGAACCGGAATTTAAAAATGACAGAGCAAAATATGTTTTAAACTCCGGCAAGATGAAGATTTTGATTCAGGCGCCGCGATATCCGGAATATGGATATGGCAATGAAGTTTTAATAAAAGGAAAAATAGAATACCCCAAAAATTTTTCGGAGGATTTTGACTGGAAATCATATTTAGCGAAAGATGATATTTATTTGACGGTCTATAATCCACAAATTGAATTTTTAGCGCAAAACAAAGGAAATAAGATTTACGGGACATTGTATAAATTTAAAAATCGAATGGAAAGTATTTTTAAGGAAAATCTGGCTGAGCCGCACACATCGCTTCTTGCTGGTATTACATTGGGATCAAAATCGGGAATTCCCGAAGATGTTTATGAAAAATTTAAAGAAACGGGAACGGCGCATATTGTGGCTCTTTCCGGATATAATATTTCGGTGATTGCTTTAGCTATTATGTTTGTTTTGGGGTATTTTACCGTTTCTCGGGACATTTCTTTTTGGATTTCTTTATTAACTATTGTTATGTTTGTATTGATGACCGGCGCGTCTCCTTCGGTGATGAGAGCGGCGGTGATGGGTATTTTGGTATTAATTGCTCGCCGCGAGGGGAGGATGTATACAGCTAAAAACGCCTTAGTTTTTGCCGGCGCAATAATGGTGTTTCTAAATCCCAAAATATTGCGTTTTGATGCGGGGTTTCAGCTGTCCTTTTTGGCAACTTTAGGATTAATTTTGATTTATCCGAAGCTGGAAGAAAAATTAAAAAACACTCCGGAATTATTCGGAATAAAAAAAGCGTTTATGGCGACACTATCTGCGCAAATTTTTGTATTGCCGCTGATATTTTACCAATTTGGAACGATTTCGTGGATTAGTTCTATTGTAAATATCTTGATTTTGCCGGCAGTGCCCATTGCGATGTTTTTAGGATTTTTGGGAGCATTTTTAGGTCTTATTTGGATTCCGATTGCAAAGATATTTCTTTGGCCAGCTTGGTTGTTTTTGGAATATATTCTTGAAATAGTGAGATTATTTTCTTAAACCATGAATTATATTGAAAAGTACAGATATTATATTTTATTTTTTATTTTTATTGTTGCTGTTTTGGTTTGGTTGCCGATTATTGTTTATGGCCAAAATATCGGGCTTAAAACATGGTTTTTTGATGTCGGGCAGGGAGACGCGATATTTTTGAATTTTGCGGATGGGAATCAAGTTTTGATTGATGGCGGGCCGGACGGAAAAATTTTGCAAAAACTCGGTAAAGCGATGCCGTTTTATGATCGCGATATTGATTTGATAATTTTAACTCATCCGCACAAGGATCATGTTTTTGGTATTGTGGAAATCTTAAAGAGATATAAGGTCGGAAAAATAGTTTTGTCAAAAATTAATTTTGATTCCGCGGTTTATAAAGAATTTATGGATATTGTTAAATTGAAAAATATTCCACTTAAATATTTAGGCGATGGAGACATTATAAATGTCGGCAATTTTGCGGAATTTGATTTTCTTAGTCCTGAGCTTGTAGAAGGATTAAAGAATAAAGATTTTGCCGGCGAAAATGAAAGTTTTGGCGCGAAAGGGCAGAGCTTGAATGATTCCTCTTTGGTGATGAAATTTATTTTTGGCAATAACTCTATTTTATTTACTGGTGATGTTGGTGTTGATATTGAAAATACGATTTTGTTGCAAAGATATAATGTAAAATCCGATATTTTAAAAGTTGGGCATCATGGATCAAAATATTCCAGCTCGGAAGAATTTTTGAAATCAGTTTTCCCAGAATATGCTGTTATCCAAGTTGGCGCAAAGAATAAATATGGCCATCCGACCGAGCAGACACTTGGTCGCCTGGCTAAAATCGGCGCGAAGATTTTAAGAAATGATTTAGATGGCGATATAATATTTATTAGTGATGGAAAAGAATTGTACAAGACAAAAGATTGATTTTTATTGTAAATCTGGTATTTTAAACAATATTAAATATCAAAAATTAAATATCAAAACTACACATTAAAAATCAAAAAATAATTAAATGCATTTAAAAATTTTTCATTTTAAATTGTTACTTCGATTTTTACATTTTAAATTTTGATTTCAGTTACTATGGAGCAAAATCCTCATCCCAAAAAAGAGCGAACGCTGGTTATTATAAAGCCTGATGGCGTTCAGAGATCTTTAATTGGAGATATTATTAGTCGTATTGAACGCACGGGTCTTAAGTTTGTCGCATTCAAATTTTTGGTTCCAAAAGAGGATCAATGCTTTACGCATTATAATAAAGACGATACTTGGCTTCAGGAAAAAGGCGCAAGGATGGCAAAAGAGAAAGAAGGAAGGGGAGAGCCCGTTGAAAAATCGGCGATTGAATACGGAAAAGATATTCTTCGCGGGAATGTCGCTTTTTTCACGTCTGGTCCGGTATTGGCTATGGTGGTCCAGGGTAATCAAGCTGCGGGTATTGTGAAAAAAATAGTGGGCGGGACGGAACCATTAACTTCTGATGTTGGCACTATTCGCGGAGATTTTACTCTGGATTCTTATGCGCTTGCGGGCACAGATGCAAGAGCCGTGAGAAATCTCGCGCATTGCTCCGATAGTCCCAGTGAGGCCGAAAGAGAAATTAAGATTTGGTTTGATGAAAAAGATATTATAAATTACAGATTGGTGCAAGAAGAAATTTTATATGATGTGAATTTGGACGGAATTCTGGAATAAATGAAAAAAGTCCCACTTTGCTTTTGCAAAATGGGACTTTTTATTTTATTTATATAATTTCACAAGATATTCGCCGCAAGTTCCGCCAACTTGGATCTCTCGCTCTTTGTGAGCGTAATATGACCAGCGCATTTTTCTTTTTTGAATTTTTCTATAGTAACGGAGAGCCCGTTATTATTTTTATCTAAATACGGATTATCTATTTGTTCCGTATCTCCGGTCAATATAATTTTAGAATTCTCTCCGATCCTAGTAATAATTGTTTTTATTTCATTGCGATTCAAATTTTGAGCCTCGTCAATGATTAGTATCTGGTTGGGTATGCTCCTGCCTCTTATGAATGCCAAGGGTTCTACGCAAAGCAATCCTTCGCTAATCAATTTTTGCCAAGTTTCTTTTGGTTCCTGGTAGTATTGCGATTGGTCTCTCTTGGTTAGCTTTTTTCTATTTTTTCCACTGTCTTGTTCGTCTGGGCATTTTTTCTGTTTTTTGATATCAGGAGAGAAAATGATGTCGAGATTATCGTGAATCGGCTTCATCCAGGGATTAAGTTTTTCTTCTAGGTCTCCCGGAAGAAATCCGATATCGTTACCCATAGTCACGATCGGTCGGCCCACGGAGATTCTTTTATAGTTCTCTTCGTCGAGTTGATGGAGAGCGGCCGCTAATGCGAGCAGTGTTTTTCCCGTTCCCGCTTTGCCGTTTATCGTGACAATGCTTATATTCGGATTCAAAAGAAGTCCGAGTGCTAATTCCTGCTCCGGATTTTTCGGTTTTATCCCATAGATTGATTCCGGAAGAATTATTCTTTCCATTTCTTCGCCATTGAATATAGCTGGCAAGGAATGCCTCGCGCCTTTAATGGAGAAGCATTCGTTCGGCATGATGGCGCCGAGTTTCAAAGAATCACTCGTGACAAGTCCCTTTTCTTTTATGAGTTCAAAAAGTTTATTATCATAAATTTCCCTAAATCCGAGATAATTGGTATTTACTCTGTTGGTTTTATATATTTCTGCCGTGACTCCGAAACTATTCGCTTTTGTCCTTAAATTTATATCATTGGTTAACAATATGACTGGAATATGGGGATTACTTTTTTCCCATTTAATTGTTACAGCTATCAAGCGATGGTCAACGGTGTCGTTATGATCTTTAAGGATGGAAGAATTGCGGATACCTATTTCATTGTCGACAAACAGCATCCCGCCGTTTTCCAACGAAATGCCACTCTCAAAGCTTTGGCCATTTTTTTTAACTTTTCTTATGAATCTTGAAACATGACGAGCATTAGCTCCAAGTTCGTCCATTCTTTTTTTAATGACATCCAATTCACTGATTACGGAAAAGGGAATAACAATATAATTGTCTTTAAGACTGAGTATCGCCTTCTGATCTTCGACCAGAATATTCGTATCAACTATAAAAATCTTTTTTCCTTCCTTGCTTTCTTCGCCATTTGATTCTGGGATCATTTGGCCCCCTCCTGATATATATTTTTTAAGGTTCTTTGTTTTATGTATAGCAAGCTTTTTAATAAAAGTAAAGAAAATTAGGTAATATGTATATACATATAAAAAAACAAAAAACCCTGATTAACGCAGGAAGGGTGATTTTAGCTAATATCTAGGTGGGTGCCCGCATATACGCTCCAAGGAGTGTATAAATTAAGGCTCCCGTAAATACCAGTTTGACCTAAAATCGTTTCCTCCCCACGCGAATCAAGGTTCTTCTATTTA
>LBUA01000014.1 GCA_000992345.1 Parcubacteria group bacterium GW2011_GWD2_38_12 | reverse complement strand
TTCGCGCGCCAAACTGAACGCTCGGGCGGGCAAAAAGGAAGGGGGTTGGGGGGAAGGAATTTTTGCCCGCCCCCGCTTTCCGCCGCCGCCGAATTTCGTATTTCGCTTTGCGAAATGCGCCGCCTGTTTACAATTTTTGATTTTTGGTGTAGCATTGAAGTAATAGAAAGGAAGTATCACCGATACTTTAATTCTACTACCACGATATTAGTATGTCAAACATAACCAAAAATATAAGGAAATTGAGGGAAGCCAAAGGGCTTTCGCAAGAAAAACTGGCGAGAATGGCCGATGTCGCCAACAATACAATTATTAAAATTGAAGCCGGTAAAAACCAGAATCCAACGCTTGATACTCTTAAAAAGATTGCGAAAGCCCTTGAGGTTAGCGTTGATGATTTAATTAAATAATAAATTTTATGTCTATTAAATTTGATGCAGAAGATAAATCATTAAGCGATATTTTTACCGGACAAGAAAAGTATAAAATACCCCGATATCAAAGACCATATTCGTGGACTACCGATGAGGTGTCTGATTTGTGGAATGACTTAAAAGAAGAAGATTCTACTTTTTTAGGGTCTTTTGTTTTTAACTACGAAAAATATAATGAAGAAAAATTTGTAGAAGTTATAGACGGCCAACAAAGATTGATAACCTTAATGATATTACTAGCCGTATTAAGAGATTTATATAAAGAACTAGGAGATCAAGACGGGGCTGATTTAACGCAAAATTTAATAGCGCACAAACACCCCGTCAGTAGAATAGAAGATTATAGATTAAAATGTGGAGACACTTTAAATACTTTCTTTGTGGAAAATGTCCAAAGGAAAGATTCTGATATTCTTTCCGCTACTCCAAAAAGAAAGGAGTTAAAAGCGGTAAAAGAGAATTATAAGTTTTTGAAAGAAAGGATAAGCGAAGAGATAAAATCAATTCAAGATAAAACAAAAAAGATAAAATATCTTGATGATTTAAAACAGAAAATTTTTGATTTCAAAATAATTTGGATAAGAATAGAAAACGATGAAGATGCTTATTCCATTTTTGAAACTGTAAATGCGCGAGGTGCTGATTTGACAGCGGCAGATCTATTGAAAAATTATCTTTTCAGTAAATTGCCGAAAACAGATGATGGCATAGATACCGCGAAAGATATTTGGTCAACAATAGAAAACAATGTCGAAAGCGCAAAAGGCCCATTAAATGTTTCTAAATTTATAAGATATTTTTGGCTTTCAAAATATTCTTTTGCGCCAGAAAAAAGGCTTTACAAAGAAGTTAAAAAGACAATTAGTGATCCGGGTAATTTTTTAGCGGATATTTCTAATGCTTCGGAATACTATTATAAGATTGCCAGTGATTCTGTAGGCGTGAATGACTGGGAAGAAGATTTTGAGGATAAAAAGACAGTACAAAAAATAGTAGAAACTTTAAGCGGCTTGAGAGCAATGGGAATTACACAGTGCTATTCTTTGCTTTTTTGTCTTTTACTGAATAAAGATAAGATAGGTTTTGATTTCAGTGATGTTTTTAAAACGATTGAAAAATATCATTTTGCTTATTCAGCCGTTTGTAAACTTTCTGGTAATGTCGTAGAAAGAATATATTTTAACACTTCGAAAGAAATTCAAGAGGCCTTAAAAATTTCGGATAATAAAAAGCGGGTTAAAAATATACAGAGGGCGATCTCTAACTTTAAAACTAGATTAGAATATCCGACAAAAGAATTCTTTGTAGAAAAATTTATGGATATCGAGTATAAGAATTATCCAATGGTGATTTATATTCTTTCAAATATAGAAAAGGCGAAAGGTCAAACTGATGAACATGTTGTCAATTTCACAAAGGTAAACATAGAACATGTTTTACCGCAAGATCCGAAAGAATGGTCTCTTTCTAAAAAAAGTGTTAAGGACTATGTTAATAAATTGGGTAATTTAACTTTGATTTCTAAGAAAATTAATGGGCCAATGGGTAATAAACTATTAAAAGAGAAAGCAAAACTTTTCAAGGATTCAAAGTTGAATATAAACAAAGAATTACTAGAAAAGTTTAAGTTGTTGAAATATAAATGGAACGAGAAAGAAATAGAAAAAAGACAAAGAGAGATAGCGGAGTACGCTTACGATGTTGTTTGGAAGTTTAAGTAATTTTTTAAGCGGCGCGCCAGTTTCACTGGCACGAAATTCGGCGGCGGCGGAAAGCGGGGGCGCCCCTTCCTTTTTGCCCGCCCGAGCGTTCAGTTTGGCGCGCGAAGCGCGCCGTCAGTTCCGTTCAAAATAGGTTCGGACTTTGTCGTATAATTGCACCAACATGAAAACAATCCGCTATGGCGGATTGTTTTCATGTTGGCGCGTTTGTTTAGAACAAAAATGAACGGATAACGCGCGTATAATAGTGTAGTATTGAAAAAAAAATAATTTTTGGTATTCTTAGAAAGTTAAAATAACGCCGCGGTAGCTCATTGGTAGAGCGTCGCCCTAAATCTTTGGGGCTTTTCGTTGAAAGACGGATTGAAAAACTGGGTGAATTCGGGGAAAACTTTTTAGTTAATGCTGAAAAATAATCCCGAGCCGAGCCAAGAGGGGTTTAAATTCCTTGGAAGGTGTAGAGACTAACGGGTGAGTCCCAACAATAATCCCGTATAAGCGCCCAGCTCCCTCGCATTTATGTATTTAGTAGATGCAGGGAGATGAGATAGTCCAAGTTTGCCTTGGAAGAGGCGAGCGTAAGGTGTTCGATTCACCTCCGCGGCACAAGGTTGCAACCGTTAACTTTTAACAATTAACAATTGACTCTTGCATCAAAGAAGGCAAGTATGGGAATTAGTCATCAGTTGTTAAGCGTTGAAGGTTAAATGTCAATTGTTTAATTTTGCGGGTATCGTATAGTGGCTATTATATGTCCTTGCCAAGGACAGGATACGGGTTCGACTCCCGTTACCCGCTCCATTCTTTGCCAACAGAGAAGAATGGCCCTTTATAGCTTTATGCGCAGAAGGGTTATCTCCTGGGGCTAATCGTTTATGACATAGGGCTTTGAATGGCTAGTTTTTTCCTTTCATCTGCCTATTTGACGACTGTCGGATAGGCGAGTGTCCCATCTTTTTAAAAAACTCATTTATGAAAAAGCCGTTGTTTTACAATTCAAAAGAAGCGGAGAATTTTTATAATACTAAAGAAAAATTGCGTATTTGGAAAATCGGCAATTCCAAGAAATTTGAGAAAAAAAGCAAGGCGTTTAACAAGAAAATCAGCCAACAAATTATATTTAAAAAACAAATTCTTCAAAAAATCGGCAACGCGACGGTTTATGCGGTTGATGGCGAGGCGATTCGCAATAAAATTGACGATGATTTTACGATGGGCGGGCACGGGTACAGATATTTATATATTCCCATTGATGAAATTTGGATTGAAAAATCTCTGGCGCGCTCCGAAAGGCAATTTGTAATTTGGCATGAATATCTTGAGCGCCGTTTAATGCAAAAGGGAATGACTTATGATGTTCATGACATTGCGAGCAGTTTTGAAATTATTTTGCGAAGGGGCGATGCGATTGCGTTGCCCATCATGGCTTACCGCCAAGGCGCTCCTTATAGTTGCGGACCGGCGGCGCTTAAAATTGTTTTGGAATTTTGGGGGACGAGTTTGAGCGAAAAAGAGCTTATGCGGCGCGCAAAAACAACTTCTAAAAATGGAACCGACCCAAAAAATTTAGTTTTGGCGGCCAAAGCGTTGGGATATAAAGTTATTTGGAAACAAAATTGGACGGCGGATAAAGTTAAAAAAATAATACTTGGCGGACAGCCCGTAATTTGTAATTTTCAATTTGCGCCCAAATACGGAGAGGGACATTACGCGGTAATTATTGGTTTTACAAAAAGCGGGGAATTTATATTGGCAGATCCGGCTTTTGACGAAGGTTTTAGAAAAATTAAAATAAATAAGTTTATGAAGCAGTGGTATGAGCTTGAAGATGACACAAGGCGAGAGGGGATTGTAATTTTTAAATAGATTTTGTGAATTTACAAGATGCCATTTAGTAACAAATAAATTTGCAGAGATATCTTGTTCGCTCATTCTCGTCCGCCCAGCCGCGGACTCCGAGGATGCGGCTCATTTTGCTCCGCCCAGAGGCGGAGACCATGCCAAAATGGCCGCAAACCCGCTTACAAAATATCTCTACAGATTTATTTTTTATTTGAAATTTTATTACGAGTATGCTTATTGACGAAGTAAAAATTAATATAAAGGCGGGCAAAGGAGGCGATGGCATCGTTGCTTTTGATAAATCCAAATATGCCCAAGGCCCAACAGGTGGCAATGGTGGGAAGGGAGGAAACGTATATTTTAAGGGCACTGTAAACATTGCCGCGCTCAGTAGATTCCGTTATCAAAAAGATTTTGCCGCCGGAGATGGCGGGAGAGGAATGACCCAAAGAAAACATGGTAAGGATGGAGATGATTTGATTCTGGTCGTTCCCAATGGAACGGTTATTCATAATTTTACAACAGGGGAGGATGTGGAAATAATGGACGAAAATCCGGTTTTATTGGTAAAAGGCGGCAAAGGCGGCAGAGGAAATTATACTTTTAAATCAAGTGTAAATACGACTCCGCGAGAATCAACACCAGGCCTTAATGGCGAAAGTGCAGAGTTGTTTCTGGAATTGCGATTGATTGCCGATATTGGCTTGATTGGATTGCCAAATGTCGGCAAGTCCAGTCTTTTAAATGAGCTTACAAAAGCCAATGTAAAAGTGGCGAATTATCATTTTACAACGCTTGAGCCTAGTTTGGGCGCCTATAAAAACGTGATACTGGCGGATATCCCTGGACTGATTGAGGGCGCGGCCGAAGGCAAGGGGCTTGGCCATAAATTTTTAAAGCACATCAAAAGGACGAAAGCGTTTTTCCATTTGATTTCAGCGGACTCTAAAGATGTCGCAAAAGATTATAAGACAATCCGTAAAGAACTTGGGAAATTTGAAGAATTTCTGCTTGAAAAAATCGAGTATGTATTTATTAGCAGAACGGATTTGGTGTCTGAAAAAGAATTGAAAGAAAAGATTAAAATACTGAAAAAATTGAATAAAAACACAGGGACAATTTCCATATATGATCCCGACGCAATGGAAAAAATAGAAAAGCTGGTTTTAAAATTTTCAAAGCAATAATGACCTTAAAAATTGCCATTGAAATTTTAAAGTCCGGAGGGGTTGTCGCGTATTCGACAGACACCGCTTATGGACTTGGAGCGGACCCGGAAAATAAAAAGGCGATTTTAAAAATTTTTGAAATAAAAGGCAGAAGCAAAGAAAAATCTTTGCCGTTGATTGCCGGCGATCTGAAAATTGTCAAAAAATATGCCAAAATGGATAAAGTATCTTTGGGATTGGCAAAAGAATTTTGGCCGGGACCGCTCACTTTGGTTTTGGAGCCGACGGCGCTTGCAAAAAGAAAATTTGTCAAACAAATTTTCCAAGACGGAAAGATAGCTATTCGTATTCCCGATTGTAGTATTGCCAGAAAATTATCTAAGGAGATTAATCGGCCGATAACCTCTACTTCGGCTAATATTTCCGGAGAGTCGATGTGTTATTCCCGAAAACAACTAGAGAAACAATTTGCCGGCAGAAAATATAAACCGGATTTTATATTGGACAGCGGTCGGCTGAAAAAATCAAAATCATCAACAATTGCCGAAGTTCAAGGAGATATAATTTTGGTTTGGAGGCAGGGGAGGATTAGGATATGATATTATTAGCAATTAGCAATTAGCAATTAGCAATTACAAATTCTATGGATATTTTCTCAAAATTTAGCATTGCATCGCAGCTGAGCCAAGGAGAACAAGTAGTCATTTTATTGTTGCTGGTCTGGTCTCTGGCGTGGAAGGGAGTGGCTTTGTGGCGCGCGGCCCATCGTGAAGAAAAAAAGTGGTTCATCGCTCTGCTTGTCGTAAATACCGTCGGCATTCTGGATATTTTATATATTTATGTTTTTTCAAAAGAAAAGAAAGAGCAAATAGTTATCAGTAAATAGCAATTATTATTTTGAATTTTTCGTTTTTAACTTTTCATTTTTAATATGGCCTTAGTTTTTGACATTGAAACAATTGGCGAGAATTTTGATAAACTTGATGTGACAACTCAAGAGAGTTTGACGCGTTGGATACGGAAAGAATCTCAAAATGAAGAAGAGTATCGCGCCGCTTTAGAGGATATGAAAAATGGACTTGGATTTTCTCCGCTCACCGGAGAGATTGTGGTGATTGGAGTTTTTGACTCGGAAAAAGATAAGGGCGCGATTTATTATCAGGCGCCGGGACAAAAAAATAAAGACTTTGAAGATAATGGCATTGTCTATCGCCAATGCGCGGAAAAGGAAATGTTGGAAAAATTTTGGGAGGGCGCGAAACAGTATAACGAATTTATCAGTTTCAACGGAAGAGCGTTTGATGTGCCATTTATAATAGTGCGTTCGGCAGTGCACGGAATTAGACCAACCAAAGATTTGATGTATAATAGATACATAAACAGCCAAAGAAGCAATGCCGTACATATCGATCTTTTGGATCAATTATCTTTTTATGGGACGGTGCGCAAAAAAGGAAATCTTCATTTGTGGTGCAGGGCATTTGGTATAGCCAGCCCGAAAGTGGAAGGTGTGACCGGAGATGATGTCGGGAGATTATTTAAAGAAAAAGAATTCGTAAAAATCGCTAAATACAATTCCAGAGATTTATTTGCCACAAGAGATCTTTATGAACATTGGAGAGATTATATTAGAGCTTAAAACTTAAAACTTGAAACTTGAAACCTGTAACTTAAAACTTGAAGCTTAAAACTTGAAGCTTAAAACTTGAAGCTTAAAACTTGAAGCTTAAAACTCGAAACTTTATCATGAACAAAACACAACAGAATTTACTAAAAGCGTTTGCCGGGGAATCACAAGCAAGGAATAAATATCAATTTTTTGCGGAAAAAGCGCGCGAGGAGGGCTATGAAAATATCGCCGCGATTTTTGATGAGACGGCGGACAATGAAAAAGCGCATGCGCGCAGGTTGATGGAGTTTATTGGTGGCTATGTGGAAACCGAGGGACAATTGAAAATAAAGCCGAGAGGAAGTTTGCTGGAAAATTTAAAAGAGGCGATGGGCGGAGAGCATTATGAAAATACGATAATGTATCCGGAATTTTCTAAAATGGCCAAAGAAGAGGGTTTTGACGAGATTTCAAAGATGTTTAAAGAAATTGGCGAGGTGGAAGAGTACCACGAAGCAAGATATAAAAAATTGATTGCTGATTTGGAAAACGATAAAATTTTTAAAAAAGATTCAGACGTGCAATGGAAATGCCGAAATTGCGGTTATGTTCACACGGGTAAAGAAGCGCCGGATACTTGTCCAGCTTGCGGATATGCCAGGGCGTATTATGAGATAAGGTGTGAGAATTATTAAACTTTGAATTATGAAAAACCATCTACGTCGTTATATCCGTCGCTTCTCGTTCGCTGTATTATTAAATACAGCTCGCTTTAAAGCTCGGAAAAGCCTAGTATCTGGCATTTCGTAATTCAAAGTATTAAAATTCAAGTCCTTTAACAATATAAAAAAAGGGGGGGAATTATGAAGCCGCCATATATAGGGTTTGTGGGCATTAAGAATTTAGATGAAGTTTTGGCTGTTTCGCAGATTACGCAAAGATTTGCGGCTTTGAATTTTGGACCGATGATTCAGGTGGGAGTTCAGATAAATAAGAAGGTTATTGAAGGGCTTGATTTTGAAAATAATTTGAGATTGTCAAGCGATATGAAAGAAGTTAGAAGCATCTTTGAATATACGAAAAGATTCATTCCTAATGTGTTTAATGTCGCGCATTATTCGGAAAAAGACAAATCAAAAATAATCCAGAGAATATTGCATATTTTTGGGGAGACGGGCATATATTTTGATAAGTTGTGCCAAGCAGTGCAGCTTGATGGATATCTTGGAGACATTGAACCAAAAACATTAAGATCAATAAAGAATAAATATCCCGACCTTGCGATAATCATGCAGGTAAACCGCAATCTCATTGGAGATTTTTCTGATAGTAATATAGATTTCATATTAAACAATCTTAAATGGCTTTCGGATTTTATCGGATATTGTTTAATTGATTGTTCCGGTGGTGAGGGGCGGCCGATGAATCTGGCAAAAAATGTATATTTGGCTTTAAGAATAAGGCATCATCTGCCGGATTTGGCGATTGGGTTTTCCGGAGGATTGAATGGCGAGAATGCATTTTTTATTGTGTCGCGGTTAATGAGAATGTTAAAGAGCGATAATTTTTCCATAGACGCTGAGAGTGGGCTTCGTAATAAACTTGGTGACGGATATGGCAATGATATTTTCAACAAGGAGAAAATAAGGGGATTTTTTAGGGAATCCCTAAAAGCTTTCGGTTGCGGAGGGATGACGGAATATCTGGATCGCTAATGCTTGCCCCGCGCATAAAAAGATTTTTTATGCGCGGGGCTTGCATTTTTATAAAAAATCAGTATAATATAAAAATTATATTATAAATAAAACGCTCCGCTCGGGGCGTTTTTGATTTAAATCCCTCACCCTTAAAGCATGATGCATTGAGGATGGCGAGGGAGTAAACATAAAAATAATTAAAGCAGATAAAAGTATTCAATTAAGAGTAGCTTCATTAAATACTCAATGCTTTAAGGGTGAGGGATGAATAAATTATTACGAAATATTGCAATTATTGCCCATGTTGACCACGGCAAAACCACACTCGTTGATGAAATTTTAAAACAGACGGGTTCTTTTGATTTGAAAAAAACAGAAGGGCAAAAAGAGCTTGTTATGGATTCTATGGATCTTGAACGTGAAAGGGGTATCACCATTAAGGCAAAAAATGCTTCGGTAAAATACAAAGATATAAAAATAAATATTATTGACACTCCGGGACACGCGGATTTCGGAGGAGAGGTTGAACGTGTCTTGAGAATGGCTGACGGAGTCTTGCTTTTGGTTGATGCAAAAGAAGGTCCGATGCCTCAGACGAAATTCGTTTTGAGAAAAGCTTTGGAGCTTGGACATAAAGTCATCGTTGTCGTAAATAAAATAGATAAACCTGATGCGAGAGCGGAATACGTGGTTGATAAAGTTTTAGAACTTTTTATTGAATTAAACGCCAATGATGATCAGCTTGATTTCCCTGTTGTGTATGCTTCTGGCGCAAAAGGCGTGGCTAGTTTGGATTTAGAAAAAGCGATGCAAGGAATTAAGTCTGGAGACGGAAATTTGATTGAGCTTTTTGATTTGGTATTAAAAGAAATTCCCTCTCCTCATGGCGATAAAACCGCTCCTCTTCAAATTTTAATTTTGAATTTGTTCAATGATAATTTTAAGGGGCGTATTGGCGTGGGTAGAGTTGATAACGGCATCATCAAGACCGGCCAGATGGCTACATTGATAAAAAGAGACGGGTCTCATATAAATAGCCGCATTACCGCATTACTTGCTTTTGACGGTATGGAAAGAACGGAGGTGCCGGAATTGAAAGCCGGCGATATCGTGGCACTCGCCGGATTTGAAAATATAGAAATAGGCGACACAGTCGCAGATTCAACTAATCCGATTGCTTTGCCACTGCTTAAAATTGATGAGCCGACCGTGGAGATGACTTTTAAGGTGAATGACAGTCCTTTTGGCGGAAGGGAAGGCAAATTCAGCACCTCAAGAAATTTGCGCGATAGATTATTTAAAGAACTTGAAACGAATGTTTCTCTAAGGGTTAAAGAAACTGACAGTCCGGACAGTTATGTCGTTGCCGGCAGAGGCGAATTGCATCTCGCTATTTTAATTGAGCAAATGCGCCGCGAAGGATTTGAATTTGCCGTATCAAAACCGGAAGTTATTTATAGGGAAATAGACGGGATAAAAATGGAGCCGGTGGAATCTTTGACTATTGAAGCGCCGGAGGAATATGCAGGCACCATAATTGACGTTGTGGGCAGAAGAAAGGGAGTGATGGAAAATATGTCTATCTTGCCGAGTGGCGAGCAACATTTTGATTTTATAATCCCAACCCGTGGAATTATTGGTCTGAAAGGAATGCTCATGATAGCGACGCGCGGCACTGCTCAAGTGCATCATTTATTTTTGAAATATGCTCCTGTTGTGGAAGGTTTGGACAAGCCAAAACACAGCTCAATGATTTCAATGGAAAATGGCAAAGTTGTCGGTTATTCATTGTATAATCTCCAGGAGCGAGGCACTATATTTGCAAAGCCCGGGGACGAGGTTTATGTGGGGCAGATTATCGGCGAATCCAATAGACAGGGCGACGAAATGGAGGTGAATCCCTGCAAAGAAAAACAACAGAGCAATGTCCGCTCAAAATCATCTGACGAAGCGATCACTCTTATTCCTCCAAGACTTATGACACTTGAAGGCGCGATTGAGTATATTGATGATGATGAATTATTGGAAGTGACTCCGGTGAACTTGAGAATTCGCAAAAAGATTTTAGATTCGTCAAAAAGGAAGAGAGCGAAGTAAAAAGTGAAGAGTGACAAGTAAGTAGAATTTATCCCCAATTCTATTTGCGCGATTTTTCCGCTTCTGGTATAATTGTAAAATAATAAATAAATTATATTATTAAATTTGTTAATAATTAAACAATTTAATAATATTCAAATAATTTGACAATTCAACAATCTAAATTGCAAAAGGGCTTCACTCTTTTGGAGCTTTTGATAGTTATTGCTATCCTTGCGACGCTTGCGACAATCGTTGTGCTTGTTTTAAATCCTGCGGAAACATTAAAAAAGAGCCGCGATACTCAGAGAATATCCGATATGTCATCATTGAAGAGCGCGATAGGTCTTTATGCGACAACAGTAACGCCAGTATATTTGGCGGGCGCTACCGATAATACAGAATGTCAGGTGGGCACAAACGGTTGGACAGGTGAAACAGCCACGGGACTTATCTATTATAGTGTGGATGCCACGACTGCGGATATTTCTGATGTCACTTTGGATGGATCCACTTTCACAAGTACTGGAAATAGTCAACCTGCTGATTCGGCCACTGGCGCTCTTACTGATGGGACAGGATGGATACCAATTAATTTTGATAATATTGTCGGCGGCACTCCTATTTCCGGATTGCCGGTTGACCCAACGAATGATGTTTCTTATGGCACAAGCGAAGTTTCTACGGTAACTTCTGAAGCGCTGGTTTATAGATATGCTTGCAATATTGATAACTTGACTTATGAAATTAATGCCACATTAGAAAGCACTGAGATGACAACCGCCCCTAACGACAGAAGATTAAAAGACGGAGGCAATAGCGCATTGATGTATGAAGTTGGCACGAATCTTAAAATTTTAGGTTCAAATAATGCTTCAGCAGTCAGCGCGGCAGGATTCTAATAAAATTATCATAAAACAAAAATCCCGTGAAAGTATTCGCGGGGTTTTTATTTTGTCGGGTAAAATATTTTCTTGCGAGATAGATTTGTGATATAATAATAAATAACCAGAGATTAGAGATTAGATAAACAGAGGTTGGAGATTGGAGATTAGAGGTTGGAAAAAGAAAAAAATTTCCAAACTCTAAACTCTAAACTCCAAACTTTAATTGAGTGTATTCTTTCCCATCTATTACCAATATCTTAATAGTTCTCGCGCCGTTCACGATTTTTTTGTTCTCGCTGATTTATTTATTAAAGACATATTTTTTGAGGCGTGAGCATCTGACAAGGGCCGCGACAATAGTTTTTATTGTTATATTTTTGACGGTTTTGGTAAAGATTTTTCTGTCTTTGGGTTTTCAATATTATGTATGGAGTCAAAACGGTCTTAGCAAATTTTTATTGCCGCCATATCAGCCTGTCGCTTATTTCGCCAGATATAGTTGGCAACATTTTATTATGTCTCCGGCCATCGGGATTGCGGTATCTTTTGCGCTTGTTTTGTATTTTTGGATTTTGAATAAAATTTTTAAGAAGCAATATCTGGATTTTGAAGATATGCTGATTTTAGTTTCTGGCGCAATGATTGTCGGATGGCCGAATTTAATTGCGTATCTTGTCATTGCGTTTGTTTTGACGATTATGAGGATTTTTTATTTGTTTTATATCAAGCGCGAAATGCAAAGAGTGCCATTGACGGGAGCGTTGATTGTCGCGGCATTTATTACATTGCTTATAGGGGATTATTTGGCGCAAATTTTGAGCTTAGGATTTTTAAAAGTTTAAGGGCTTGCTCTAAATTTTTAATCCCGAGCTTGTCGAGGGAGCAGAAAATTTAGATAGCAAACCTTACCCTATTAAATAACTTTGATTTTTCAAAAATCAAAGTTAAAATTTGAAAGATATATTCAAATTTTATTTAACAGGGTGCTCAATGTTGTAACCCTCCCAAATTTTAACAAATTAAAGTTTATTATTTAGTCCTTAATTATTTTTTTAAAAATATCGCCTAAAGGTTGTTGTTGTTTACATTAAAATTTAGGCGGGACAACATTGGTATGCACATAACTCACGAAGATCTAAAATCAGTAATACTGGGCACTGGCCTCATAACAGAGGACGAATTTGGCTCGGCAAAAGATGAGGCGTTTCGCAGCGGTCAGCAGATTAGCGATGTTTTAATCGGTAGAGGAAATATTTCCGAGGAGTATCTTGTTGATTACTTATCAAAATTTTTCAAGGTAGAGGTGGTTGATTTGAAAAAAATTGAATTGAAAAAAGAAATTATTGAGATGTTGCCGGAGTCTTATGCTAAAAGTCACCGCATTATTATTTTTGATTTTGATAAAGAAAAAAATGTCTTGAAGGTTGCCATGATTGACCCCTTGGATCTAGAGGTATTGGAATTTCAAAGAGCGAAATTTAGAGATATGCAAGTCATTCCCCATCTAATGACTCAGTCAAGCTTAAAACACGCGTTGAAACAATATAAAAAGAAAATCGGCGAGGAATTCAACAAAATAATTGAAGAAAATTTGAAGCAATCCATAGTGTCCGGAGTTAGCACAACCACTGATTTGTCGCGTATGGCCGAAGCCATTCCGATAATTACTATTTTAGACAGTATTTTGGAGCATGCCTCTTCGCTAGGTTCTTCAGATATTCATTTTGAGCCGTTTGAAGACAAATTTTTGATTAGATTCAGAATTGACGGCATTATGCATGAAATTTTATCTTTGCCAAAACAAATAGCTCCTATTTTAGTCGCTCGCGTAAAAGTTTTGGCGAATCTGCAAATTGACATACATACATCTCCGCAAGACGGCCGTTTTCGTTTTGAAATGGAAGATCAAAAAATTGATGTGCGCGTAAATATTATGCCGACATTCCATGGCGAAAAAACGGAAATGCGCTTGCTTCGCGGTTCTGCCCGTCCCTTAAGTTTGAACGAGCTTGGAATTTCAGAGGAGCACATAAAAACAATTGAAGAAAATCTTAAAAAAACTCACGGTTTGGTGCTTGTGACCGGTCCCACGGGGCACGGCAAGACCACCACTCTTTATGCCATGTTGCATATTTTAAATCAGCCAAACGTTAATATTGTTACCATAGAGGATCCAGTGGAATATGAAGTCCCGCGCATCAATCAAACACAGGTGAATCCCAAGGCCGGCATCACTTTTGCTTTGGGACTTCGCGCGCTCGTCCGTCAAAATCCGGATATTATAATGATAGGAGAGATTCGCGACAATGAAACAGTGGACATTGCCATAAATTCCGCCTTAACCGGACATTTGGTGCTTTCCACATTACATACCAATGACGCGCCGACAGCCATTCCACGCCTTATTGATATGGGCGCGCCGCCGTTTTTACTTGCCTCCACTATAAATGTTGTTGTTGCTCAACGTCTTGTGCGTCGTATTTGCAATGTTTGTGTGGTTAGTTACAAACCCGCTGAAGAAGTGCGAAAAAATATCCAAACCCAAATGGATTTTGTCGGAGTCGGATCCTATAAGGTTCCGGAATTTTTATATAAAGGCAAGGGATGTAAATTGTGCAACTGGACAGGATATCGCGGACAAATAGGAATTTTTGAAATTTTTAATGTCAATGATGTTATTAGAGATTTAATTATGAAACAAGTCTCTTCAGACGATATAAAGAAAGCGGCGGTAAAAGGAGGAATGACGACGATGTTTGAAGATGGACTCAGCAAGGTGGAGGCGGGAACGACGACAATAGAAGAGGTTTTAAGAGTTATTAGAGAATAAGGGCTTGCTCTAAATCCGCCGAGGCGGATTTAGATAGCAAACCTTACCCTGTTAAATAATTTTTGTTTCACAAAAATTAAAATTTGGAAAATTTTATTTAACAGGGTGCTCGATTTTGGAGCGAAATTTTGTTCACGAAACAAGTTTCGCTCCAAAATTTCGACAAAATCGGCATGCCTATATATTTATACGAGGCCATAGATGAAAAAGGAATTTTATATAAGACAGAAATGCAAGCCTTAAACAAAGAGGAGGTTATTGAATTTTTAGTGCGTCAGAAATTAACGCCGGTTTCCGTTTATGAAAAGGGCAAAATTGAACGGGAACGATTAGCCTTGATTGCGGATATTTTTGAGACCGTTTCTCCGCTTGATAAAATTCTTTTGGCAAAACATTTAGCGGCGGTACTTAAGGCGGGATTAAGTCTTCGTGAAGCTCTCGAGATTATGATAGCCGATGCGGAAAAACCAATGATGAAAAAAGTTTTAATATCCGCAAAAAATAATCTTGAAAAAGGTCAGCCGCTTTCATCTGCCTTTGCGGCTTATCCTAAATATTTCTCGGATGTATTTGTTGGAATGATTCGCGCCGGAGAAGTTTCCGGCACATTGGACAAGACCTTGGATCAACTTGGGGAACAAATGCTTCGTGATTATGATCTTGTCAAAAAGACAAAGAGCGCGATGATATACCCGATTATTTTAATGACAGGATCCTTGGCTTTGGTTATATTTTTACTGACTTTTGTTTTGCCCAAACTTGCTACGGCTTTTGCGAGAGGTGGATTCAAATTGCCCCTTGTCACCAGAATATTTTTAGCCATAGGAGATATATTTTCCAAGAGTCCGGTAATAACATTCGGGCTGTTCATATCAGCCATAGTTTTTCTGCTTTATTTTCGCACCACCGTGACCGGCAGGAAATTTTTTTTGGCGCTTTTTTGGAAAATTCCCCTTTTCAGAAATTTAATGAAAAAAATAGCACTCGTGAGATTTACCCGCACACTGCAAAATTTATTGAATTCCGGCATGAATATCATTGAATCGCTGGAAATCACCGCGACATCAATCAGTAATGAAATGTATCGGGATTTTATTTTGAAAGTTAAGGATGATTTAAGGCGCGGCCTGCCTTTAACGGAATCATTTAAAAAAAATTCGGAGCTTTTTCCGAATATCTTGACCAATATGATGGCCGTAGGCGAGCGGACCGGGACATTGGAAAATATTTTGGCGACAATGAGTGGTTTTTATGACGAGGAGGTGGACAGAACCCTGAAAAATTTAGTTGCTTTAATGGAGCCGCTTATGCTTCTTGTAATGGGCATTGTTGTTGGCGGACTTGCGATATCAATACTCGTTCCGATTTATCAGATGGTGGGTTCACTTAGGTAATTTCTAATTTTCAATTTCTAATTTCTAATAATATCCCGCTTCGCGGGATTGGTTTAAAAATTAGATCATTAAAAATTTAATGAAAATTAAAAATTTAAAATTAAAAATTTTGTATTTTGAATATGGTTTCACCCTCCTGGAAGTCATTCTCGTTCTCGCTATTTTAGCGATTATTTCCACCATAAGTTTTTCTTATCTTGGCGGATTTAAAACAAGCTCTGAATTGGACGAGACGGCGGGTCAGATAGTCGGCAAATTGCGCGAAGCGCAGGGGAAGGCGATGACCGGCGAGGATAACAAAAAATGGGGCGTGCATTTTGACAATACCGGCGCAGAGCCTTTTTATGATTTTTTTTCCACGACTAACAGTTACGCCTCGGGAAGCACGATTGTTGAAACGATTTATTTGACGCATTTGGCGCAGGGCATAACTTTTACTGCGCCAACAAGCGGCCAATCAATTGATGTGATATTTTCTAAAATTACCGGTGTGCCGTCATCCGCGCAAAACATTGTTATCAATCTGCAAAACAGCACGAAGACGATTTCAATAGAAACAAGCGGAAGAATAGAAGTGCAATAAATTTCTAATTTTCAATTTCTAATTTCTATTAAATTTTTAATGAATCAATCATCGGATAAAAGCAAAGAATATGATTTAGAAGAACGAACTGCGCGATTTTCGGAAGATATATTGGGGTATATAAGGAACATTAAAAAGGACGATATTAATAGAAATATTATCGTTCAATCAGCGAGGTCTACTACATCAATTGGCGCTAATTATTGCGAAGCAAATGCGTCAAGCTCAAAGAGAGATTTTAGGAATAAAATTTATATCTGCAAAAAAGAGGCGAATGAAACAAAATATTGGCTTAGATTATTAGCAAAATATCACCCAGAATTTAAAGAAGAATTAAAAAAATTTTGGCAAGAAGCTCATGAATTTCATCTCATTTTTCAGAAAGTAACAAATACAATAGATAAAAATGTTTAGAAATTAATTAATTGTAAATTTAATGAAAATTAGAAATTATAAATTGAAAATTTTGACTGCCGCTTCGCGGCAGAGTGGCCAAGTTTTATTTGAAATCCTCCTCGCCGTTGCCGTTATTATCGGGGTGGCGGCTGTGTCTATGCAACTTTCGCAAATGAGTTTGCAGTCAGCGGATGTGGCAGGGGACAGGACGGTGGCGACAAATCTTTCCAGAGAGGCCGTTGAAGCCACGCGCGCGATTTCGGGAGAGAATTGGGTGAATTTTTATAACATTACAAAAGGCAATCAATATCATCCGGAAGTGCAAGGGGGAAAATGGGTATTAGTGGCAGGGTCAGAAAATGTGACAATTAATAGCGAGGCATATGCGAGATTTTTGGTGGTGGATAATGTGTCGCGAGATTCTTCAAGTGGGGACATAGAATCAACATATAATACATCAAATGATGATCCTTCGACGCAAAAAATAACAATAACGATTCAAAAATCCGGACTCGCGGATATTTCGTATTCCGAATATATTTCTCGTTGGAAAAACGCTTCGCCGGTGCAGACGACTTGGCAGGCGACCGGACAATCGGACAATCCAACATCGGGCGACAGCACGAATTTTAATAACAGTTATTTATCCGATGACAGCAATGTGGACATTACTGGCACTCCGGGGAGTTTTAAATTAAAAACGCAATAATTTTAAAAAATATTAAAACCATCCGCCAGTTCGACGATCGTCAGACTGGCGGATAAAACTAAAAAATGAAAGGCGATACTACATTGAAAATATTGGGAGAATTGAAGGGATCAACTTTAGGTATGGCAGATTTAATGATGACTATTTTAAGCTCTCCTTACGGCACTTCCATAAAAGGGTTTGAATATAGACTTAATAAATTACGAAAAGAGCGTAGAAAAGATGAAGAAAAAATAAAAATTGAGAAACAATTAAAAAGGCGATTTCTCGATGTGGTTTATAAATTAGAAAAAGGAGGATTAATAAAGAAAGAGCAAAAAAATGGAAATTTCCTTTTTCGTTTAACATCAGGAGGGGACAAACGTTTAAAAATTTTGAAAAAGCGAAAAGAAAATATTTTACCCGAAACATCATATGAGTCAGTAGAAAGCAAAAATTTTACCATTGCGATATTTGATATTCCCGAAAAGGAAAGAAGGAAAAGAGAATGGTTGAGGTCGGCGTTGAAGAACATAGGATTTAATTTGATTCAGAAAAGTGTTTGGATGGGAAAAGTAAAGATTCCGAAAGAGTTTCTTGACGATATGAGAGAATTGAGAATGATAAATTTTGTAGAGATTTTTGAGATAAGCAAAGGGGGCACACTTCGTCAGATTAATTAGGGCCGATTATATCCGCCAGTCCGACGATCGTCGGACTGGCGGATGAGGGGAGATTTTGGGAAATTTTAGGGAATATAGGACTTACGATTTAATTCCATAGATGATGCTAATTATATCCGCCTATCTAAAATCATCGGAATTTGATAAAAATAAATTGAGATGCAAAAAGATAACGAAAAAAATAAAATAAATCAAAATAGAAAATTGATTTTTGCGTTATTGTCGCTGGTTATAATTTTGATTGTGGCAAACGGCTGGTTTTCTTATTTTTATATTAAAAATCGCGATGTGGATGATGTAGATTCTGCTGTTTCCGAAAATAATAAATATAATTTACTCAATCCAGCGCGAAAATTAGTTGAGCAGGAAGATTTGATTATTAATTTCCAGCCATTGCGTGATTATCTTAACGACAAATACGAAGCTGAACAGAATGTTTCAATTTACTTTGAATACCTGCCGACCGGCGCCAGCATCGCTCTTAATAAAGATGCGGAATTCTATCCGGCAAGTCTCTTGAAAGTTCCCGTAGTGATGGTGGTCGCAAAAAAAATTGAAAAAGGCGAGTGGAAATGGACCAACGAGCTGGTGCTGATGTCCCCGGACAAAGACGAGCATTTTTAAAGAAAAGACGGGCGCGACATTCGCCATAGAAGAACTTGTCCGGCGCTCCTTGTCGGACTCTGACAATACGGCGCATTTCATTCTTATCCGCAATTTAGAAATAGAAGAAATTTCCGACGTATATAACCATATGGGTCTGGAACACTTTCTTTCCACAGAAGGCAAGATAAGCGCCAAACAATATTCCGTGCTTTTAAGGTCGCTCTATAACGCAAGTTATGTTTCGGAAAATAATTCGCAGAAATTACTTTCTTATTTATCACAAAGCGAATTTAACGATTTTCTCCAAGGCGGTCTTCCCACGGATGTTGTTTTCGCGCATAAAATCGGGATTGCGGATGATACCATAACCTATATTGACTCGGGAATCGTCTATGCAAAAAACAGGCCGTATCTTCTCACGGTAATGGTGCAGAGCAAGGAAAAAACAATGGCTAAGGATGTAATGAAAAATATTTCAGAAAGGGTGTATAATTACGTGAGAGGATACAACGAAAGTTAATCATGCTTAAGAAAATATTAAAATTTTCTAAAAACCTTTTTATATTTTTTGCGATATTTGGGATCGTGTTTTCCAATGTTTCTTTTTACGCGGCATCTTTTATGCTTGAGACATATATTAAAGGAAGTAATATCGTGGACAGGGCGTGGCATTTACAAAAAGATTCCAATGTGGTTGACAAATTCTCTTCATTCAGGAATTTGACCGAAAAGTTAAAGATTCAGGAGACATACGCGGCCACCAGCGGACAAGTATATCCGACCCTTGGCGTAACCATAGCCGAATCACCGTGGCTTGATAATAACTGGACTAATCCAACCAATATTTATTCTGATAACGCGGCGACGGCATATGTAATCGCGGCCAGCTATGACAACGGAGATCAAACATATGTTTTAAAAGCGACCGGTTTTGACTTTAGCGCGATTCCTGATGGTTCCACCATTAATGGCGTTACCGCGCGCATGAACGCATGGTACAGATCCGGACAAGGCTCGGGCGCAATGGATTTATGCCAGCTACTTGATATTAATAAAGCGAAGGTTGGTACCAATCAATGTGCCACACAAGTTGCTTTAACTACCACAAACACCACGATTATTACTAAAGGCAGTACCGTGGATAATTGGGGTAATGCGCTGGATACTACTGCTATCGGTATTAAAGCCACAGCGGCAAATGCCGACGTTGATGTAGATTATGTGACTCTTGAAATAGATTACACGCCGCCCGCTGACACCACTCCGCCTACGCCCGACCCGATGACTTTTGCCACGGCGCCGAATAATACCAGCGCGACACAGATTGATATGACCGCGACTACCGCGACTGACGCCACTACTCCGCCCGTAAGTTATTATTTTGCTTTAGACACTTCTGTATGTACTCCCGCCAATGTCGGTACTGGTGCGGCAGATAGCGGATGGCAATCAGGCACAACCTATAGTGACACTGGTCTTGGTGTAAATAAATGTTATGGCTATAAGGTCAAAGCGCGTGATTCGGTCGGAACGCCGAATGAAACTGGTTATTCCGGTATTACCACTCTTTATACTTCAGCCAATACGCCGGGCACGCCCACACTTGGCAGTCCGACCACAAGCACTTTGGCTTTGACCAACGCGGAAAATAGTAACCCAGCATCAAACCCAACAACTAACTTTGCGGTGCAAGTGGTAACAACGAGCGACGGCACATGGCTTAATCAATGGGTGGATGCAACAGGCAATCCATCGGCTACGGCGGTCTGGCTCACTGACGCTCAACTGGACGCTTTGGTTTTGCAAGGTCTGCAGGCAAGCACACTTTATGGTGTAAAAGTAAAAGCCAGAAACAATGATACTGATGAGACGGCCTTAAGCGCGGAGGGACAAGGCACGACATCAGCGCCGTCGGCTACTGTCACCGCTTCTTCAATTGGAACTCAGACAGTTAATATGGATTCAGGAACAACGGCTCAATATATTGGCGCGGCGTTTCGATTCCAACAGGATAGCGGCACGGCAGTCAATATCACCGCCCTTACTTTGACCGAGGCCGGAGGCATAACGTTCAATAACACTGGCTCAAGCGAGGTGTCCAATGTTTCGTTATCTTACAAAACAGCTGATGCGGGAACCTGCGCCACGGGCGGCGAAACAACTGTTGGCAATGGCACGCTTAACGCATCAGACAGCGTCACCTGGTCGGCGATATCTATTCCCGCCACGCTTTCCACTAACTATACGTGCGTGTATGTGAGAATTGATTTAGTGCAAGGGGCGGTCTATCCCAATGGTGGAGACACAATTGACCTTAAAATCAACGCTTCGGGAGATTTTACCGTTGACGGCGGAGCAAACAAAGCCGGAACATTTCCGGTTGACCCAAGCGGTGTGGCCACGGTGTTGCCCAACGTCACTTCCATTACCTCCTATCCTGATGCTACTCAACTTGGCGGCAAAGTCGGACAGACTCTTACTCTTGCCGGAGCAGGATTTGGCGCAA
>LBUA01000013.1 GCA_000992345.1 Parcubacteria group bacterium GW2011_GWD2_38_12 | reverse complement strand
TTTGGCTGTTTTTGTCAGTATTCTCATTTTTATACAATAAATGATGTTAATTAAAAAAGAAAGCGGTTTTGCTTCGCAAAACCGCTTTTAATACTTCTTGAGACTATGTCTTCTTTTCCCTGACCGGGTATCCCATCTCTATTGTTGCCTCTTCAAGATCTGAGGGGGTAAATCCAGCCAGAATTAAATCCTCCCAATCCAACTCCGTCATGTAATTTACGACTTCCTCAGAAGAGATTCTCCCCCTCCTCCCCAATTTCCCCCTTATTTCCTCCATAATTCTTTCTCTTTTGGATTTTGGCTTATTTTCAGGCATAAATAGCCTCCTTTTTTCAATTTTTACCAGTATACCATATTAAAATATTACTGTCAAGTGATTCTTTTTTTTATTGCATTTTACCGTCTTTTAGTATAAATTGTAGCCAAATTAAAACCTTATAATGCTTGAACAATTATTAAAAAAATCATCTGTCCTAATTGATAAAAGCAAGTCTATTTTAATAATCCCCGATCATTGGCGCAACTTTCGGTCTCGCGCTTTTTCTGGAAGCACTAAGTAAAAGGGTTGATGTTTTAATATCTTCGGATTTGAGCAAAAAAGTGAGTTTTCCGGAAAGCGGCACTTCCCCCAAAAAACCGAGTTCTCTAATCACGGAAATTTATGATCCTCGCGCTTTTATAATTAAAATCAACACCCAAGAAAAACCCGCCAGCCAATTAAAATACGAGGCAGACAAAGATTGTTTAAAAATCATCATTGACTCGGAAAGAGAAAATTTTTCACCACAAGATATTTCTTTTGAATATACTCCCTTCGGCTATGACCTCATCATCACCCTTGGTATTGGCAATTTAAAAAATCTGGGCGATATATTTTTAAAAAACAGAGATTTTTTTCAACAAATACCGATTATTAATATAGACATCAAACCCGCGATAACCGCAGAAAACAAAAATACCATAAACTTAATAAACCAGGGCTGTGCCTCAAAAAGCGAAATTATTTACTCTCTTTTAAAACAATTAAACTCGCAATTAATTGACAAAGATATTGCCAATTGGCTGGCTTTTTCGCCAAAAAAAGAAAGTGACAAAATTTTTAATCAAGCTGCCAAACTGATTGCTCTAAAAAATTTTACAACAATAAAAAACAATATTTTCATTGAAATTCCCCAAGGTTTTTTAGAAGAAGAGGTCACTAAAAAAACGCTATTTGATTTATCCCATAAAATATCTTTAAATTTTTTCAAAATAGAAAATATATATTTATTCCTGGAAAAAAATAAAGAATTTATTGTTGTTATATATGTAAAAAATAGTAATAACTTAGAAAAAATCAAATCCTGGCTCAATGGAACCGTATATGAAAACTGCGTCTTCGTAAAAATAAAATCTCCGAGCATTGAAGAGGCCAGAAAAAAAATTATTACATTACTGAATATTTCGTGGTAGAATAAAATTACGCAACATAAAGCACGCGACATTTAATCCGCTATGGCGGACTTCATGTTTCTTGCTTCATATTTCATATTTTATGTCCAACCATGCTCAATTTGAAGAAGAAAAACAACAACAAAAACTAGAAGAACTTCACAAAGAAGAGGAGGAGAAATTTGCCCAGCACATCGCCGAAAAAAACAATTTGCCCTATGCAAATCTTTTTATCGCCATCATTAATCCGGAGGCTCTTTTTTTAATCACTGAGAAAACTGCCGAGGAAGCTGAATCTGCAATCATCCAAAAAACCGATGAAACATTATTTATCGCCATTCGCGACCCTCAAAACCCAAAAACAAAAGAACTTTTAAATCACCTTCAAATAAAATACCGCTTAAAAATAATGGTTGTTTCTTTACGTAGTTTAAAAAAGGCTTGGGAATTTTATAGAGCAGCTGAGAAAAAAGAAATGAAAGGAAGTTTGGATATTTCTCCAAATACAATTTCTCAATTTGAAAAAGAAATAAAAACAACCGCTGATGTTCAAGAAAAATTCAAAACAACGCACGAAGATATTGTGCATATCCTTGAACTTACAATCGGCGCATCGCTCGGCCTTTCGGCATCTGATATCCATTTTGAACCGCAAGAAAAAGAAACAATTCTAAGATACCGTATTGACGGAATTCTCCATGAGATAGTCGCTTTGGATAAGAAAATTTATAAATCCATTTTAACGAGAATAAAATTAATTTCCGGACTTAAAATAAATATTACGGAAATTCCTCAAGACGGCAGATTCACTATTAAATTAGGTGAGTTAGAAGTGGAGGTCCGCGTATCTATTTTACCCGGCGCTTACGGCGAAGATCTCGTTATGCGCATCCTGCATCCCAAAACCATTTCTGTGCCTCTTGAAGAATTGGGATTTCAGAAATTTCACTATGACATTATAGCAAGGGAAATTCAAAGGCCTAATGGCATTATTTTGGTTACAGGCCCAACTGGATCCGGAAAAACCACTACTCTTTATGCTTTTCTAAAAAAACTTAATTCTCCGGAAGTTAAAATAATAACCATTGAAGATCCGGTCGAATATCATGTTGAAGGTCTCGCTCAAACCCAAGTTAATCCGGAAAGAGGGCTTACTTTTGCTTCAGCGCTGAGATCCATCCTAAGACAAGACCCTGATATAATTCTCCTTGGCGAAATGCGCGATTTAGAAACCGTTGAAGTGGCAATTCATGCCGCTCTCACCGGTCATTTAGTTTTTTCAACTCTTCATACCAATGATGCGGTAGCTTCCATTCCTCGCCTTATTGATATGAATGCCAACCCCTCAATTCTTTCTTCTGCTTTAAATATGGTCTTGGCCCAAAGATTGGTAAGAAAAGTTTGTAAAAATTGCGGTATCAAACAAAAAATTTCCGAAACAGAACTCATCTTACTGAAAGAATCTCTCTCTGGTCTTCCTAAGGAATATAATGTGCCGGAAATCGACAAAAATACGGAAATTCCAAAATCGGTCGGATGCCAAACATGCAATAATACCGGCTACAAAGGCCGTTTAGGTATTTTTGAAATTTTCTTTTTAGATGAAGAAATTAAAAGTGTTATTTTAAAATCACCTTCTCTTTTTGATCTCAAAAAATTGGCTGACAAAAAAGGCATGATTACAATGAAGCAAGAAGGGTTATTAAAGGTGCTCCGCGGTTTAACGACAATTGAAGAAGTAATAAGCACTACGGGATAAAAAATATAATTTAGTCCTCTGGTTGGCGGACAGGAGATAGAATTTAAAATAAAAACTAAAAAAACTCGTCCACCAGCTGGTGGACGAGTTTTTTTATCAATTTAACCAACATAAACCTGAGGGCAAAACGACTCTGACTTTGGGAGCGCAGAGTACAGGACTCTTCCGAGGCAAGGACCAGTCGGAACCAAACCCGCCTAAAATTTAAGAACAACCCCATGCAAAGATTATAAATAACCGATGCTTGCCAACAGGTTTATATCGATTAAAACGGCTCTATTAAGCAATTTCTGTCATTTTTTATTTGACAAAAAACAAAATATATATCTGTCTTTTTAAAGAATAAAATCAATTATAGCAAATATATATATTTTGTCAATACCTCGCACATAAGAAGGATTTTTCAATGAAAATCATTACAAAACATATATCCAAAATATCATTTAAATATCTACATCTAAAGACACATATCCTTCTTATGTGCGGGGTCAATAGCTGATTTTTAAGCTTTTATTTATTATGTTATTATATAGTTGTTTTAATATACAAATAAATTTTATGCCCGAACTCACTGATTTAAATAAAACTAAAGATTCCGGTCTGGATTTAACTTTAAGGCCTCAAAAATGGGATGATTATATCGGCCAAGAAAAAATTAAAAGAAATCTCCAAATAATAATCGGCGCGGCTAAAATACGGAAAGACCCCATAGAACATATTTTATTATACGGTCCGGCCGGGCTTGGCAAGACCACGTTGGCTAATTTAATTTCCGTAGAAATAGGTGGCAATTTAAGAACCACCTCCGGGCCGATGATAGAAAAAACTGGCGACCTGGCTTCTATTTTAACCAATTTAAATGAGGGCGATATTTTATTTATTGATGAAGTGCATCGTTTGAACAAGGCCGTGGAAGAGGTTTTATACCCGGCTATGGAATCAAGAACGTTGGATATTATTATAGGGAAAGGCGCTTCCGCTAAAATTTTGCAAATTCAACTTCCGCCATTTAGTATTATTGCCGCCACCACCAGAATAGATCTTCTATCCTCCCCTTTTAGATCACGATTCGGAGGCACTTTTAAACTGGATTTTTATAATGAGGGGGATATTGAAAAAATAATCTCCCGATCAGCGGAAATATTGGGTCTTAATATAAATAAAAACGCTATGCCATTAATTGCTCGATCATCAAGATCAACCCCAAGAATAGCTAATCGACTTTTAAAAAGGGTTCGTGATTTTGCTCAAATTTACGAGAAACCCATAGTCACATCCGATATTGTGGCGAGCGCGCTAAAACTTCTGGAAGTTGACGAGCTTGGACTTGAGCCAAGCGACAAACATATCTTACGGGTTATAATAGATAAATATAATGGCGGTCCGGTGGGGCTTAAAACCATTGCTGCTTCTTGCGGGGAAGAAGAGGAAACAGTAGAGGGCGTTTATGAGCCGTACCTGATGCGCCTTGGCTTTCTTGCCCGCACGCCCAAAGGCCGAGTAGTCACTGAGCTTGGCTATAAACATTTAAATATTAATCCTCAAAATAAAAACCAATCAAATTTTTTTTAATCCCTCACCCTTAAAGCATAATTTTTTACTGCCATCACTTGGTATTAGTAGTTTTGACAATTAAAAGGTGTTATTATATTTAAGAATTGATGTTTGTTTTTTTAATAAACTAATTTTTTAATAAAGCATTATTGTATTTTTATCGGGAAGCTTATTATTTTTTAGATTCCCTTTAATATCTTTAATGCTTTAAGGGTGAGGGATGTTTTATATTTTTCTCCCGATTTTTTTGATAATCTTGATAATTTTTGCGGTAATTTTATCCATCCTAATACTGCATCTTGTTAAATATCGCTTGCCGGAAAAAGATTATACCAATAAAATCATAATTTTTTTCTTGGCTGGCAGCTCTGTTTTTTTATTAATAAATATAATCGCTTTTTTTAGCATCCCTTGGGATTCATTAATTTACTAACCCAAAAATTACAAATATGATTATTTTGAGCGAAAATGAACATATTATATCGGTGTCCCGCCGACATTGGTGGATTTTGGCGGAAAAACTCATTGCTGTTTTGTTTTTATTTTTTGTTCCTGTGGTTATTTATTCCAGTTGGGGATTTTTGGTAAATCAATCCATTGTCAGCCAAGAAATTTCCGAACTAATAAATCCGTTTCTATTTTTGGTGATTTCTTTATTTTATACATTTTTATGGTTTTATTTTTGCCTGCTTTTTGTTGATTATTATCTGGATGTTTGGATTATCACAAATATGAGAATTTTAGATATTGAACAAAAAAGCCTTTTTAATAGAGAAGTTTCCGAATGCTATTTGTCAAAAATTCAAGATGTGACCGTGGAAACAAAAGGGATTTTGCCTACATTTTTAAATTACGGGGACTTACATGTCCAAACCGCGGCCGAGAAAAGGGAATTTCTTTTTCGGGAGATAGATAACCCCAATAAAATTAAAAATATTATTTTAGAGCAATATAATAAACAACAGTTAACAGTTAACCAATAACAGTTAACCGTCAAAATTACCGACTGTATTTTTAGGTGTTAACTGCTAAATGTTAAATGTTGATATTAGGCATTGATCCTGGCACATCTATTGTTGGATTTGGAGTTATTAGAAAAAAGAGTGGCGGTTTTGTTTGTGAAAACTATGGCTGTATTAAAACAGATCCCAAAATACCAAATACAGAAAAATTATTAACAATTGAAAAGAAATTGGATGATTTAATTAAAAAAATCCAGCCCGACAAAATTGCCATAGAAAAACTTTTCTTTTTCAAAAATATAAAAACAGTTATTGCTGTTGCAGAGGCTCGTGGAGTTATTTTGGCTGTTTGCGCTAAAAATAATAAACCCATCCATGAATTTACTCCTTTGCAAATAAAACAAGCTGTCTCTTGCTACGGCCGAGCCGATAAAAAACAAGTGCAAAAAATGGTTAAATTAATTTTAAACTTAAAGGATTTGCCAAAACCCGATGATGCAGCCGATGCCTTGGCTTGCGCTATCACTTGCGCCAATTCACTCAGGTCAAATTAAAAACTGCCTACCCGGGGCAGACAGTTTTTATAGTAATATAATAAACAAACTATTCATCATCCTCTTCTTCGTCATCATCCTCTTCTTCTTTATTATTGTCATCCAGATTGTCAAAATTATTTTTTGACTCTTCCAAGTCTTCGCTCACCGCTTCTTTTCTTTCTTTTATTTTTTTTGTTTCCGTGTCTTCTTCTATGATAATTTCGTCATTAGCCTGATAATCCTCTTCTTTTACATCTATATCATCACTGGAAACAAAACGAAATCTTTTCTCTATATCAAAACTCATTTTTTGTTTTAAATTGCGAATTAACTGGCGACCTTTATTTATTTTATTCTTTAAATTAGTTTAAACTCTTTTTTCATACTGTCAACACTTGAAAAAAAGCATTTATTGTGGTAATTATTGTAGACTTGAAGTTTAATGGTTATTATTGATCAATGAAGATTTCATCTAGTTTAATAAATTAAAAATCATTAATTTAATTTCATGATTTTAAAAAGGGGATTTAAAAAAAAATTTTACAAATCACTCAAATGGGTATTTTTGAGTTTTTTGATATTGTTTTCTTTTGGAGTATTTTTTGTTTTTCTCGTTTCTTTTTATTATTCAAAAGACTTGCCGGATTTAAAAAAAATTTCCGAGCAACCAATGGTTCAATCAACTAAAATATATGACCGCACCGGAAAGGTTGTTTTATATGATATGTATGGCGAAGAAAAAAGGACAGTTGTGCCTTTTGAAAAAATTTCCCAATCAGCCAAAGATGCCGCCATCGCCATTGAAGACGTGAGGTTTTATAAGCACAGTGGGTTTGATTTTAAATCTATTTTCCGGGCTATTTACGCCAATTTAACGCAAAAAAAACTATCCGAAGGAGCTTCTACTATCACCCAACAATTAATTAAGGGTTATTTTTTATCTCCGGAAAAAACTTTTTCCCGAAAATTAAAAGAAATTATTTTATCCATAGAGCTTGAAAAAAAATATTCTAAAGATGAAATTTTGGCTTTTTATTTAAACCAAATCCCTTATGGCGCCAATGCTTACGGTATTGAGTCTGCGTCTGCCACATTTTTTAATAAACACGCTGATAATCTCACAATCGCAGAAGCGGCTCTACTTTCCGCTCTACCTAAAGCGCCCAGTTATTATTCTCCATATGGATTACATAAAGACGAATTGTTAAAAAGAAAGGATTATATTATTGAAAGAATGTATTCTCTCGGTTTTATAACTAAAGAGGAATTTGAGGGCGCAAAATCAGAGTCCCTGATTTTTGCTCCACAAAGAAAAACTATCAAAGCTCCTCATTTTGTAATGTATGTGAAAGATTATTTAGAAAATAAATTCGGCGAAGACTATATTTTAAAAAACGGCCTTAAAGTTTATACAACACTAGATTGGGAGGCCCAACAAATGGCGGAAAAAATTGTTTATGAATCGGCCATTAAAAATAAAAAAGATTTTGATGCAAGAAACGCCGCATTGGTTGCAATTGATGTCAAAACTGGACAAATTTTAACTATGGTTGGTTCTTATGATTATTTTGATGCGGAAAATGACGGCAATGTTAACGTGACAATAATGGAACGCCAACCCGGCTCCGCCTTTAAACCTTTTGCTTATGCCGCCGCCTTTAAAAAGGGTTTTACTCCCCAAACATATGTCTTTGATCTGCCAACAGAGTTCTCCTCTTATACGGATATTTGTCCCCTTCTTAATATAGATTTTTTGGCGGAAAAAAATAATTTTTGCTATCACCCTCAAAATTACGACGGAAAATTCCGGGGTCCGGTCAACCTAAAACAATCTCTCTCTCAATCTTTAAATATTCCTTCGGTGAAAACATTATACCTTGCCGGCATAAAAGAAACTGTTGAGCTTGCCCAGAAAATGGGAATTGCATCTTTAAAACCCTATAACGAGTATGGTTTGTCACTTGTGCTCGGCGCCGCCGAAGTAAAACCATTGGACATGGCATCAGCTTATGCCATCTTCCCCGCAGACGGCATAAAAACAGAGAAATCGGCGATTTTAAAAATAGAAGATTCCATGGGTAATATTTTAGAAAACTATACACTAAAAACAAGCCAAATTTTGGACCCGCAAACCGCAAGACAAATTACAAATATTTTATCGGACAACGATGCGCGCTCTCCGGTTTTTGGAGAGCATAGCCACCTATATCTAGAAAACCTCCCTGTAGCCGCAAAAACAGGCACCACCCAGGATTATAAAGACGCTTGGGTGGTTGGGTATTCTCCTGATATTTCTGTGGCTGTGTGGGTGGGGAATAACAATGGAGACTCAATTTCCCGATCCGGAGCCGGCATATCAGCCGCTGGCCCGATTTGGAATAAATTCATGCGGCAATTTTTAGAAAAATATCCGCCAAAAAACTTTTTTATCGCGCCAAACGAACAAATAACAGAAAAAAGTGTTTTAAATGGTTTTTTTGAAACAGATAATAATTTAAAAATCGATAAAATCTCTAAAAAACTAGCTACAGAAAACACGCCTCCTGATTTTATAGAAGAAATTTCCTTTAAAGAGGTGCATTCTGTTTTATATTATACAAACAAAAATAACCCCACAGGAGATAAACCAACAAACCCAACCGATGATCCGCAATTTTTAAATTGGGAATTGCCTATTTTGGAATGGGTTAAAGAGCAAAATCAATTAGGGAAAAAATATAATCAACCCCCTTTAACAGAAGTAGATAATATTCACACACAAGAAAACCAACCACAAATAACGCTTTTATCGCCCCAAAATAACGAAAATATAAATTCTTCTTACTTATTTATTAACGCGTCTATTTTAACTGTTTTTCCCATAAAACAAGTAGATTTTTTTATTGACAACCAATTATTGGGATCGTTATTTAAATATCCTTATAATTTAAATTTTCCTGTCGCAAAAATAAATCCAACCGATAATTTTAATAGATTATTAAAAATAGTCGCTTATGATATTTTTGGGAACAGAAAAGAGGAAATAATAAATATTTTTATCCAACCATAGTTTTAAACCGTTTTGATGTTTTTTATATTATATCCTTTGTTTGTTTTTATTTTATTAAGGATTGTTTTTTTTCTTAACTGAATTTCATTTAAAATTGTTTTGTTTTGGCAAGAGACGGTAATAATATTATTTTTGATGTTTAATACCTTTACCTTATCTATTCCTAGTTCTTGAAAAATAATTTTTTCACACTCAATGCATTTTTTTTGAATATTAAAAATTCTAAAATTTGGGTTTTCTTTTTTTTTATCCAAAATAATATTTATCGGCGTAAACATCTCTATACAACCTAAATTTGGTTTATTAAGATTAAACAGATCTAACCGGCATCACAATATAGTTATACCCCACCTCTTTTTGACCCACCATTAAAACGGGGGTGTTTTTTTCATTAAAATTTAAAATGATATTTTCGTCGTCTATATTGTTTAAACCATCCATTAAATATTTGTAATTAAAGTTTATATCTAGATTTGGGCCGTCTGTTTTCGCATTTAATTCGTTTTTATTTTCTCCTTTTTCATTATCTTGAGAAATTATTTCAATATTTTTTTTGTTTATTTTAATTTTTATGTCATTGTTTTTCCCGCAAAAAACACTGGCTATTTTTAAAACATTTAAAAATTCTTGTTTTTTAACAGTGGTTTTTGTTTTAAAATTTTTAGGTATTATTTGTTCGTAGTTTGGGTATTGACCATCAATTAGTTTGGAAAAAATTTGAATATTATCAAAATCAAACATTATTTGATTTTCGTCTAACAACAAAACAACCTCGTCTTCACTCTCTTTTAATAGACGGTTTAATTCTTGCGCGGTTTTTGTTGGTAAAATAAAACTATTTTTATCTTCTGTTATTCCCTTATAATCAATTTGATTTTCAGCTAAACGAAAACTGTCTGTGGATGCTGTTTTTAAACTGTTTTTTTTAAAATTAAAATATATCCCTGTTATTTCTGGTTTTAAATTGTTTGTGGCCGCGCTATTTATTGTTTTGTTTATGCTGTTTTTTAAATCTTTTTGTTTTATTTTTATCTTTTTGGTTGATTTTATTTTTGGAATAATAGGAAAATTTTTTGAATCTGTTGTTAAAATATTGGCTGTATAGTCGTTTTTTTTAATATTTAGTGTTTTGTTTTTGGTTTCTATTTCTATTTTTCCGTTGTTAATATTATTAATAAAACCGCTTATTATTTTTGATTGTATACAAACTTCTCCTTTTTCTTCTGTTTTTGAGGGAATCCACGTAACAATTCCTATTTCCAGGTTGGTTGCCGATATTTTTAATTGACTGTTTTCGGCTTCTAAAAAAAGGTTAGATAAAATAGGAAGAGTGGGATTTTGTCCGGTCGCCTTCTCTACAATATTTAGGGCGTTTTTTAAATTTTCTTGTAAACAAAATAATTTCATGTTTTTAATGTTTAAATTAATTAATTATGTGTTTTTATTAATATATTAATAATTAAATACTTTAAATATTAATGTTTATATATTATTGTTATTAAGGGGTGTTTTTTTGGGGAAAACCCCTTAAAACAAGTCTTTAAATAAAAATAATTTACATAAACCTGTTAATAAAACCGTTAATAAATATATAATTAAAACTTAATAAAAGATAAATTAAAAAACAAAAAAATTTTTAAATAAAAAACAAACACCTTTTAAACACCTTTTAAACAAAAAATCAAGAATAAATCCTTTGTTTTATTAGATTTATTTCCTCGTTAAGTAGGGGGTCTTTTTCTAATTCTTTTTCTATTTTATTGCAGGCATAAATTACTGTTGTGTGATCTCTCCCCCCGAGTTTTTGACCAATAAAGGGAAAAGAGTTTTTAAGCTCCTGTCTTAATAAAAACATGGCAATTTGGCGTGGTTTTACAATATCTTGTTTTCGGGATTTGTCTGTTAATTCTTTTTCGGAAATATCATAAAAACTTGATACAATATGGATTATTTGTTTGTGGTTTATTATTTTTCTCGGGGAAGAAATAGTATTAAAAAGGGTTTTAGAGATGTTTTGTATAGTAAGGGAGGATGGGTTGAGTTGTGTGTTGGCGTTTATACTATTTAATGCCCCCTCTAATTCCCTAATATTTTTTTGATATTGGCTGGCTATATAGTGTAGGACGTCGTCCGGAAGGGATATGTTTTGTTGTTTGGCTTTGCTTTTTAAAATAGCCACCCTTGTTTCATAATCAGGAAAACCAATATCCGCTATCATTCCCCCCTCAAAACGCGACCTTAGGCGATCTTCAAGTGTGTTTATTGATTTTGGCGACCGATCAGAACTTAAGATTATCTGTTTGTTTTCTTCATGTAAATCTTTGAAGATATAAAAAAATTCTTCTTGAGTTTTTTCTTTTCCGGCCAAAAATTGAATATCATCAACTATTAAAAGGTCTATTTGTTTATATTTTTCTTTAAATTTGTTGATTTCTTGGTTTTGAAGCGAATTTATGAGTTCGCTGGTAAATTTTTCTGAAGGAATATAATGAGTTTTAAGTTTGGGGTTTTGTTTTAAAATTTCATTGCCCAGCGCTTGCAAAAGGTGGGTTTTTCCAACACCAGACGGCCCATAAACAAATAAAGGGTTATAAGATCTCCCTAGATTTTTAGACACAGACATTGCCGCCGCATAAGCCAATTCATTAAAAGATCCGATAATAAAATTATCAAAAGTATATTTTGGGTTTAAATTTGTTTCTCTATTAATCTCAAAATCAGGAAAACCAAGTTGGTTAATATATGGTTTTTCTGTTTTTTGTGCGGTTTTAGGATTTTTTATGTGGACAAAATAAGGGTTTGGTTTGTTTGTGGAATTTATTATTATTTTTATATCTTTAGTTTCTGGAATTTGATTTCTTAAAATTTTTAAAATATTTTTTAAAAATTTATTTTCTATCCATTCTTTTGTAAAAGCATCCGGGACGCTAATAAAAGCCAGATTGTTTTTAAACTCCATAAAATAAACATATTGGAACCACGTTATAAAACTGGCTTTTGTGGTGTTTAATTCTAATTCTCCTAATACCGAATTCCAAAGCTCTTCGTTAGATATGTTATTAGACATAATTTTAAGATATCCACAGGGATTAATAATCAAAAAAACACCTCTGATGGATTATATGCAAGTTTTAAATTAAAAGATACTTAAGAATATAACAAAAAAACAAAAAAAACAAATAATCATAAAATTCGCACAAACACTGCGTTTAGAGAGTTTTATGTTTTTAAAAATTTTAATATAAAAATACTTGCGTAGAAGTATATCATTAAAAAATATAAAATAAATATTTAAAACTGTTGATAACTTGTTGATTGTATGTGTAAATAGGTATAAATAAATCATTTTTATAAACAATAGGGGGAGATAGGGTTGACCAATAGTCAATTTATTAGTAAGCTTTTATAATAAATTTGTAATAAATAAAATCTAATTCATTAAAGCTTAAAATTAAAGAATTAGAAAATAAAAATATGTCAACAACATATCAACCTAAAAAAAGGAAAAGAAAAAAAGTCCACGGTTTTTTAAAAAGAAAAAGAAAATCTACCGGAAGAAGGACTCTTGCCAGGAGGCGCGCCAAAGGTAGAAAAAGATTAACAGTTTAGTATTTAAATTTAGTTGTTAGTTTTTAGTTGTCAGTTTCTGGTTGTTAAGTATTAACCTAGAACCTGAAACCTAGAATCTAGATATGTTTGGTGGCATTAAAAAAACAAAATCGCCTTTTAGGAAAGGATTTTTTAAAAAATAAAAAAAATGGTTTTTGGGGAAGGGGTGTTTTTTTAAATATAAAAATAAACAAAAATAATTTTCCCGAAAGCCGTTTTGGTTTTATTGTGGGTCTAAATATTTCTAAAAAGGCTGTGGTGAGAAATCTAATAAAACGACGACTAAGATCAATAGCAGAGAAAAATCTACCCTTTATCAAAAAGGGTTTTGATATTATTGTAATAACGCGCCCCCAAATAGTAGAAAAAAATTATAAAAAAATAGAAAAAGATGTTTTGGGCGCATTAGAGCAGTTAAAATTGTTAAATTAATAATAAAAAATGATATCTTTTTTTAAAATAATATTTTATTATCCCTTATTAAACCTTTTGGTATTTTTTTATAATTTCACCGGCAGTTTTGGTTTGTCTATTATTGCTCTAACAATTTTTGTTAGAGCAATTCTGTTTTATTTTTCTAAAAATGCCGTTATTTCTCAGAAAAAAATGGCTGAATTACAGCCAGAGTTGAAAAAGGTTCAGGAAAAATATAAAAACAATAAAACAGAGCAAACTAAAGCGGTGATGGAGTTTTATAAAACTAATAAATTTAATCCTTTTTCCAGTTTTTTACCCATATTGATTCAGGCGCCAATTTTAATATCCCTTTACTATGTTTTTTTAAAAGGCATTAATTCTGTCAGCGCGCAGGATTTATATGCTTTTATTACATGGCCCCAAAATATCGATTTTTATTTTTTGGGGTTTTTTGATTTGGCGCATCCGAGTAAAATTTTAGCGCTACTGGCCGGCGCCAGCCAATTTTTACAATCAAAATATACAATGAATATTCAAAAATCCGCGACCAATGGAGAATTTTCTTCTATTATGAATTATCAAATGATGTATTTTTTCCCAGTTCTTACTTTTTTGATAGGATTAAGTTTGCCTGCCGGCCTTGCGTTATACTGGATTGTGGGCGCGCTTTTTTCTGTAATACAACAATTGATAATTGAAAAATATTACATTAATAAAAAACAAACATAATTGTCTGATAATTTTATGAATAATGAATTATTTTTAAAAATCTTAAAAGAGTTTTTGGCAAAAATGGGATATGGCGAAGATTTAATTATAAGCCAAAAAGAATCCGCCGATGAAAAAATTTTTGAAATAGAGGTTCCGGAAGCTAAATATTTAATTGGAGAGAAAGGATCAAACCTCACATCTTTAGAATTTTTAGTTAAAATGATTTGTCAAAAACAAAATATCGATACCAGAAAAATATTTATTGATATTAATAATTATAGAAAAGAAAGAATAAAACTCTTAAAAGAAACTGCTCGGCTTGCGGCTCAAAAAGCAGTTTTAACCAAAGAGATTGTTGTTTTGCCGCCGATGTCCGCTTTTGACAGGAAGATTATACATACCGAATTAACAATAAACCCTAATATTAAAACTGAAAGCGAGGGGTTTGCCGAGGAAAGGCGGGTTATTGTAAGGCCAAATTTTTAATTAGTTGCTAGTTTTTAGCTGTTAGCTTCTAGTAATTTATTGATTAGCAGACTAGAATCTAGAACCTAAAACTTAGAACCCAACCAATGTCTTTGGGACAGTCTTTGGGACAAAAAATTGCATCTAACACTCTTATTTCTGTTGTGGGGCGTATTGCCAGCGGCGCGCTCGGACTTATTGCAGTTGCTTTAATATCTCGTTATCTTGGGAGAGAGGGGTTTGGAGAATACAGTATAATTTTAATTTTTTTATATATAGTGCTGGCTGTTTCCGATTTGGGGCTTTATTCTATTTTATCCCGAGAAATATCTAAAATTGAAAATAACGAGAATAAAATAATAAGTAGTATTTTTGGCTTAAGAATTCTAAGCGCCCTATTATTTTTTGTTGTTTCTTTTGTTGTTTTATATTTTCTCCCTTATTCCAAAGATATAAAAATAGGTATTTTGGTTGCTTCCCCCGGATTTTTGTTTTTATCCGCAAACCAACTTTTAATGGGGGTGTTTCAAAAACATTTTAAAACTATTTGGCCGATGATTGGCGACATTATTATGCGCGGCGCGCAATTAGTTTTTGTTTTTTTGTTTATTAATTTTAAAATGTCTTTATTGTTTTTTGCGCTGGCAATCTCGTTTGGAGCTTTGTTTGGATTTTTCGCAAATATGATTTTTGCGAGGAAATTAGTGAAATTTTCTTTCATTTTCGATTTTAATTTATCAAAAGAAATTTTAAAAAAATCTTGGCCATTGGCCGTATCCTCGGTTTTGACATTGGTTTATTTTAAAATGGACACTTTTTTATTATCTTTGATGAAGCCGGCTACTGATGTTGGTATTTATAGCGCCGCCTATAAAGTATTTGAGGGTTTATTATTCTTTCCGGCGGCATTTGCCGGTCTGATGTTGCCATTAATGTCCAGTGTCGCCAATTCAAAACAGGAACAATTTAAAATCTTTTTTAAAAGAGCGTTGGATTTTTTGGTGATAGCGACTTTACCAATAATGGTTGGGGGGTTTGTGTTAAGCCAAAAAATAGTTTTTTTGATCGGAGGCGCGGAATTTTTAATAGCATCACTTCCGTTAAAAATATTGATGGTTGCTTTGTTTTTTGTTTTTTTGGGGAATTTGTTCGGCAATGCGGTGATCGCCTTGGATAAACAAAAAAAAATGGTTTATGTGTATGGGGTCGGAGTTTTTATTTCTGTAGTATTTAATTTGATTTTTATTCCCCAGTATTCATATTTGGCAACTTCTGTTGTGACGCTTGTTACCGAAATAGCGGTTAATTCAATTATGTTTTTTATAATTTTAAAAGAAATAAAATACTGGCCACTAGATGGAAGATTTTTAAAAGCATCGGCAGCAAGTTTGATTATGGGAGTATTGATGTATTTTAATCTTGACCAGAATATATTTATTTTGGTATTTTTGGGGGTTATAGTCTATTCGGTTACATTATTTTTTTTGAAGGGCATATCTAAAGAAGAAATAAAATTCATTATTTTAAAACAACCAGTTTCTGCCACCCCCCTCCCTTCTGTGGGTGGCAATCTTTAATATAAAAGCAAAATTCGTATTTTGCAATTCAATTCTGAATATGATTTTTATTTATTTTATAATATTAACTCTCCCCGCATATTTAATCAGATTTTCTATTTTTGGGTTGAAAACGAATCTGATGGATATATTTTTGATTTTATTTTTGGGAGGATGGTTTTTGAGAAAAATTTTGCGGGGAGAAAAAATAAAAGAAAGTTTTTTGAGAGTTAGAGGTTTTTTGTTGCCGGCGATATTGTTGCTCTCGGGAGTTTCTCTTGCCGTGTTTAAATCTTCGGATATTTTTGTGAGTCTTGGTATTTTTAAAAGCTGGTTTATTTTGCCAGTTTTATTTTTTATTGCAGCTTCAGATATTATAAAAACAGAAAAACAGAAAATATCAGTTTTAAGGGTTTGGTTTTTTAGCGGAATTGCAGTCGCTTTATTGGGTTTTGTTTATTATTTTTTAGGTGAAATCACTTATGACGGAAGATTAAAAATGTTTTTTCTGTCGCC
>LBUA01000012.1 GCA_000992345.1 Parcubacteria group bacterium GW2011_GWD2_38_12 | reverse complement strand
CGGAAAAAGAAATGCTATGCTTAACAAAATAAATAAAAACTTTTTCATATTTGATTTATCCCGTCCAATAAAATGCCATAATACTAAAATCGATCAAATCTACTTTACCGTCGCCATTCAAATCAACTGACGCAGGAGGCGATGACCGCTTGTACCAATATGCGGCGATGGAAAAATCAACGAGGTTGACTCGCCTATCATTGTTCATATCGCCTTTCGTGACAACCCTAGACAATTCGGCCGCAATATTTTTTGTGCCAACGAGAAAGCTGATGGCCTTACTAAAAGAACTAATCGCGCCTTCTTTGGCCGCTTTTGATTTTGTGAAATGCTGACCCATATCCAGTTGAGTAGTATCAAAATTGTAAAGATATGCGCCATTCGGATCAGCGGCAGTTTTTCCAAAAAATTCTTCCTCCGAACTAACTGCGATTGTAATCTCTCCGCTTGGCACACTTTGCCCGAAAATCGCGATGTTGTCGCCGCGCTTGACCTCGCTCTTATCCACCGCGATGGTAGGCGCAATGAAAACGCCGCCGATGTTAGTGGTGGCGCCGGAAGTTACGCTTACCGGAAAGGTTAAAAGAGATGAGCGGATTCCTTTGCCGTCTTCCGAATAAACGCTAAAAATATAATTGCCGCTGGAAATGCCAGTAACGCTCACTGAAAAATTGGCATTTGCGTCAGCAACTGTAGTTGCCGCAATTTGCGCGTCCTTCAAAACTGTTATCGTGCTTTTGGGGTAAGCTCTGCCAGAAAAAGTAACGCCGGTGGCTGGAGCGGTATAGCCACCGCCACCACCTCCTCCGCCACCCCCACCGCTGGATGGCGCAGAAGTACATTGAGAAGTATTAAAAGCGCAATTTGAATTACAGCTTAATGTGCCGCCAGAGAATCCTTGAGTGGAACAGCTTTTTCCATTCAAATTAGAACCATCGCATTCCTCGCCGCTTTGAATAACGCCGTCGCCGCAGCCCGGAACCGTGCCGGAAATATCAACGGTTCCTGATACGGCAAAAGCAAATTGGGGCGCAAAAAAACTCGCGCTTGAGAAAATCGCGAGGCCTAAAATAAGCCGGAAAAATGCTGTTTTTGTAAAAATTGCGTTGCATCGCATTGCATTCTATTGAAATTTACCGCTCTGCGCCTTTTTAATAATCCAGCGGTTGTATTTTTTAAGTCCGAACCAACCGCCAATCCCGAGAAGAGCAAAGATGAAAATAATAATGCTCAAAAGATGCCATGGGAATACGAAAAACCTGAATTGCGCTTCCGCTGTTTTTTGCTCTTGACCATAGGTGAGGTCAAGTTCGGCTTTATAGAGCCCAAAGGCAAAATTTTTCCATTCGTTTCGAACAGCGCCAAAAAATCCCTCAACTTTCTCTTCTTCGGTGTTTTTAATATATTGTTGCTTTACTTTCGCAAACTCATCAAAGTCGTCTTGCGACTTTGTTTTCCATACCACCTCAAACTTGCGTATACTTTTGGGAAGTATGTTGCCCAAACTGGAATTTGCGCTCAACATAGCCGAAGTTCCGCCGAAAATGTTCTTTACTTTCAGCCGCCCCTCTGGTCTTGCTCTTTGGCTCCCGTCATTGGAGAAACGATAATTAAAAGTGATTGGCAGGGAAGTTAGAAATTTCCCGCCTTCGGTTTTAAATTCCAAAAGCCCTCCGCCTTCTTGGGTCTCGCCAGAAACAGAAAGCAAAATCAGAACGCCCAGTTTCCCGCCAATCGTCACTTCTCCTCCGCCTTGCGTCTGGGGCGGAGAAGTGCCCCACAAAATAGCGGCAAAATACCCTGCCGGTTCTGTATTGCGAGGAATCTCAATGCTGAAAGGAATGGTTTTGCGTTCATCAGGTTTCAATGTGACGCTTTCTTGCACTTTGATCCAAGAAGCAAGGCCCTTGCTCGTGTCAGGCAAAAAATAAGGCGCGCCCGATTCGCCGCGCGCCTCAAAATTCTGCGCGGAAGAATAAAATGTCTTTGATTCTTTTTGTTCATTGAGTAATTCAAGCTCGCCCTGCAGGGTCTGGCCCGGATCGCCGGAAATTTCCATTCTTACCGGCGAAATAGTTAAAGCAAAAACCGGCTGAACAAAAGTCAGCCAAAGCAATAATATTAAAATTACGCTTAACCCGGTTAGATAAAGATTCCGCCTATCTAACGGGGCGAAAATATCGTATTTCATACTTTTTTCAACCCCGTTAGAAATTCGCGGTTGCGGTATAAGTTATTGCTGTCGTGTAAGAGCCCGCCTCTGTAGCTCCCGTAATGTTTGTAAGATAGAACGCGGAAAATGTCTCGATAGCGGTTGGAACCGTCTCCGAAATAACCTCGGTTTCGGTGCTTGCGACAAAACTGTAATTGAATGTCGGCGAAACCTGATTATACGCTGAGACAATAGTGGCGTTTCCGTTTGTGGTAAAACCGATGGCAAACTGCTCGCTTGCCGGCACTCCATCTTCATCTCCAGTAATCGTGGCGACAATAATGGTGTTTCCGCCCGAAGTAAGCGTGGCTCCGTTATATTTAATGCTATAACCCGATGCCGCGTTGGTAGCCATTGTCATGGTATGAGCAGAAGCTGATGTGGGCCCGGCCGTACCATTTCCATCACCGCTGGCAAAACGCGCATTGGCTGATGTCAGAGTTCCAAAACCAATACTGATATCATCAATAGTGAAAGTCATTGATTCAACCACTGTCCCGGAAACCGCGACCGAATCGTCAGTGATAATGTTCACTACTAGATCGCCGGTATCCGCGCCCGAACCAACGGAAAGAGTAATGGTTTTTGAACCGGTTGTGCTTGGATTTATATACTGTGAGTTTGCGGCGCCGCCAGTGGCATTCTCACCTATTTTAACGCAGACCTGCGAGGCCGCCGCTATAATGGCAGAAGCGCCTCCTGATGTGAAGGTGAGTATTCTGTTCTCTGTGCCGCTGAATACCGCGCTCCATTCGCCAGCCGCAGGCGCTGAAGCAACAAGAGTTTCAGCTGTCCCATCGCATACTGTATCTGGTGTGGTATCTTCAAATAAGTCAACATCGTTGAAATCAAGAGCCCCTTGTGGATCGTTTGCGCCGTCAAAGTCAGCAGGAAAAGTAATGACAATGGTTTGGGCGGAAGCAACGCCAGTTGGAGTGGTAAATTGAATCGCGTGGTCAGATAACGGAGAATCGGCAACGGATACCTCAAGTCGGGACATTGCATCTGATTTACTCGTCAAAGCCGCAGCATTGGCAACCTGCAAAGGCGGCCCTATCAAGATCGCAAGCATTGCCAGAACTAACCCAAAACTTACTATCGTACTTGTTTTTATCGTAATGTATTTCATAAATTATTAATTGGTTTCTTATCTTTGTTAATTATTTTCGCTCGACCTTGTTTACGAAAACAAAAATCCAATCAACTTTACCCCGTTAGAAGCTGAAAGCTTTCTAATGGGGCATAGTCGATTGGACCTAAAATCACCCCAGTAGTAGAACGCCTCGCGTTCACTACGGGGCAAGAAACTTCTCCAGAATTTATCTATGTAAGAGAGAGACGAAACTGAAGCCAAATTTTGATGATTATTGCTCATATTTTTTGTAATTCTATTATACCACACATCAACTTGATGTGGTATCCACAAGTCAAATTCATTATACCATAGTATCAGCTTGATAATCCACAACTCACACTTTCATTATACCTCAAAAAGTCCCGGTAGCAATATATGTCAAGGTGGAGGTATAGGTGCCCGCTTCTGTGGCGGCAGAGATATTAGCCGCATAAAAAACAGAATAGGTGGTGCTCACATCATCGCCGTCAGGGTCTGAAGCGATTTGGTCGGGAAAGGCGGCGGTATCCAGCGCGTAATTATTTGCCGCGCCGTTATATGGAGCTGAAACCGCGCCGTTGCCCCCTGAAGCAGTCAGGCGTATTCCGAACTGCTCTGTGCCATTGCCTGCGGTGACATTAGCCGCAGTCGCGCCGATGGCGGTAATCGTATTCGCACCCGAAGTAAGAGTACTGCCATTAATGGTTATTGCATAGCCGCTTGCGCCATTGGTAGAGGCGCTTATTGTATGAGCTGAAACTTCTGTCGCGCTCCCCGCGCCATCGCCGGTTGCCCATCTCTCATTTACGGCATCAAGGTTGCTAAAACCAATCGCGCTGTCAGAAATGCTGAAAGTAAGGGTCGACCCGGCCGCGGGCGTATAGGTAATCACAATAATTCCTTGCGCGCCAGTCGGCTGATTACCGACTCCTCCACCTCCTCCACCGCCATACAAACCGCCCGTGCCGCCGCCGGCAGAATCGCCACCGCCACCTCCTCCTCCACCGGAACCGTGCGTGGCGTCCCAGTCAATGCCGTTACCACCATTACCGCCGGCTTGAGCATCACTGCCACCGCCTCCTCCTCCTCCATCTGCACCAGCCTCGCCAGGTCCACCGTTTCCGCCCGTTCCTCCGCTACTAGCCGTGTTAGAAAAGTTATTGCCGCCATCTGCCCCAACCGTATCGGAAACCCTGCCATCGCCGCCAACATAACCTCCAGTGGTAGTTCTTCCGCCATTACCTCCTCCTCCACCTCCAACCCCATCGGTCAAGTTGTCATCATCTCCAAAACCACCGGCTCCACCGGCTCCATTTGGACCGCCAGCTCCTCCTCCGCCACCCTGGCTATCCGCAGTGCCATTTCCTGTGCCACCAGTTCCACCATCGTATTTCAGCGTACCCACACTATTGGCAGCTGTGCCGCCTGTACCGCCAGCCTGATTGACTGCTCCAATTCCACCGTCCGCACACACAGATGCTCCGGCACAGGTAGTGCCGTTAAACCACGTATCGCCACCGTCTCCTCTAAATCCTCCAGCCACTCCAACCACAAGGTCAATTGTTGCAGACGGTGTTAGCGTAAGATTGGTGATTTGCGAGTATGCACCACCGCCACCTCCACCATTGCCAGCACCGGGGTTATGTCCACATGCACCACCTCCACCACCTATAACTTCAATGGTGTTATTAGAACTGTTCCAGTCGTTTGGCACGGTGAAAGTTGTTCCCGATGTAATAAAACCCCGACATTGTCCCCCACCTATATCGGTCCCGAATCCACACGTTACTGCCTGCGCTTCTTGAATGTTGGGTGGGAAATTAAAAATCTGCGGCCAGCCCGAAAAAATCCAAGAGAAAGCTAAAATTACTACCAGAAAGAATCTGGAAACTTTCAACACCACGCTTTTTGGAGGCAAAAACTCTTTCATCACTTACATTATACTTCTTATCCGAAAATTATTGAAGTTGAAGGAACAAAAGGTCATCTTTTTTGTCAAAAATCGTCTACAATCCTCAAAACTTCATCAGGATAATTCCGATTCACCATACCGTTATAATTCCACAACCTCTCGTAGGTTGTTTTGTTTTTGTAGTAGCTTTCAGTTCTCGGATTGAACCCGCAAAGATTCGATCCCACGACCTCAATCGCTTTCTCCACGCTCTCAAAATCCACTCGGCAGGAAGCCCAGCCGAACGGATTATTACCGCACGCTTGTTTTCCGCCGGATGACTCCCGGACCGCAATTGCCGGCAGAAGCCGCCAGTCCATATCGCAACGATCAGCGGCTTCCGCAAATTTGTCGCCATAACAATTAATTTGCGGAGCATTGGTTAAAAATATCCCAATATCATGCAGTATCGCCGCTTCTTTTATGGATTTAAATGTTTTACTTTTTTCGCCAATTCAGTGGCTTTTTTAGCCACCATTTCTCCATGCGCAATTAAAATATCTTTCGCTCCAGGATTATCTTTATATCATGACATTTATAATGCCATACCATAACTAAACTCTATTGACCCCGTAGAACCACTAGAGCCACTTTGGCAATGTTTTAAATTATTTTGTTCTTAATATATAACTAAAATTAATATTTTTTATTTTAATTTTTTTAAATATTTTATTGCGCCAAAGGAGTAGCCAAAATGATTCTAAGGGGTTGACTAATCAACGGGAATTACTTAATATCTGCAAATAGATATTTACATCTTTAATACAAAAAGGAGGTTACTCATGGACCCGGTAGTAAGAGTTGTAGTTGAATCAGAAGATGCAATTTCTAACCACCCTGCCCGCGTACTCGTATATAAGAATAATCGACTTATAGCGGAAGTAGTCGCAAAAGTTGAGCCACAGCAGGGCGCAGACGGAAAGTACTATCCCTCTGTAACCCTCAAGAGTAGCTAATAATAATTCATTTTAACCCGACCACTGTGTCTTAACCCGACCACTGTGTCGGGTTTTTTCTTTGTCCCATGAAGACCCTCGCTAAAACCGCAGGTTCTGGTGTGGGTCTTCGCTACGCTTGTTTTTTACTTCCCATGACACTTCTTAAATTTAATTCCCGATCCGCAAAAACACGGCGCTTTGACCATATAGTCCGTAAGCAACCAAGAGCTTGATTGAATTTTACCGCCATGGCCAACATTAAAAACCATTTTACAACCAATTTCATCACATACCGCAACTTCGGGAATATTTTTCTTGATTCTGTCTCCGCCATTCGCAAAAATATGTGGACGCAAATTTTTTAATTCTCTGCAAACACTCATATCTTTCGGATTTTTAGAATGTCCGGTAAGCATCACGCGATAAACGCCTCTTATAGCTTCAACAACTTCCTTTCGCTCCTTTTCTGGCATAAAAATATGGTTTTTCTTTTTCTTAAGCCAGTTATCATTATTTATAATAACAACCAATCTATCTCCCAATTTTTTAGCCTCCTGAAAAAGCCGGATATGGCCGGAGTGTATCGGATCAAAACCGCCACTCACCGCTACAATTATTTTTTTATCCTCATGCTCCATAACACTTCTACGCTTTTAATGCTGTCACGCACGAATTTTCCTTATGTTAAGCCGTTTTCTGTCTACAATACTGCCTGTTTTGCCAAAATATAGAAAATGTCATGCGGGTCATGATTCGTCCAGAATTATTCTGTCCTTGAATTTTCCTCGTTCTGTTGCTTTCTTTTCTTTAATGCTTTCGACTTCCTTTCGATCGAACTTTTTATAATCCGCTATTGCATCAATTACTTCTAATAAATCAGCAATTTCCTCCATATTTTCGTCCTTTTTGAACTCTTCCATCTCTTCAACCAATTTCTCTTTTAACTTCTGCCAATACTCGGCATCACTCGCAATATGCGTTATCGGGTTTCCGCCTTTCTTACAAATATACTCGGGTATTTTATCTCTTACTAATTTGTTGTATTTCATGTTTTTACGCTCCATGACACTTTTTAAATTTAATTCCCGATCCGCACCAGCAAGGGTCATTGCGGCCAAGATCCAAATTTTTATTTGCCGTAATAGCAATAGCATTGTTTTCTTTGCTTTGTTTTTCTATTAAATTCGGCTTATCAGCTAATGCCCCTGCAGGAGCGGATTCAATATGAATCCTGAACATTGAATGTACAGTATGATTTTGAATAGCGCTGGTCAATTCCTGATATAATCTATGCCCTTCATTTTTATATTCCACAAGAGGATCATGCTGACCATAAGCGCGAAGCCGCACGGAATCGCGCAAATGCTCCATATTTTCCAAATGCGCCACCCAAAACATATCAATGGTGCGGAGCATTATCATTCGTTCCGCTTGAAGTAATAATTTATGGCCGTATTGATTTTCTTTTGCTTCGTAAATTTCTTGAGCCCTTACCGCAAGCAAAGCCAGCATCATGTCCATTTTTTCCAAATCCGAAACAATATCATTATCTCTGATTTCTCTTAATTTCCCAATCAAATCCTCAATATCCGCTCCAAATATTACCTTCATATCTTCAAACATTTCTTCTATATTCCACTGACTGCAATCCCCTTTGAAAGTGTGCGTTGTTATAATTCTGTTTAACTCTTCCTTTGCCATAGCCATATTTTTTTCTTTCAGATTTTCCGAAATTAAAATTTCTTTTCTCAATCTATATATGGCGTCTCTGTGTTTTGACATAACTTCATCATATTTTAAAACATAATTTCTAGAGTCAAAATGATGCCCTTCGATTTTGCTTTGAGCCGATTCAATGGCGCGCGAAACCATGGAATTTTCTATGGGTTGGCTTTCCGGAACGCCAAGTCGCGCCATAAGATTCTTTATTTTCTCCGATCCAAAAATCCTCATCAAATCGTCTTCTAAAGATATGAAAAACTGCGACGACCCGGAATCTCCCTGACGTCCCGCGCGGCCTCTTAATTGATTGTCTATGCGGCGCGCTTCATGCCTCTCGGTACCGATTACGAAAAGCCCGCCGAGCTCCCTGACTTTTTTAGCATCTTCTTCATTTTGCGGATTACCGCCAAGTATAATATCCACACCGCGGCCCGCCATATTAGTGGCAATGGTCACGGCTTCTATCTTTCCCGCTTGAGCGATAATTTCCGCTTCTCTTTCATGATTCTTGGCGTTTAATACTTCATGGAGAATCCCCTCTTTTCGCAAAAGATCGCTCAACTGCTCATTTTTTTCAATGGAAACAGTACCCACGAGAACCGGCTGGCCTTCTTTAGCGCGCTTTTTTATTTCCCTAACAACAGCTTGAAACTTTCCTGTTTCTGATTGAAAAATCTGATCTCTCAAATCAACCCTCAGCATTTGTTTATTGGTCGGCAAAGTTATAACATCAAGTTTGTATACTTTATAAAATTCCTCTGCTGAAGTGGCGGCTGTACCGGTCATTCCGGAAAGTTTTTCATACATACGAAAATAATTTTGAAAAGTGATGGTCGCCAGGGTTCGAGACTCTTTCTGTACTCTAACGTTTTCTTTCGCTTCAATCGCTTGATGGAGTCCCTCGGAATATCTGCGTCCGGGCATCAAGCGACCCGTAAATTCATCAACAATAATCACTTCTCCGTCTTTTACGACATAATCCCTGTCTTTCTTAAAAAGAATCTGCGCGCGAAGCGCTTGTTCCAAATGATGCACATATCTCAAACCAGTCGCTCCCAAGTCCGGATCGTAAATATTTTTTATTCCCAAAATTTTTTCAACATCCGTTATGCCTTCGTCAGTTAACGCGATAGCCCGCATTTTTTCATCTACATTAAAATCAATATTCTCCTTGAGTCGTGGAACGATTTTTGCAAATTGGTCGTACATTACCGCCGATTCTTCGTCTGGCGCGGAGATAATCAAGGGTGTACGCGCTTCGTCTATTAGGATTGAGTCTATTTCATCCACAATAGCAAAATAATGGCCCCTCTGAACCATTTGTCCGGCATCATATGCCATATTATCTTTTAGATAATCAAATCCGAACTCGTTGTTCGTGCCATATAAGATATCTGCATCATAAGCATCCTTCCTTGAAGCCGGCCTTAAATAATCCTCCACTACCCTGAAATTTCCTATACTATCTCTTGTTCTATCGAGAATTTTTTCCTTTTCTCTATCTTGATGCTGGCCATATTTAGAATCGTAAAGAAAAGCTGATTCGTGATTAATGCATCCAACGGTAATACCGAGTAAATCATAAATCTGCCCCATCCAAACAGCATCTCTGCGAGATAAATAATCATTCACAGTAATTATATGAACCCCTCTGCTGTTTAAAGCATTAAGATATGCCGGCAGTGTCGCAGCTAATGTTTTACCCTCGCCAGTCCGCATTTCCGCGATCTTGCCTTGATGTAAAACGATTCCACCCATCAACTGAACATCAAAATGCCTCATATTCAAAGTCCTTTTTGCAGCTTCACGAACCAACGCAAATGCTTCCGGTAAAATATCATTTAATGTTTCGCCTTTTTTAAAACGATCCTTGAAATTCTGCGTCATTTCCTTCAATTCATTATCTGATAATTTTTCAAACTCAAAATCAAAATCACCGATTCTTTTAATCGTTGGTTCAAGATTTTCAATATACCGTTTATTGGCATCGCCAAAGATAAAAGATAAAAAATTCATGATTCTAATTTATATTCCCTCCTCCAAATCTCGGCCTCCTTTTCTCTTTTCTTTCCCAAGCCAAGCCAGCGGAGAAATTGAAATCAATTTTTTTAAAAGACGGGACCCCTTTCTAAACTCCGTCTCTTGCTTGTTTTTGTATTTTTTAAGCTCAATCTGAAGCTCATCTTTAACACGATCAATCGCCACCCTGATATCCCACTCTTTAGCTTCAGCGCGAATAATTCTGCCTGGAACTTTCAAATTTACTTCCGCGCTAAAAATATCTCCCTGCCTATGATGGCTAGTTGTACGAGCAATCTCAACATCGGCCTCTACGGCAGCTTGGTTCTTCTCATCCCAATCCTTAAGTTCTTTTCCTGATATAAATTTCTCAAGACTATTTATTTTATCATCAATATAAGTTGTTATCGCTGGAGTTAAATCTAGATTTGATGTTTTTATATTTATCTTCATACGCTTCGCAAACAGCTGACATTTGATATTTGGTCAATTGTCAGCTGTTAATTGTTAATTATTAATTGTCATTCCCAATATACCTCATCTCCCCCTCCAAAACAATCCCGAGATGATATCTACTTCATTATTTGAAACATTTTATCTTATTTTACGCGCAGATAACAGATTGTATTTATTTTGATTATTCCTTATTATATAAACAAACAAACCCCCTTAGGGATGGCTGGACTGGCGCTCACTTTAAAACATTTGAATTGGAGTCCTTTCCGCCATCCCTAAGGGGGTTTGTTTTACAAAAGAAAAAGACCTTGCGAATCCGCAAGGTCTTTCCCTAACATTTGAAATGCTCTTTTCGAGAGCACTCACTTATGCTTTTAGTTTAGCATAAGAAAAGTAGCTTGTCAACTATCTCTTTCTCTTTACTGTTTTTTTCTTTGTAGCTTTCTTTTTTGCTTTTTTCTTTGTAGCCATTTTTATAAAAATATTTTTTTATTGATAATTTGCAAATATCCGACCTTATATTTGCTCATCCATTGAAATTTTGTTCGAATTAAAGTTTCTTATAAAAAATTAATAAAAGTTTCTTATAAAAAATTAATCTCCTGTATTTATTATACCACAATAAATATATTTAAAGAGAATCTTATCCACAGTTTCACCAAAAACATATATCCTAAAAATATTTCTCAAAAAATTTAAAAAATCCCCCAACGATATATGTCGGAGGATTTTTTAAAAACTTTTTTGATTTTTATAATCTAATTTTACTAATCAATTTCTTGTGCGGAGATTCAAGCATATCATGGACAAATCTATCAAACATTTTATGGCGATATTTAAATTCCTCCGGTGTCATCACCACAAAATTAAGCTCTCTGCCAATTTTTGCCTCTACAAATTTAATAAATTTATCCAATTTTGACGGCTTTATCTTACCAACTATCATCATATCCGCCCGCGAATCTTCTTTATTTATAAAAATACCTGCCGCCAAAGCCAACCACACTCGCCCGACACCCTTTAATTTTAAAATTAATTCCTCGTCGGAAATAGAAATAGACCTTTCAATTAAATTTTTCATCTCTGGATATAAATAAAATTTTATATTCAAAGCATAAAACTTCGACTTGCCACTCTTTTTAGTTTTCAAAAAGTTGATCAGGGTAAAAAGCTTTGACTCTTTTTCAAAAATATTTTTACGCATGCCAAGACGTTTTGCAATCTCAGACTTCTCAAAAAAACCCTCTGGATTACGGATAAAATATCTTATAATGCGTATCTTATTGATATCCGAGAATAAATCCTCTATTGGCGGATATTTGTTATTCATATTATTGATAAATAATAAACAGTGATTTGAAACTTAATATAAAATAACATTTTTTCGCAAACTTGCCAATCCGCTAGCTAGTAAGCGGATAAAATTTCCCCAAATAATTAAAAAATATCACTTTATAGTGGAAATATCTCATTTTCCCAAAAAAATAATTTCGAAATAAAATCCCGCCTCAAATATAAGTTGATGGGCGGGATTTTATATATCTTTAATTAATTCTCTGCAATTTTACTTCAACTCTACAACTGCGCCAGCTGCCTGCAATTTTTCTTTCAATTGTTCAGCTTCGGCTTTCGGGACATCAGCTTTAACAACTTTAGGAGCTGCGTCAACTATATCTTTTGCCTCCTTAAGTCCAAGACCCGTTACTTCGCGAATGGCCTTAATGACCTGAATCTTCTGCTCTCCAGCTGATTTTAATTCAACATTAAATGTTGATTTCTCTTCAGCGGCTTCACCGCCAGCGGCAGCTCCCGCAGCCGCGACCATAACCGGAGCAGCAGCTGAAACTCCGAATTTTTCTTCAATAGCTTCAACAAGTTCCGAAAGTTCCAAAACTGTCATCTTTTCCACTTCCTCAATAATTTTTTTATATTTATCCGACATTTTATTAAATCCTAAATCTTGAAGCTTGAAGTCCGCCGCGGCGGATTTCAAGTTTTAATTTTCAGGTTTTAAATTATTATTTAACTTCTTTCTGTTTTCTGATTCCATCAAGAGCAATTGCCAAACCCCTGATTGGACCAATAAATACCGATGCTAATTGTGTCAACAATACTTCTCTTGATGGAATCTTGGCGAGCTTCAAAATCATTTCTTTTGGGGCGAAATTATTTTGAAAAATCCCACCAAGAATTTGAAGAGCGCTATTTTCTTTCACTTTTGCGAAATCATAGATAACGCCGGAGGGCGCAATCTCATCGCCATATCCCACAGCCACCGCTATTGAACCCGGAAATTTACTCAAATCAACATCAAGCCCAGATTTTTTAAGCGCAATTTGGAGCAACGTCTTTTTCACGGCTTGATATTCAATCCCCTTCTCGCGCAATTGCCTGCGCAATGTCTGTAGTTTCTCCACATTAAGGCCGGTAAAATCAGTGAACACGACGCTTTTTTGTTTTGATAATTTTTCCTCAACGCCTTTCAATATCTCTTCTTTTTGTTTTTTTGTTAATGCCATAATCGCTTCGCTAAATTAAAAAATCAAAATGTAAAAATTAAAATTACAATTTAAAATTCAAAATTGAATGGAATTTTAAATATTTTTTATTTTTAATATGTCATTTTGATATTTAATTTTTAATATTTGATATTTCATAAATAAAAACGACCTTTTATCAAAAAGGCCGCAGATACACATTAACTTATAACCAATAACAAATGACTTATAACAGTTATAAATTCGCTGTGCCTAAAAGAGTCTTATAAAACCAAAGGAGAAGTTTAAATTATTCTAAATTCCAACTTCTGGCTCTTAGATTCTGCTCTTTGTCTACGGCTTAAATTTTATGTTGTTAGTGTATATGAAATAAATAAATAATCAATAGCTGACAAACTGATAATTTAATGATGAGCTTTCTATTCCTCTGCGCCCTTAAAATGCCAATGCCACGGTTCAAACATAATTCCGCTCTTGTTATTTTTCGGAAAAGACAAATAAAATCCAAATTTATTGGCATTTTTCAAAAGCCATTTATATTCTTTTATTTTATAAAAATCTTCCAATTTTTCAATCCCCTTAACGGGCGCAAAATCAATCGCTTGTTTTTCGGGGCATCCGTGCTCGCTCCAGCCGGGCAAAGTTACTCCCCTGAAAGTCTTTTTTAAATCCCAACCATTCAAATATAAATAATGAAAAAATATCACGAGCTGATACGCGGGCGAACGATAACCGGATAAAACATTCAGCGACCCGTCAATATCATCGCACATGGCCTTATTCATTTTTTGATACGCAGAAAAAACTTTCCTAGGCAAATACTGTGGTTTTACTTTTCGCGTTTGGCCGTTAATCTCGTATTTTTGATTTTTAATAATAACTAAATTTTTAGGAACCGGTTTAATTCCATAAAATTTTCCGGTCTTTCCAAGATTCTTAGGATTCACGCTCAAAATCTTATCAATTAGCGCTCTTTCCTTATTATTTAAAATCTTAAAGATTGTTGAAAAAGGAGTAATCGGCCAACAGAATTTATTCAGTCTGCCATACTCAAATTTTATGAATATGGCTTGCCCGATTTTTTTATCTTCTTTGGTGAAATTAATCATCTTATTTCAAATACAAGTTTTTTGCCCTATTGTGTTCTTCCAGGGTTTTACTAAAAACTGTTTCGCCGGTGGGTTTGGAGAGATAATATAAATAATCGCTTTGAGTGGGGTTGAGCGCGGCATCCAGCGCAATAAGGCCGGGGTTAGAAATCGGTCCTAGCGGCAATCCTTTATTTAAATAAGCATTAAACGGTGAAATAATCTTTAAATCATCTCGGGTTATCTCGCCGGTTTTCTTACCGGTAATATAAGCGATTGTCGCGTCCACCTGAAGCGGCATACCAATAGAGATACGTTTCCATAAAAGTCCAGAAACCATTTTCATATCATCAAGAGTTCTGACTTCTTTTTCTAAAATAGACGCCATTATCACAATATCATGAAAATCCACCTTTCTTGGTTTTAACGGTAGATTATAAAAATCCGTTATAAATACCGCCTCTCTTGTTTTCATTTCATCTCTTAATGATTTTGTTTTTTTATCAAAATTATCCAAAAATTTAATAACAACATCATCAACGCTCAACAAATCATCTGATGGAAAATTATAAGTGTCAGGAAAAAGATAACCCTCCAATATGCACCATCTGCCCTTGCAATCCTGATATAAAAAATCATAATGCTTATCCCATACCGGACCTGAAGAGTCATAATTAAAGTTTATCAAATCGTCTCTTTTTATTAAGTTTTTCTCTACTAACCGCTTTTCAATTTCAGACATTCTAAAACCCTCGGGGATGGTGATTTGAGTCTCCTCTTTTATCGCCTCCCCCTTTATAATCCTATCTGCAACTTCTTTTATACTACTAGACGCGCTAAATAAATATTTCCCCGCCTGCAATTTCACGGCGGAATTTGTCTGCCATAGATAATAAAGAAAATAATTTCGGTTGGAAATTATTTTTTGACTTTCCAAATTAGATGCGATTTTCCTTGCTCCGTCGCCAATCCCCACTTCAAAAATCTGTGACTGCGCTTCGATTTTAAGTGGTTCGTTTATTTTTTTATTGACAAAAACAATGCATAAAATTAATAAAATACCGGTCAAAATAATTAAAATTCCCGTATAAAAAAATAATTTAAAAATATTCTTCATAATTAAAGAGTAGCAGTATGGAGAAAAAAAGAAAAGCCGATCTTTGCGATCGGCTTAATAAAAATTTAATTAATACCAAACTCTTCTTCTTTTATAATCGCCTTTATTGCTCCTGCTCGCTTCGCATACAATTTAATTTCTTCATTCATAAAATCAAACATAATATCATCACAATTGAAAATCTGGCCGGATCCAATACCAATACTGACAGGCTCTACTACATATTTTTCAATCTTTTGATTTAAAACTCTTGCTCCATATTGTTTATCTACTCCCTTTTCAATAAGCATTTGTTTAAATTCAGGCGTAAAAGACAATTTCAACGGAACTTTTGAACGATAAAATCTTTGACGAATTTTTCCAAGATGCGTATCAACCAAGCTCATATAATCACCATCATTAAAATGGCGAAATACGACAATATCTTCCTTGAGGCGGCTTAAAAGCTCTGGCGGGAATTTCTTTTCCAGCGCTCTTTTAACTTCTCGATAAATTTCTTTATCCAACTTTTCCCCTTTTTCTTTCCCTTTAACCTTAAATCCGATCGCGCTATCCGTTATCAACCTCTGAAGTTCGTGGGATCCGATATTAGTCGTTAGCACTATTATGGAATTATTAAACAAAACTGTTTCATTGCCAATGGAATTTAAAGTGATGTGTCCTTCGGCCAGTATACTTAAGAGTATATGCCAAAGGGCTTTATCCGCTTTTTCCACTTCATCAAATAAAATAACGCTCTTATATTTCCATTTTTGTTCAAATTCGTAATAAGCATTAACACCAACAATATAATCCTTGAGGGAACTATCGCTATTTGCACTCTTAAATCCTTTGTTGTTTTTATTATTTAATAATCCCTCCCATTTTCTTCCCAGTTTATCGTGATCTCTCCTGAATTCGGGATTTAATTTCATTTTTGCTTTAATAAATGGATCTGCTATATTCCTGAATGACAAAAGAGGAGATTTATCCGCGCCTATATACCCCGGCGGCGAACCTATTAGCGCTGATATTTGATGTGGTTCAGAATATTGAGAGCAATCAATCCGTATAAGCGGCGCCTCTTCCACATCGCCTATTACATATCTTGCAATCTCTTTTGCTGTCTCTGTCTTGCCGACTCCTGGCGGACCAGCAAATAAAAAAGCGCCTATTGGCAATGAAGGGTTTTTAAATTTCTCCCTCTGAAAAGCACGGACAATATGCTCTACCGCTCTTGGCTGACCAATAATCCGCGAACTTAAATGTTGTTTCAATTTTTCTAATTTATGGCCTATTCTTGTAATATCCACTTCAAAATAGCCATCTCTTGAAACCGTATTTGTATCATCGGTTAATTTATTCCTAAATTGTTGAGCTCCTCTCTTGTCCCAGTCATCCATATTCTGCGCCTCCCCTTCCTTAAAAGATTTTTAAAGTTCAAAGTCAAACGATTTCTCTTATTATCTTAACTTATAAAGCCTCGCGCTGTCCAGTTTTCGTATCCAAGAAAAACAAAATTAAATTCCCAAAAGAAAAACCCCCGCCCCTTTTAAGGGTGGGGGTTATTTTAATTATAAACCTTCATACACGGCAACTCGCGCGGATCTTCAAGGAACACTTTCCTTATCCAAGTTATCCCATAAACGGGATGACTCCCAAAAACCATTTGCGTAGGCATTCCTCCTGCTTGCAGACGTTTGCCTGAAAACTCGGAAGCGCCAACCCAATTGCCATTCATAATAATCCTTGAGAATTCCGCCGGCTCATGATGATGGCCGACTTCCAAAAAATCAAAATCAACCTTACCATTGATAACTTTATTAAAACTTTCCCTGAGAAGTTCTATCATGTTCTGACGATAACGCAAGGCCCCGTAAAAAGGTATGCGAAGCCATGACTTAAAATCGTCGCCATGCGCCAATAAAAACTTATGTTCTTTCTTCTCAACTATCATCCACCAGGTTGGAGATATGTTAAGCCTGATGCGCTTATTTGTTTTTAATCTGTCTTCCAGGTATTTATAAACCAAATAATCAAAGTTATCCAGCGGAGAATTAACTCCTTTTTCTCCAACGCGACCATGGTTGCCAACTATGGCATTGACTACCACTTTTCCAAATAACGTTGAAAGAAAATTCAAAGTATGAGCTATCTTCTCACTGGCAAAAAGAACCTGTTCAACGGTATTCATATCAATCTGTCTCAATTGACCCTTAAAAATCGTTGACCCCTCGATAATGTCTCCGAGAAAATCCACATAAAGGACACTCATTGGATTGGGGTGGTATTTCAATATCTTGACCATGTTATTCTGAAAATTCTCCAACCGCTCGCAAAACACATCTTTATTGTAATTTCCGATTCCCCCTGTTTCTCCCGCTTTTACCAACGATCCTATTTGAGCATCAGAAAACAGTATAGTCACTGCTTCGTCATCAAGCTCTTTCCTCACGATGCCTCTGGAAATTTTCGGCGTATCAATTTTCGGCAAAGCGCCGACCGCTGAAATAAAAGCATCACCCATTACCTCATAAAGATGCTTTTTTCTCCCGACTTTCGTCAAGTCCCTGTTTAAACTTTTGATAGTCTTTTGTAATTTCTCGTTTTCATACTCTTTTTCAAACAAAGATTCTTTCAGTTCCTGGATCTTCTCGTTCTTGCTTGCCTTTGCCATTTATTTTTCCTCCTTTAATTTTTAAAGTTCTACTATAATCTTGCTATCCGTTATCCACAGAATAACAAAAAATAAAATTATTGCAATATCACGCCCCCACCTATTATTTCTTTGCCTTTTAAAAATACCGCTGACTGCCCAGGTGCGACGGCGCGCTGCGGCCTCAAAAAATGAATCATGAAGCATGAGTTATGAATCAAGGATTTCTTTTTCTGAACGCATAATTCATAATTCTTAATTCTTAATTCTATTATGCATTTCTGCGCTTTTTGTTGATATCTTGTTTTTACCATGCATTCAAACGGCATCTTCGGCGCTTTGCCTCCGATCCAATTTACATCTTTAACCACAAATTCCCGAACAAAAAGGTTTTGATCGCCATTTTGCGCCACAATTAACTGATTTTTTTTGATATTTTTGCCAATCACATAATATGGCCCTTTTCCGCCAATCGGCGCCCTTTGGCCAATCGTAAAAAACTGCGCGCCTTCATGCTCTCCAATTCGTTTTTTACTTTTTGCTTCTATAATTATCCCTTTTTCTGCGTGAATCCGCGTCTTTAAAAATCCGCGTAAATCCGCATTCTTGACAAAGCAAACCTCTTGGCTATCCCTTTTGAGTGCCACCGGCAAACCGGCGCCTTGCGCAATTTCTCTCACTTTATCTTTAGTCAAATTGCCAAGCGGAAATAAAATATGAGCTAACTGCTTTTGCGTGAGATTATATAAAAAATATGACTGGTCTTTTTTTCCGTCTCTCGCCTGCAATAATCTGTATTTCTCTTTTAACTTTGAACTTTTAACTTTTAACTTGCTAAAATTTCGTGGTTGAGAAATTTTAGCGTAGTGCCCCGTTGCCACAAAATCTGCGCCCTCTTTCATGGCGCGCTTCAAAAACAAACCGAGCTTTATCTCTTTATTGCAAACAACGCAAGGATTCGGAGTGATCCCCATCTTATATCCGGAAATAAAATTATCCACCACCGCTTTTTTGAATTCTTTCTGAAAATCCCAAGTCAAAAAAGACATGCCAAGTTGCGCGCAAACTCGCATCGCGTCGCGTCGCGCCTCAAGCGAGCAACATCTATTCTCCTCGCCGTTTGGAATATCGTTCTCGTCCATCCAATACTTCATGAACACCCCTACGACATCATATCCTTGTTTTTTCAATAATAAAGCAGCAACCGAAGAATCAACTCCTCCGCTCATCGCCACAAAAACTTTTTTGTTTTTATTAATAATTTTACTCATAAAAATAATAATCGATAATTATAATGCCATAAATCAATAAAAAATCAATCCGCCATGCGGATTGATTTTTACGCTCCATATTCTATATTTTATTTTATATTTTTAGATAGTTATTTATCTTCTCTACTATTTCCTCAAGTTTTATATCTGTCTTCACGAGATACTCCAACGCGCCAAGACTTAAACCTCGCTTTTTTTCTTCATCTTGACCCAAATTAGTCAAAATCAAAACCGGAATATCTTTTAATTTCACATCTTTTTTAAGGTCGGCTAAAATTTCAAACCCGCTCTTTTGCGGGAGCATCAAATCAAGCAATATCAAATCTGGCATTTCTTTGCTGATTATATCCATTACTTTGTTCCCGTCTTTAATCTGTATAATATCAAAATCAAATTTCTTCAATTTAGAAAGAAGCACCCTATTTAAAAAGGGGTCATCTTCCACAATTACTATTTTCTTTTTAATTTCTTCTGCCATTATTTTTATTTTTTAATTTCCGGAATTTTAACGGACAATGACTTTATAACAATCCAAATAAACATGGCATATGCGATAATAAATAAACTATATTCAACAATTTCAACCCACTCGCCCAATGATCCCTTTAATTCAAGTGTCTCATAAATAAAATGCCAAATTCTGGCAACTGCCAAAATGGATAATGTCCAAACAGTGGCGGCAACCGTTGAATAGGTCAAGCCACTATGCATTGCTTTTCTGGCAAAATATACGGCCAAAACAGCAAGAACCACCGTACTAACGGAAAAAACCGGATAAAAGAACTCTTCTAATAATTCAAACATATATTTAGATAGATTAATTATTATATTTTAAATTATAACACTTCTTGCTTTAAATATCCATTTATCTTTTCCACCACTTCCTCCAGTTTAATATCGGTTTTTACCAAATACTCTTTTGCGCCCATACTTAGACCTCGCTGCCTTTCCTCTTCTTGACCCAAATTAGTCAAAATCAAAACCGGAATATCTTTTAATTTCACATCTTTTTTAAGGTCGGCTAAAATTTCAAACCCGCTCCTATGCGGGAGCATCAAATCAAGCAATATCAAATCTGGCATTTCTTTGCTGATTATATCCATGGCTTCCTCCCCGTCTTTTATGGAAACAGTATTAAATCCGGCGCTACCAAGTTTTAATAAAAATGCCTTATTCAAAAAGGGGTCATCTTCCACAACTGCTATTTTTTTCTTTATATTGCTCATTTTTTAAATAATAAAATGCTTAAACTTATTTTTTAGCCGCATACTTGTATTATTCTATTTTAATTCCCAGTCTGCCGGTTATTTTATTAAATCCTTCCATATCAAATCGTACTATCTTATATTCTTCTTCGCCCCCGCCAAAGGCCTTATTGATGGAGTTCAATAAAAATACAACCGATAAAATAAAAAATAACATAAATACTAAAAAGACCAGAATTGTAAATATGGGGTAAACAATATCCTTTATTTTTACCAGTTTAATTTTTGCTAAAATATTTTTATCCATATAATTTTACTGCTTACTTTGTATATAATAATCCTCTTAAGCTAATTTGCGATGGGCCGTCAAATCCCTGCGCAGCCATAATATTTATAGACACTATCTTGGTAAAATACGGTAATTTTTCCAGTGAAGACAAATAGGCCAAAAATTGGGATCTATTGCCACTTAAAGTCACATTAAAAGGAATGGCATTTAATCCTAGATCGGGAATAAGCTGGGGAGTGATATTTTCAAATTTAAACGATTGTTGGACCTCGTTTGCTCCGGAAAGATTTTCCACTGCATTTATAAATGGCAACATATTTTCTGAAGAAGGAAGAGCATTTTCCACCCTGTCTATATGTTTGGAAATTTTAGGAAAATCTTCCTTCAAAACAGCGGATTGCTCTTGGCTATTTTGATACAAAGATAGCATTGCTCTTTTCTCCGTTATTATCTCGGAAATTCCCCTTATCCGCGAAGCAAAATACAAACTTGCCACCAATGAAATAATCAAAAATATCATTGCCCTTAATATTGGTTTTAATAATTGTTTTAACGCGTCTTTAGACATATTTTATTTCAAAAATAAACTCGCATCTTTGAATTTCAGCTCCAAAGAAAAAGCGATATTATTTTTTTGCTCCAGATAATTAAACGGTATTTTCACTTCCCTGAATAATCCGGAATTCTCAAGCACAATCTTAAATTGCAAAAGGTTGTCGCGAGTCAATGCAATGCCGGACATCGTTAATCCCTCCAGTGATCCGATGTCAATTCTCGTGAGTGTTATGCCGGATGTCCCAATAATTCCCAAGCGGTCAATCAAACCGGACCATTTTGTGGTTTTTTGCCCAAGCATATTTATTTTATCGACAGTCTCATTAAAATTTACCGCCCTTTCTTTTAATTCTAAAAGTCCTTCGGGTAAGCTAACTTGCCTCTGAAGCGATGTTTCAATATTCCTGAGCAAAATCGTAATGAGTAGCCATGAACCGAAAAACAAGACAACAAAAAATACGCTCAAAATAGAAATTATGTCCGAGGCGATGCGCGCGAAAGAAATCATCCGCTTCCTTTCATACGCCTCTTCTGTGCCGATTGGCATTAAACTGATTATCGTATCCTCATTACGCGGCATTAATCCCCTTAAAGCCGCTCCAAGGGTGATGTGGGCCAAATTAGAATTTTTTGCCAAAGGTATTTGAGGAAAAACCGGCAGAATCTGGGATATTTCCGTTTCTATACCGGAAATATTTTGATTTATAAAATCTTTATAAGCGCTTATTCTATCATTGTCGCCGACTAAATAAATTTTCTTCAAAAACCCCTTTTGTCCGCTTTCAGAATCATAGAAATTAATCGCTCGCCAAATCTTATCAATAATAATATCTTTTTCTGTCTTTCCTGCATCAAGCTTTAAAATCTCATTGACGCTAAATGCCTGCAAAAATCTTATTGCTCCGGCTTCCATGATAACAAGCTCTAAATTATTATTGGAGAAAATAGCCGTCAAAAACGGTTCTTTTGAATTTAAAGCAATCACCCTGGAAATACTGATGCCGTGAAATTCCATGGCCACAGCCGTAATACCTATTTTTAAAAAGACTGCGAGATACCCGTCAATTTCCTTTTTTATACCGGCGCACAAAAAAATATCCTTTTTTATGACATATTTTGATTCTATCTGCTCCCAATCAATATAAACCGTTTCTTCGGGCATAGGCAAAGAAAACTTCAAATTTAATTTCATTGCCTCATCAATCTGAATATCGGATAAATTGGCAGGAAAAGAAAAATTATGGCTATACATAAAATTAGCCGGTAAAGAAATTACAAATGAAGATATTTTTATTTTTGATTTGCCGTAATAAGTTATTTTAGAAAATAACTCCTTTAAGGAAGCGGTGAATGCTTCTTCGTTTTTTAATATCCCACCCACTACCACCCCCTCGGGCATATTAACAAAAGATGAGGCGCCGACTGAAAGCGCCCCTTTTTTTTGATCAAAACTTAAAAACAGCATTTCAATTTTAGAATCAAAAATGCTTATCCCCCCTATTTTTTCTTCGTAAGTTAATAATTTTAAAATATCCATTTTTAAAATTTTCAATTATCATCAATTTTCATTAAATTTTTAATGATTTAATTTTCAAACTTATCCCACGAAGCGGGATATTATTAAAAATTAGAAATTGGAAATTAGAAATTTTACTCTATCTCCTCCCACGACACTTGTTTCACTTTCCCAAATCCGCATCCGCCTGACGGACAATCTCCGTGTGTCGTGCAAGTATTTCCATCATTGGTCCCGCCATTGCAAACTCCGACATTTACCACCACCTGCAATGTCCTCGTTTTATTGCTTACCGTGCCAATTGAAGTTATCGTTTTTGTCGTAGTGCCAGACACCACGATATTGGCCGTGCCATTTCCCGCTGTTATAACATATCCCGCTGAAGTAAAATTTTTATTGCGGGATATTCTCATTATAGCATCTTGCGCTCCTAAATCCGCCGCCACATATGCTTCTTGAGATTCTTTATGCCCGAAACTGATGGCATTTTCTATCATACCGCTTGACACCAGTGCCACGGCAATAAGTAGCACCAATGTGCCGATAATGACTATTGTCGGAAGGGCCGC
>LBUA01000011.1 GCA_000992345.1 Parcubacteria group bacterium GW2011_GWD2_38_12 | reverse complement strand
TCCACTGCTATTTATTTCTTGGCCAATACATTTAAAACCTACAGCAAAATCTACGCCCAAAAAGAAGTGGCAGTCAATATCCAGTATGCGCTGGACATGCTGACAGAAGAAATCAGATTTTCTAAAAATATTTATTCGCCAACCAGCGCATTTGACCAAGATAACGGGCAAATCAGCGTTGAAACCAGCCAAAATCCTCCAACAGGAGAAACGACCGCTTTTATAGATTTTTATCTGGACAACGGACGTATTTATATGAAAAAAGAAGGTCAAGATACATTGCCGCTAACATCCAACCAGGTTAAAATAAATAAATTAAAATTCACGCTTCTAAATCCCGCCAATGCTCCCGAGGGAACGCAGATATTTATTGAGGGGCAATATAATAGTTCTGGAGCCCTGCAATATCAATCTTTAATGGATTTTACGACATCAGCGATTGTGCGCTACCGCTAACAAAAAATGATAAGCATTTTTTGAATTTTCAATTTACAATTTCCAATTTTTAAATAATTTTCAATGATAAAATTTATAAAAAAAATCAAGAGCCGACTTTTAACTTTCTTCGCCAACTGGCGGATTCAACTTTCAACCCGCTTTCATGCTTCGCGCGAACACGGAGCGGCCGCTCTTATCACCGTGCTTTCCGTACTTTCTGCTTCGCTTTTACTGATAAGTTTTTTTGGTTTCTCTTTTTCCGCTTCCAAAAAAGTAGTTTCCAATAAAATCAATTCTCAAAAAATCTTTTATGCGTCTGAAGCTGGTCTTGAAGACAACATTTATCGCATTAAAAATCAAAGAAATTACACTTCCACAAACAGCTTGCCGGTCGGATCGGGCCAAAGCAATATTACAATATCATCAAACGGCAATACAAAAACAATATTTTCCGAAGGCGTGATTGGGAATACAATCAGACGCCTTCAATCCGTGGTAACTATAACAACTTCTGAAATAGCTTTTCATTATGGAGTACAAGTGGGCGCAGGCGGATTAGTTATGGGTGAAAATACAGAAATAACCGGCAATGTATATTCCAACGGTCCAATCGAAGGGGATAATGGATCCATAATAGATGGCGAGGCTATTGTCGCGACTGCCATGGCCCTGGACGATCAATGGACCACAAAAAATAATGAAACGATATTCGGGGAACAAAATACAAATCCCGATGTCTTTGATGTGGCGCAAAGCTTTACGCCCGATGCCACCGGTACATTAGCCAGAATTGATTTTTATTTAAAGAAAAACGGAACGCCCAGCGACATAACGGTGAGAATTCTGACAAATAGCGGTGCTTCGCCGTCAAAAACCGTTGTCGGCTCAACAACACTAGAAGCGTCAAAAGTCACAACCTCCTATGGCTGGGTGGATGCCACTTTTTCAACCATGCCGACATTAAATGCCGGCACAACTTATTGGATAATGCTGGATACGTCAGATAGTAGTAATAAATACTGGTATTGGGGAAAAGATTCAGATTTAGGCAATGAAAACGGAGTTTCCAAATACAGTAATGATTGGAATGCGGGAATCCCGGTCTGGAATACCGATAGCGGAGATTTTAATTTTAAGACCTGGTTTGGGACGGGAATTAATGGAATAGACGGCATAGTAATAAAGGGAAACGCCAAGGCCAATACAATAACAGACAGTAAAATCTGCGGAGATGCGTATTATCAAACAATTGATTCCAGCTCGCTTGATTTTGTAAATTCTCCGTCAAGCCCCTGCCCAACTCCCCGCACCAACGGCGCGGCTTATCCCGATTCGTCAGATCCTGCGGCTCAGAGCATGCCGATATCCCAAGGCAATATAACTGACTGGGAAAATGATGCCGCGGATGGAGGGACAATTTCCGGGGATTTATCCATCACAACAAATACTTCTTTGGGACCTAAAAAAATCACCGGAAATTTACTGATGACTTCAAATAATAAAACCCTGACAATTACCGGCACGGTCTATGTTCAGGGGTATATTGATGTTGATAATGGATCAGCTATAAAATGCGATGCTTCTTACGGAGTAAATTCCTGTATTATTATCACAGACGGATGGATCCATATAGCCAATAACGGGATATTTTCCGGCTCCGGCCAATCCGAAAGCTTTCTAATGATGCTTACGGCTTCCAATTGCGACGGTTCATTTTCTTCCGGCTGCACCCACCATGATGCCGCAGTTGATCTTCATAACAACGCCAATGCCGTAATTTTTTATGTGCCAAACGGGCTTTTAAATCTCCATAACGGCGTTAATGTTACTGAAGCGACTGCTTATAAACTAAGCCTGGATAACGGCGCTATCGTCACCTATGACCAGGGCCTGGCTAATGCCAATTTCTCCTCCGGTCCCGGCGCCTCCTGGCAGATAAACGACTGGAAAGAAGTGGAGTGAGTAGATTTAATTTATATGAAAAATGTCAGAATTAGAAAATTTAAATCTCTAAAACATCTTGAAAAAAACACAACAGTATAGACTAATTAACAACCACAAATGCTTCTTGGGTATGGGTTTCCCAAATATAGCCAAGCCCCATCAGATTTACATCGGAATGTGTTGGTAAGATACGAACCAGTTGGAGCAGTACAAGTTGATCGAGAATCACATTCGGCGCCCGTGGTATAAGTCTTACTGCCCCAAGTACAAGTAGCAGCGGTAGTAATACTAGCGCAACTCACAGTTCCATCTTGATTAACCACTCTTATTGCCTGACCAGAGGGGCAAGTTCCACTAACTCGCGACTGAATTGTTGAAGTACTTACATCTATTGTTCCTGTTGCCGTGATTGGATTAGGCGAGAGAGTGATTCCCCTTCCAGTTCCAGAGCTGATGGAAGTCACACCTCCTCCACCGCCACCGGCCGTGGTCTGGAGTGTGCCGTCTGGAAACATAATTCCATCTGCGCCCGCTACACCGCCGACATGAAGTTTTGCCCCCGGACTTGTCGTCCCTATCCCGACATTATCTGTTGGCGTCACAACAATCGCAGGAGGCACGCCTTGTGATGGGTCTTTGCCCCTTCCGATATAAAGCTTTTTATTGTCTTCTTTTATTCCAAAATAATAATTCTGATTATTGGCGGCATTTATTACAGATATTCCCACGTCAGTGCCTTGCGCGCTTAACTTGGAAAGCGGATTCGTCGTCCCTATCCCGACATTGCCATATTCTACGATTAGGCCTAAACCCGCTCCGCCATGATTTAACAAAAGACCTCCGTCCTTGGTTTGACCATCGATTGAGGTGGTAAGAGGAGGCGATACATTCCCATTAGGGGGGGGTTGGTCTGGTTCAGTCCAGGCATAAGCCACGGATACCAAAAACAAAGCTATTACTGATAAAGCTATGGTTTTGAGAGAGTCTTTGAACATGTTGCGTCTTGAAACTTGTATCTTGAAGTCCGCCGCGGCGGATTTCAAGTTCTAAGTTTCAGGTTTTAAGTTTTAAGTTAGCTGTTAGCTTTATTATATTTTATAACTTTATATATTCTTTGGCAAGTTTTGAAATATCAGAAAAATAAGATAAAATAAAAGAATGCTCAATCTCCTCTCAAAACATATTTATGATGTAGAACCTCCGGCATTTGGTTTAGATATCTCCGATTTCGTATTAAAAATCGCGTTGCTAAAACCGCAGGGCGAGAATTTTACTCTTGCCAGTTTCATTGAAACGCCGATTCCCGAGGGAGTGGTTCAAGGCGGAGAAATAAAAAAACCCGAGGAATTATTGAAAATATTCAGGGAAAGCGTAAAAAATATTAAAGGCGAAAAGATAAATACAAAATTTGTTTCCGCAACCATTCCGGAAAGAAAGTCATTCCTGCGAATAATCCAACTTCCTAAAATGTCAGGGACAGAAATAGAAAACGCCATAAAATTTGAAATGGAGGCCAACATTCCCCTTCCATTATCCGAATCATATTATGATTGGCAAGCGCTGGGCGAATCATCGGTGAAAATAGACCATCAGGATATTTTAGTGGCAGTCGCGCCAAAATCAATTATAGACCCCTATAATGAATTAATAAAAAATGCCGGATTTCTTCCGAAAGTCCTTGAACTGGAATCAATCGCAAGCTCAAGAGCGTTAATACCGGATCTAAAAACCGAAAAGCCCACGCTAATTATTAATCTTGGAGCAACTCAAATTAGTTTCATTATTTTCTCCAATGAAGCGCCGAGATTTTCCACCTCAATTAATACTCCTTTCAGAAATCATCTCACTTATTACATATCCGAGCATATGAAAATATCCATGGAAGAAGCCGAGAATGTAAAACGATTAGCAGGACTTGATAAAACCAAATATGAAGGAGAAATTTTTAAAGCGCTGGAGCCGATTCTTAAATCGTTGGTTACTCAGATAAGAGATTTTGCGGATTATTACTCCTCCCACGCCCAGCATGAACACGCAAGCAAAGCCAAAATCGCAAAAATAATTTTATGCGGCGGAGACGCCAATTTGACAGGTATCGCCCCCCATCTTTCCGAAATATTAAAAATACCGGTTGAACTTGGCAATCCCTGGGTAAATATCTTGCCATCGCCATTAAAAGAATCCCCGCTTATGCCTTATGAAAAATCCCTGGCATTCACCTCATGTCTTGGTATAGCCATAAGGGGGATAACAAAATGATTAAACTAAATCTCTTGCCGCCGATAGAAAAAAATAATTATAAAACAGAAATCATGCGCCGATTTGTTATTTTCTTCGGAATAGGAATCTTTATAATTACTACTATTTTTATCGGCCTCCTTGCTTTCAACTACTTATTTTTATATCTGCAACTTAGTCCGGAGATGAAATCATTGGAAGCGGAAAAGACGACGGAAAAATATAAAAAAGTGGAAGAACTTGAAAACCAAATTAAAGACACAAATAAAAAAATCGGGCTAATTTTGACTATAAAGAATCAAGTTGTCCCAACTTTTCCGATTATTGAAAAAATATCAAAGGCCGCAAACGAGAAAGATTCTTATCTTAAAAGTTTTGTCATAGACAGGGAAAATTCAACTGCGAGCATAAAGGGATTTGCTCTTGAAAGGGATCACGTCGTAAAAATACAAGATAATCTGAGAAACGATCAGCAATTCTCCGATATCAATGCCCCTTATTCCAATTTCCTAAAACAAAGGAATGTAGATTTTTTATTTGATTTCAAAATACAATGATTAAATTAACGCCGCAGATAAAGCTTTATATAACGATAGCAATTATTATAATGATTTTAATTGCTTTAATCTTTGGCGCCATATTGCCGATTCTCGGTAAAATAAATTTCCTAAAAGAAGAATATCTGTCCATCAAATTGCAAATAGTTAATACCAAAGAAAGACGCAGCCAAGTTGAAAAAGTTGAAAAAGAATTTGAAGTAATAAAAGATTCCATAGCTAAAATAGATGTGGCTTTGGTTGATCCCTCTAAATTTCTTGATGTAATAATTAAATTGGAGCAATTGGCCGAAAAAACCGGAAACAAGCACGAAATAACCATCATAGAGATTCCTAAATCTCAAAAAGACTCCAAAGAAAAAGAATCTTCGCTTTTCAAAAATATCCCCTTCAAAGTAATTCTGCGCGGAACATTCGAAAACGCCATGAGCTTCATGAATGAATTGGAAAATGCGCAATTTTACAGCAAGATAGAGAAGGTGGAAATGATTAAAATAGAGAAACCAGCTCAAGAAGATTTAAAAAATAATGGCTTGCAAGAAGGCGATATTAAAACAACTTTAAATGTAAAAATTTACGCAAAATAATCATAAATATTAATTATGGACATAAAGCTTCTTCAAATAGAAAATTTTAGAAGAATAAAAAAAAATATATTGGAAATATCTAAAAGCCATATTATTTTTATATGGTTAGTTTTTGGATTATCTCTTTTAATATATGCCGGATATATTTTTTATTTTAAAATTTATATATCCTTAGCGACAATCCCGTCTCCGGTCATAAAAACGCAAATAGCGCAAAAGGGTCAGTTGAACCAAATCTTGCAAGATTTGAATGAAAGGGAACAAAAAAGAAATAGTTTTGACGTTCAAAAACTCATAAATCCCTTCAAAATAAAATAGCGGAAATTGACATAACTTCTATTTTTTTTTATAGTGATTTCTGTTTTCTATAACCCTTCCCGCTCCCCCGACTTGTCTAATGTCCTCATAGTTCAATGGATAGAACACCAGCCTTCTAAGCTGGATATGTAGGTTCGATTCCTACTGAGGACACAAGAAAATTGAGTGAATCTATATTTGTCCGAAGCGGAATCGAACCGAAGGCCACAATTTTATTCGCGTGTAATCGAGCGATAATAAAATTAGTGGTCTTGGCCAATGGGAGAGGCGATTCCTACTGAGGACACAAAGTTAGTTAAAATGTAAAATAGTAATTCAACATGTTAAAATGAATTAATTCTAAACATTTGATAATTTTTAATTTTACACTGTTATTTTTAATTTTGATTTTTTAACTTTACATTTTTAATATGGTGCCCATGGTGTAGCGGTTAACACAGCAGGTTGTGGTCCTGCCGACACGGGTTCGATTCCCGTTGGGCACCCAGTATATCAACTCCGATAATTTATCAAATAAACCATGTTGATTGTCGGGATTAAATTTTTAAATTAGCCAACCGGTATCGCTCGTATCTCTTTTGGCACATGCCAATCGGAGTTATATTACTGGGGTACCCAAAATCTTTAATTTTATATATGGATAATCTTCCATACAATAAGAATCTTATTGGTAAATTTATTGCTATTGGAGCGGAAAATGTCGTCTACTCATACAACGAAGGCAGAGAGGTGATAAAATTTCCGACTTTCTTTAGCTTACGCTATAATTGGAATTCACAGCAATACTGCAAAGAAATCCAAGACGGGTATGAAATGCTAAAAAAATATCTTCCGGAGCGCCTCAATAAATCAAACCTGCATATCTACGAGAGAGGTGGGAAAATGACTTATCTAATTCTAGAACCGTTTATTCATGGGAAAGCGCTCTCCAAGAATGATTTGAAAAATGGGGATGTCAAAAGGCAATTTTTAGAAATAATTGCGGCAAAAAACCAACTGGAATCAAAGGAAAATCTCTTTGTGGATCTTTTTGGCTCCTGGGGACTATGGCTTTCGGGCCGCTGGAAAATATCGAACCTTCTCCTCGATAAACAAAATCAAAAACTTTATCTTGTAGATATTGGAACAGCTCGCATTAATGACGGTAGATTTATAATAAGAATACTGGTAAGATTGGCCAAGCGGATACAGGACAACTTACTGAAAAAATATCTGAATTATGTTTGAATTACGGAACTCTTACTCGGCAGACATTTTTAAGACACAGCATAATTTTCTGCTGAAAATTTGCTCATTACTCACGCCGTCGCGTTCCGTATGGTCTTAAAAATATCTGCTTCGACGAGTTTCGTAATTCAAGACAGATTATGAAGTATTAATTACGGAAAACAAAAACCTTAATTCATAATTCGTGCTTCTTAATTCTTTTTATTATGGACATCAATCCCCAAAACCAAACCCTAAATAATCCCGACCAAACCCCAAAAAATTCCAAACTAACAGCCATTGGCGCATGGATGATTATTATCGGCCTTGCGCTCGGAGGATTTTCAATAAATAAATATTTCAAAACTCATCCGATAAAATCCCAGAATGATACTCCAAAAGAACAATTGATAGTAATAGAGCAAATATTAAAAGAGGTTATTCCTGACGATGGTTATGAAATAAATGCAAAATGGGGGGATATCGGACCAAATCTCATAAAATCGGGAACGATTGATTTGGAAAAATTCAAAGAATTATATCTCCAAGACGGCGGTCTAAAATCCAATGAGCTTGCCATATTAGAGAACGCCTCTGACTCTAACATCAAAATCACGAAAGAAAATGCTCATTTTGTCTTGAATCTTCTCTGGGCTTTTGGTCTTGCCCAACAAAATAAACTCCTAACCAAAGGAGATATGATAAAATACGGAGATTACAAAAAATTTGCCTCAACCGGAGGCTGGACGATTTCCGCAAAACCAATAGAAGAATTTTATTCAAAATATAATTGGGTCAATTTAGACTCCAAAAAAGAAGAGAGAATAAAAAATATCGCCGAAAATGTTTATCGTCCCTGTTGTAACAATTCAACGGCCTTCCCAGATTGTAACCACGGAATGGCGGCGCTGGGATTAATAGAAATAATGGTGGCTGGCAACACGCCAGAAGATGAAATTTACGAGGCCTTAAGATATTTTAATTCTTTTTGGTTCAGTTCCAGCTATCTTGAAATGGCCATTTATTTCAAACAGGTGAAAAATAAAGATTGGAGCGAAGTTGACGCCAAAGAAATCCTATCTAAAAATTATTCCAGCTCCGGCGGTTGGGCAAAAAATATCCACAAAGAACTGGAAAAAACTCCCGAATTTTTACCGAAAAATCCCGAAGGCGGAGGATGTGGAGTTTAAGGTTTGCTATCTTTAAGAAAGGTTCGGGATAATATAATGAGATAGCCGTTAGGCGGCTTCGCCTTACTAAAAAATAAATTATAAAGTTTATGTTTGAGATAGGTGCGGGGTGCTCGATTTTGTAGCTACTCGCTCCGCTCGCAGACAAAATCGGCATGTACGATCCCATTCATAAGACTTCTAAAATTAAAGACTATTTCTTCCCGGCGACTATTTTATTTACCGGAATATTAATTAGCGTTGCCATTTTTTGGAATAAAAACAATATCAACGAAAATTTGCCAAGCGCCATATTGCCAATGAATATTTCCGAGAATGAGCGCGTAAAGATACCGACAAATTCAAAAGACCCAATACTGGGCAACCCCCAAGCGCCAATAACCATAGTTGAATTTTATGATTTTCAATGCGGATATTGCAAAATATTCGCCCAAGATACTTTGCCCCAGATACTCAACGAATATGTCAAATCGGGAAAAATAAAATTCATATTTAAAGATTTCTCGGTACTCGGAGAAGATTCCAAAACTGCGGCCATTGCGGCAAATTGCGCTTTTGAACAAAATAAATTTTTAGAATTTCATGACGGCCTATATTCGCTTAAAGATGAAAATAAGATATTCTCCAAAGAGAGTATCTTATCATTAGCTCAAAAATTAAATCTAAATATCTTCAAATTTAATGATTGCATCGGCCTTTCGAAAAATAAAGAATTGATTGATGAGGATATAAAAGAAGGGAAATTATCAGGAGTTAGAGGAACACCAACAATATTCATTAACGGCATAAAAATATCCGGCGCGCAAAGCTTTTCCTTTATAGCGCCGATTATTGAACAAGAATTAAAAAATAATTCTCCTCTTCTCAGCCCATAAAAATATTTAGTGTTTCTGCGGCGATGGATTTCTCTCTCCAAGAATGGTTTTCAAAACTCTTTCCTTCATCCCTCTTAAAATTTTCAAAGTTATCGTATCGCCGACTTGAGATTTTTGGATAAAATCCTGCAATGTATCTTTTTCGGTTATTTTTTTACCGTTATACTCTAAAATTATATCTCCCTCTCTAATTCCGGCTTTATCTGCCGGAGACTCTTTCACAATCGCAAGATCGTGAGGCAAATGCTCCTTCAATATCAAAGCGCCATAATTTACAGCAATTTTTTTTAACTCCTGAATATCTTTGGTAATTTGGATATATCTAACACCTAAAAACGGCTGCCTAATCCGCCCATATTTTATCAAATCATTTAAATCCTTTTTGGCATTATTTATCGGTATGGAAAAGCCGATATTTTGCGCGCCCCAAACAATCGCGGCATTAATCCCAATCACCTTTCCATCCAAATCTATCAACGGCCCTCCGGAATTGCCGGGATTTATCGCGGCATCTGTCTGAATAAGTCCCCTCAAATTCTGCATTTCTTCATCGGGAGCGGTTGCCGCAAAAATATATCTTGCAAGTCCGGAAATCACCCCCTTGGATACGGTATTCTGAAATTGCCCCAGGGCATTGCCTATAGCCAAAACAGTCTGCCCAAGTTCAAGAGAATACGAATCCCCCATCTCAAGCGGAATAAAACCATTTTCTTTTATCTTTATAATGGCTATATCATTAATCTCATCGCGAGCTAAAACCCGCGCCCTATATTTTTGATTTCTAGAAGTAATAACAGTGTATTCAGCATTCGGGTCAACAACAACATGGCGGTTAGTTAAAATCAAACCGTCTTTGGAAATAAAAAACCCCGAACCCCCTCCAATATGAACCCTATGCTTGTGAGTCATATTCTTTTCCGGAAGATGAAAAAAATTAAACGGAGAATATTCCCCCTCCAAATGATCTTCTATGTTTTTAACAATGGAAATACTGACCACTGACGGAATAATCTTTTTTACTATATCAATAACTATTTTTTCTTCTTGAGATTTGGGCATAAAATTAGATTCTGGATTCTGGTAATTATTTTATCATAAAACAAAAACATCCGCTAATAATGCGGATGTTTTTGTTTTTAATTTCTAGATACTGGTCATTATTTGGCTTCTTCTTTTTTCTCTTCGTTTTTATTAATCTTATCTTTTTCCTTTTCACTTTTTTCTTTCTCTTTTGCAGTTTTACCGAACCCAAGCGCCAATCTATGTTCAGCTTTATTTATTAATTGAATATTAAATGTGTAAGATTTTCCGACTTCTAATTTTTCTTTCATTTCTTCTTCCGATTTAAATTCAGAAATATGGCAAAGACCCTGAATGTTATTGTCCAGCTTAATAAACGCGCCGAAGGGATTGATTTTTACCGTCTTGCCTTTAATAATTTGTCCGACTTTATAAGTATCTTCAATATTTATCCAGGGATCATTTTTAAGAGCCTTCATTGATAAAGAAATTTTATCGCCATCAATTCCGATAATCTTTGCCTGAATCTTATCTCCGATTTTCACAACTTGTTTGGGGTCTTCAATAAGTTGCCAATCAAGTTCGGAAATATGCACAAGACCCTCAATCTGAGGAATATCCTCATTTTTCTCTCCCGGAACTTCAATCTTTACAAACGCCCCAAAATCAACAACTCCGGATATTTCTCCTTCAATAATATCCCCGACTTTAAAATTGTCCAGAACCCCTTTCAAATCTTCATCCTGCACTCCTCTCTCGGAAATAATCAATTTGGATTCTTTCTGGTCGATATCAATCACTTTAACGTTCATATTTTTACCGATAAATTTATTCAACTCCTGCAATATTTTCGTTTTATCGCCTCCTTCAATGCGAGGATAATTTTTAACGGAAAGTTGAGACACCGGCATAAAAGCAGGCACTCCTTTTACTTGAGCCATAATACCTCCGCGATTGGCCTCGGTAATTTTAACAGAAATAATCTCTCCAGATTCCTTGATTTTTCTAAGCTCATCCCAAGCCATCTCTTGACCCGCCTCTTTCAAAGAAAGTTCAACATAGCCGTCATCATTTTGCAATTCTAAAACTTTTGCCGAAACTTTATCTCCTATTTTCACTCCCTTTATCAAATCTTGAGCTTCATAATATTCCTTTCCATAAATAACGCCAATGCCGAAAGCTCCAAGATTAATATACAAACAAGAACCTTTCTTGCCTAAAATCGCGCCATCAATAAGCTCCCCCACCTTAGGTAATTGCGCGGGAAGAATATTTTTAAGCGCCTCTTCCATCAAAAATTTTGGGGATAATGAATTATCCATGTTTTATAACATTTTACGTTTGACATTTGACATTTGACATTCATCTGGTCAATTGTTAATTGTCAAGCGTCAACTGTTGTCCGCCTTGAGCGGCCGCTCCTTTCTATAGTGCCTTATCTTAAATGATTTTTTTTTATCTGTCTAGTGGGTTTATATACTTATCATATTATACCTTGTCATCCCCAAACAAAATTCCCCCCGCTAATTAGCAGGGGGAATTTTGTTTGGGGATGACTATTTATTAAAAAACTATCTTACTATCTTATTCGGGTGATAATAAAACTAACAATCGCATAAGCCAAAATAACAACCACCAAACCAATAATGCCGTAAGTGATAAAATTAGTTCCGCTCTTTTTTGCCTCATCATCTCCGCCGGATGTGATGATCTTAATACCGCCAATAACTATAACAACAATCGCAATTAAACCAACAACACTGATAATAACATTGATGATATTAGATATGGTAGATTCAAGATCTGAGGGAACAGTTGTTATTCTTGGCGCGCTCGTGATTTGAGCCAATGTCAAAGCTGGTAAAAACATTCCGAGCAAAGACCACTTAATTTTTACAAATAATTTCTTCATTTAACTTTTAACTTTTAACTTTTAACTTTTAACTTTTTTCGCGACCTTTTTAAATTTATAATTTTCAATATAATAATACCAAATTTTGTAATTTCTCGCTAGATCTAGATATTAATTCACTCCTACCGCCTTCATCACAAAATTCAAAATAGCGGTAGATAAAATCGCGACAATCAAACCAACTATGGCGAAGGTTATTGTTTTTTTGGCTTTGGTGACGGTTTCATCGCTTCCTCCGGAAATCATCAATAAAACTCCTCCATAAACCAGCATTGCCAGCGCCAATAACCCGACTAATCCCAAAATTGCATTTAACACATTCGTTATTAATGATTGGAGGGTTTGGGTGCCCAGGGGATTTTTCAGGGTAACGGCAAAAACTCCAAGCGGAGATAATCCCAACAAAACAGATAAAATTTTGAAAACATTAAAACGAATTTTAGTTATCATACTATTTGTTTTTTATTGTTTGCAATCTATTGTGTTCCAGGTTTTTAAAGTTCCGAGGCCTCCACCGCCAGCAATGGCTCCCATCACTACATCAATAATCATCCAAGAACCCCAAATAATCAAGAGGCCTACTATCGCCATGGTTATGATATTTTTTCCCTTATTATATAACTCCTGCGATCCACTGGAAATAATTAAAAATACCGCTCCAATTACTATTAAAAGCAACGCCAGCGGAGGAGCTAATTTTATTGCGACAAAATCTATTATATTGTCAATTAACACAAAAAAATCGCAGACTGTGCAAGCTGATTGCCCGGGATTACCACAAGGCACAAGACCCTGCGCAAACACCGCTGATGCAAAAATGCTAAAACTAAAAAAAATAAACAAGACCGTAATACCGATAAAACCCAAAATTTTGCCGTATTTATTCATCCCTCACCCTTAAAGCATTAAAGAATTTTTAAGGCGACCCTTGAGTGAAGCGTAGCCTTTAGCGAATTGCTTTAACCTTTTTTCTCTAGTTAATGCGTCTGATTTATGTTTGTATGCTTCATAGCATATTAGTTCTACCGGTCTTATGTTTTTTGTTGATCTGACTAATCCTTGATTATGTTTTATTATCCTCGCCCTTAAATCTGGAGCAAAACCTATATATAAACTTTTATTTTTTAGTGATTTTAATAAATATACATAAAACATAATCTATGCTTTAAGGGTGAGGGATCAATAAATCAATTTTGCGGGCGGCATCAGTTATAGCGCTCAAAGCCGATACGCCTGACGCTGTTAATTCTATCATATTTTCAAATATCTTGGAAACAGCGATATTGTCCGGCTGATACCAAGAATAGGCGGAAAGCGATTGTTGGGCAAAAATCCCCAGCTCCCTTTCCTGATTTCTCTGAGTATTCACAAGATCGCGACGCGCCGTTGGCTTTGATGCCATCTTAATATACGCCGTTGATTGCTCTTTCTCCATTAAATAATGCGCGAAAAACCATGCCACATCAGGGTATTTTGATGTTTTGGAAACAGTAAGCCCCCAATAGTCTGCATAATTCACGGATTGTTGCGCTCCTTTCGGCTGGGGCGCAAGAGAAACTCCAAATTTCAAATGGGGAGCCCTGGACCTTAAATTTTCCACCTGATAACTATAATTTATCATCATTGCCGTTTTCCCCTCTAAAAATGCGTCTATTGAATATGGCATCTGATTATTCCATGTATAAACACTCTTCTTGGCATTGGAAAAATTAACATAAAACTCCAGGGACTGTTGTCCGGAAGGATATTCAATGTCATTCTCCATGGTTCTTTGATCAAATGTTGTCTGCATTCTTTCTTCGTCAAACATCTTCACACCGGATTGCAACATTAAAAGACTTAAAATATCTGTTGCTTTATCAATGTTCTTAGCTGTACCCATGGCAATCGCCGAACGCGAAATACCGCCAGAACTGTCTTTTTTTGTTAATGATGGAACCATACTCAAAAGGCCTTCCCAAGTTGACGGAGGATTGGCTATTCCGACGGAATTAAAAATGTCTTTATTATAAAAAAGAGCTAAGGTATCAACATACAAAGGCAGAGCATAGATCTCATCGCCCAAAACAAAATCATTATAAGCCACATCAACAAAAGTATCCCGAAAACTATTTACGGTCATATATTCTTCATAATCAGGGAAAATCTTGTCAGCGTGTTTCGGTAACCAAGTATTATGAATATAAAAAATATCCGGACCGCGACCGGCAGCCAAAGCATTGATCAAATCTTTCTCGTAAGTATTGGCTGATTTTTTCTGATAAGTTATATTGACTTTCGGATATGATTTCTTGAATTCAACAACGAATTGATTAATAATGTCAGGCTCATCAATCACTCCCCATACTAAAATATCGCCAACGACTTGTGTCTGCGGAGACTGCTTGGTGCCAAACACCAGGGCAAAAATTAAGATAGCGACAAATAATCCCGTGATGCCAAAAATTATTAATTTAGTGCGATTCAAATTTACTGAACATTTGACATTTGACATTTGACATTGGTCAATGGTCAATGGTCAATGGTCAATGGTTATTTTTACGACTTCACAAACAAAAACCCGTAATGGAATGACTTTACATCAAGTTCTTTATCTAATTTAAATCCAACGCCTTCAATGATTTTCTGCATATCTTCTTTGGTGATGCGATATTCATGGCTGGAAGCAAAAGCCGGTCCGGTTTGAGACCATTCAACGACCAGAAGTTTACCTCCCCTCTTTAATACCCGCAACGCTTCTTTTAGAATTTCTTCTTTCTTGTTTGATTGGGATAAAACGGTTATTAAAATAACTAAGTCCAGTATGCCATCGGCAATTTCTGTTGCGCCAGCAATCTCTAAATTGGCGCGAATATAATTAATGTTGGCGAGATTAGCCATCCTCGCGCGCGATCTTACGGATTCCAAAGAAGCTTCCCTCACATCAATAGCAAAAATCTTGCCGTAATTTCCGACAATTTTTGCCATAGCTATGGCAAAATGCCCGGAACCAGCTCCGAAATCACCAATCATCGTTCCTTCTCTTAAATCAATTTGCCTTAATACATCTTCTGGGCTTAAAAAACCACGAATCAACATAACTTAAAACTTAAAACTTAAAACTTAAAACTGAACTTTTTAGCTTTCAGTTTTTGTCTTTGGTTTCCAGTCTTTGGTCTTTAGTTTTTTATATACATGCCACTGATGCCACCTTGTCCCCCGCATCCAGTTTCATAACCCTGACTCCCTGAGTTGCTCTGCCAAGCACGGATACAGACCCAATTGGAGTTCTAATAACTTGTCCCTTCTCGGAGATTGCTATTAAATCCTTCTCTTCTCCGCTCATGATTCTTGCATCAATAATCGCTCCAGTTTTTGCAGTAATATTGGCGGTTTTTATCCCCGAACCGCCTCGTTTTTGTTTTTTATATTCTTTAATATCGGTCTGTTTTCCATAACCATTTTCCATAACCACCAATAATTTTGAGCTTTGAGCTTTGAGCTTTGAGCTTTGAATCACATCCATCCCCACAACCTCATCTCCCTTTTTAAGACGAATCCCCGTCACACCGCTAGCCACCCTGCCCATTGGCCGGACATCTTTTTCGGAAAATCTAATCGCAATGCCATTCTTTGTTACTAAAATCATTTCATCGTTACCGCTCGTGGATTTAACCCAAGATAATGAATCATTATTTTTAAGGCCAATCGCCGCAATACCACTCCCACGAACATTATCAAAATCTTCAATTGCCGTTTTCTTTATTATACCATTTTTCGTGCTCAAAATTATATATTTTTCCGCCTCGTGCTTTCCTTTTTTCTCTTTCAAACTCAAAATTGCTCTAATTTTTTCTTCGGGGCCTAAATTCAAAAAATTCACAATTGCTCGTCCCTTGGAAGTGCGGGAGCCCTCGGGAATCTCATAAGCTTTGGATTGATAAACTTTCCCTTTGTTAGTGAAAAACAAAAGCCCGTCATGAGTATTGGAAGTCAGGGAAATATCAACTACATCTTCTTCTTTCGTAGACATGCCTGTAACTCCCTTGCCACCGCGTAATTGCGTGCGCCAAGCATCCGGACTGACGCGCTTTATATACCCCTCTTTAGTTAAAAGTATTATAACTTCCTCGGCTTGTACCAAATCTTCCTCTTTAAATTCTCCGATTGCCGACTTTACAACTTTAGTTCTGCGCTCATCGCCATATTTTTCTTTTATCTCCAAAGATTCTTTTTTGATTATATCCAAAATCTTCTTATCGCTTTTTAAAATAGCTTCCAATTCTTTTATGGATTTCATTTTCTCGTCCAACTCATCTTCAATTTTTTTCCTTTCAAGGCCCGCTAAAGTTTGCAATTTCATTTCCAGAATTGCTGTCGCCTGGATTGGAGTTAGTTTGAATTTAGCCACTAATGCTTTATGGGCGACTTCTTTGGTCTCCGACGAACGAATAGTCTTTATTACAGCATCAATACGATCCAGCGCCTTCTTAAGACCCTCTAAAATATGGGCGCGATCTTGCGCTTTTTTCAAATCAAATTTCGTTCTGCGAACGACAATCTGTTTCCTATGAATCAAAAAATACCCCAAAACTTCTTTCAATGTCAAAACCTGCGGCTGGAGACCGTCTACCAAGGCCAACAAATTCAAATGATAAGCTTTTTGAAGGTCGGTATATTTGAATAAATTATTGAGAATTTTCTGCGGATGAGCGTCACCCTTCAAATCAATCGCAATCCTCAATCCTTCTTTATCTGATTCGTCGCGCACATCTCTAATTCCCTCCACTTTTTTCTCAGTCACGAGCTCCGCTATTTTCTCTATCAACGAAGATTTATTAACTTGAAACGGAATCTCCGTTATTATAATTTGAAAATTTCCATTTTTCATTTCGATTATGTCGGTCTTCGCTCTTACCATCATCGGCCCCCTACCGGAAGCATAAGCATGCACAATATCCTTCTGATTATAAATAATCCCACCCGTAGGAAAATCCGGCCCCTGAATAAACTGCAATAATTCTTCACTGTCGCATTCCGGGTTATCAATAACAAAAACCAAGGCATCCATAACTTCTGTTAAATTATGAGGTGGAATTTTTGTTGCCATACCGACTGCAATACCATCCGTGCCATTGAGTAATAATTGAGGAATCTTAGTCGGCATTAATTTCGGTTCCTGGCGAGTGCCGTCATAATTATCCTGAAAATCAACTGTGTCTTTTTCAATATCAGCCAAAATTTCCGTGGCAAGAGGCGCCAACTTCGCTTCAGTGTAGCGCATAGCTGCCGGAAAATCTCCGTCTATACTGCCGAAATTCCCTTGACCCCGAACAAGCATATAGCGCATGGAAAAATCCTGCGCCATACGGCTCATTGCATCATAAACCGCCACATCGCCATGGGGATGATATTTTGCTATCACGTCGCCGACTACTGCCGCAGATTTTCTGAATCTGGCAGAAGGATAAAGTCCAAGATCATGCATGGCATATAAAATCCTGCGGTGCACCGGTTTTAATCCATCACGGACATCCGGCAAAGCGCGCGAAACAATAACCGACATCGCATACGCCAAATACGAATCCTTTACCTCTTCGGTAATTTCCTGATTTACAATTTTTCCAAGTTCAAATTTATTGTCTGCCACTTCATTAGCTTTTAGCTTTTAGCTTTTAGCTTTTAAAAAATACTATCCGGGCTGTAAAATAAGCCGAGATAATCTCTAATAGCTAACAGCTAACAGCTAACATCTGATTTTTACTGCTTCTCTACCGGCAATTTCACCGGTTTGATTTTCTTAATCTGATTTATATCTAAATTGGTTTTCTGTTTTTCTTCGGACTTCACATAGTCAAAATAAAACTGCGAAACGGTATCACCCAATTCGCTGATATTCGCTTTCATATTATTCATAAGAGACGGTAATCTTTCCCCTTGATTCAATAAGGTTTCTTGCGCCATAAATTCTGATTCTTTATTCTTTTCCGCCAAGAAAGTTTTTGACAAAGAATAAGTCCAAAAAGAAAATGCCATAATTCCGAAAATAACCATGGTAAAAACAAATATGGAAACCCTGGTGTGATAGGGCCTTGATTGAAGATATTTTACGAATTTAGTGTTTAACATATTAAAGTTTAAAATTTGAAACTTAAAACTTTAGATTTCAACCCGTCCAATTGGCGGACGGGCTTCAAATTTAAGGCTTCGAGCTTCAAGTTTACAAGTATTATATTCAGTCTATTTTCATTATTATAATCTGCGGTTCTTCTTGTTGGGGCAAATCTTTCTTCTTTATGGAAAATTTTAACACCGCGTCTTTTTCCGAAACATTAAACATCTTGAAAAATTTTTCCGGTCCATCCATCTTTAAACCAAGCCCTTTTATAAAATAATGCATGGGCACCATGATCCTTGGCTCTATCTGATTTATAATCGTCTTAACACCCTCGGCGTCTAAAGTGTTCATCTTTTCTCCTTCCAGCGCATATTCGCCCCCTATCGGCGCCATCAAAATATCAACATTACCAATTGCGTCAACTTGCTCTGAAGATAACTCCTTCTGTCCCAAATCTCCCAAATGGCAAATTTTTATTCCTTCTATTTCCAGGGTGTAAATCGTATTTATTCCATTCTTATCGCCCAAAACGTTGTCATGAAACGACGACATACCCTTAATGATAGCATTTTTAATTTCATATTCTCCGGGAGTATTAATAAAAAACACGTCGTCAAACCCTTCTGAATTATTATGATCCATATGATCATGAGTGCTCAAAACAATATCCGTTTTCCCGCGCGGCGGAGTTAAACCGATTTTCTTATCAAAGGGATCTATTATAATAGTGACATCTCCGCTTTGAATCTTGAAGCAAGATTGCCCGTACCACTGTATTTGCATTTAAATCTGAATCTTTCTAAAAATTATGTTTTTATTTTAACAAATTTTTTTAGAAAAATAAAGCCCCGCGAAGTTAGCGCCACGGGGCTTTATTACCTATTCCGTCACCGCATTTTCAATGTGTCTGATATCAGAAATTCCGCCAACGCTTAATTCAACCGCTATTACATCAATTCTCCACTTATTATCCAATCTCCTTTTAAAAGCCAAATATCCCCCGGCGGATTTTATTAGCTGTTTTTTCTTGAAGGGCGTTATATTCTCTTCTGGCTTGATAAAAAATCTATTATCTTTATTCTGTGTTTTTACCTCAATGAATATAATGTCGCTTCCATGTTCCGCGATAATATCCAATTCTCCCCACGGTTTCTTAAAGTTTCTCTCCAAAATTCTATATCCTTTTTTCCTTAAAAATTCGGTGGCTAAGTTTTCGCCATATTTTCCTGTTGTGATATTATCCATATATAAGACAATGAATATATTATTATGTCAAGTAAATTACCTTTTTAATGTATTGGACAATCAATTATCTTCCAATCCTACAAATATATTTACTAAAAATTTATCAAAAAAATCGCACTTTTTTGCTATTTATTAGTGAATAGAAAAGATATTGTTGTTATTTTATCATACGACTTCAATATCTCCAAAATTTTTATGTTTCACATGAAACTTCTCCTAAATATCCAAATTTAAAAAATTGACGAAAGTTGACTATATTACAAAAAACACATAAAATATGCCTAAAATTTAATCAAGTTTATTAAATTAATAATACTTATGAATAGAAAAAAATCAATCGTAGTTTTTATCTCCGGCAATGGATCAAATCTGCAAGCTATTATAGATAAAATTAAATCAGGGGAATTGGATGTAGATATTAAATTAGTTATTAGTAATAAATCTGATGCTTATGGCCTGGAAAGAGCAAAAAAAGCAGGAATACCTACTGAGGTTTTTAGTTTTAAGGAATTTCAAAATAAGACAATATCTAGCCACAGACAAATAGACACAAATAATAGGGCAGAAATAAATAATAAGGCCCTGTCTGCCGACGGGCAGACAAAAGATATAATAAGGCAAAGATATTGCGCAGAGCTTGCCTTATTAGTTAAAAAATACAACCCCGATTTAGTGGTTCTGGCTGGCTGGATGCTGATTCTGAAAAATGAATTCCTTAATGAATTCCCAATGCGGGTCATAAACTTGCATCCAGCTATAATTCCGGCTTTCCCGGGAATCAATGCTATACAGCAAGCATTTGATTTTGGCGTCAAAATTACGGGAGTAACAGTTCATTTTGTGCCAGATGAGGGGATTGATACTGGACCGATTATACTCCAAGAACCAGTTAAGATAGACGAAAATGAAACTTTAGAAACCCTAGAAGCTAAGATACATAGCGTAGAACACCAAATCCTATCTAAAACCATTCAATTATTTGCGCAAGAAAGACTGCAAATAATAGGTAGGAGGGTGAAAATATTATAAAATTTAAATAAAAGAGATTATGTTTCATATGAAACATAATCTCTTTTATTGAGCGAATAAATAGGCGAATGGGGGGGCATATAATAAGGCAGAATAAGGCAGAATAGGGCAGAGAAATGGTGGATGGCCTAAATACTGAAGAAACTGGGGATAAAATGGGGAATAAGGCAAGAATAGGGCAGAATAGGGCAGAAATTTTTTAAAATAGATCCACTTAATATCCCACGAATTCATACAACACTTCTTGCCTGTTAAAACAAAAAAGTCATTTAAAAATGAATGACTTTAAGTAAATATTTTTACTTTTTTAGACTACTTTAAAATCCTAAATTATTACAATGGATACAAATTGAAGTGGATTTCTTAGTAAAATTTATTAGCTTGACAGAATCATAGTTTTATTGCTATTTATTTTATTCCTTAGTAAGTTTAAGCTGTGGAAATAAACCTCCCGACAGCCATTCTTTTCAGGGGTTTAAGAGCGCATCATTTTAAAAAGAGCAGTGACCAAATAAGGGGGGGATATAAAAAAATAAAGAAAACGTGATTGTGGGGACGGGGAGTTGCTTGATGAGATGTATTCTTCGCCCCCATAAACTTACGCGACCAGGTAGAAATCCGTTACTGATAGCAAGATAACATAATCAAAAGGCTCTTTGCGCTTTAGCGCAAAGAGCCTTTTTTTCTTCTCTACTTTTCATATTAAAGCAGATTGCTATCCGACTGTTATTCTCACGACATCAGACCCCTCGCCGGAAAAATGAATTTTCTTTTCACCCAATTGATTGGGGAATGTTGCTTTTAATTTATTGGCAATTTTTTTAGCCAGCTGATTTTCGGTTGTCCAAATTTCTATTGTATTTTTTGTTTCTTTTATTTTTGAAACCCTATCTAGGGGGTCAATGCTACGCGCGGTTTTCCCCATATTTTCCGCCAAATTCATCAGTTCTTTTTTTATTTTCTCCGGCGTATTATAAACCAAAACAATCCCTTCGTATTGGTTGTTTTTTATCATCTGACAAGCTGGACATAAAATAAAATTTATTTTTTTCTTATCAATATTTTTTTCCTTTAAGTGTTTATAGTCCGCCAAACTCTCATGCCAGGACTTGTCATAATAAGCCGCTTGGCAATCCTTGCAGATTAAATATTCTTTCGCGCCAGCGCCAAATTCTTGCTTGCCCCTTCGTTCCGGAAAACGAACAGGTCCGAATTTTTCCACTTGCTTTTTAATTTTTTTCCCTTTGGGAATATGACTGGAACGGCTCATATTAATTAAACTATCAATAATCAATTAACAGTTTTTAATAAATTATCTAATCAATTAATTCCTTAAACATTAAGGCATTAAATCATTGAACATTAAATTAAAATTGAAAATTGGTAATTGAAAATTCTATTTTTTATCTTTTTACCCTCTATATGCCACAGTATATATGATACCCAATATAAATACCAACATCAAAAAATAATAAACAAAATGCGGAATTTTTAGAGAATATTCCGGGGTGCGATTGCCGGATTTTTTTGCTTTAAAATAAGTCAAAATCATGGCAATGCCTTCAAATCCGCCCATCACCGCGCCCAAAAAACTGATGATGGCTATGAAATTCCTTACACCAAGCAATACAAAAGTTATGGGAATCACGGCGATTAATAAATGGGCAAACATTCTATTGATACCATAATCATATAAAAATGTTTCATAAAGATAATAACCAAAAGTGATATACGAAGTGGCTATGGCCAAGATTCCAAATATCGCCCCCAAAATATAAATCGGACCGCCAACCACTTTATAGAGTCCGGATAACGCTTCCTGGGAAGTGGCCGGACCAGTAACACCGTTTATAACAAAGGTGAAAAGCGCATAAATAGCCACTGGCACGAGAATACCTAAAATTATTGCTGGTTTTATTTTTTTCTCATTGCCAATCAAAATCTCCCGAATCTCCGGTATAGCCACTGTTCCCGCCAAGGCAAATAAAATAACGCCGTATGGAAGAAAGATATCGGGGTTGTTAAAAATAAATAAATTCCCGACATTCACATACGGCATTGAAAGTATTGCTATAGCCGCAACCGCCATAATTAAAATAATTGTCATTATAAATTCCACCGCTTCAATCGTTTTTAAACCAAACAAAATAAACATAGTCAGCAAAAACCAAAAAGCCAAATATAAAATATTGTCCGAGAAAAAATCCGAAGAACCAGTTATTATCTGCCCCAAAAGCACATTTAAAAAGGTCCCTCCCACCAATATATACGCGACCATTGATCCTAAGATACCGGTCAATACTGAAAAACTAACCAAAACTTCCCATCTTTTCCCGAGATACCTTTCTATATATCCGGGCAAATTATGCTTTTCATTGGTGCGTAAAATAATCTCGCCGAACATTAAATGGATTATCATAGTCACTCCGCCTAAAACAATAAGTTGAGCCAGACCAATGAAAAAACCCGCCCTGGAAAATGCATAAGGCAGGCCAAAAATACCAACGCCGACAATAGTCCCAATAAGCGTAGTTACAGCGTAAAAGAAATTTCTATTGAGAATTTGAGTCAACATTTTTGTTGCGACGATCGCTCAATCTGTGAATTCTCGTTTCCAAATTAAAATACCTAGAACCGCTCAAAACAATTAGTATAAAAAAGGTTGTAAAAATAGAAACTAAATAATATTTAAGACCTACTGACACTCCAATTGCCGCCACAGTCCAAAGGCCGGCAGCAGTCGTTAATCCGCGAATCTTGTTTTCTCCCGGCTGAAAAATAATAAGACCGGCTCCAATGAAACCGACTCCAACAACTATTTGAGAAATAATGCGGCTGGGATCAAATGAGGATATACCTATGTATGACCTGAGGCCGTCTTCGGATAAAATAGTAAATAATGCCGAGCCCAAAGAAACGAGCATATAAGTTCTAAGCCCAGCGGATTTTCCGACATACTCTCTTTCAAAACCCAAAATAGCGCCCAAAACCGCGGAGATTATTAAACGAAAAATAATATCTAATTGAAGGGGATCCATATTTCATAAAACATGAAATATAAAATATAAAATATAAAAATTTTATACTGCTATTTTTTGTTTCATGTTGCGTGTTTCATGTTACGTGATTATTCATGTTCTTTTTTAATTAATTCTATCACTTTTTGAACTAAAATTTTAGGGTCTTTCTCGCTGATAATTTTTCCTCCTCCGCGATGCGCCCGCTCAATTAAATGACTCACTTCTTCAGCAATTCCCCCGGAACCCTCCGCAATACCAATGGGTTTATTTTCCTCAAAAGCCAGGGTAAACACATTTAAACTTCCCATTCTGCCACAAATTATAATTACTCCGTCAACGGATTTGACCAAAAAAGAATTTCTTCCTGAAAATTCCGCGCCAGTATAAATGATTATATCAAAATAATCCGTGGGTAGATTATATTTTTCAATATGTTCCTTGTAGGAGCTGGCAGGGGAAAACCCAACTACAAAAGCGCCTTCCTCTTTAGCGCCCTTGGATGCCCATAGTGGAATACCCGTAGAAACGGGCGCAATAAGCGAAGCGCCTTGGCGAACTATTTCCCGGCCAACTTCTTCAGCTAAATTATGCGACAAAGGACCGCAAAAATCAGTCTGTGCCGCCCCCATCACGCAAATTTTATATTTTGGAAAAGTTGATTTTTCCATCAATTTCATTATATCAATTGCGCGAATAAAAACAAAGAATAATCCTTAATTTACATTATTTATTTTTGTGTTATTATCTGCCAAATGAAATTATCGGATTTCAACTACAATTTGCCTCAAAATTTTATCGCTCAAAAGCCGACAAAACCGCGCGACCATTGCCGTCTTTTAATTCTTGATCGCGAGACAGGCGATATTAAACACAAAAAATTTTTCGAAATAAGCCAATTCATAAAAAATGGCGATGTTTTGGTTTTTAATGATTCAAAAGTCATCCCTGCGCGACTTCATGGAAATAAAATAACCGGCTTGCCCTCCGTAGCTTTAGCGAAGGAGGGCGGTAATGTTGAAATTTTGCTCATTAAAAAAATATCATCTGATACTTGGGAGGCGTTACTGAAAAATTTCAAAGAAAAAGAGTTTGGCAAAAAAATAATAATTGCTAAAAATTTCATAGCATCGCCAGAGAAAAATATAGACGGAGGATTATGGCAGATAAAATTCAACCAGCCAGCTGGCGGAAAAGATAAAAATCTTGATAAATTAATTTACAAATACGGTCAAACTCCACTACCGCCATATATCAAAAAAATGGCAAAACTATCGGATTATCAAACTATATATGCCAAAAGGGAGGGTTCAGTTGCCGCGCCAACCGCCGGACTTCATTTCACTAAAAAACTTTTAAATTCCCTAAAAAAGCAGGGGGCGAAACTGGAAACCATCACTTTACATATCGGTCTTGGCACATTCGCTCCCATTAAAGATAACAATATAGAAAAACACAAAATACACAGCGAATATGCTGAAATATCAGCCAAAACCGCCAAAGCTATTAACAAAGCCAGATCCGAAGGCAGACGAATAATTGCTGTTGGCACGACAAGCGCAAGAACGCTGGAGGCGTTTGCGATGTCAACTGATAATCAACAACAAACATCAAACAATAAAAACAAGCAAAAATTCCGCCAGTCTGACGATCGTCAGACTGGCGGAATTTTGCCGTTTGGAAAAATGTGGGTTGATATATTTATAAAACCTGGGTATAAGTTTAAAATAGTTGATGGGATGATTACCAATTTTCACTTGCCCGAGACTACTCTCATGATATTAGTATCTGCATTCGCCGGCCGGCCTGCCGGTAGGCATGGTCGTAAAAATATTTTAAAAGCCTATCAAGAAGCAATAAATAAAAAATATAAATTTTTCAGTTTTGGAGACGCCATGCTCATAATATAAATTCGCAAAGCAAATTTATATTATGAGAAATTCCAAACTCCAAATTATCAATTTCCAAATAAACCTCAAATTCTAAATAATGCTTAAATACTAAATTGTTTAAATTTTTGTAAATTTAAAAATTGGAAATTGTTTGGAAATTAATTACTTGGAAATTGAAAATTAAAAAAAATATGTTTTTCCCAAAACAAAAAAATGTAAAACTTAAAATTCTTAAAACTCGGCGCGGCAATGTGCGCCTGCCCGCCTTTATGCCCATTGCAACGCGCGGAGCGGTAAAAAATTTAACTCCGGAAGAATTAAAAAATTTAGGCGCGGAAATTATTCTTTCCAATACCTATCATCTTTTTCAAAAGCCGGGACTGGATGTATTTAAAAAAATCAAAGGCCTCCATAATTTCATGAAATGGTCAGGTCCGATTTTGACTGACAGTGGCGGGTATCAGGTTTTCTCTCTTAGCCACAAAAGAAAAATTACCGAGAAAGGCGTAAAATTTTCCTCGGAAATAGACGGCAAAGAAATATTTTTAACTCCCGAAAAGGTGATTGATATTCAATTGGCCATCGGCTCAGATATTATTATGGTTCTTGATGAATGCCCGCCGTATCCTTGCTCTCGCAAATACGCTGAAAAATCCCTAGATTTAACTTTGAAATGGGCAGAGAGAAGCAAAAAACATTTTAATCTAAAAACTATACACTATAAACTAAAAACTAAACCCTTGCTTTTCGGGATTGTTCAGGGATCAACATATCCGGATTTAAGAAAAAAATCTGCGGAAAAATTGATAAAAATCGGATTTGACGGCTATGCCGTTGGGGGAGTATCAGTGGGGGAGCCACGCGAAGAAAAAATAAAAATCATAAAATTATGCGCGCAAATTTTACCGAAAAATAAACCGATTTATGTTATGGGCTATGGAAGACCTGATGAAATAGTTGAAGCAGTAAAATTTGGCGCGGATATGTTTGATTGTGTTATACCGACTCGTGAAGCTCGCCATGGACGAATCTACATCCTAAACGAAAAACGACGACTAAAAATTAAAAACTTAAATTCAAAAAATTTTTATAAAACATTACAAATTACTAATAATAAATATAGACTAGATGCAAAACCACTGGACAAAAATTGCCAATGCTACACTTGCCAAAATTATTCCCGCGCTTATATTCACCACCTTTTCAAAACCAAAGAGCCACTCGGCCAACGCCTCGCTACTATCCATAATTTACATTTTTATCTTTATCTTATTAAACAATTGCAAAAATAAAAATGCCCCGCGTTTATCGCGGGGCGTTTTTTATTAAGTAGTATAACCACTATATTTTTCTTTTAAAACTTCTTTGCCAAAATCCTTAAGGCCCGCGCTTATTTTATCTACCAATTTTATCATCTTTCCAAATTGCTCGCTTGAAGGATTGGCTATATATGGCCTTTTCCATATCTCATTATTCTCAATGACTATCATGCCTTTTTCTGGAAATCTTTTCACCGCTTCACTCAAAACTCTCGGCTCACAACCGATATTTTTCAAAATCCCAATCTTATTTTTCAAATCTAAAAATACAATCTGTCTTTCAAAATACTTAAAGTGACTTGGTTGAAAAGTTGGCGGTAAATATATGCCATTTTCCATGGAAATAAAATTGCCATCCTCATCAACATCTTCTATAAACGGCTTTATGTGGATAGTGCCTCCCAAAAAATTTACAGGTTCAACAAAAGACAATTTATAACCGCTACCTTTAAGCCATAGAGAACATCTATACATAGCATACCAACCATTATTGCTGGTAAAGCGCTGAATGGGATTTTTAAGCATAGCAATAGAATCAACAATCTTATTGTAAGCCAAAAAAGAGCTTTCTTGAAAATCTTTCTTAAAAATTTCATCGGGAAACAACTCAAAAGCCATTTCCTCTAATGATAATCTCATATATGACCTCCTTTATCAGATTTTTAAAAAACTATAATAATTTTCTATGCCCGTGCAAATTTCTTATTTCTTCTCTCGCTACCTGTCTGTCATCCCAAGAAATTGATCTGCCATTTTTCATCATCATCAAAGACTCCGATCCTTTACCAGTCATTATAACCACATCATCTTCTTTTGCCAATCTCAATGCCTTTCTAATCGCCTCACGCCTGTCTATAATCTTTGAAACTTGAAACTTGAAACTTGAAACTTGCGAAAATCCAGAAGCGATTTCTTCTAAAATCGCTTCTGGATTTTCATCATATGGATCTTCGTTAGTTAAAATTATTTCATCACAATATTCTGTCGCAATCTTTCCCATTTCCGGCCTTTTCCATTTATCGCGTCCTCCGCCCGCCGATCCCAATATGCAAATCATTTTAGCATTGGGGTTTTTCGATTCCAGTTTATATTTTTCTACCGTCTCGTAAACCGCCACTAAACTATCGGGCGTATGCGCATAATCAACAATAACTTTAAAATTCTGCCCCTCGTTAATAAATTCCATCCTCCCGGGAATTGATTTTATTTTTTCTAGGGCCCGCCTGGAAATATCAAAAGGAATACCATATATCTCCGCTGTTTTTATCGCGGCAATCGCATTTGACAAATTAAATTCTCCGACAATCTGCAAACTCAATTCCAAAGACATTCTTTGCAAACTTTTAAAAGAATAAGCGATTTTACTTCTGGATGGGATAGCGGAAAAATCCTCAAAATGCTTGTCATCTTTATTTAAAACATGATTATTTTTTACGTATTTAAAAAATTTTAGTTTGGCTTTTTTATACGCCTCAAAAGAACCGTGCGCTTCAATATGTTCGGGCGCCAAATTAGTGAATACCGCGGTGTCAAAATTTATAAATCTATGGCGCGACTGCTCGACGCCCTGCGAAGTCACTTCAATAATCGCAAATTTGCATCGGGCCGCGACTGCGTCAGCTAAAAATTTCTGAATTTGCGATCTTCCCGGCATGGTCATTTTTAATTTATTGGTCCATTCATTGCCGGCAATTTTAAATTGTATGGACGAAATTGCCGCCGTTTTATAGCCTGCTTCCTCAAAAATTTTACTCAAAAAATATATAGTTGACGATTTGCCTTTTGTGCCGGTAATGCCAATCACAGTCATTTTTCTTGAAGGGAAACCATAGTAAGTCGCGGCAAAAAACGCCAAAAAAGGATGATAAATCAATTGTCCCAAACGATACAAGAATCTCGGAATAATATATTTTTCTAAAAATCTCAAAATTTTCTCCATAGCTTCGGGAAAATAATAACCTCAAAATATTTTTCTTGCCAAAGAATACAAGAAATACCATCTTTTATCAATAATCAAATCAAAGGCGCCTAAATAATTTATTTCCTTTCCGCCAAAACCCTGCTTGAATCTCGTCACGCCCGGCCATTTTTCCGATATTCCCCAAAAATCATATTTCTTAAAACCCCTGTTTTTGGCGTCTCTCATAATTTCAAAATGCAGCAAATACGGCGCCATTACATTTCTATTTTTAGATGAAGAAGCGCCATGTAAATAAACCGCCTTATCATTAAAAAAATTAATTATTGCTCCAGCCAAAACATCGTCGTCCAAAACAGCCAAATACAATTCATTTTTGAAATAATCGCTTTTTATATTTAAAATCTCGGCATAACTTTCTTTGGAGTGAAGATGGAATTTATCTCTTTTGGAAGTTTCTCCAAGCAATTTCCAGAATTTTTCAAAATATCTCTCCTTATTCAATTCGCCGCATTGGATAATTTTTACGCCATGGCGATTGGCTAAACCAATATTATATCTTGTTTTTGATTTCATCCCTGATATTAATTCTTCTTCGCTTTTTTCTAAATCTAAAATAATGGTCTGAGACGGCTGAATTTCTTTGTTGGATTTTTTCAATGCGGTTTCCAAAAGATATGTCTTATGTGTTTCTGATTTTAATAACGGTTCAATCTTGAGAAATATCGCGTTTTCTTCTTGGCATATTTTTTTTGCGGCATCCAGAAATTCAGAAAAATATTCTCTTTTTTTACTTAAAAAATCCCCAAGTTCCGCGATTTTACCGATTATACCGCGACGAAAAATCGGGCCATGAGGAGAGTAAAGATAACTTTTCCCGAAAGAAATATTGTGTTTAACAATTTGAGCGCAAAAAATCGGCTGATTTTCATCAATTTTTTCATCAATCAACCACAATCGCCATACTCTTCTGCCTTGACTCTCTTGGATTTGTCCCCACTCAAAAGACTGCAAAAACGACCCCCGATTTGCCAAAACAAAATTATTCCACCTATCTTTATCGCTTAAAAATAAAACTCTCATATCATTAGAATATATCAAAAAACGCAAATAAAAAAGCCGTTTTGATTCAAATCAAAACGGCTTTTAATTTTTCTTTGGTTTTTTCATACTAAAGATAATTTTTTTTCCTTTAGAGATACTGATATGCCCGCCAATCGGCACAGCCATTAAATCCCTGACAATATTGTGGCCGAAATTAGACACCACAAGGATTGGCAGAGGATTTCTCTCATCGCGCCTTTTTTTGATGATATCGGTCAAATAATTCTTTACGGATTTTAACAATCCTCTCTGTCTGCCTTGATAAGTGGAATTATTGACGTGTTCGCAAAGCGATCCGATAACTATGCATTTTATTTTTTCAAAAACATTATGCCGACTCAAAGCCGCAAAAGACCTATGCAAATCTTCATTATCCACGCCAACATCCTCAATAAAAAGTATGTGCTTTTTCCAGTTAAGTTTCGGAGGATTAATGCGGTTCAAAAAATTGGCAAAAGTTGAGAAATTGCCTCCAATCGGAGTGCCGGAAAATTTTCTTGCCGGCGAAGGAGTCAGCCAAAAAGATCCGCGATAATAAATCTCTTTTCCTAAAATCAACGAGAAAATTTTATTGAAATTCCCCTTGCCAAGAGTGAGAGACGAAAAATGCACAACCGGCGCTCTTGAAGAAAAATAAATCTCATTAAGCAGAAAAGTGAAATCGGAAAAACCCATAAAAATCGGTTTGCGCTCCCTAATCATCTGAAAATCTTTTTTATCAATCTTTAGTGCCAAATCCTCCGCGCCCGTTCCTCCGGCTACGGAAATTATTAAATCATAATCTTTTATGGCAGACCTGAAATCATTAAGCCGATCCTCAATTGAAGCGGAAACATAATCCACTTTTTCGTGAAAAGAAAAAAGATGCGGACTCGAAAAAATTTCCTTCGCCCCTAATCCGTTTTTCAATGCTCTGATAGTTCTATTTATGGCTTTTCTATCGCTTTGCAAGAGTCCTGTAGACGGAGCAATGAAACAAATTTTTTCTATCTTTCCGCCGCTCATTAATATCACCTCCCTTTTATAATTTCTAGGGGCGAGGCAAATGAATCTTCAAATTCATTTGAGAGCCCCGACGTAATTTCAATCCGCCAACTGGCGGATTATATTTTCAACGAACACACCAGAAGATTAAAGCAAAATAAAAATCTGTCAATCTATTTCTGTCTCCGGCCCAACATTTTTAATGCCTCTTTAATGCGATTCTCAATGCCCTTAATATCTTTTGGCAATTGCCTTAGAGAGTTTTGAGCGTCCCGGGCGGAATATCCCAAGGATTCCAGAGCATCCAGAACTTCGCTGTCTCCAACTTCAAATTCCTCCACATCAATTCCCAATTTATGAACTTTATCTTTAAGCTCTAAAATAATTTTTTCTGCGGTTTTTCTGCCCACTCCGGAAACTCTGGTAAAAAAAGTCAGATCTTCCTTGGCAATAGCCGAAGCCAATAATTTCGTCGGCGCTATAGACAAAATAGACATCGCCATTTTGGGACCGACACCAGAAATGGCTATCAACATTTCAAAAAATACCAAATCAAAAGAATTCAAAAAACCGTAAAGATCCAGCGCGTCTTCTCTCACGTATAAATAAGTGAAAATTTTCGCCCTCTCGCCAAGTTCCGGGATCTTGCTCAAAACATCGCCAGACATAAAAATTTTATATCCGACTCCGCCCACATTAATTACGGCAAATTTGTCTTTTTTGTATTCAATTATTCCATCCAAAGAATAGATCATTTTAATTAGCGTCTAGTGGTTAGTGAAAATAACTCTTATAATTCTACCATCTTAAAAACAAAAAAGAAAAACCTCCCGACATTATGTCGGGAGGTTTTGAAATTTATCAAACATTATCATATG
>LBUA01000010.1 GCA_000992345.1 Parcubacteria group bacterium GW2011_GWD2_38_12 | reverse complement strand
CCAAATATATGAGAAAATATAACCATAAAATGATAGAACGCAAATGGCAACGATATTGGATAGCGAAAAAGATTTATCAAGCCAAGGACAATATCAAGGGCAAAAAAAATCAAATGCTTTTGACGGAGTTCCCGTATCCTTCCGGCAATTTGCATATCGGACACTGGTATGCTTTTGCAGTGCCGGATATTCTGGCGCGTTATAAAAAGATGATTGGGGAAAATATAATGTATCCGATTGGATTTGACGCTTTCGGTTTGCCGGCGGAAAATGCTGCGATAAAAAGAAAAATCAATCCGCGCGATTGGACGGAGAAAAATATAAAATTTATGACCAAACAATTGGAAAGCATGGGAGCGTCTTTTGATTGGTCAAGAAAAGTTTCCACCATTGATCCGGAGTATTATAAATGGACGCAATGGATATTTTTAAAAATGCACGAAAAGGGTTTGGCGTATCGGGCAAAGACTCTAGTCAATTGGTGTCCGAGTTGCAAAACGGTTTTAGCAAATGAACAGGTTGTTGATGGCAAATGTGAAAGATGCGATAGCCAAGTTATTCAAAGAAAATTTGAACAATGGATGTTTAAAATTATCGATTATGCCGATCGGCTTGTTGATGACTTAGGGGGGTTGGATTGGCCAGAGAGCACGAAATTGGCGCAGAAAAATTGGATCGGGCGAAGCGAGGGAACAGTAATCAAGTTTAAAGTTAAAAGTTTAAAGTTAAAAGAGGATGAATATTTAGATGTTTTCACCACTCGTCCGGATACGCTTTTTGGGGCGACTTATGTGGTTCTGGCGCCGGAGCATGGGATAATATCAAAAATTAAAAATCAAATATCAAATATTAAAGAAGTTGAAAAATACATTGAAGAATCAGACCGAAAAACTGATTTGGACAGGCAGGAGAATAAAGAAAAAACTGGAGTAGAATTAAAAGGTATAACAGCGATAAATCCTGCCAATGGCAAAGAGGTGCCGGTGTGGATTTCGGATTATGTATTGGCGAGTTACGGCACAGGCGCGGTGATGGCGGTGCCGGCACACGATCAAAGAGATTTTGATTTTGCCAAAAAATTCAATTTGCCCATCATTTATGTAATCGAGTTATCTTTGCCTGCGGTCAAGAAAGGTGAATTAATAATTACCAATAGAGCGTATGAAGGCGGAGGCGTGATGATAAACTCGGGACAATTTACGGGCATGGAATCGGAAAACGCCAGACGAGAAATTGTTAATTGGCTTTTAAAGCAGGACCAGGTGAAAAAGCAAAAAAATTATCGTTTGCGCGATTGGGTATTGTCCCGTCAAAGATATTGGGGTGTGCCCATTCCGATGATTAATTGTGAGAAATGCGCTTCGACCGGCTCAGCACAAGGCGGGCACGTGCCTGTTCCGGAAAAAGATTTGCCGGTAAAATTACCATTGTTGAAAGATTTTTTACCGACTAATGACGGCAGGTCGCCGCTCGCCAAAGCGAAAAAATGGGTGAAAGTAAAATGCCCGAAATGCCAAGGCGATGCTGAACGGGAAACGGATACAATGGATACATTTGTGGATTCCTCGTGGTATTTCATCCGCTATACCGATCCGAAAAACAAAAAGAAATTTGCCGATATCAAAAAAATGAAAAATTGGTTGCCTGTTCCGATGTATGTGGGCGGGGCGGAGCACAACACAATGCATCTTTTGTATTCGCGATTTTTTACAAAAGTTTTATGCGATCTCAAACTTATTTATTTCAAAGAACCTTTTGTTAGTCGTAAAAATCACGGAGTTATTTTGGGACCCGATGGGCAAAAAATGTCCAAGTCTCGTGGCAATGTTATTGATCCGGATAGGGAGGTGGAAAAATTCGGCGCTGATTGCGTGAGGATGTATTTGGCTTTTATGGGACCATATGAACAAGGCGGCCCGTGGAATCCGACGGGCATTTTGGGGATTAAGAGATTTTTGGATAGAGTCTGGAATTTAGAGTTCAAAGTTAAAAGTTCAAAGTTAAAAGTACAATCAAAAAATAAAAATTTAGAAATACTATTACACAAGACGATTAAAAAAATAACTGAGGATATTGAAAATTTCAGATTCAACACGGCAATTTCTGCGATGATGATTTTGTTGAATGAAATGGAAAAACAAGCACAGTTATCAGTTAGCAGTTATCAGTTATTAGTTAAGTTATTAAGCCCTTTTGCCCCTCATATTACTGAAGAAATTTGGCAAAATGTTCTGGAAAATAAAAAATCAATTCATTTGGAAAAATGGCCGAAGTATGACCAAAAATTAGTAAAAGAAGATACTTATAAATTAATTGCGCAGATTAACGGGAAGACGAGAGGGATTTATGAGGCGACAATTGGTTTGTCGGAAGATGACGCGAAGAAAATAGCATTAGCGAAAAATGAAATATCTAAATGGATAGAGGGAAAAAAGATTAAAAAGATTATTTTTGTGAAAGATAGATTGATAAATTTTATTGCCTGACTTTTACTTTTGGGATGATATTTTAGATTAAATTGACTGCAAGTTTTTTATTGGGTATATTATTCATACTTATTTATGCCGCTGTGGCGAAATTGGCAGACGCGCACGACTCAAAATCGTGTGGCTTTACAGCCATGTCGGTTCAAGTCCGACCAGCGGCACATAGAGTTGTATTTATGGCGATGTTCAAATAAAGTAAACTATTGACATATTCCGGGAAGCGACTATACTAATAATCACAATAATAATTAATTTTCTATTCAACATTTTTATTTACAGCAAAAAATTAATATCCGTAAAAAAGAAGCGGTGATTTAAACTGTTTTAAACAGTGTTATTTATTTGAACCGCTCCAACAGCGGTTTTTATTTTTATTTTAAAACAGACGGTAAATTATAGGTTGCGGCAAAATACTTTAGTTCTTTCTATGCCGTAGCCTGTAATTTGCGGTTTGTTGCAGAAAAGTGAATAGGCAATGGATCGCATGAACTTTAAAAATTAAATAGGGTCAAAATAATTTATCCGCCCAAATTCGTTTAGCCACGAATTTGGGGCGGATTAACAGGAAATTGCAATTTCAAATTGATTAATTGCGGTTATTAAAAGTATAAATAACTATTTTAAATCATTAAAATTTAAAATAGAAGTTATAAGGGTATATGGTGGATGCCTTGGCATGGAAAGGCGATGAAGGACGCGGTATGACTGCGATAAGCTTCGGGGAGATGTCAAACAGTCTTTGATCCGAAGATTTCCGAATGGGGAAACCCCTCAAGGCTCAAAACCTTGAGAGCTCCTTGTTTAACTACTTGGAGTAGCGAACCCGCTGAAGTGAAACCTCTCAGTAAGCGGAGGAAAAGAGAAAATAATTTATTCCCTTAGTAGCGGCGAGCGAAGAGGGAAAAGCCCAAACCTGCGGACATCACACAAAGTTAAAAGTTTAAAGTGAATTCAGAAATGCATTTACTTTTTACATTTAACTTTTAACTTTATACTTGCGGATATCGCGTGTAGCGTGATGTCCGTGGGGGTTGCAGGGCAGATGCGTTGTAGAGTTACAAATTGTGAAGTTAGCTGAACTTCTCTGGAAAGAGAGGCCATAGCGAGTGATAGCCTCGTAAGCGAAAATTTCACAGCTCGAGCATTTGTTCCTAAGTACTGCGGGGAATGAAAGCCCTGTAGGAAGCTTCCAATACTACTTGGAAAGGCTAAATACTAATCCATGACCGATAGTGAACTAGTACCGTGAGGGAAAGGTGAAAAGCAGCCCGGCGAGGGCGATGAAATAAACCTGAAACCATATACTTACAAGGAATCGGAGCCTGCGCATAGCACAGAATATCTAATTTCAAATTTTCAATTCTTAAATAATTTCTAATTTTCTAATTTTTAAAAACTCAGAATCAAATTTTGAGTTTTGGAAATTTAGTCATTGGATTTTGTTTGGAAATTAAAAATTAAGAATTGGAAATTCCGCGCTGTGTGTGGGTGACGGTGTGCCTCTTGGAGAATGAGCCAACGACTTTATGTATGTCGCTTGTCTAATCCGCCTTGGCGGAGTAGGCGCAGGGAAACCGAGTCTGAATAGGGCGAACGCGCATAGCACAGAATGTCTAATTTTAAATGTTTAATTCTTAAATAATTTTTAATTTCTTAATTTTTGAAAATTCAGAATCAAGTTTTGATTTTTAGAAATTTAGTCAGCGAGATTTATTTGGAAATTAGGATTTGGAAATTGGGAATTCCGCGCTGTGCGCGGTAGGCGGCATGTATAAGACCCGAAGCCGGAGCGAGCTACCTATGACCAGGATGAATTTCACCGAAAGGTGAAAGGAGGTCCGAACCCGTTAGTCGTGCAATGCTATGGGATGAGTTGTGGGTAGAAGTGAAAAGCTAATCGAGCCCGGTGATAGCTGGTTCTCCCCGAAATAGTTTTCGGACTAGCCTCGTTTTTATAGATGATTGGGGGTAGAGCACTGGATGGTTTTGCCTGGCGCAAGCTAGCAACACCAATCAAACTCCGAATACCGATCATTGTTGAACGGGAGTCAGACTGTGGGGGCTAAGCTTCATAGTCAAAAGGAGAAGAGTCCTAATCGCCATTTAAGGTCCCAAAATGCAAGCTAAGTGTACAAGGTTGTGAGATTTCTCAAACAGCAAGGAGGTTGGCTTAGAAGCAGCCATCCTTTAAAGAGTGCGTAACAGCTCACTTGTCGAGAGATCTTGCGCCGGAAATGTTCGGGGCTAAGCTTGCTACCGAAAATGCGAATGTGCGGACATCACATTGCATGTGATGTCGCGAGTTAAAAGTCCAAAGTTAAAAGTTTAAAGTGAATTCAGAAATGCATTTAACTTTATACTTGCGGATATCGCGTGTAGCGTGATGTCCGTACGTGGTAGGGGAGCGTTTGTATCTGCAGTGAAGGTCGACCCGCGAGGGCGGCTGGAGCGATACGAAGTGAGAATGTTGGCATAAGTAACCGCAAGACAGGTTAAATTCCTGTCCGCCGTAAACCTAAGGTTTCCTTGGCAATGACAATCAGCCAAGGGTTAGGCAACCCTAAGGCAATCCCGAGAGGGGCAGCCGATGGATAGCCGGTTAATATTCCGGCCCTTTGTTAATATTTGATGGGAGGTCGTAACACAGTAAGCTGAGCATCTTATTGGATTGATGTTCCTGGCTTAAGGATGCTTTCTTGGCAAATCCGGAAAGCTTTCGCAGCAATGCGAAAAATCTAAGAGCAGGGAAAATTTTGGAGCAATCTGAAAAATTCAGCCGAGCGCGTTACCAAGAAATTCTCTCTAAAATTAGTATTAACGAATCTGTACCGTAAACCGACACAGGTAGGTGAGGCGAGTAGCCTCAGGCGAATGGGTGAGTGATCCTCAAGGAACTAGGCAAAAAAGCTACCCGTAAGTTTGCAAGATGGGTTCCCTATTGCCGTACCTCACTGCGTTTGGTATGGAATGTTTAATTTTAGATTTCTAATTTTTTAAAATTCAAAAATTTTTATTTTTGGTTTTGAAATTTAATCATTGAGATTTATTTGGAAATTAGAAATTGAAAATTGGAAATTCCGTCCGAGCATAGCGAGGTGCGGCGATAGGGCGCAGCTAAAGATATCTGGGGACTGTTTATCAAAAACACAACTCCCTGCTAACTCGCAAGAGGATGTATAGGGGGTGACGCTTGTCCAGTGCTGGAACGTTAACGGTCAATGTCTTAGAAATTCGTTTTTAAGGCTGCGGCCCGAAGCGCCAGTGAACGACCGCGGTAACTATAAAATCACGGGTTGTAGTTATAAAATTCAGCTATATGCGGGAACATCTGGTTAAAGTAGTAATACTCGCTTGCGTTTATCGCCGCAAGAAGTAAAAATTTACTACCAACTATAAAAGGTGCCAGAAAATCCGCAGGAAAGACTTTCAAGAATTCCAAAATCATGGAACAAAAATGGTTAAAAAGTATTCCGCAAAATATAGGATGGTATTTGGCGGGATTTGCAGACGGAGAAGGAAGTTTCAATGTTTCTTTGACGAAACGGGATAATTATCGCCATGGTTGGCAGATAACCCCAAGTTTTAATGTATCGCAAAGAGATAATACAGTTTTATTTCTTCTTAAAAAGCATTTAGAGTGCGGAAGATTAAAACGAAGAAGAGATGGTGTTTGGATTTTTGTTATAGAAAATCCAAAAATGATAACTGAAAAAGTTTTGCCGTTTTTCGGCAAATTTCATCTATTATCTTCCAAATCAAAAACAAATTTTTCTATTTTTTCTCAAATAGTAGATCTGATTGGCAGAGGAGAACATTTAACAGATGAAGGACTGGAAAAAATAATGAGATTAAGAGAAAGACTAAATGAAGGCAAGGGAAGAAAAAGAAAATATAATTTAAGCGATGTAATAAATTCTTGAAAGAATCCTCAGAGACTATACGCTGGATCCCGAAAATAAATCGGGAATGATATAGTCCGATCTCATAAGTGATTATGAGTCAACACAAATGAACCGTGTTAAAGTAGCGAAATTCCTTGTCGGGTAAGTTCCGACGCGCATGAAAAGCGTAACTACCGGATAACTGTCTCGAGGATCAGCCCGGTGAAATTGCAAGGCAGGTGAAGATGCCTGCTTCCTGCACTTAGACGAAAAGACCCCGGAAGCTTCACTGCAACTTGTTATTGTGTTTAGATTTTTGCTGCGTAGTGTAGTGGGTAGACTTTGAAGTTGTGTTTTCGGACATAATGGAGTCAACAATGAAACACCCATCTTCAAAAATTTAAATTCTAACCTTTACGGAAAAAACGTATTGGGACAGTGGCTGGTGGGCAGTTTTGGTGGGGCGCTAGCCTCCCAAAAGGTAACGGAGGCGTTCATTAAGGTCAGCTAGGCACGGATGGAAATCGTGCTGGTAGTGTAAAGGCACAAGCTGGCTTAACTGCAAGACCTACAAGTCGCGCAGATGCGAAAGCAGGACTTAGTGAACCGATCATTCTTTGTAGAACGGTGAGAGATCATCGGATAAAAGCTACTCCGGGGATAACAGGCTGGTTTGGTCCAAGAGTTCTTATCGACGACCAAGTTCGGCACCTTAACACATTGGGGTGCCATATCAGAAATGATATTCAGCCGTTTTAATATATGAAAAATTTGAGCCAATCATATATTAAAATTAAAAAATGGCTTATAACGGTGGACTCCATGATATAATATTTATATTATGGACAATACCGTGGGAAGTCTAACGAAGTTTGAGCGACAAATTATTATTGGATCGTTATTGGGAGATGGGTATATGAGAATTATGCCCGGCAGATCTAATGCATTTTTGGAAATAAATCATTCCATTGAGGCAAAGGAATATGTAGATTATAAATACGAGTCCCTAAAAAGACTTTGTGAATCTGCTCCAAAAGAACGAAAAACCAATGAAGGTCGCGTTGCGTATAGATTCTTTACTAAACAACACAGTGAATTAACTGAACTTTATGATCGATTTTATAAACAAGGGAAAAAAGTAATTCCTTTGGATATTGTTGTTGATCCAGTAATTCTGGCTGTTTGGTATATGGATGACGGAAGCAAATCTCGCGATAGAGACGTGTATATAAACACACAACAATTCTCGATTGCGGATCAGAATAGATTGCTTTATTGTTTACGCTTACTTGGCATACAGGCAAGATTAAACAAGGATAAAAAATATTTCCGAATACGCATATTGAAAGATAGCATCAATAATTTTATGAGGATAATTTATCCGCATATAGTTGATTCTATGAAATATAAACTTGTTATGACCCCGTAGAGACTGAGTTTATTTGTAAGCGATTATTAATAAACCGAGCGTTTCATATACGAAATGCTAACACGCCATCTCCTCATTCCAAATTGATTATTGGAAAAGGATGAAGATATAGTCCATACCATTAGTAATAATGGATCAAATAGCGATGTCGGCTCTTCGCATCCTGGGGGTGGAGAAGCTCCCAAGGGTTGGGCTGTTCGCCCATTAAAGCGGAACGTGAGCTGGGTTCAGACCGTCGCGAGACAGGTTGGTCTCCTATCTAGTGCAGGCGTTGAGACTTGAGGGAAGTCGTTCCTAGTAAATTATATTGCTACCTTGCGGAGTGATCCGCATTGAAAATTCGGCTATAACGGTGAAACCTTCATAAATTATTATGTTCATGCTATACTATAGATGCTTGAGGACCATAATTTTTAAGGCAATACCGTGGGAAGTCGAACAAAAATTACTGCTAATAATAACTGGGCTTATGTTGCCGGATTTTTTGATGGTGACGGAAGCTTAATGGTGCAATTTAAAAATAGGAGAGAATCTGTTTCAGGTTTTCGTCCTATGATCACCATTTGTTTTTATCAAGACAAAAGACATTCTAATCCGTTAAAATGGTTTAGAAAGTTGTTTGGCATCGGCTATCTTTCCGAAAGGAATGATGGTATGACAGAATTGAGAATAAACGGCTATGATTCTTGTGAAAAAATTCTGAAAAATATGAAGCCGTTTATAAAATTCAAGAAAAAACAGGTTGAATTGGCGTTAAAAATAATTTCCAAATTGAAGAAAGTTTCTAATATAACTCCAAAAGTTATTTTAGAAATAGCAAAAATATCGGATAAAATATCTCAAGAGAATTACTCGTCAAAAACGAGGAAATATTCTTACGAGTATTTTGAGAAATTATTTAAAAAGTGATTTTTGTTCTGACCCCGTATCGACTGATTCCGAAAGGATGAGATCGGTTTTAATTGCAATAGGCAATTAGCTGATCACACGCCGACTCTTATCATATTATAAAAAAGCCAGGCCATGATTAAATTCTACAGCCGGCGATAAGATGAAGATATAGTCAGAGCCTTTAGAAATAAAGGAAATACTCGACGAGAGGACCGGAACGAACAAATCTCTGGTGTATCAGTTGTCACGCCAGTGGCATTGCTGAGTAGCTATTGTTTGGAAGGGATAAGCGCTGAAAGCATCTAAGCACGAAGCCCATCCCAAGATTAGGTCTCGTTTTAGATCCGTGGGAGATTACCACGTTGATAGGCTGCAGGTGTAAGCGCAGTAATGCGTTCAGCCGAGCAGTACTAATAGATCAAAACTTCTATTTTAATTTTAGTGATTTATAAAACGCAATTAAAATTGAGATTGCGTTTCCGATTGGTTATTTTGACCCTATTTAATTTTTAAAGTTTGCCAGAATTTTCTAAATTTTCTTTTAAAATTTAGTTAAAATTGTGAGCACCCTGTTAAATCTCAATAGATTGAATTCATTATAATGAATTCAATCTATTAAATAGAACTTGTTTCAAGTTCTATTTAACAGGGTAAGGTTTTGTATTTAAAATTTTTTTGGAATCAGAAGTTTGCCCCATTTTTTCAAAGGGGCAAACTTCTGGTGACAATAGCCAACCTGGCACCACCTCTTCCCATACCGAACAGAGAAGTGAAACTGGTTGGCGCCGATGATACTACATTCATTGCGTATTGTGGGAAAGTAGGTATTGCCGGAATTTGAAAACCCCCGCCCCAAAGGCGGGGGTTTTGTGTTGCAAATTATTTTAAAAAGATTTAGATTTTTGAAATGAATATTCAAGAAAAAATTAAAAAGATAGCGGAAGAATTAGGGTTTGACCTTGTTGGAGTTGCGGATGTGGTAGATGTGGTAACTGGCTATGAGCAGTTAGCGATTAGCGAAAAACTTTATGATTGGGTTAAAAAAGGCTATCACGCGGATATGAAATGGTTTGCGGATTCGGTGGAAAAAAGGAAAGATATTCTCAAGGTGATGCCGGGTGCTAAGAGCGTGATTTGCGTTGCGATGAATTACTACAATAATACAAATATACGAATGAGTACGAATGATACGAATAATACCAATAAAGAAAATATGATTGGGAAAATTGCAAGATACGCTCATGGGAGGGATTATCACAAGATTTTTGATAAGAAATTAAAATTGTTTTCGCAAAAATTGAAAGAAATTTTTCCGGAAGGCGAGTTTAAATATTATTCCGATACCGGCCCTGTTTTAGAGAGGGCATGGGCTCAGCGCGCGGGACTTGGGTTTATCGGGAAAAATACAAATTTAATAACGAAATATGGTTCGTGGGTTTTGTTGGGGGAAATTATTACGAATGCAGATTTTTCAATGGATAAAGTCGGAATATTTACTAAATCTAATTTTAGTAACAATAATTTTATCCAAGAATTTCCAAATCTCAAACCTCAAATCTCCAAACAAATTCCAAACTTCAAATTTAAAAATTTTAAACAATTTATTGATTTTTGGAAATTAAAAAATTGGAAATTATTTGGAAATTGGTTATTTGGAAATTGGAAATTAAATAAGTTGGATTTTAATAAAATAAATAGAGTAAATACATGTGATGGTTGTGAAAGGTGTATTAAATCATGCCCCACTGGCGCGCTTTGCGCGCCGTATATGGTAGATGCGAGAAAATGTATTTCGTATTTAACGATAGAGTATAAAGGCGAGATACCGATGGAATTGCGGGAGAAAATGGGCAATCGAATTTTCGGATGTGATGCTTGCCAAGAGGTTTGCCCGTTTAATATCGGACGCTCCTCCTTCGCTAAAGCTACGGCGGACAAAGCAGAAAGCGAATTAACTGAAAAAATGATAGCCGGGAAGGAGATAGATTTAAGGGAAATTTTATCCATAAAAACCGATGAAGAATTTTTGAGAAAATTTGCTGGCTCACCGGTGATGCGGGCGAAAAGAAAAGGACTTATCCGCAACGCTTGTATTGTTGCCGGGAATTCTGGAGACGGGTCACTATTGCCGTATCTGGAAAAGTGTTTGAAAGATAAGGAGCTGATAATAGTAGAGACGGCAAGGTGGGCTATTGGAAAACTAGAGCTTGGAGTTTAGAGTTTGGAGATTAGACTAGTATATACAAATATATACAAGAGTAGGTGTGGGTATGCAAATGCTGGATATTAATAGTAATTTTTGCTAAAATAAAAGTAGCATAAAATAATATGTAGTTTAGATATTTTGGTTTAAGGCGTTTCTAAACTCTAAACTCTAATTTGTATGGATACTCAACAACCTCAAAATCAAAATATCGCCTTGTTTCAAACCGATAAATTTTTGTATATCAGCGGACTTGCACTGCTTTTGTTTGTCGGGTTATTTACCGGACTTTTAGGCATTTGGCAATATGTGGTTTTTGGACAAAAAACTGAATGGCTTTTAAGAGTATTGCACAGTCATGGCGCATGGATAGGAGTAATAATTATTTTGCTTGCCAGCGCCAAATTTATTTTAGGAGAAGCGCATAAAAAAGTTTATTTGGTTGGAGCATCGCTTATTGGCGTTGGCGCGACAATGGGATTTTTTCTTTATTCCCTTTACAGTTCTTACAAATGGGATTTTATTGAAACGTCTATCGTTAGAATCCATACTCACCTTATTTTTTATAGCGTTTTTTTACTTTTATCTCTTTCTCTTTTAAAAATTATCAATGCCAGCGAAAAAGTCAAAAAGGCGATTATTGTTTTGTACGGCATTGTTTTATTCGGTCTTTTGGTTGGCCAATCACTGTTTGTGTTTAAAGGAATTACTCCTTTATTTGGAGCAGTTTTTGAAAGTGCTATATTTTTGGCTCATTTAATAGTTATATATCAATTGATCAAGTTTTTACGGAAACAGCTTTCCGGCGAAGAAAAAGTATTTGGAGTATTTTGGCTTTATTCTTTTGTAATGATATTTTTACTGACCGCAGTAGGGGTTTCTATGATGTTGACAATGGTCGCGCCGCACCAAATATTAACCGAACATGGGCTTTATTGGTACGATAAAAATGTAGCCGGAGAGGGAGTTTTTAAAGCGGTTGAAGATTTACATTTAAGTCCCGTCAGTTGGTTTACTTCTGGCGTCGCAATTAGTTTGGGGCTTTTGGCTTTGAGAATCCCGATAACTTTTCAGGTTTTCGCTTTGACTTTATTGGCGGTAGCACCGACATTAAATGCCATAGGTCGCATTGCAAAAATACTATCCACTATTTTGCCCGATGCCGGTTATCAAATATTCGGTAACGGAATAAAATTTGGCATTGCCGTTTTATGGCTTGGCGGTCAACCCCTGAAGGTTTTTATAGTATCGACTGTGTTGATTTATGCGATTTGGTGGATCAGAAAATCACGAATCACGAATTAGGAATTATGAATTATGGATAAGTTTTAGTAAGTTTTTATTTATTCATAATTTATAATTCATAATTTTACATTGTCTTCTTATTTCAAAAAACAATTTTTCATCGCCTTTATTTATTTAATCATTTTTTCCGCTATTGGAGGCGGTATTTTCTTCGGTTTTGTTTATTCTCCGGCAAGTTGTCAGGATGGTAAATTAAATCAAGGCGAAGAAGAAATAGATTGCGGCGGACCGTGCGTGGTTTGCCAAGAAGAATTATTAAATCCGAAAATCGTCTGGGCGAAGATATTCCCGGTGGAGGGGGATTTGTATGATTTGGCGGCTCAGATTGAAAATAAAAATATAAATCATGGCACTGATAATCTGCCATTTGTGTTTAAGGTTTATGATTCAAACAACAATTTAATTTTAGAGAAAATAGGAAGAAGCTACATAATGCCGCGCGAAAAGAAATATGTTATGGAAGCCGTTTCCTTAGACAGTATTCCCGCTAAAATTGCATTGGAATTTGGTGAAATAAAGTGGCAGAAGTTTAAATTAGTGGAAGACCTCAATTTGTCGATATTTGATCAATCTATTGATTTGAATGGTAAGAATAATTATGCTGCTTTTGCCAAGGGGACGGTTTATAATAAAACTCGGTTTGATTTGGCTACGGTTGATATTTATATTGTAATTTACGATTTAAGAGGGAATGCGATAGTAGCCAACAAAACACAGAAAGATATGATGAAATCAGGAGAGGGAAAATCTTTTGAGGTGGCATGGCCCAAATCTTTTGCGTCGGATAGCTCAAGAATAAAAACGGATATGAAGGCCTATACCAATGCTTTTTCAGACGCTAATTTTATTACCACATTTTTGGAAAAGTAATATTGAGACTTGAAACTTAAAACTTGAAGCTCGATGATTTTGATTTTCAGGTTTTAAGCTTTAAGTTTCAAGTCTCATGCTTCGTAATCATTTTAAAAATTTTGACTGGTGGCTTTTTTCGGCAGTTGTATTTTTAGTTTTTATCGGTATATTGATGTTTTTTGCCGGCGCTAAATATGGGGCTGGCGACATTTATTTAAAAAAGCAATTATTTTTTTTAATTTTCGGAATCATACTTATTTTCGGAATTTCTTTTTTTGATTATCGGAGATTAAAGGCGCATTCAGCTCCCGTAATTTTGATTTATGCTTTATCAATTGCCGCTTTGATTTTAGTTTTAATGTTTGGCGTGAAAGTGAGGGGATCCATCAGTTGGTTTAAGATAGGCCCCTTTTCCGTTGAGCCTGTGGAATTTGTAAAAATCGCGATACTTGCGCTTTTCGCAAAATTTTTCACCCTAAGGCACGCGGAGATTTATCGTTTATCACACATTGTTTTATCGGCTGTTTATGTAGCTATACCCACGCTGTTAGTTTTTTTGCAGCCGGATTTCGGCTCGGCTATTTTGCTTATTGGGATTTGGGTTGGCATGATGATGATATCTGGGATTAATAAAAAGTATCTTGCGACTTTATTTTTTATTGGAGCAATTTTCTTTTCCGTAGCATGGTTCGGTATCTTTAAGGATTATCAAAAAGACAGAATTTTTTCATTTTTGAATCCCCTTGAAGATCCCTATGGAGCGGGATATAATATCATTCAATCCAGGATTGCCATAGGATCCGGAGGACTATTGGGGATGGGCCTTGGGCGCGGCACGCAGACGCGTCTGGGATTCTTGCCGGAAGCGCATACGGATTTTATATTTGCCGCGATTGCGGAAGAATTAGGACTGCTCGGCGTAGTATTTATTTTCGTTGGTTATGGTTTTATATTTTGGAGAATTTTAAAGATTGCTAATTGGGCGTCCAATAACTTCGCCAAGCTTTTTTGTTTCGGATTTTTAATTCTAATTTCTCTTCAATTTATTATAAATATAAGCATGAATTTGGGCGTTGCGCCCGTGACTGGCATCACGTTGCCATTTATCAGTTATGGCGGATCGAGTCTGATAAGTTTATTTATTGGTTTGGGAATTATAGAGAGTATAGCTATAAGGAATTTCAAAACCGCTAATCAGGAAATTTAAAAATACAAAGCGATATGATTAAACTATTTTTTACTGCAAAAAATAAAAAATATAGCATAGACTTGGAGAGGGGGCAGGATTTGCTATTAGCCCTTGACAATTTTATAAAAAGTAATAGACTAAGGTTTACTCATTTAAAAAATATCAAGGTGCGTTGCTTTGACTTTAAGGATTCGGTTTCTTGCAGGATCGCCAAGATAATTTCTGTTGTTTTGTCTCTTCGCTCGCGAAAGCAGGCGAAATAGAATAATCAATAAAAATATTAGTTGGATCGGGTTTTTAAATAAGTCGATTCGGCTGTTAATTTTGAATAAAATATATTTTTAAGCTTCTCTATTGAAAAAATAAATCCCTTATTTTAAAAAGGGATTTGTTTATTTTTGCATTTTGCCGGAGAAGCGTTTTGTTTTATTAATTTTTAATTATTAGAAACATATGCATCAAAAACCGCTGAAAGTTTTTTCTTCTCTTCTTCCTGATGTCGTATCTCCGCCCAACTTGATAGAGGCGCAGATTAATTCTTATCAACTATTTTGGGAACGTGATTTAAAAGATCTTTTTGAGGAATTTTCTCCCATTTTTGATTACACCGGACAAGACCTTGCCTTGACTTTTGGTGATTATTATCTTGATGAATCGAAAGTTGATGAAAAAAAAGCAAAAGAAAACGGACTCTCCTATGAAGCGCCGCTCAGATGCAAAGTTCGTCTGCAAAACAAAAAAACCAAAGAAATAAAAGAGCAGGAAGTTTATCTTGGCGATTTTCCCCTAATGACCGATAGAGGAACTTTTATTGTTAATGGCGTTGAGCGTGTTATTGTTTCTCAATTGATAAGATCTTCTGGCGTATATTTCTCCGCCGGAATGCTTCGCGGCAAAAAACTTTTTAGCGCAAAATTAATCCCCTCAAGAGGCGCTTGGCTTGAATTTGAAACCGATACTGACGGTGTTATCAGCGTACGCATTGATAAGAAAAGAAAATTTCCCGTCACCATGCTATTGCGCGCTTTCGGCTTTTCCAAAAATGAAAGCATATTAAAGGAATTCAAAGATGTTGATACGAATCCGGATATAAAATATATAGAAGAGACCCTTAAAAAGGATTCCATTAAAGATCAGTCGGAAAGTTATGTGGAAATTTACAAACGCGTAAGGCCCGGCGATTTGGCGACAGTTGAAAATGCAAAAGAATTGGTGGAGAATATGTTTTTTAGTTTTGAAAAATATGATACCTCAAGAGTCGGCAGATATAAATTATTTATGCGTCTTTACGGCATGTCTTCTCGGGAAGCCGCGGAGAAAGAAATTACAAAAGAGAACAGAGTTTTATCTCAAAAAGATTTAGTGGCAATCATAAAAGAAATTATTAGATTAAATAATAATTCGGATGCGGTGGGGGATGATATTGATAGTCTTGGGAACAGAAGGGTGCGTTTCGTTGGAGAGCTTTTGCAACAAAAACTGCGAATTGGTTTGACCAGGATGGAGAGAATCATTAAAGATAGAATGAGCACGTTGGATATAAATACTATTACTCCGGCGCAACTTATCAATGCGCGTCCCCTGATGGCGGCGATCAAAGAATTTTTTACATCTTCTCAGCTTGCGCAGTTTATGGATCAGGTAAATCCCCTTGCGGAACTTGAGCATAAAAGACGCCTTTCGGCTTTGGGTCCGGGCGGTCTTGCCCGCGAAAGGGCCGGATTTGAAGTGCGCGATGTGCATCCTTCACACTATGGCAGAATTTGTCCGATCCAAACTCCGGAAGGCCCGAATATCGGTCTTGTCGGACACTTGGCGACTTATGCCAGCATCAATGAATATGGTTTTATTGAAACTCCTTATAGAAAAGTTAAAAAAGGGAAAGTTTCTGACGATATTGTTTATTTAACCGCTACCGAAGAAGAGGAATTTAATATCGCTCATGGAGGCGTGTTTTTAGATAAAAATAATAATTTATCGGAACGCGTAGAAGCCAGAATCAAAGGCCAGCCGGGAGTTTGCCATAAAGAAGAAGTTGATTTTATGGATGTCTCTCCGAAACAGGCGGTATCGGTGGCGACTTCTCTTATTCCGTTTTTGGAGCATGATGATGCTACTCGCGCATTGATGGGTTCAAATATGCAACGCCAAGCCGTGTCTTGCATTAAACCGCAAGCTCCGCTTGTTGGCACCGGCATGGAAGGTCAAGCCGCAAAAGACTCCGGAGAGGTTGTTGTTGCTCAAGAAGACGGAGAGGTTTTTTCCGTTGATGCAAACAGCATAGTTATTAAAGATAAAAAAGGGGATGAAAAAACATATTATCTTCACACCTTTACAAGATCAAATCAATTTTCTTGTATTTCTCATCAGCCGTTGGTTGAAAAAGGCCAAAAAATTAAAAAAGGCGATGTAATCGCCGATGGTTCGGCGACTGAAAATGGCCGTTTGGCTCTTGGCCAAAATTTACTCGTAGCTTTCCTGTCTTTCTCCGGATATAACTATGAAGATGCTATTATTTTATCCGAAAGATTGGTGCAAAACGACAGGTTTTCCTCCATTCATATTGAAGATTATTCTATTGATGTTCGCGATACTAAACTTGGCCCGGAAGTGACTACTCCCGACATCCCCAATGTCAGCGAAGAAAAATTGAAAAATTTGGATGAAGAGGGAATAATCCGCATTGGCGCGGAAGTGGAATCCGATGATATTTTAGTCGGCAAAATTTCTCCCAAAGGTGAAATGGATTTGACTCCTGAAGAGAGATTGCTTCGCGCGATTTTTGGCGAGAAAGCCCGTGATGTGAAAGACACTTCCTTGAGATTGCCGCACGGCAAAAGAGGGCGCATTGTCGGTATTAAGATTTTTTCAAGAGATAAAGGAGACAGGTTGCAGGCCGGCGTTATCAAAACAATTCAAGTTGAAATCGCCCAGCTTCGCAAAATTCAGGCAGGAGATAAATTGGCGGGTCGCCACGGCAACAAAGGTATTATTTCTATAATCTTGCCGGTTGAAGATATGCCTTGTTTGGCAGACGGAACCCCGGTGGATATTATTTTAAATCCCCTTGGTGTTCCCAGCCGTATGAATATCGGTCAGATTTTGGAAACTCATTTGGGTTGGGCAGCGGAAAAATTAGGCTATTATGCCGCGACTCCGGTACTTGCCGGCGCAACCGAAGAGCACATTAAAGAAGAATTGAAAAAAGCGGGTATTCCGGAAAACGGCAAAGTGATTTTATATGACGGTAGAACGGGAGAATCGTTTAATCAGCCGGTCACCGTGGGTATGATGTATATGATGAAATTAAATCATTTGGTTGAAGACAAGGTGCATATGAGATCTATTGGTCCTTATTCATTGATAACCCAGCAGCCGCTTGGAGGCAAGGCGCAATTTGGCGGTCAGCGTTTTGGAGAAATGGAAGTATGGGCGCTTGAAGGTCATGGAGCGGCTTACACTTTGCAAGAAATGCTTACGATTAAATCCGATGATGTGCTTGGTAGGACTTCGGCGTACGATTCCATTATCCGCGGCGAACCTATAAAAGCTCCGAATGTTCCGGCATCATTGCATGTGTTGATTAACGAATTAAAATCATTATGTTTAAACGTAGAGCTTAAAGGTCTGAAAGAACAGAAAGAAGAGGAAACCCATAACAAATAACTGATAACTCATAACAAAAAATTCATAACACAGTAAAATAAGTTATAGGTTATGAGTTATAAGTTATAGGTTAAATAGCATGCGCGTAACAGATTTTGATTCAATAAAATTAAAACTTGCTTCTCCGGAGGATATTTTAGAATGGTCCCACGGAGAAGTGACTAAACCCGAAACCATCAATTACAGGACTCAACGCCCGGAAAAAGACGGCCTTTTTTGCGAGAAAATTTTTGGTCCGTCAAAAGATTGGGAATGTTATTGCGGAAAATACAGGCGCATAAGATATAAGGGGATTGTTTGCGATAAATGCGGAGTTGAAGTCACCCGCTCTATTGTAAGACGTGAAAGAATGGGACATATCAAACTCGCAGTGCCCGTAGCGCATATTTGGTTTCTAAGAAGTGTTCCCTCCAGGATGGGCGCGGTTTTGGATTTACCGCTGGGACAGCTTGAAAAAGTTGTTTATTTTGCCGCCTATATAATCACCAATGTCAATGACGGCGCCAAAAAACAGGTGCTTTCGGAGCTTGCCAAAGAATTTAAATCAAAATACGAAGCGGAAGAGAATAAAGATAATAAAGAAAAAATAAAAGAAGCTCGCGACAGGGCGCTGGAAGAGATAAATAGCTTGAAAAAATACCATATTTTATCAGAGGTGGGATATCATAATTTGAGTATGAAATACTCCGAGGTTTTTGAGGCCAGCACGGGATCAGAAGCTATTAAAAAATTATTTTCCGAGATTGATACGCAGGCGCTTTACAAAGAACTTTTGGCCCAGGCGGAAAAAGCTCAGGGCATGTCTAAGAAAAATGTTTTAAAGAGATTGAAGTTGATTCATGGCATAATGAAGTCAAAAGTTAGACCGGAATGGATGTTTATTGAAGTCTTACCGGTTTTGCCTCCGGATTTGCGTCCTATGGTGCCTCTTGATGGCGGCCGCTATGCATCATCGGATTTAAATGATCTCTATAGGCGCGTTATTAATAGAAACAACCGTTTGAAAAAATTACTGGAATTAAACGCTCCGGAAGTCATTTGCCGAAATGAAAAAAGAATGCTGCAGGAAGCGGTTGACGCCTTAATTGATAATTCCGCTCGCCGCGGACAGGGCGTTATGGCTTCCACTGGCCAAAAAAGAAAATTAAAATCTTTAGCTGATATGCTAAAGGGCAAACAAGGCAGATTTAGGCAGAATTTGCTCGGCAAACGCGTGGATTATTCCGGCCGCTCCGTCATTGTTGTCGGTCCGGATCTTCATCTTGATCAGTGCGGTTTGCCCAAAAAAATGGCTTTAGAGCTTTTTAAGCCTTTTGTCATCAATAAAATTATTGAAGGGGGATTGGCTCATAATATCCGAGGCGCCAATCGTTTGATTGCCGAAGGCCCGGAGGAAATTTGGGCATTCCTTGAAGAAGTTATTCAAGATAAAACCGTATTGCTTAATCGCGCTCCAACTTTGCATCGTTTGGGCGTTCAGGCTTTCAGACCCATATTGATTGAGGGTAGCGCGATTCGTTTGCATCCCCTGACTTGCCGCGCTTTTAATGCTGATTTTGACGGCGATCAAATGGCTGTTCATGTGCCATTAACGATTGAAGCGCAGCATGAAGCAAAAACCATAATGCTTTCCGCGAATAATTTATTAAAGCCGGCGACCGGCGAGCCGATTACTGATCCTGACAAGGATATTGTGCTGGGTTGTTTTTGGATGACTGTCATCAAAAAAGGAGCAATAGGCGAGGGGAAAATATTCGGATCAAAAAATGAAGCAGTGCTTGCTTATCAAAACGGCATTATTGAAATTAACGCGGAGATTAAAGTACTCAAACATCTTGAAGACAGAAAAAATCAGAAAGGCGAAGATAGATATATTAAAACATCGGTCGGCAGAATTATTTTCAACACCGCAATTCCCAATGATTTTGGTTTCATCAATAAAGAGATGAATAAAAAGTCTCTAAAAGCTTTGATGGCTGATTTAATCGAGACTCATGATTTTGCAAAAATGAAAGATGTCTTGGATAGAGTAAAGTCTTTGGGTTATGAGTATGCTACAAAATCAGGACTTTCTTGGGGCTATGCAGATTTGGTTGTACCTAAAGAAAAAGAAGAGATTATTAAAACAGCCAACAAAGAAGTGGAGACTATTTACGATCAATATCAAAATGGTTTCTTGACCGACGAAGAGCGTTACGACAGAGTTATTGAAATTTGGCATAAGGCTAAAAATGACATTGCTCATAAAGTGCGTGAAATAATGGAAAAAGAAAATAATTCCGTGTACACCATTATTTCTTCCGGCGCCAGAGGCAGTTGGGCTCAGCCGGTGCAGTTAGCCGGTATGAGAGGTCTGATGGCCAGCCCATCGGGCAGGACCATTGAGCTTCCGGTTATTTCCAATTTTAAAGAAGGTTTGACCGTATTGGAATATTTTATTTCCACGCATGGAGCCAGAAAAGGCAGTGCCGATACCGCCCTAAGAACCGCATCAGCAGGTTATTTGACTAGGCGCTTAGTTGATGTTTCTCAAGATGTTGTTATTCGCGAAGAAGACTGCAAATCGAAAGAAGGCATCACCGCTTATCGCGCGGATGCAAAAGAAATCAATCAAGCTTTTGCTGTAAAGCTTTTTGGGCGACACACTCTAAATGACATAAAGGACGGAAAATCTATTTTAGTAAAAGCTGGCGAGATAATCACAAAAGCGGATTCATTAAAAATAGATAATTCCGGAGTTGATGAAGTTCAACTAAGGTCTCCAATTACTTGTCAAAGTTTGACCGGCATTTGTAAAAAGTGCTACGGATTTGATCTTGGTTACAATAAAGAGGTGAAATCGGGCTCAGCTGTAGGAATTGTGGCTGCTCAAGCAATCGGCGAACCGGGCACGCAATTGACCATGAGGACTTTCCACACCGGTGGCGTGGCTGGAGGCGGAGATATCACCCAGGGCTTGCCTCGCGTGCAGGAGCTTTTTGAAGCCCGTACTCCCAAAGGCAAGGCCGCTATTTCTGAAGTTGCCGGAAAAGTCATTGACATAGAAGAAAAAGAAAAAGTTAAATTAATAAGGATTGAAACAACGGATACCAAGAAAGCGGAGATTGTGGAATATAAGGTTCCTCCAATGATGGCGCTTTGGGTGAAAAAAGGAGAATTAGTCGCGCCCGGCCAGCAGCTTTGCGAAGGGCATTTGGATTTGCTGGAACTTTTTAAAACCGCGGGATTTTCCGCTCTTGTCAGATATATCATCAGAGAAATTCAAAAAGTTTATGTTTCTGAAGGTGAAGCGATAAATGACAAGCATGTGGAAATTATTATCAGGCAGATGCTTTCGCGCATTAAGGTGACTGAATCCGGAAGCACGGAGTTTTCCATCGGTGATGTTGTGGAAAGAGGCATTTTTGAAGCGACTAATCTTGAAATGAAAAAACACGGCAAAGAGCAAGCAAAAGGCGGGACATTGCTTCTGGGTATTACTAAAGTTGCATTGACCACGGATAGTTTCCTTTCCGCCGCATCGTTTCAAGAAACAGCCAAGGTGCTGATAAATGCGGCACTTTTCGGCAAGGAAGATAAATTAAGGGGTCTTAAAGAGAATGTCATTATTGGTAAATTGATTCCAGCCGGAACGGGTTTTTTGGAATCGCAATCTAAAATAGACCTAACATAATACGCCGAGTATATAAAAATACCGAATAAAACGCCGCGGTCAAACCGCGGCGTTTTATTCGGTATTTGAATTAAGGCATTAATTTTGTTAATATCTGAATATAAAACATGCCCCGCGCATAATTTAACCAGTTATTAGGCGGTATGTATACATTATAAAAAGCTTGAAAGATGATAAGATTTACAGTTGATATATTATGAAGCATATTCATTTATTGCAAGATGTAATTAACAGAAAAAAATCGCTTAAACGATACGGACAAGGTTTAAGACTTCTCAAAGAACGTTTTAGATTTAGTTTGATTGTTTAAATTATGCGCGGGGATGTCCAGCAAGAACAAAAATAAACAAAATCAAAAAATCGGTTTTTTGAAATCAAAACTCGATCTTCACCCTGATGTTTCCCACTCTATCACTGGAGTTGTTTTCGTCGTATTGTCTCTTTTTCTAGCCCTTATTTATTTCAATGTCGCAGGTCCGGTAGGGTCTTATTTACATGATTTTTTCAGGGCAACTCTTGGATACGGATTCGTCTTGTTTCCTCTAACTGTGTTTGCTGTTGCAATAGTATTTTTCCGAGTCCATAAAATTAATTTATATTTTCCAACGATTTTTGGCGGATCTATTTTTTTACTCGGCATATTGGGACTCTTGGACCTTATTATAAAATCAGAAAATGCCGGAGGATTTATCCAGACGAATATTTATCGGGGCGGAATCGTCCCCATGATTCATCCCGGCGGATATATTGGTTTTGTCGTGGCTTGGCCGCTTAAATATATGTTCGGAAATTGGGCTTCCGGTATAATACTTTTTGCTATTTTTGCCGCAGGCGCAATCATCACTTTTAATATCTCGCTAAAAAAGCGATTGGCAATTGGCAATGAACAATTAAAAGAAAAAGAAAAGGGAAAAGCGACAAATAATGAAGAAACAATGACGATGACAATGACAGAGGAGACGATAGAAGAAATTAAAGAAAGGGAAGATGAAAACGCAAAGCGTCCGCCAGCTGGCGGACAAAACGCAAAATATAAAGAGCAAACGGCAAATAGAAAAGCAGAGGGAGAAAATTTCGGGTTTTTGATGGCAAAGGCGAATGAGAATGACAATTATCAGGCTCCGCCGTTGGATTTGTTGGCGGGAGACGAGGGGACGCCTTCTAGTGGAGATGCCAAGGCGTATTCCAGTATTATTCAAAGAACGCTTGCTACTTTTGGCATTGAAGTGGAGATGGGAGAAGTGAATGTGGGACCGACAGTCACGCAATATACTTTAAAGCCGGCGCAAGGCGTGAAGCTTTCCAAAATCACTGCGCTTCAAAGTGATTTGTCATTGGCTTTGGCGGCGCACCCCATTAGAATAGAAGCGCCGATTCCCGGAAGACCACTTGTGGGCATAGAGATTCCCAATAAGGTCATTGCTATAGTCAGGTTAAGGAATTTATTGGCAGATGAAAAAATTAACGAAATTGATTCCTCGCTCGTTTTTGCTTTGGGCCGCGATGTATCCGGTCAGCCGATATATGCTGATATGGCCAGGATGCCGCATCTTTTAATTGCTGGCTCTACCGGCGCGGGTAAATCAGTGGCAGTGCATACGATTTTGACCAGTTTAATTTATCGCAATCATCCTAAAATTTTGAAATTTTTGTTGATTGATCCCAAAAGAGTGGAGCTTAATATCTATAACGGCATACCTCATCTTTTGGCTCCGGTAGTTGTAGACAGGGAAAAAGCGATCAACGCCCTGCGTTGGGCGGTAAAAGAGATGGACAAACGATACCAAATTTTATCCGAACATCATTGCCGCGATATTGTTTCTTATAATAATCATATTTTAAAAAATCAGCGTAAATCTGCGAGCGATTCGCCAGCCAAAGAAGAAATAATGCCTTATATTGTTATAGTTGTTGACGAGTTGGCGGATTTAATAATGGCGCATGGCAGGGAAGTGGAAGGCGCGATAGTGAGGTTGGCGCAACTTGCGCGCGCCGTTGGTTTGCATTTAATAATATCCACGCAGAGACCGTCCGTAGAGGTTATCACCGGTCTTATCAAGGCCAACATTTCCAGCCGTATCGCGTTTCGCGTTGCTTCGCAGGTGGATTCGCGCACTATTTTGGATACTTCCGGCGCGGAGAAATTGCTCGGATCGGGCGATATGCTTTTTATGTTTACGGATTCTGCAAAATTAAGACGCATTCAGGGATGCTTTGTGTCCGAGAAAGAAGTTAAAAAAGTTACGGACTTTTTGAGGAAAAATTATGTGGCAGGAGAACTTGAGGAAGCCATAAGTTTAGACGAGCCAAAATCGATTGATTTTAATAATTATAGCGATAATGAAGGAGACGAGCTTTTTGAAGAAGCAAAATTAGCGGTGATTCAGGCGAAAAAAGCTTCGGCAACATTACTTCAAAGAAAATTGAGAATTGGCTATGCCCGCGCCGCCCGAATCCTTGATTTATTAGAGGAGGTGGGAGTGGTGGGCCCGTCAAACGGCGCCGCCCCGCGTATTGTGTATGTAGACGAGATGGGGACAGAAGAAGGGAATCAGGAAAGACTAAATGACATATAAATAAAATACAAAATAATCCGCCAGTCCGACGATCGTCGGACTGGCGGATGAATGAGATAAATTAGTATTATTTGTATTATTTGTAATGATTAGTATATTGGTATTATTCGTAATGATTAGTATATTGGTATTATATTTATGATAGAAAGCAATAATAATTTAACATTGGGCGAGCAATTGAAAAAAGCCCGCAAGGCGAAAGGATTCAATATTGAGGAAATATCCAGCCAGACAAGAATTCCCGCCAAATATTTTTTATTAATTGAAAAAAGCGAGTGGGAGCATCTACCCCCCTCTGTTTATGTGAGAGGATTTATTTTAAAATACGCCAAGATACTTGATGTTGACAGTGGCGAAGTGCTGAAATTGTATGAAGAAGAACTTGAAAAATTAAGCAAAGTGTTTGATAAAAAAAATATTATTCCGGTTTTGAAATCGTCAAGAATTATCATTACGCCAAAATTAATTGCAATACTTGCCAGCTTGATTATTTTTGCCGGTATTTTAGGATATTTTGGCTGGCAAGTGTATTTTTTGATTCGCCCCCCGCGGCTTATCTTGGACAATCCTTTAAGTGATTTAGTGACAGATGGCGAGAGTCAATTATTCAAAGGCAATGCGTTTGGAGCCAATATTTTAATGATTAACGACAAGACGGTTGAGCTGGACAGCCAAGGGCATTTTAGTGAAATTTTGAATTTGAGCAAAGGGCTTAATGTGATAGAATTAAAAGCGAAAAACAGTTTAGGAAAAGAAAC
>LBUA01000009.1 GCA_000992345.1 Parcubacteria group bacterium GW2011_GWD2_38_12 | reverse complement strand
GGCGGTTTTTCGGCTATTTTAATTGCGGTATTGTTTTTAATTTTTTCGGAATTCAAAACAATAATAGCGCATAATTTTCGGAATATAAAAATTTGTTTAGCGGTATTTTTATTGATTTTTTTACTGGCAGGAACATTTTTTTTATTTTATAAACATGATTTTTCTAAAACAAGCTCTTTGGGGTCTCGTTTTATTATTTGGCGGTCAAGTTTGAAAATCCTGGAAGATAATATTATTTTTGGCATTGGCCCGGGGACTTTTCAGGAAAAATATCTGGAATATCAAAAATATTTTGAGCCGTATCTAGAAAAAGATATTCCCCAGCCGCATAATATTTTTTTGGCTTTTTGGCTGCAAACCGGTATTATGGGCATTGTTGGTTTTCTATGGTTAATTTTTGCATTTTTTAAAAATATCTGGGAATATAAAAAAGACAAAATTGTTATTTTTTGCGCCACTTTGATGATTTATAGTTTGGCGCACGGATTAGTAGATACAATTTATTGGAAAAATGATCTGGCAATAATATTTTGGCTGATTATTTTGTTATCTCTGCCCCAAACAACAAAAACCGCCCAGATATGATTAATATAGGGGCGGTTTTTGTTGTTTGGGGGTTTGGAGGTGTATGTTTTATTTTATTTTTATACTATAAAGCAACCCATCTTTTTTGTTTATAAAGATAATATAATCTTCGTTGGGAGAGATATTTAAATCACTGGCGTTGAAATCATATTTAAAATCCGCAGGATCAAATATTATAGAACTTTTATTGTTAGCCATATCTATTTTGAAAAAGATATCGGAAAAATTAGCGATATTTTTATAAAAATCATCGGGCAATATTAATGATCCGTTTATGATTTTGGGTATCGCGCAGTAGATATTATTATTTTTAGAAAACGCGCATTTATCCGAAAGAGTATTGAGGTTGGTTTTTTCCGCCACCCCCCCCTCTTTGATCAGATGGAGAGTCGGATTGTGGCCGTATTGATCAGTTTGGGAATAAATAAGATTTTTTCCGTCAGGCGAGTATTTGATGGTTAGGCCGTAAATATCGCTGATTAATTTTTTTAGAGAAATTATTTTTGGGGTTGTATCAATGGTTAGCGCCGATCCCTTCACTATTCCGGAAGGGGCGCTTGTCAGTGTCAGTAGATTGTCTTTCGTCCAATAGAGCCGGATATTTTCCATTCTGATATTGAAAATATCTTTCCAATTCAAACCATTGGAGTCGGCAATTGTTATTGTGTTTTTCCCGAGAGAGTCATCTATGAATTGATAAGCGATTTTATTTTGATTGGGAGCGAAACTGATGGATTTTATTTTTGAATCAAGTTGAGTCGCTTTTTGAGAGGCGAAATCAAAAAGGACTTTTTTAACAACATCATTTTCTTGGTAGATATTGATTGTTTGCGATTTGTCAAAAGACCAGACAGTTGTTATTAAATTTGGTATGGCAATATTGGTTAGCGGTTGAATTGATTTCCCCTCAAAATCGGTTTTCAGCACATTGCCGTTGAGTTTAGAGTAATACAACACTTTATTATCAGAGATAATCGGACTAATAACAGCTACATCACTGAGTTTAAATATAGTAAACTCTCCTTCTGTTTGCGGAGTGATGGGAATGGTGATTTCTTCTTCCGGCGCCGGTTTTTCCGTTATGGGGATTTTTGTAGGAGTTTTAAAAAGCAACCACAAAATAAATCCGGCTATAATTAAAACTCCAGATATCGCTAAAATAAAAATTATAAGGCGTTTATTGAGCATAATAGTTTAAGTTATGTGTGGGGTATTTATTGCGCGGCGGGCGGAGAGCAATTGTAATACCCCTGGCCACTCGGACAAGGACCTTGTATATCACCCCTCGGATCGCAGTTATATTGATTATCTTCATAATTTTGAAGTTCGGCATAGGGCATGCATCGGGCGATTGTTCCAACTTCAGTTATTGGCGTAATTGTGGAGGGGATTCCCAATACGGGTTCGGTGATTATCGTTAGACGAGGATTTAAAACATTAATAATTATAAAAGATGCCAGCGCCAATACTAAACCTATTAAAGCGTCGGTTATTATTCCTTTGGCATTTGCTTTTTGTTCCACAGCTCCGGACACCATATACATTAACCCCCCTCTTATAAGTTGGATTAATACCAGCACTCCAACGAGGCCAATCCCCCAACGATAAATGGATTCCAAGTAGCTTTCCATTGATTCGTATTGAATTCCGGGGATTGGGGCCAGTGTAAATTTTGTCGGCACAAGAACTTTTCCTTCTATATATTCAACTCTTGGTATTGATGCATCTTGTGAACAACGAAAAGCCACGCTTGGAGATGTACAGTTTAATGCGGTTGTGGTTATGATAGAACAATTGCTGTATCCGCTAGTACTTTTTGCAGAGGCTTCGTTTGCAGCGCAGAATGTTTTTTCTACGGTATCTGCGGAAGCTGTTAGAATGAGCATCGGAAGAAAAACAATACTTATCAATAATAAAGAAAATAAGATTTTTACCACAAAAATTGATTTTTTCATTTCATTACTATTTTATAATTATTTTCTGTAAATTGAAATAAATCAGAGGGATTTTTTATTGTTAAATTCAGAATATATTGATATCCGGCGCTGGCTTCTTCCGGGAAGGCAATGGATAAGTCGTTTGATTCTGACCATTGAGCTTTTTGATTGTTTAATGTCCATTGAAATATCAGTGTTTGGTCGCGGTCGGTTTTATTGAAAAAAAATGGTTTTGCCGTCAGATCAAGCTGAGTATTGATACTGGCTTTATTTTCAATATTTAAAGGATAAAGGTGTCCGCCCGGGAGCTTTGCATAAACAAAGTTTTTGGGCGATGTTATAGGTATTGAAAAATAAATTTCTTTTAATATATCTCTGGTTTTTTTATCGCTGATTGTTAAATATATAATATGTTTATTCCCCGCTGTTTTTGTGACGATAAAATCGGCCAGCGGTTTACCATTATTGTTGGGCGCTGACGCAAGATCAATCATCCAATTATATTCGTAATCATTCTCGTTGATTAAAGATAATGAAGTTGCGGATAGCGTTATTTTACTGCCATAAGTTGGAATCGCTTTTCCGTCGTATTCGGGCGGGACATATGTTTGAGCCGACCAGTCAACGGAAAAATCTATAGCATTATCCGATATGGGTTGACTCAACAGACCTATCTGACCCTTGGCAATGGAAAAAAACCCGCCTGCAAGCGCAATTAATGCAAAAATCAAAAAATAAGATTTTATTTTTATACTCATTTTATTTATTATACCACATTTTGAACCTTCTTTTTTATATATGCCTTAATGACCAAACCTGAGTTTGATGGAAATATCCCCGCAGTGAAAACATCAATTCCTTTCCAAATTGCAATATTAGCCAGAACGGTTAAATAGTCCGTATTTTGATATTTTTTTTGCCAGTATCCAAAAATAACAGCGGCTGTGGGTTCTGTCACGAAATTAACATACGGAATCCATCCGACGGCATCAAAACCTAACGCCAAAATAAATATACCCATAGGAAATCCCGTTTTGGGGGATGTTGTCGTGGGGCTATCTTGTATCGGCTGTTCTTGGTCTTGATTCGGATTATTTACGGCATTTTGCGATTCAATGGTTGAGGAGGTTGTTGTTGCCGCCTGTTTGGCTTTATTTCTTTTTTCCGCAAGTTCTCTTTCCCGGAGTTTAGTTTGTTCAATTTGTTCAGCGAGTAAGTCAGGCACGTATATAAGCGCAAAATGTAAAGCGCAAAGCGCAAAACAATAGCGCAAAATTATGTTTTTACAATTTTCTTTTTTCCACTTGAGCCAGTTCTTGTTTGGATTGTTCGATTTCTTGCAGTTGCTGGGGGTTGGAAGTGACGATTTGGTCTTCGGTGTAAGAAGCGATAATTTTGATGGCAGCGCGCTTCAGGCCGGCAATGAATATCCCCTCTCCTACATTTGATTGAAGTAAGAGATATTTTTCTTCTTCGGTAAGGTTGAAGGTCTCAGCAAGAATGTCTATTGTGGCCGGGGATTGTTTCAATAAAAGTTGCAAGGAGGAATTAGTAACAATAGCTTTCCCGTATTTTGAACCCATAAAATCCGCAATGTCTTGGGTGATGGTGGTTAGGCCCAAAAAATATTTGCGGCATCTTTTGGCAATACCAAATAAAAATGCGGCGGCATCTTCGTGTTGCATCATAACCCAAGCTTCATCCACGAGTAAAATCCTTTTCTTTTTTTCCGATCGGATTTTATTCCAAATATATCTCGTGATTACATACATGGCGATCGAACGCAGGTCCTGCTCCAGGTCGCGGATAGAAAATATCACCAGTTTGTTCGTGATATCCACATTGGTCGGTTGATTTAAGAAATTAGCAAAGGTGCCTGTAGTGAATTTTTCTAATTTTTTTGATATATCTTCTGTGCCGGACATACCTTGCAAGACCAGCAGAAAATCATTCAAAAGAGGGGGCGATATTTTTGAAAAATCCGATTCCGGCGTTATGTCGCGCGCGGCATAAGTCTCGGCAAGCGCTTTGTCTATTAAAGCATCTTCAGTGGGCGTTAGACCGCCAAACATTAGCCGTATCAATCCCAGAAGATTTATAATATTGCCTCGCAAAACGTCAGCGGGATTTTCATCCGGTAAGGGCAGGGGCAAATCAAAGGGATTGATATGATTTTTTGACGACAGGGATATTTTTATGAACGCGCCTCCGACAGTGTCTGAGAGATGTTCGTATTCGTTTTCCGGATCAATAATAATAACTTCCGTGCCGACCATCAGAGCTCTTAAAATTTCCAGTTTGGCGGTATAGCTTTTGCCTCCCCCGGATTTGGCAAAGATTACCATATTGGCGTTTTCTAATGAAAAACGATCAAAAAGTATTAAACTGTTATTGTGGCGATTAATTCCATAAAGTATGCCTTGATCCGAGGTGACATCAGCGGAGGTAAAGGGGAAAAATGTAGCGACCGGCGCAGTATTCATCGGAGTATGGATTTCCAGTTTGTCTGTATCTATCGGCAGGGTCGATAAAAATCCCGAATCTTGTTGAAAAATTGCCTGTTTGGTATAAATTATTCTTGCCTCCAACAGGTTTTTAATTTCATTTTCTGCCTTGGAAAGTTCCTTTGGGGAGTCGGCATAGATTGTAAGATAAAATCCTACGCGGAACATTTTCTCTGTGGCCTGCATCAAGGAGTCGCGTAAATTCTCAATGTCTTTATAGGCGGTTTCCAGCATGGGATTACGGACTTTACCTTTTTCTTCTTCGGTGGAAATTTGTGATTGGACTTCGGTAAGTTTTTTGCGGAGATTTTTTAAAACTGTGGCAGTATCTATGGGATGTATAAAAATTGATATATCAAAAGTTTTATCCAGGTTAACTATCGGAGAAAACCAGCCGGTATTTAAATAACGCGGGTAAGAAATAACAAAAAGCGTTTTTAAAAATTTTGAACCAAGTTGCAGATATTCGCTTTTTATTTCCAGGGCCGAAGGCGCCAGAATATCCGCGAATTTTATACCGCTTTTTTGGGGTTTTATTTCCTGATTGAGCATTTGATTTTGTTTTTGAAAAATAGCCATTTTAGGAATTAGAAATCCCAAATTCAACTTTTAATTTCTATGAAATTAAAAGTTGAATTTGGGAGAGGTCTCTTTTCCCTCCTTCTTCGGGGTTGTATAGGTCATAAAATAATTCTACCAGTTCTTGGGTATTGAGCGGAACGCATTTTATACCGACGCGGGATATTCCGGCCATCACCTCTTCTACTCTTTGCCAAAGCTGGTCTTTTAATTTCAGCAACTGCTCATCATCCATTTTTGCGGCGCTTGTGCTTGCGCCAAATATTCCCTTGCCTGTTTTTACAATTTCTTTTGTGAACGGCACAACAATATAAAAATTTTTAGTCATTATATTTTGCAATTCCACAAAATTGCGTATGAATTCGATATATTCTTGTGCTTGGATTTTTAAGAGTTCGTTTTCCTGTTTTCTTTCCATTTCCTTAATTGTCGCCAAATAGTCGTCAATGTTTAATTTTCTTGATTGAATGATAAATTGCAGGGGAAAATCTATGGAATTTAAAAAACTTTGAAATTGATAGATGATAGCGTCTTGTTCCTCGGTGGATTTTAGCGCGAGATTAATGGAGGACGCCAATAAGACAGCGCGCACAGCCCCGCTTTTTAAAATCACCATATCTTCTTTGATTTTGTCTATCTCAACAAATTTTTGCGACGCTGTTGTTGAACTTTTATTCAGTGACATAGGATTATCCAATTAGCTTCACGGTTATTAGCTAGCATACATTATATCACACTCTGGTTTGCGGCGATTCGTTATATTTTTCTTCTTGTTCTGATATTTCTGTTTGGGGTATTACCGTTTTTTTGCCGAAGACGTTCAGACTCCAGCCGGCTTTTTTCAAGCTTGTTTGGGCAAATTCAGTGATTCTTTCAAATATCAATGGTTGTTTCTCGGTGGTTTTTTGTTGAATAAAAATGTCGTATTCTTCCAAAGGTTTCTCCCAAATATAAATATGCTGTTTAAGGCCGAAATTAAAAAACGACATAAGATAAAAAATAAAAGGACGGCCGTTTATTTTGTAAAATGCTAAAGCCAAAGACAAAAAGATTATCGGCAATCCCAAAATAATTACAATATAAAATTGAAATACAGTGTACATTATTCCAATAGCAATACTTCCTCCAGCCAGATATCCAAACTGTTTTAAAGTAAAAGGGCCGACTATTTTATCTTCTATATCTATAAATTGTGGGACTTGGGCATGCATGCCAAATTTGTCAAAAATTTGGAGCAAAAACTTGTTTTTGTGAACAAATTTTAGCTACAAATTTGAGCACCCTGTTAAATAAGATTTGAGGCGATTCTTGATAAACATTTTTCCATGATAAGTTTTTAAATATTTCTCTCTATGAATAGCGTCTTTTTTATCTAAACAAGATTCATAGTAAATCAATTCTAACGGTCTTCTGTTTTTTGTAGACTCTACTCGTCCTTTGCGATGCTCCTCAAATCTTAATTTTAAATTTTCTGTATAACCTGTATAAAATTTAGTATCTTTTGATGATTGTAAAACATACACATAATAAAGCATATTATAATTTACAGAAAATTTAAATTTAAAATTATTTAACAGGGTAAGGTTTCGTAACCAAAATTTGCTCGCTCTAAAAACTTCAAATTTTGGACGAAGCCCTTAAAAATTCTTAAGGTCTATCACATTTGGATTATTTATTGGCGGGATATTTGCGGTTATTTGGGGGTTTGGTTCGTTGGGCAGATATTCTGGTTCTAGTTCTGATTTGGGCGGAACTTGTCCGATTTGCGACAGGCGGGATAAAGTTTCTGTTACTTTGGGGATTGACTCTTCTTGCGACCTTATTGGTGGGGAGGTTGGAATAGAGGTTGGAGGTTGGAGGTTGGAGGTTGGAATCGCTTCCGCAGGAAGTTCGTATTGCCATCTTTTAATTACCGCTGGGATATCGCCCAGATAATCGGAGATAGGTATATAAAGGTTGGCGATGTCCGTAGCCATTAAATAGGCGGCGCGGATATTATTTATTTTTAGCTCACTGTTAAATATCTGGGGCAGATTTTTTATTTCCGCTTCGTGATAGAATATTTTCCATAAAATTTCCAAGATACCGTCCCTTTGTTCTTGCGATAAACTGTATTTTGAGGCGATTTTATTCAATTCCAGGGTATTTTTAAAAGATAAAATCTGCGCAAGATATGGCTTGGGGATGACCTGGGTTTTGGCGTTAAATCGCGGCTTGTCAGTAAGATAAACCACATAACGGTTGTAAAGCCGCTCTTCTAACTGGTCAATAACCTCTCTGTAGGCAGAGTCTCGTTTTAACAAGTCCGATATGATTGTGATTTGACTAGTTTCAGGCATAATTTATTATTGAAAATTAAAAAATTTAAACGTTTATTTAAAAATTAAAAATTGGAAATTAAAAATTAAGATAATAAGTTTATATAATAAATCTACTATCACGCAGATACTGCATTATATTATTAAATCGCGCGGAGTTTTTGGCGGTTTTTTGGCGTCGGTCCAATTCCTCGGTGATTTTTTGGATATTAATTAGAAACTCATGATTACTAAAAGCGGTAAACATCCCGCGTTTTAGTTTGTGGCTGCCTTCTTTGATAATTGTTTCTATGTGGCTTTCTTGCAAACCAGCCGCGATAAAAGGAGCATCAAATAAAATTTGCTCGGATAAAAGTATTCTGCGGTTGGATAAACTATTAATATATTCGGTAAATGCCATTTGCTCGTCAAAAGAATCCGTTGAATAAATAAAAAGCGGATTTTGCATTTCTATTAAAATATCAAGTTCTTCAATTGGTGTGATTTCCGGCATAAATTTAATTAAGGCTCTGCTGCGCGTCAGAACACTATTTTAGCATAATTTTCACTGGTTTAAATCCTGAATTATTATTCATTATCTTGATAACCCCATAGCTTTTTGTTCTTCACTGTATTCATGGGGGGATGTTTTTGGAGATGGCGCGGTTGATGGCGGAGGCGGACTCCACGTGCCCCATGTATGCGAAGTTTGGCCTTGCAGGCCAGCTGAGGAGGCGGCTCTTAATGCGCCGATAAAAGGATCTTTACTGCCTGGCATGCCTCCAGCTACACGTTCATCAGACGGAATAGCCAGGAATTCTCTGACAGCGGCTGAAAGTTCCGGAGATGTTTTGTTTTTCTGTTGGGCTTCCTGTATTTCTTTCCAAAGTTCCTTTGCCGACATACCTTCATATTGCTCCCTGATTTTAGCGTATTTTTCTTTTGCCATCCGCGATTTTATTTTTTTCTCATCAAATCCCGTAATCTTGCCTCCCCTGGTAGCGAGAAGGGCGGCGGTACCCTTTGCCAAGCTTTCCGGTTTTAATCTTTCAAGTTGTTTTTCAATAAACCCTTTATTACGCAAACTTTTCAGCGCTTTGCCGTATCGCGACCCCAAGCCCTTGCCATAATTTATAACTCCATTGGCAAATCCGCCGCCCGCTTTTTGGCCGTAATGAATCCCCGCCATCATTAAAAAGGCCACAATAAGCATTTGAATGACTGCGCTGGCGCTAACCCCGTCAGAAGATAGGGTTCCAGCAAGAGCCGCTCCCGATGCTTCGGCTATATTAACCGCCAGAGAAACCATAAAAAGATAAACCGGAGCGAAAAAAGCTTTTTCAAAAAATTGCTTCCACCAATCGTCCCAGTAATGCTCCGCTTTGGGTATTAGTTTGGCTATCCAGGCAAGTGGCGCCAGCATCAGTAAAAGCCAAAGCCAGAATGTTCGGGACAAGAGATAAATCCCCCCGAAAAGGAAAGTAATTATTATAACCAGTTGGATGAAAATAATATATATTGCTTTTAATAGCATGGTTCCAGCGCTTCCAAATAAGTCCGAGAAGGCTCCGCCATATTCGCTTGTTGCCGATTGTCCTGTTTGGCCTTCCCCTAGACCAAAAGCTATAGCTCCTGTAACACCACCACCTTTTTCCATTGCTTGTTTTTGTATTTCTGCTGACGTCCTTTCAGTCTTTTTATTATATTCTTGTTTAGCTAATTCAGAAATTTTCTTGTCTCCAATTACAATGGCGTCTAATTGGAGGTTCACTTGCTCTGATCGCATACTTGTCATAAGCCGCTCTCCTATGTCGCCGCCATTTTTTTGGATACTATTTAAAAAGGACAAGGCAAGAACATTGGAAGCGTCTATGACTATATTTCCTATGACCATACTGAAGTTTATCAAAAGGGCGATTATTAAAAACGTGGGTAGGAGTTTTTTGTTGATTTGAGGAAGGCCCAAAATTGTTCCAATGGCTATTGCCAGAAGTATCAAGATGAAAAGATTATTGGCAAGTCCCAGAGACACCTCCCATCCGACACCAACGATTTCTTTGGGCGAGGTCATCGTCAGCTTCAGCGACCATTCCATAAAAGACGCCGACAGATTAACAAGTTTTCCAAGAATAAATGTGATAATAACATATACTCCGTATACCAATAATTTTAAAATCGAGTCCAGTGGAGATATATAGAAATCTATTATGCCCACTTTTAGCGCTTCGGTAGTGGGTTCCGCCGACGCAAACATTGGTAAAAAGGTAAAAGCCATAAACATCATCCAGATTTTTATGTGGCGCAGTATTTTAAAGTGTCTTGTTATTTTTTGGATAGTTGCGGTAATCAAAGCGTTATTGGGGTCCCTATTAATGAATTATAAATATTTGAAACAACAGTCAAATAATCTTGATAGGTTTGCAGGTTTTGATTGCTGATTTCGGCAGTTGTATCGGAGAATGTTTTATTGTAAAGCGCCAAAGTTTCATCGCCTAACTGCTCTAAGGTTGTTGAAGTTGACGGGATGACTTTTTGGATAGGGGGAATGGCGTCGGCTATGGCTTTATCCATGGCGGATTTGGCCGCGGCGTCTCCGCTCGTGCCGTTCCAGGTGTTTATGTAGGCGGTTATTTTGTCATAAGCCAGTTTGGTCGGAGCTTGCGCCGCGCTTATTTGCGATTGGCTGTAAGATAATGAATTGAAAATCGTATTGTATTCGGTCAGAATTCCGTCAATGTCTTCTATTTTATTTTGTTTGTTTATCAGATTGAAAGTTCTTGCCGTTGTCCCGTCGGTATAAGTGGTTTCCGTTTTTTCTATTGTGGCTTGTCCGATTTGCGCCTGAGTAATGCTATATATGGTTGAGACTATTTGCAGGATTGATCCGGAGCCGGCTATGGTTGTGGGTCCGGAAAGAATCGTGACAGTCGCGTTCCCGGTCATTCCCTGCGCCCAAAAATTATTGATAATGTTATCTTGTTGGGTTTTTATATTGGCAACTGCGGAAAGTATATTGAAATAAAGAGGTTTGGCCGTATCGGTGATAAATTGGTCAAGTGTTTGAAGTGTATTTAAAATTAAATTAGCTTGGGCCTGATTGGATTGGGCGGTCATAAAACTGCCGGAAGTTGCCGCAACTTGATCAATGACACTTTGGTAGGGATTGGATTGTTTTAAATCATTTTCCGTGAAAGTGCTTAAGAGCGCGCTAAGGCCATCTTTCGTAAGACGATTCAAAAGAGCATTGGTGATGGCGGAAAGATATGGTCCAAAGGGACCGGTTTTTATGTAAAGAGCTGTTATTTTATTTTGAAGAGATTCAATCGGCGAGAGCGCGGCAAAATTAGAGGCAACCTCAACCGTGCCGCTCGGGGCAGTGGTTATTGATGTTTTGCAATTGACGCTTTCGGGGTCAACGCCAGACGGATCCAGACATTTTTTCTTGGGCGAAAATCCGTCTGTCATTTCTTTTTCTTTTTTCTGAACTTCAGCAAATTGAAGCATCGCTTTTTCATCTTGGGCCACAAGCCAGGTGCCAAAAGCATTATTATTGGCTTTCATTGATTCATCCCACGCCAGCCAGCCGCCTTTTGAAAAATCCTTTTGAAAATCTTCAATATTCCCGACTATTTTATCCAACGTGCATTCAGATCTTGTTTTAAAGTCCGGTGTGGGCAATAACGCTATTTGCAGTTTTAGACGCGGAATTGTGGAGCAGAGATTCACTCCGGTCAGAGAATTTAAAAATTTGGCGCCAGCCACTTGAGCGGCGCTATTGAGAGCGGCGTTGAAATCCAAAACAAATCCTTTGTGGCCGAATTCATCGCTGTTAATATAGCCGATGATTTGGTTGGTGAGCGCCACGAGAAGTTGTTCAAGGGCGATTGTTGCAGCGGCTTCTATTGCGTCTTCTATCTGAACGATAATTTTATTATTGCCGATTTCTGTGGCGCAGGTGTCTATTTGTGTCCATGCGCTTGCGCCGGCTGGTGCACTACTGACGGACACTTTAAGAAGTTGAAGCGTTTCCTTTGTGTAGCCAGATATATATAAAACACTGCATATTCCATATGCAGTTGCATACGCTTCTGGTTTGGAGGGTTCCTCCGCGGCAGCCGCATTTTTTGGCAAAAAGAATAAAATATTTGCTGTTGGCGCGAAAATCATAAAAAAGATAACCCAAAAGGAGATTAGCTGGATTATAAATTGTTTATTTGATTTACTCATGGATTTTGAGCAAATAATTTCTGTGTTAAATTAGTCAGTTCATTGAGCGCCAGCAGTGTTTTTAGCGGGTCGGTTTCATATATTTTTATCGCTTCGCTGATTTTTTGCATTTTATAAAAATAACTCATCAAATTTTCGTGGTTTGTTGTCAGCGATTTTGGCACGGCTATATTTTTGGCGCTCGCATACATTTTTTGATAAAACGCCGCAAATTCATCCATCTTGGAATAATTTTTTGTGGCCATGCTCTGATTTATTGTTTGGAAAAAATCATTTTTAGGTTCTGTGTCATAAAATTCTTTTAATAATTTCGTGATATTTCCAAAATATATTTTTTGTTCCTTTTCCGTATCATTTTTAGCGAACTTTATTTCTGTGTCTAAATTGGACGGGACGAAATAATAAAGTTCGGATTTTAAAATTTCATTGAATTTAGCGGACATGCTCGGATCGTTGCCGATAGAATCTTTCAATATTTTATCAATTTCCTCAGGTTTAAATTCCGCCGGGTTTTTTGTTTGAAAAGCCGTCAAATAATTGGCCACTGCCAATTCCGTAAATTTTTGGGTCGCGGTCATTTCTTCTATTTTATTTTTTGGGGAGGAGACGATTAAATCGTCAGGCCCTTTTTTGAGCGGGTCGCGGCCGGAAACAACTTCTTCGCCATCCAAATAACCGTCCCCATCAGAGTCGGATTTTTTTGAATCCGTTCCGTAGATTGACTCCTCCCAGTCGGTGAGGCCGTCTTTGTCGGAATCAATCTGGGTCGCGGCAAGGGAAGCCAGTTGGCTGATGCTTTTTTGTCCAAATTGGTTTGTTCCGGAGGATTTTAAAATAATGGGATTGGCGTTTGATTGCTGATTGGAATTAAAAAACCAAAAACCAAAAAGCCCAGCCCAAAAGCCAAGCGGCAAAATTACAGCCAAAATCAGCTTTTTGTGTTTGAAAATTTTTTGTCCGCCATGAAGCGGGATATTTTCTTTTTGCACTATTAAATTATACCAAAAAAACAAAAAGCAAGCCAGATACAGGATGTATTATATTTTGCTTATCTGATATAATATTGATATATTCTGACTATATGAAAATCATCATAAATATTCTATTAATGCTTTCGGTGTTTGGTTTTGTTTACCTCCCTATTTTCAGGAGTGATTTCGGTTTTGCCGCTTTTTCTTTTGATTTTTATAAATATTTCAGGCAATTTTACCAGGTTTCAAAAATGGAAATATCCAAACCTTCTTTTGACGTTTCTTCCGTATCTCAGGGCGAACTCAGTATTCGAGCGAGCGGAGGGTTCTCCGATTACCCGTCTTTAATGGCTTTTGTTTTGGAAAGGACGAGTTTTAGCGAGGAGGATTTTAAAAATTTAAAAAGAGACAATAATAATAAGAAGATTTTATCAGTGGAAGAATTGGCGAAAAGAGTTGAAATAATGGGTTTATCCGAAGACTTAAAAAAATCATTGGAAATCTGGGCAAGACTTGATCAGAAAACCGTTGAAGAGTTAAAGACAATGCCTATAAATCCAAAACTCGCTTCTGCTCACGGAGCGGTTATCGCCTGGTATAAATATCACGCGGAATACGCGAAAAAGCTTGCCGATAAAAATTTTTCAAAAAATGAGATAAAAAAAATAAATGAAGATTATCTAAAAAACGCCAAATCTTATTTGCCCGGTATGCAAAGGAAATTAGCCGGAGTCTCTCATTTTGAGTTTTCCTTTAAAGATTTATTGGTAAATAATGCTCAGGCGCAATCCTCTTGTTTTTTTTCAAATAAAAGAGAAGGAGGATTTTTCTTGTCAGGACCGGCGGCTGATGTTTTATCGGCTGCTGCGATTGCAACAAAAGGCGTTGTCTATGATTTTGGAGGGAGGGTTGTCACCATTGTTGATTTTGACTGCATTCAAGGCATTCCTTATTATATAGGGCCTCCCAAAGGAGGATGCTTCTTTCTTTATTACCCTATTTGGTCCATAAATCCTTTCTTATATAATATGGTTTATCCCGGTATCGCCCAATTGGGAAAATCAATAAAAATGAAAGGTAAATGCACGAAAGCTGCAACGCTTGGATTAGTAACTTATGATATAGGCGATTACTCTATTTTATATTTTGGCTCAAGTCTGCTTCCCGCCAAATAAAATTTGTTAAATCCATCCATTTTTCCAACATTAATTCTTCCGCTCTTTGTTTTGGGTTTATTCCGATGGATTTTAGAATTTCCTCTATTTTGTCTTTTGGGAGTTTGAGGTTATTTGCGAGATTTCCGGAAAGCTGTTTTCTTTTGCTGGAAAATCCGGCTTTTACTATTTTAAAGAATAACTTTTCATCAATATCGGGCAATTTTTCTTTTGGCGTTATTTCTATGACCGCTGAATCAACTTTCGGCGCTGGCCAGAAGTTTTCTTTGGAAACATAAAAAAGTATTTTTGCGTCAGCGTAAAATTGGACGGATAATGCCAGAATATTCATTTTTATTTGTTGAGAGCGCTTGCCTCCGCTAAGGCTACGGCGAGGCAAGCAGATTCTTTGCGCTACTTCTTTCTGGATCATTAAAATTATTTTCTGCGGCTTATTTTCTGTTTCTAAAAATTTTCTGATTAGCGCGGAGGTCAGATAATAGGGAATGTTGGCAATTAATGAATAGTTTTTAGTTTTTAGTTTATAGTTTATAGTTTCGAATTTTAAAATATCCTCTTCGATAATTTCAACATTTTTAATATTTTTTTCGGTGAGGCGTTCCTGCAGAATCTTCACAAGGTTTCTGTCTTTTTCCACGGCAATAATTCGTTTAGCAAGAGATGCCATTTTGAAAGTCAGCGCGCCAAGTCCCGGACCGACTTCCAGGATAATATCTTTTTTTGAAAGATTTGCCGATTTTATGATTTTATCCAAAATGCCTTCGGAAATCAGAAAATTCTGTCCAAAAAGTTTTTTGGGCGCGATGCCATATTTTTCCATTAATTTTTTTATCTCCGTAGGCGACATATTTAGTAGTCAATTTGAATTAACCCGTCATTATCATCTTCAAGTTGCCTGAAAGATACCAATTCTTGCGGAATATCAAATAAAAATCGCGATGGAGAATTAGCGAGAATTGATCCGAAGAGCCGTCTTTTTTGCGCAAATATCAGATACAAATGTTTTTTAGCTCGGGTCAGAGCGACATAGCAAAGCCGGCGTTCTTCTTCGAGCTCGGCGGGATTGAGTGAACTGCGGGAATGCGGGAATATCCCCTCTTCCAGGCCGACGATAAATACCGCGTCAAATTCCAATCCTTTTGAGGAGTGGACGGTCATTAAATGCGTTTTTTCCGAATTTTGGTCAATTCCATCCGTGTCGGAAGATAATGCCGAATTTTCCAAAAAATTTTTAATCGCGCCGTCCAGCGGCAAACTATCATATACAGAAGCCACGGAAAAAAGTTCTTGGATATTTTCCATCCTGTTTTCTGCGTCAACATAGTCATTTTCAATGTATTTTGCATAATTTATTTTATTGATTATCCCGCCAAGCAGGTCGCTGAGATTTCCTTCGCTGAAATCCGATTTGATATTTTTTATCAATTCAGCGAAATCTTTTAACGCGGAGATTTTTTTATCCTTTAAATTATGGGTTGGCAATTCTTCATTTAAAATAATTCGCGAAACAATTTGACCGTATATTTTTTCGTATTTGCCCATGCCTCGGGTGGGGACGTTTAATACTCTTTGGATACTGACTTGATCTTTGGGATTAAAGATAATACGCAGATACGCCAGAATATCTTTTATTTCTTTTCTTTCGTAAAATTTTAATCCACCGATTAATTGATAGGGAATCTGGTTTTTAATCAATGATTCTTCTACGGCGCGCGACTGCGCGTTGGTGCGATACATCACGGCGCATTGCGAGAATTTTATTTTTTCTTGTTTGGCTATTCGTTTTATCTCGCTTGCGACAAAATTCCCCTCTTGTCTTTCGCTTTGAGCGAGTATGGCGTTTATCATCGCTCCGTCTTCGTTTTGCGTCCAGAGTTTTTTGTCTTTTTTGATTGTGTTTTTAGAAATAACTTTATTGGCCGCGTCCAAAATATTTTTTGTGGAGCGGTAATTTTCTTCAAGGAGAATGATTTTTGCTTCCGGGTAATCTTTTTCAAAGTTCAGGATATTGCGAAAATCCGCTCCACGGAAAGCATAGATAGATTGTTGATCGTCCCCCACAACGCAAAGATTTCTGTATTTCTGCGCGAGCAAATTTACTATTTTATATTGCGCGAAATTAGTGTCCTGATATTCGTCCACGGTTATATATTTGTATCTTTCCTGCCATTTTTTTAAAATTTCCGGTTTGGATTCTAAAATTTGCACTGTTTTAGATAAAAGATCGTCAAAATCCAGGCTATTACAACTCAAAAGAGCTTCCTCGTATTTTTTAAAAATTTTGGCGATTGTTTCCTGCCAATATCCTTCGGATCGTTTTTTAAATTCCTCGGCATTGAGCATTGCATTTTTTGCGGCGGATATCGCGGCTTGAATGCTTGAAGGCTTGAATTGTTTGTCATCTATTTCCAGCTCTTTCATCGCTTCTTTAATGAGTGATAGCTGGTCATCGGTATCGTAAACAACAAAATTTGAATTATATTCTTCCCTTAAAAACCTGACACAAAAAGAATGGAAAGTGCCGACGAAGGGGGCGGAAGTTAGAGTTTGGAGGTTGGAAGTTGGAATTCTGGACAATAATTTATGGATGCGTTCTTTCATCTCATTGGCGGCTTTATTGGTAAAGGTAACGGCAAGAATTTGTTGCGGCGGGATTCCGCGAGCGATCATATTGGCTATACGACTAGTGATGGTTTTGGTTTTGCCCGATCCTGCTCCCGCGATGATTAAAGCAGGCCCCTCAATTTGATCGGCCGCTTCGCGCTGTTTGTCGTTCAATTCTTTTAAAAAATCCATGGTTTTAATTTTTTTATAATAGCAGTTTTAAAAGAAATTGAAAGCAGCGCGTCCGTATCGGACGCGCTGCCTGGAACAATGTTTAAATGCCTTATTTCAAAAATGCTTCCCAGATAAAAAAGAGAAAAATAATAACGGCTGAACTCATTGAAGACCAGAGCAAATAAGATAAAAGTTTTTTTGTTTTTTCAATATTTTTTTGGCAAGGACACAAATAAACAACAATAGAAAAAATTAAAAAGAAAATGAGAGTTAAAATGCTTTTTCCTATCCAATGATGGGTAAAGACGCTTTTTAGCCAATTTTTTAAGTCAGGCGCTAAATCAGCGGTTATGGTAATTGCGGCCACAAATATCACCGTAAAAATCGCGCTTTTTATTATTGAGGTAATAAGTTTTATTCTTGTATCATCCATATAAAATTAGCGTAATCAGTTATTATCTAAATTTAATGCGCTCCGGATATGATAAATCCCATTACCATTATTGAAATTCCCAAAATTGCATTAAAAGCGAGCAAGGCGGAAACTGATTTTTTAATTTGCGGCTCAGTCTGAAATTCGTCTTTTAACAAAAAAACTGACAACAAAATGGTGACTGCGATCAAGGGCATTATCAGAAAAATATGTTCTTTTGCTTCCATTATTAATTTATGCGCCCAAGGTTGTGATCCAGCAAGAATTTGCGGTTTTACATTTTCTCCGTAATAGTAAAGATAATAGTATCCGCCGGTTATCCAGGAAGAAAAAAGCGCTAAAGCGCCGAGAATGGATAAAATTTGTACATTAAGCATTTTGTAGTCGGGATTTTTAAATTGCATCCAGGCGTAACCAAAAGCGGCGGTGGCCCCCACTCCCAATAAAATGTGCAAAGATAAAAGATTTTTGAATAATTCAGGAATCATATAATTCAAGGTTTATTATATCAAATATGAAGGACTAAGCAAATTTAATTTCTTTTTCAAGGTTTTTTAAAAATTTCTCCATTAATTTATGTCTTTTTATGGCCAATTGTTTTCCGCTTTTTGTAAACATTTGATTTTTTATTTTAGAGAGTTTTATTGCCCATTCTCTTTGAAGGGAGTCATGTTTGGGGTCTTTGGAATTGATATTGAATTTTGACCATTCGCTTTTACCGACATAAATTGTGCCGATGCGATATTCGCCAAGCCAAATATAGGCTCTTGCGATGCCGATGGCGCCGATACTATCCAGTTTGTCCGCATCGCGCAGGATTTTTGCTTCAATTGTGTGCGCCTTTTCGGTCGGGTTTCTGAAGCGATGAGCAATAATAGCATGGTAGATATCATTTATTGTTTTTTCGGGGAGTTTGAATTTTTTGAGTATAGGTATGGCATTCTTTGCCGACAGATCGGCATGATTAAGTTTTGCTTTGTGATATTTGTGTTTATATTCCTCTATTCTGCCAATATCATGGAGTAAGGCGGCAAGTTCAACAATAAACATATCCGCTTTTTCTTTTTTTGCCAGATATTTGGCAACTTTCAAGACCCTTTTAGTATGGTAAAAATCATGGCATGGTCCAATTCCGGAAAACATTTTTTCTACAATTTCACGGATCTTTTTGATAATTTGAGACTTAGAAAATTTCATAAATATAAATTATATCAAATAAAGCATACTCTCCTTAATATATATTTTCAATAAAAAAGAAAAAAGTATTTATGTTATAATTTAAAATAAATGGATATTAAAAATAAGCCAAAATTAGTTCTTATAGATTCCCATGCCTTGATTCATCGCGCGTATCATGCTTTGCCGTCGCTTGCCACGCAAAAAGGAGAGGTTTTGAATGCGGTTTTCGGGTATGTGAGCGTATTTTTGAAGATTCTAAAAGAGATGCAGCCACAATATATTGTTGCGGCCTTTGATCTTCCTCAGCCGACTTTTCGGCACGAAGAATTTGAAGAATACAAAGCTCACAGGCCCAAAGCGCCGGATGAATTGATAACGCAATTCAATAAAGTAAAAGAAGTGATGCGGGCTTTTGGTGTGCCGGTGATGGAGATGCCGGGATACGAAGCAGATGATGTGCTGGGGACTATTTGTGAGAAAGTTAAAAATAAAAAACTTGATGTTGTGAGCATCATCTTGACTGGCGATTTAGACACTCTTCAGCTTGTGGATGATGGCAAGACGATTGTTTATACATTAAAAAAGGGCATTACCGATACCGTTATTTATGACGAGAAAGCGGTGATTGATAGATATGGATTACATCCCAGACAGATGGTGGATTTTAAAGGGCTCAAGGGAGATCCTTCGGATAATATACCCGGAGTGCCGGGAGTCGGAGATAAGACGGCATCTGCTTTAATTTTTAAATACGGAACACTGGAGAATCTTTATGAGGAAATAGGGAAGCGAAAAGCCCCTCACCCTTCAAAGACAATAAAGAATTCGCGCCCCGCGCAATCCCTGAAGGGTGAGGGGTTATCGGAAAAGTTGATTGAAAAATTGGTTGAATACAAGGATCAGGCGTTTTTAAGTAAGAAATTATCAATTATAAGACGCGACGCGCCCATTGATTTTAATTTGGAAGATGCAAGAGTCGGGAAATTCTCCACGGCAAACAGAAAAAAAGTTGAGCAACTTTTAGGGGAGATGGAATTTCACGGTATGATAAATCGACTGCCATGGAAGGAAGGGAAAAATCAAAATGTAAAAATCAAAAATCAAAATGACAATTCAAAATTAAAAATTATAGATATTCAAGGGTTTGACGATGAAAAACAATATAAAGAATTGAAAGAGAAATTGTTGGAAGGTAAAGAAATTGCGGTTTTACAGAGATTCGATGATGGGAAATTTTTAGGTGTGAATTTGGCAACTAACGGAAAAGAAGAGATTTTTATAAAAAAAGAATCTTTAAGGGATTTTAAGGAAATTTTTGAAAATGAAAATATCAAAAAAATCGGACATAATTTGAAGTCCTTGATTAAAATTTTGCGAGAATATGATATTGAATTGCGGGGAATTGATTTTGATATTATGCTCGCCGCATATGTACTCAATCCCGGGGAGAGGGAGTATCCATTGGAAAAAATCAAAAATCAAAAATCAAAAATCAAAATTGCAAGTCAAAAATCAAAATTTGAAGAAAATGTAATTGAAGACGAGAATGTTTATGTCTCGGAACTATTTGAGCTAAAAGAGGTTCTGGGAAAAGAAATTGAAGAAAAGGGATTGAAGAAGATTTTTCATGAAATAGAGATGCCATTAATATCTGTTTTGGCGCAAATGGAGACATTAGGAGTAAAAATTAACGTTTTTTATCTAGAAGAATTTTCCGGCCAATTGGCGGAAAAATTGAAAAATCTAGAAAAGAAAATCTATGAATTAGCCGGCGAGGAATTTAATATCAATTCGCCCCAGCAAATTTCCAAAATTCTTTTTAACAAATTAAAAATTGAAATAAAATCTCTTCGCAAAACTCCGGGCGGGGCGATTTCCACCAAAGCATCCGAGCTTGAAAAATTGCGCGGGGCGCATCCCATCGCAGATTCCATTTTAGATTACAGGGAAATTTTTAAGCTCAAAAGCACTTATGTGGACGCTTTGCCGAAAATGGTAGATGCAAAAGACGGCCGAATCCACACTAATTACAATCAAGCTGGGACTTCCACTGGTCGTCTTTCTTCTCTTGAACCGAATTTACAAAACATTCCTATACGCACCGACCTTGGCGCATCTATTCGTAAAGCATTTGTCGCTGATAAAGGTTATGAATTGGTTGCTTTTGATTATTCGCAGATTGAACTTCGTCTTGCCAGCGTGATTGCCAATGATGAAAAAATGATGGCAGCTTTTAAGGAGGGCAAAGATATCCACTTGATGACGGCTGCGGAAATTTTTAATGTGCCCATTGAAAGGGTAGATGACAAAATGCGACGCGCCGCCAAAACTTTAAATTTCGGCGTGCTTTACGGGATGAGCGCGAAAAGTTTTTCCGAAACAGCGAAAATTGATTATGCGGATGCCAAAAAATTCATAAAAGAATATTTTTCTGATTTTTCCGGAATTGCCAATTATATTAAAAACACAATTCAGAAAGCGCGCGAGCTTGGTTATGTCCAGACTTTACTGGGCCGACGGAGATATATTCCGGAGATTTTATCGGGGAGCTGGCAGATAAAACAATCCGCGGAAAGAATGGCGGCCAATATGCCCATTCAGGGAACAGCCGCGGATATTATCAAAACAGCCATGATTGAAATTTATAACAATTTAAATTTAAATAATCGTGATGATGTCCGCCTTTTACTTCAAATTCACGACGAGTTGGTGTTTGAGATAAGAGAAGGGGCGGTTAAGAAAGAGGCTCTGAAAATCAAAGAAATAATGGAGAATGTCGTTAAATTGGAAGTGCCTTTATTGGTGGAGGCGGAATATGGAGAAAATCTCGGGGATCTAAAAGCGCTATTTTAATTTTTAAATGTTTGGAGTATTATTGGATATATAACACGCAACATGAAATATGCAACATTTAATCCGCCGTCGCGGACTTCATGTTTCATGCTTCATTATTCATGAAAAGTGCCGGATATTGATCAAAAATTAGCGGAAAAAAAAATACTTCTTGTTGAAGATGATCCGTTCTTGCGCAATTTGATGTTGGTTAAATTGCAAAAAGAAGGATTCAATGTTATTGAGGCATTTGACGGAGAAGATGGATTAAAAAAGGCGAATGAAATAAAACCATCTTTAATTTTGCTTGATTTAATTTTACCTGGAATTGATGGTTTTGAGGTATTAAAACAAATTAAAAATAGTTCCGAAACAGCAAGTATTCCCGTTATTATTCTTTCAAATCTTGGTTCGCGCGTCGATGTGGAAAAAGGCCTAAAGATAGGAGCATATGATTTTATGATTAAAGCGCATTTTACCCCCGAAGAAATCGTGGAAAAAATAAAGAATGCTTTGATGATGAATATATAACGTGCAACATGAAACACATAACGTTTAATCCGCTGCTGCGGATTTCATGCTTCATGCTTCATGATTCATGAAAAATGCCGGAACTTCCCGAAGTAGAAACAATTTCAAAAGACCTTAATAAAAAAATCCCGGGGCTGAAAATCCGGGATTTTTGGACTGATTTTAAGGCTGGCAAGGGTTTGGGGAAAAATATCCAGTTGCCGCCGGATATCGGAAAATTTAAGAAAGAAATAATTAGCCGAAAAATTTTAAAAGTTTATCGCAAGGGAAAAAATATTTTGATTGATTTGAGCGGCGGAAAATTGCTTTTAATCCATCAGAAAATGACGGGACATTTATTGGTTGGTAAATGGCAAATCAATAAAGTTAAAAGTTTAAAGTTAAAAGTTCAAAGTTTAGTTTCGGGGGAAATGCAGGAAAAGGTGAACAATTATATCCATGCGATATTTTATTTATCAAATGGCAGACAGCTTGCGCTTTCTGATTTGCGAAAATTTGCCAAGATAATGGCCGGTGATAAAGATAAAATAGAAGCTTTGCCAGATTTGAAAAATCTAGGTCCGGATCCACTAGAGCTTACAGAAAAAGAATTTGTTGAAATTTTAAATAAGCAAAAAGGGAAAATCAAACAAATTTTAATGGATCAAGAAATTCTTTCCGGCATCGGAAATATTTATTCCGATGAAATTTTATGGTTTGCCAAAATCCATCCATTCGCTAGAGTGGAAAAATTAAGTAATAAAAATTTAAAAAATATTTATAAATACACAAGGCAGGTTTTAAAAGAGGCGATAAAATTGCGTGGCGCAAGTATTTCCGATTATCGCGATCCAGAAGGGAAATCTGGCGGATATGATAAAATCAGGAGAGTTTATCGACGAGAGGGGGAAAAATGTCCTTTGACTTCGCTTGGGACGGGTCTATATTGCAATGGGATAATAAAAAGGATTAAAATAGGTGGTCGATCGGCTCATTTTTGCTCGAAGTGCCAGAAGTTATAAAATATAATTTAGAAAATATAAAATATGAAAAAAATTTCAATAATTATTTTGATATTAATAATCCTTGGCGTTGGTTTTTGGTTTTTCTACAGTGGTAAGAAAATTTTAATAAAAAAAGATGTTGTCGGCGATTCGGCAGTGATAGAATTATCCGGCGATAAAGAAGAAGTCGTTAAAAATGGCAAACAAAATAATCTCAGTGGCATTTTTTGTGAGAATTATGATCGCCGGCCGTTTGCGGTGATGTATGCCGGCGACGCTGTAGCTCGCCCGTTGTCCGGGATCGCCAGCGCAGATTTGGTGGTGGAAGCGCAGGTGATCACCGGTAGCATCACGCGCATGATGGCGATTTTCACTTGTGGAGATCCTTCTCAAATCGGCTCTATCCGTTCTGCGCGCCATGACTTCATACCGCTCGCTCAAGGTTTTGATACTATCTATGTGCATTGGGGCGGGTCGCATTTTGCTCTTGAACAATTACGGCAAAAAGTTATGAATAATATTGACGCCCTGACCAATCCATTCAATGTTTTTTATCGCGACGAATCTATTCCCGCTCCGCACAATGGATTTACTTCAACGGAAAAAATAGAAAATACTTCCCAAAAACTAGGTTATAGAATGAAAAGCAAATTCGAAGGATATTTATTTCAATCCGGAGAAGATATAAAAAATAATATGGCAGAAAAAGATTCTTGCGCCAGTCTAAAAAAATATTGCTCGCTTAATATTTTTTATTCTGGAGTTTATAAAGTGTCTTATGATTATGATTTTCAAAATAATTCATATTTGAGATATCGTGGCGGTAAGGTTGAGGTTGATAAATTAGAGGATAAAAAAGTGGAAGCAAAAAATGTGATTGCAATGATTGCTAAAAGCCGGCAAGTTGAGGGACAATACAATGATATTGATGTTGAGGGCGGTGGCAAAGCGATAATTTATCAAAATGGCCGAGAAATAAAAGGGACTTGGAAAAAAGACGAATTGAACAAGCAAAGCAAATTGACATTTTTTAGCGAATCCGGTCAAGAAATAAAATTTGTTCCCGGACAGATTTGGATTGAGATTGTGGACCCAAGCCAAAAGATTTTATGGATATAGCGTTTATTCATCAGCTATAAATCGCAAGACATTTTATTTTAGTAAAAATAGGGCAGAGATTTGATTAGAAATTAGAAATTGATAATTAGAAATTATCAAAATTGTTAAAAAATATTTCATATAATTTTAAAAATATAAAATATAAACTAAATAACAGATGCAAATTGTGTTATATGGCTTTGAGCCGTTTCTGGCCGATCAAAAACTAAAAGAAATAATCGGAAATTATAGGAGAACGCAAAAAAGCGGGCTGAGTTTGCATATTTTTGATGCGGATAATTTTGATTTTGACGATTTTAAGCAAGCGCTGGAAACGGTGTCTATGTTTGAGGAAAAAAAGCTGATTGTTTTGAAGAATTTTTTTTTGGAAGACGCGGATAGCGCAGGGAAAATTCTGGAATTGGCAAAAAAAGCGGACGCAGAAGAATCTAAAGATATTGTGATTGTATTTTTTGAAGCCGGCGCGCCAGTCAAGAATAAAGAGTTTGATAAATTGCTTAAAAAGCCGAATTTGTTTCAGGAATTTAAAAAGTTGGAAGGTGCGAGATTAAATGCATGGATACAGAAAGAATTTGAAAAATTGGAGGCGAAAATCGAGTCAAGGGCCATATCTATTTTAACGCAGTCGGTTGGTAGCGATCTTTATCGTTTGAAAAATGAGATAGATAAATTGGCGGCATATAAAAAATTAATCACGGAAAAAGATGTTGTTGAGATGGTAACGCCGGATTTTCATTCGGATATTTTTGCGGTGATTGACGCTATCGCTAAAAAAGATAAAAAATTAGCGCTTAAAATTTTAAATGAGCATATAGAAAATGGTGAATCAGAAATCTATCTTTTGACAATGATTATTTATCAATTCAGGAATTTACTGAGAGTGAAAAGTTTGATTGAGGGGGGGGCAAGTCCAGACAATATCGCTAAAAAAATCGGATTACATCCGTTTATTGTTAAGAAAAGCATAATTGCTTCTCGCCTATTTTCCTTCGAGGAACTGAAAAATATCTACCAAAAATTATTTGATATTGATTTGAAAATAAAAATCGGAGAGATGGAGCCGCAAATGGCGTTGAATTTGTTTGTGGTGGAACTTTAGGGTAGTTTTTGGCTGTTAGCTTATAGTTTTTAGCTAACACAAAATCCCGCATATGCGGGATTTTGTGTTTAATTACTTTACCTTGTTTATTGCGAGAGTTATGCGGGATTTTTTGCGGGAGGCGGTATTTTTTTTGATGACATTTTCCTTTACGGCCTTATCCAGCGCCTTATGAAATTTTGGTAAAATTTCTGTCGCCTCCTTGAATTTTTTGGTTGCAACAAGTTTTTTGATTTCTTTCGCGAGTGCCTTGATGCGATTAATATAGCGCAGATTATGCGCTCTTTTTTTCTTGTTTTGCCTCAGGGCCTTTTTTGCTGATGTTGTGATTGGCATGCGATTCGCGAACTTTTAACATTTAACAAGTAACATTTGACAATGAATTCAAATTGCTATGCGTTAACTGTTAACTGTGAATTGTTAATAGTTATTCTTTGAGAGCATTTTCTGTGAGCAGGAAATTCGCAGAAACACAGTTAGTTTATGGTAGATAGATTAATGCTTTTTAGGATAAAAGTCAATTGTAGGCCAAAGCACTGTCTTTTACTCAAAAGATTTTAAATTGTTTTTTATAATATCAATCATATTATCATAGTCGCCTTTGTCGTTCTGATTCGGGTTTTTGTTGTCATAAATTTTTTGGACTAATTTTTTTAATCTTGCGTAGGTTTCCGCTATTTTTTGCTGATTGACTTTTTGGGCGTATTTTTCAAAAACCTCCGCTTCTAGAAGCATTTGTCTTAAAATCTGAAATTGCGCAGGATGATTTTCCAGCGCTTTTTTGACTTCTTTTTTTCTTCCCTCCACCCTGCTATCTTTATCCAGCCATAACTCCCCCAGTTCCTTTATGGTCTTTACTTCAGCTCCGATAATTAAACGCGGAATTTGTATGTGCATTCCTTTTATAGATGAAGAAGAAAAATATTTCGCTTCGGCGAGAACCCCGTTTTTAATTTCTTCTTTGATACGGTCAAATTTTTCTTTTATGCTTGTTGAATATGTAGCGTCAATGCCAAGCGCTGTATGAGAAGCTGTTTCCGCGTCTTCAAATTCAATAATGGTATCAATATGATTTACATAATCGTCATATTCAGATACTTTTATTGTGGATGCGTTTTGACCAAGCCAATTGCTTGATTCCGATTCTTCAAGGATGATTGCTTCCAGAATATCAGCGAGAACCTTTGCCTCCTTTTCTTCATTGGGGGCATCTTTCTTGAATTTTGCTTTTAAAGTATTTACAAGAGTTTTATCTTTTTCAATAATTTCTTTTTCATAGATAAAATCGTCCATAGAAATCGCATATTCACTTAATATCCTTTCTGCTTTCTGGTGTAATCTATCAATAAACTCCTTTTCTTCCACTTGTTTTTCAATATATTTTTCCATTGTTTTTAAGAAATAATAATCTCGTTTATTTAGATTGTTATTGTTTTAATATAAAACCATTTTTTGATATAAAAAATAATAACTTTAGATTTTAGCATAATTTTATTAGTCTAACATATATAAAAAAGAAAAGGGGCTATCCACGGTGTGTTGTGGATAGCCCCAATTTTTTTCGACCGCCTGCGGCGGAATTCAACCCTTCGATTCAACTCGGGGTTGCTCTGAGCTTGTCGAACGGGCAAGGATCAATTAACAAGGAGTCAAAAGATCCAAGGATTCAAGACCTCCCGCCTTCGCCAAAGCTTCGGCGGGCAAGCAAGGGTCGATTACTGCCTGCCCCGTAGTGAGCTATGCTCTACTACTGGGGCGAGACGAAGGCCGAAGCGGAACCGAAGTGCCAGTAGGCGTCGCCGAACCAGTAGGCGTTGAACCTGACCTCGCCGCCGTCGAAGTCGAAGACCGGCGCGTTTGAGAAGACGCCACCGGCGCCCGGAGAGAACTCGTCACCAGCGCAGTCGACGTGGAGCTGTTCCCACTGAACCTCGCGTTCGGGGTGGGTTAGCAATATGATGCCGATTGCGAAGGCTCCGAGACCAAACTCGTTGGCCACGAAGACCCCACGAGCCTGACGGACGGACTTGCCGCGATGGCGCATGCCGAGCTGGGCGGCGACGATCAGGATGTCGCTCTTCTGCGTCTCGGCGATGAAATCCAGCGCGTGCGCCGTGCGAGCGTGAACCCGCAACTGCGCCGGCGTGATCTGTCCCTCACGGTAGTTGTAGAACGACCGGGAGGCCACGATCTTGGCGTGACCGCGCTGGACCGCCTGGCAATACTTCTGAGTCGGATCGGTCACTTCGGGGAAATGCTTCTTGGTCAGTGCGTCGACCGACGGAATGGCGAACCATCCCTCGGCGCCCTCGGGGAGTGCAGGCAAGTTCTTGGCGAACTCGATGGCGTGGCTCGGGTCGAGATCAAAAATCTTGGCAAGTGCCTTGATCTGATCCGCGATCGGCTTCGGCCCCTTGTACTCCTTCGGGTACGTGTAGCTGGAACGAACTTTCTCGTCGGCGAACTGGTTGGACACGGACAGCTCGGCGATGAGCTTCACGATCCCGTCCTGCAGTTCGCCACCGCGCTCGTTGAGCCGCAGGACGGGATCGT
>LBUA01000008.1 GCA_000992345.1 Parcubacteria group bacterium GW2011_GWD2_38_12 | reverse complement strand
AACGGCTGGGCAATATGCAAGGGATAAATTTAGCTATCATTATATAAGATAACTAACTATAAACCCTTCTGACGGATAGTGTCACAGAGACAATACTAGTCCCTCACCCAACAAGCACATTTATCGATAATTTAGCAATGAATAAGTAAAAAATTGCGTAAGGTTATTGATGTTTTGATGAAAATTTTGCGAGCAGAGCTCGCAGTGCTTGTTGGGTGAGGGATGAAAGGTGAAAAGTGTGCGGGTGTATGTGCTTCGCACATAACTCATAACTTATAACCCATAACTTATGACAATTTTGTTATCAGTTATTAGTCATTTGTTATTAGTTACGCGCGGAGCGCGTTCGCTTCCGCACTCATTTGTTGGCAACAACAAATTGTGAAAAACCCTACCCGGTGCAAGTCAGTTTATTTGACGCTAGAGGTCGCAAGTGATTGCGATCCCAGAGAAATAATCATCGTTCGCCTTTGGCGAATACAGAATTCGGCTTATAGATTTGCTTTATCTGCCCCTCTCTCTTTATTGAGAGAGGGGCAGATTTTATTGATTTTAGGTCGATTTTAAGCATATAATCATATAACATCGTTAATATGAAGCGATCCGAAATTATATTTAAAATTGTTTTAGTCCCGATGGATTTTTTTATGCTGGCAGTGGCGGCTTTTGCTGTTTATTTTTTGCGTTTAAGCCCCTTTGTCACGCAATATAGGCCGGTGATGTTTGATATTCCGCCGTCGCAATTTTTGTTGATTGTTCTGGCGATTTCTCCGTTTTGGATTTTAATTTTTGCCCTAGCAGGTTTGTATCGTCTAAAACCAAAGGGTTATCTTGAAGAATTTTTTCATATAATTTCCGCGAGCACTCTGTCGATTTTTGGGATTTTGCTTTATTTATTTTTGAGACGCGAATGGTTTGATTCTCGTTTTTTGATTTTTGCCATCTGGCCTTCAGCGATTATGTTTTTAACTCTAGGGAGGATATTCATCGGAAGATTGAAAAAATATCTCATTTCTCATTATAATATCGGCATTCAGAAAATTTTAATTGTCGGGAAAGATAAAACTACGGAATTAATGCTCAAAGAAATTTATCATTATCCCAATTTAGGATATAGATTAGTTCATCATTTAAGAGAGTTGGATTTTCAAGAAATCAGCAGATTCATTGAACAACAAGGTGTAGAAGCGCTTTGGATATGCGGAGAGGATTATACCAAAGATCAGTTGCTGGAGGCGGCGGAATTTTGCGAGGAAAATCGTTTGGTATTCCGGTTTGTCCCCAATCTTTTTCAGACATTGACCGCTAATATTGATATAGAAACATTGGCGGGCGTTCCCTTGATTGAACTTAAAAGAACCCCACTGGAAGGATGGAATAAGGTGATAAAGCGCATGGTTGATTTTATCGGAGCGATTTTTGGGATTATTTTATTTTCGCCAGTGTTTATTCTGTCGGCGATTTTGATCAAATTGGATTCTCGCGGGCCGGTGATTGTGAGATTAAAACGTATATCCCTTGGTAAGGAATTCTATCTTTATAAATTTCGGTCAATGGTTGAGAATGCTCATGAAATAAAATCTCAACTTTTAAAATATAATGAAAGAGAAGGAGCGGGTCCGCTTTTTAAAATGAAAAATGATCCGCGAATCACCAGGGTGGGCGGATATTTGCGCAAATTTCGCATGGATGAGTTGCCGCAGTTTTTTAATGTATTAAAGGGAGATATGAGCATGGTTGGTCCGCGTCCGCATGAACCGGAGGAAATAGCAAAATATCAAAAACATCACAAAAAACTTCTGACAATAAAAGCCGGCATTACCGGCATGGCGCAGGTTTCGGGAAGTTCGGATTTGCCGTTTGAAGACGAAGTAAAATTGGATACTTATTATATTGAAAATTGGTCGCTGTTTTTGGATTTTAAAATTTTACTGAAAACGGTATTTATTTTATTTACCGACAGAAGCGCATGTTGATCCCTCACCCTTAAAGCATAATATATTTTAGTGGTTTTTTGGGGAGGAGGTTTAATAAAAAGTTTAAAGTATTTTACTAGGCCCACTGTTTATAGTTGTCTATAGTGATTCTTTAATGCTTTAAGGGTGAGGGATGAAAATTGCTTTAGTTCATGATTATTTAGTTCAATATGGCGGGGCGGAGAAAGTATTGGAAGCATTGTGCGAGATTTTTCCAGAGGCGCCGATTTATACTCTGATTTATGATGAGAATATAAAGAGTTCATTTAAGGGAAAAAATATAAAAACCTCTTTTTTGCAAAAAATTCCTTTTGCCAGAAAACATCATCGGCTGTTTTTGGCGTTAATGCCCATGGCTATTGAACGATTGGATTTAAGCGGTTTTGATTTGATAATTTCCGATTCGTCGTCATACGCTAAAGGAGTAAAAAAGCGGAAGGGTGCTTTGCATATTTGTTATTGCCATACGCCGCTCCGTTATGCTTGGGATTATACTGATAAATATATAGAAGAATCGTCATATCCGAAAATAGTAAAATATTTTTTACCGCATATTATAAATTTTGTGAGAAGATGGGATTTTAAGGTAGCACAAAGGCCGGATTATTTTATCGCCAATTCAAAATTTATCGCAGACAAAATTAAAAAGTATTATAAAAGAGAGGCGGAAGTAATTTATCCGCCGGTAGAGATAGTTAAAAGTTCAACCCGCCCGAACGACGTTTCAGTCCGCCCAGATGAACCATTCGGACGGGTCGGGCGGGAGTTAAAAGTTAAAAGTGGAGGAAATTATTATTTGATTGTTTCCAGGTTGATGCCGTATAAAAGAGTGGACTTGGCGATTGAGGCGTTTAATGACATGGGATTAAAATTGAAAATAGTAGGCGATGGACCGGACAGAAGAAGACTGGAAAAAACAGCCAAAGCAAACATAGAATTTTTAGGTAGCAAGCCGAATAATGAATTGGCGTCAATTTATGAAAATTGCAAAGCATTTATAATGCCTCAAGAAGAAGATTTCGGCATTGCGGCGGTGGAGGCGCAAATGTGCGGCAAGCCGGTGATTGCCCTTGCAAGCGGCGGGGCACTAGAATCAATAATAGACGGTAAAACGGGGATATTTTTCAAAAATCAAACGAAAGAAGATTTAATTGCCGCTGTCAGAAAATTTAACGGATTAAAATTCAATGAAGATGAAATAAAATCGCACGCGCAAAAATTCAGCAAGGAAGAGTTTAAGAGGAAAATAAAGGAGTTTGTGGATAAAAAATTGGATATAAAATAAGGGTTTTTTACTCCACTATTATCGTTCCCCCATCATTGTGATTCATATGATTGTGGTATCCCCAATTGCCAGCAACATCAAATTTAAAAGACCATATTTCTCCTTGTTTGATGCTTTTACAAGAATCAAATGCGCTGGCGATGCATCCGTCAGTTGCGGGATATAAAGCATGGGTGGGATGGTTGTCTGATGCAATCCAGAGAGATTTGAGAGAATTATTTTTAAAAGTAACCGTAGTCCCCAATTTTATTTTTAAGGTTTTTGGAATAAATCCGTCTTCCATGTATAAAATCGCATTTTCCTCGCCAAGCAACGGTTGATTGGCGGTTATTTCTATCTCGCCATTTTCTGTATTATACTCCGGTGGGAGTATAAGATACCAAATATTGAATCCAATAATTAAAATAGCAATGATTATTATAATGCCCAGGTATTTATTATTTAGCATAATTTTAAGTTAATTATTACATATATAACTTAGCACATTTTCTTAATCTTATGAAAATAGGAATTGATGGCCGGATGCGTGGGGTAAAGCAGACCGGCATCGGGATTTATATAGAAAATCTTATAAAAAATGTTTTAAAATTGGACTCTGAAAACGAGTATGTTTTGTTTTTGAAAAATATAGACGGTGAATTGGAGAGCGAGCTTAAAAAATATAAAAATGTAAAAATTATAGATGCTGATTATCCGTGGTATTCCTACGGCGAGCAGATATTTTTCCCTTTTAAGATTTGGCGGGAAAAATTAGACTTGATGCATTTTCCGCATTTTAACGCTCCGATTTTTTGTCCGGTGAAATTTATTGTCACTATTCACGATATGACGCCCAAATATTTCTCCGGCAATAAAGTCGGCAGGTCTTTTTTCCGTCGCAAGATGTTTGATTTGGTAATGGCGCGCGCTCTTTTAAAATCAGAGAAAATTATTGCCGTGTCCAATTTTACTAAAAATGAAATTTTAAAATTTTACCCCCATACCTCCGGAGATAAAGTGGAAGTGATTTATGAGGGTTTACGGGAGGAATTTTTTGTAAAATTAAATTATACTCCAACATCTAACTTTCAATCTCTAATCTCTAGCTTTATATTTTACACCGGTGCGTGGCGCAGTCATAAAAATTTAGTCGGGTTGATAAAGGCGTTTAAAATTTTAAAAGATAAATATCAAGTTATTCACAAATTGGTTTTGGGTGGCAGTGAAGACCCGAATTATCCGGAGGTTAGAAAAACTTGGGAGGAGTTGGGTTTGGAAAAAGATATTGTTTTGACGGGATTTCTGAATTTAAAAGACCAGATATTTTTGTATAGAAACTGCGATTTATATGTATCGCCGTCTTTTTCTGAGGGATTTGGATTCACACCTCTTGAAGCGATGGTTTGCGGCGCGTCGGTGGCCTTGAGTGATATACCGGCGCATCGGGAAATATCCGGTGATTTGCCGATATACTTTGACCCGCAAAATCAGGAAGATATGGCGGGGAAAATATATTTTGCGTTAAATAATGAAAATTTTCGTCAAAAATTCGCATCGCAGGGTATTGAATTTGCGCGAAAATACAGATGGCAGGATTGTGCAATAAAAACGCTTAAGTTGTATAATAATATTACTAAAGTAAACAATGCATAAAAAACCGCGCAAACATATTTTAAATCAGCTTTTTGATATAAAACCAATGACGCATTTGGGTGGTTTGCACTGGGATAAAATACACAGCGTTAAAAAATGCTTAAATCTCAAATCAATTGAAAAAGAAAATATATTCAGAAAGAAACAAGAAATTAAAATTCACTCGTCAAGATTGCGCCAATCATCGGGTAGATTGTCTGACGGCCGATTCGCTCAGGAGGCGCTGGCTCCGATTTTGATAAATTATTATCAGCCTCACGGAAAAAATTTAACCATTGTCAAAGAAAATGAAAATATACTCGGAGATTTTGCGTTATTTAATAAACCGCAAGTAAAGAAAGAGAATATTTCTAAAGCGAGTCATCTTGCGTCAAATGAACGAGAACGAATTTTAATAGAATTGGAGGCCTGCCTGCGTTAGGCAAGCGATATTAGAGAGACGGAAGCAGCTTGATTAATGAATGTCTATTTGTTAGTTTTGAAGTTGATTAATAGTAAGAATTAATGGCGTTGTTTATAAAACACATCGCGAGAGTTTGGATATATTACTCTCTGCAAGGTGTCTTATGAGCGGGTTTGCGGCAATTTTTGGCATGGTCCCCTCCCCAGTTTATTAAAACTGGGGAGGGGCAAAAATGAGCCGCACCTCGCAGCCCCGCGCTGGCGGGGCGAGAATGAGCGAATGAGATATCTTGCAGAGAGCAAGTTGTAAATAACGCATAGCATCAAAATAAAATTAGTATGATTAAGCGGATATTGGGAACGCAATTTGCGGGAGTGGCAAGCGCCGCCTTTTTAATAGGCGGCTTTTCACTTTTAGGAAAGGTTGTCGGTCTTGCTCGAAATAGTATTTTTGCGGATAAATTCGGCGCTAGCGCGATAATGGATATTTATTACAGCGCGTTTTTGGTGCCGGATTTCATTTACAATCTTTTTGTATTGGGATTTTTATCGGCAGTCTTCATACCGCTCTTTGCTCATTATTTTCATGAAAACAAGGAAGAAGCCTGGCATTTTGCAAATGCCACTCTTAATGTTTTATTTGTGGGATTAGCGGTTGTTTCGGTTGCGTTGTTTTTTTTAATGCCTTTCATTTTGCCATTTTTAATTTCCGGTCTTCCAGAGCACATTAAACTGGAGGCGATTTCTGTTTCGCGCATTATGCTTTTAAGCCCCATATTCTTGGGACTTTCCAGTATTTTTGGCAGTATTGCGCAAAATTTTAAAAAATATGTTTATTTCTCTCTAGCGCCGATTTTTTATAATTTCGGCATCATTTTCGGCGCCTTGGTATTTGCGCCGCGGTTTGGGGTTTATGGTCTTGCCTTGGGAGTTATTTTGGGAGCCCTTTTGCATTTTTCCATTCAATTGTATGGAGCTATCAGTATTGGTTTTAAATATCAGGCGATTTTCAACTTCAATCACGCGGGTGTTCTGAAAATGGCGCGACTTTCTATGGCGCGATTTTTTTCCATTGCGGCTTCGCAGATTAATTTTATTATCCTTATTAGTTTAGCTTCATTTTTGGGCGTTGGCAGTATCACGATTTTTAATTTTGCCAATGATGTGCAATTTTTGCCGATAGGTCTTATCGGCCTTTCCTATGCCGTGGCAGTTTTTCCGAAGCTTTCAGAAATGGCGGCAAAAAAAGAGGAGGAATCTTTTATTTATGAATTTTCAGAGGCCTTTAGGCAAATTTTATTTTTTGTGATTCCTCTTGGCGCTTTTATCTTTTTATTGCGTGAAGAAATCGTGTACTTGATTTATGGCGGAGGGTTTGATGCAAAAGAAAGCCATATGATTGCCGCAGTTTTGGGATTTTTTGCCATTAGCATTTTTGCTCAAAGCGGAATGCCCATTTTAAACAGAGCTTTTTACGCTCTGCAAAATACCTGGATTCCCTTTGTTACCGATTTCTTTTCTTTTTTAATAACAATCATTTCCGGGATTATTTTTGTTCGGGTTATAGATTCTCATGGAATATTTTACGATTTCATTGTTAAAATAATTAGCGGGGACAATTTATCCGGAGTCGCGGTGGTGGGTCTTCCCATGGCTTTTTCTCTGGGAGCGTTGTTTAATTTTTTTATTACACTGTATTTTCTAAAGAAAAAAGTAAAAGAACTAGATATTAAGGATTTGTTTAGAGGGGGATTAAAATTATTTATTGCGTCTTTTATTATGGTCGCGGTTATTTATTTGGTCAGGAGATTGTTCCTGTTTTATGGCGGTGAAAGCGCGGGAGTTTTGATAACAGCAATTTATATTTTGATGTTTTCTATTTTGGGCGCGGCAATTTATCTATCCGCGCTTTATTTTTTGAAAGCAAAGGAATATATATTTTTCAAGAAAACATCAAGGGATATAGTTGGAAAGATTTTAACCTTCAGGACATTGGGAAAAGAATTGCCGGAAAGTTTGGAGTAGAAACATAAAATAATAATCCAATAAATTTGACAAAGAAACAACGAATTGATAGAAATAATAAAAAATAGGTTTTGATTTGGATTTAGGGCTAAGAGGTTTTTAAAGAAAAAAAGGAGGGGTTATGAGTAGCGAAGACGAGTTGATGTGTCCGTCTTGCAAGAATGTTGATGGGGAGACTATTTCTGCTCTTTTTACAAAGAACCATTCCCTTTGCAAATTAATATCTCGTGATGCTATTTCTGATATGGGATTGAAAAAGACGGAACGATTCACTTATCACAGAAAGATGTATTTCGTGCCAACATTTTTCCGGTGTGAGAAATGTAGGCAATATTTTAAGTTGAATAAAAATGGTAAGGAATTCGTGCCGCGCGTAAGTAAGTTGGTTTGCCCGAAATGTCATTTTGACGGATTTGGCGAAATGCTTGTATGGAGTCGGGATATCAAGCCGAGATACTCCAAGGGAAGTAAGAATTGGAGGAGAACGCATTTTTATGATAGCGGCATTTCTTTCGCTAATGGGTTTGAGTGTCCAAGATGTGAAGCTAAGTTTGGATAAGGGCGGATAGTCATTATAGAGCAATCAAAGACCTAATTGGATTAAAACCCAGATTGGGTCTTTTTTCTTTTTGTGAAATCGTGTAGTCTTTTTAAATAATAATTATGGATGATAATAAATACAATCAAAACAAAATAAGAAATTTTTGCATTATTGCGCATATTGACCACGGGAAATCAACGCTTGCCGATAGAATGCTCGAAATGACGGGGACAATAGAAAAAAGGAAAATGAAAGAACAGGTGCTGGATACGATGGGTTTAGAAAGAGAGAGGGGTATTACAATTAAAATGGCGCCCGTTCGGATGATTTATCATCCGAACGGAATGGTTAACAGCTTGCAGTTAACAAATGACAGTCAAGTGTCAAATGTTAAAAGTCAACCGTTATTAAATTTAAAACAAGAATTTGTTTTGAATTTAATAGACACTCCGGGCCATGTTGATTTTGGCTATGAAGTTTCGCGTTCTCTCGCGGCGGTGGAGGGTGCTGTTTTATTGGTGGACGCGACCAAAGGCGTGCAGGCCCAGACTTTATATAATTTTGAACAAGCGCAAAAGCAAGGATTGAAAATTATTTCTGCTGTAAATAAAATTGATTTGCCAAATGCCAGACCACAGGAAACCAAGGAAGAAATGGCTAGTCTGGTTGGTTGCGATATTGAGGATATTTTTGAGATATCGGGTAAGACAGGAGAGGGCGTTGATAAACTTCTTGAAGCTATCTGCGCTCAATTGCCGACTCCCAAAGGAAACTCGGAAAAGCCTTTGCGAGCTTTGATATTTGATTCAAAATACGATTCCTATAAAGGCGTGATTGCTTATGTGCGTTTAGTGGATGGCAGAGTGAAGCCTGGGGATAAAATATTTATGATGGCTGGCAAGGCGCAGACAGATGTTTTGGAAGTCGGTTATTTTAAGCCGGGATTTGTAAAATCTGACGGTTTGGGAGCGGGAGAAATCGGATATATTGCCACAGGACTTAAAGATTTATCAAAAGTTCGCGTAGGAGATACTATAACTAATTTCCAATTTCCAATCTCCAATCTCCAGACTCCAAATATAGAGCCCCTGCCTGGATACACCGAGCCGCAGCCGGTGGTATTTGCGTCTTTTTATCCTAAAGATGCCGATGCTTTTGAATCTCTAAGAGACTCGCTTTCTAAATTAAAGCTCAATGACTCTTCTTTATTTTTTGAGCCGGAAAGCTCCGAAACTATGGGTCGCGGATTCAGGTGCGGATTCTTGGGTATGCTTCATATGGATATTGTGCGAGAGAGATTGCTTCGGGAATTTAATACTGATCCACTAGCGACTATTCCGTCAGTTGTTTATCAGATTAAAACCGTCAAAGGATACGAGCAACTGGTGTATCGACCATCACAATTGCCGGATAGCAGCCAGATTACAGAGATAAGAGAGCCGTTTGTATCGGTGGAAATCATAGCCAACGATAATCATTCCGGAGCAATCATGAAATTATTGGAATCTGCCAGGGGTTCTTATAAGAATATGGAATATCTGAGCGTTCAGAAAGTTTTAATAACTTATGATGTTCCTCTTTCGGAAATAATTATTGATTTTTATGATAAATTAAAAAGCGCCACCCAGGGATACGCCTCCTTGAGTTATAAGATAAAAGGCTTTGTTGTCTCGGATTTGGAAAGGTTGGATATTTTGGTAGCAGGAGAGAAGGTGGATGCGCTAACAATGATTGTTCCAAGGGAGGCTGCTCATCAGAGGGGAAAATTTATTGTGGAGAGATTAAGGGAGTTAATCCCAAAGCAGATGTTTATGGTAGCTTTGCAAGCCGCTATCGGATCAAAAATTATTGCCAGAGAGAGTATTGCCGCAATGAAAAAGGATGTGACCGGGCATTTGTACGGGGGGGACAGATCTCGAAAAATGAAGCTATGGAAAAAACAAAAAGAGGGAAAGGAAAGAATGAAAAAAGAGGGGAGAGTGGAAATTCCGTCCGATGTGTTTCTCAATTTATTCAAGAAAGAATAACTGGAGTTTAGAGATTGGGGTTTTGAGATTAGAAATAAACAAGTTTAAGTTTCCCAATTACCAGCTTCTAACATCTAAACTCTAAAGCAAGGGAGCAATGGAAAAAACGACCATGCCCAAAATAACTATGCTGGCTACGATAATCCAGAATATTTTTAATAATTTTTTATTGCCGAAAAAATTGTTCATCTTTGAGTTATACTATTGATAAAAGGTATAATGAAATAATGATGTATAATAACAAAAAAATCAATCGCCTAATACCAAAATTAATCTTTGTAGCGCTTTTGATTATTGTTTTTCTTATATCTTTTTATGCGGTTAACGTTTTTAATAAAAAAAGAGAAGTTGAAGCGGAGATTAAAAAATTAAAAAATGAAAATATTTCCCTGGAGGAGAAAAAGAGCGAGTTGGGTAATCTATTGGATTATTTTCAGGATAAGAGTTTCATAGAGAAAGAAGCTCGCCGCAGATTGAATTTGCAAAAATTCGGAGAAAAAGCGGTAATAATCGTAGACAAAAGAGAAGAAGAGGATATGTCTGCCAGCGCGACAGAATCTTCGGAGAAATTGATGAATAATTCAGGAAGTCTGATTAATCCTCGTAAATGGCTTAACTTTATTTTTAAATTTGAATGATAAGTAATTTTTACGCAAAACATAAAGCATTCCTTTCTATTTTTCTTGCTTCTGTCGTCATGGGAGGTTTTTTGGTTTTTTATATATCATCGAATATGGTCGCTCTGGTAAATTATGATCCCATTTGGAAAAAAGATTTCAACGAGACTCTGGATTTAGTGATAAAATATTATGATATTTCCGATCATCATTTGACGACGGATACTTCCAGCTCGAGCCTTCTTAAAGACAAATATTTTTTAAAGCAAATACAAAAAGAAGCTTTAGGAAGAATGATTGATTATAAAATTCTTAACATGGAATTGGAAGAAATAAATCCAAACTGGAGAGAATTAGCTCGGATTAAAATTGATAATGCTACTCTAAAGATAAAAGAACAGGAGAAATTTGAAGAGGGGGTCAGGACTCTTTATGGAATGAGTTTTTATGAATTTGAGAGAAAAGTTTTGATGCCGCAATCGCAATTTGAAATTGTGGTGGAAGAATTAAAAAAGCAAAATAAGAATTATGACGAATGGCTGAAATCAAAAAAAAAGAAACTGAGCATAAGCATTATGGTTGATGGTTTGGAATGGAGGGAGGGGGAAGTCGCAATAAAATAAAAAATTAAATATAAAATATCAAAATTATATATCAAGAATTAAAAATATAAAATTCATCCTGCTTTGCGAAATTTCTAAATTCTGATTTTTGCATTTTGATTTTTAATTTTCTTGCGCGGGTATGGTTCAGTGGCAGAATGCGACCTTCCCAAGGTTGAGATAGGGGTTCGATTCCCCTTACCCGCTCAAAGTTTTCAGATAACAATTAGTTGCGCGAAATTTTATTTATATAGAATTAGCAATTCGGAAATTTAATATGGTTGCTCGCTCATATTAAATTTATTTTAAAAGGGATATAATTAGGTTATTATATGCAGAAGATGAAAAGGTCGATTTTACAATTTAAACAATTTTTTAAAATATGAAAAATCACAACTACGATCTTACAAAAATGTTTTTTGCGGCGTTAGATGATTCTTGGAGGCTTGAGAAATATTATATTAAAGATGCCGAGAGTTGTTCTCATTGCGCTGAAGTTTTTAAAAAAATGAAAGAAGACATTGATGGCCACATTGAGATGCTTCGTGGAGAAATTATCAAACACGCTAAAGAGGATTCATTTGATTAAAATATTCTTTGTATTTAAAAAGACCAATCGTCTATGGCGATTGGTCTTTTGATTTTGGCGCGAAAAATTAAGGTGATTTTAAGGCAGTACAGCAGAGTGGGTGTTCACTAGTCCAAAGCCGTAGAGATTATCAAATCCGTTATCACCCAAATCAGTTGCTCTGTCTTGGAGTTTGTTTTGGACTTCATTAGGATTCCAAATCCCATCGTTGTTGCCATCATAAGAACCGACCAAGGTTGTTAAAATAAGAGCGGCTGAAGCTGCGACATGGGGCGCGGCCATAGAAGTGCCGCTTAAGGTTTTATATGTTTGGCCTTTATAGGTTGAATAAATAGATACGCCTGGAGCGGCTAGGTCTACTTCCGGACCCCTACTGGACCAAGAAGCGATTGTGTTGGTATTGTCGGTCGCGGAAACCGCGATTACTTCCGGATAAGCGGCCGGATAATTAACCGCGCCACCGCTATTGCCAGCCGCTACCACCTGTATAATGCCGGCTGCATTCGCTCTTTGGATTGCTTCTTGAAATGAAATAATGTTGGTTGTTGTGCCCAAACTCATATTTATTACCTGCATATTATTGGTGATTGCCCAATCAATTCCTTCAATGACATCGGATAAATATCCCGACCCTCTGCGGTCAAGAACTTTTACGGCATAAAGGTCGGCTTGAGGCGCGGCTCCAATAACTCCGATAGTATTATCCATAGCGGCAATAATTCCGGCAACATGAGTGCCATGGCCATTATCATCGTTATATGAGGTTGTATATCCGACTGCGCTGAACCCTCCCTTGAGGTTATTGATTAAATCAGGATGTTTAATATCAATGCCAGTATCAATCACAGCTACCCTTGCAATATCTCCACTTGTGATATCCCAAGCGTTTTGGGCATTGATGCGAGTAATATTCCAAGGCGTGATTTCGTTTGGCTGAATTTTTCTCGACTTTTGGATTTCCGGTGGCCTAACCAATATAGAGACCTCAACATCATCATCAACCCTCAAAATTTCGTTTTGATTTAAAAGTATTTGCTCTTCTTTTGGAGAGAGCAGTGTCGCCGCGCCATTTACAATATCAAGGTCTTTAATTTTTATTCCGCTGTGTCTTTCAATGAGGGATTTTTTTATATCTTTATTTAAGACATTCTTTTTAAAAATAACGATTTTTCTTGTTTTAATATCGCTATTTTGATTTTTTGCCGCAAAGGCAACGCTGACCAAACTGAGCGTAATTCCAAAAATAATAAACACCGAAATAATGGTAAAGAGTTTGTGTTTCATGTTTTTTATAGGGTTTCTTAAACTATTTAATTGTTTAAATATTACAACAGTTTATCGTAAAATGCAAGATTGCCCATATTTAAGAAATTTTTTATCTTCTTCGTTAAAAATCTTTATTTGGCCGTACTGGCCGTCATACCCCGGTTTTATTGTGAGATTTCTTTCGCGCACTCGTTTTATGCCTTCAATTACTCTGGTATCGGCTATATTTTTTAATTCGTTTCTTGTTGTGTCCATCAATATTTTCAGTTCATTGCCAAATTGTTTGATTAGTTTCTCGTATTCCACTTTTACTTTTTTAGTATTTTCGCCCACTCCAAAAGCTTCGGCTATTATTTTGCTAAGGCCGACGAGATTATGGAATGGAACATAATTAAGATATCTGCTTAAATTGTTTCTGGTTTTTATTTTTGGTTTTCTGTTAGCCAGTTTTTGGACGCGGTTCATCACTCCGATAATTAGCGATTTTTTGCATTTTGGGCAGATGCTATTATGTTTTTTTGTTTCCTCCGGAGAAAATACAACACCGCAAGCGCTATGGCCGTCGTAATGATATCTGCCCTCTTCCGGGAAAAACTCTACGGTTGCAACAAATTTTGACATTTGACCGCCAGCCGGCGGATTGATATTTGACCTTTGACTTGGCGCGCCGCTTTTTATCGCCCCCATAATCCCGCCGTAAGAAAGTTCCGTGTCAAAAATATTTGCTTCTCGGCCGATTTTTTCAAGACTATGAGAATCAGAATTGGAGATAAGCGCGATGTTATCCAATTTGGAAACTTGCCAATTCATGGCCGGATCAGAGGAGAGTCCGGTTTCAATGGCAAAAATATTTTTTGCGTATTGGCCGAAACATTCTTCAATGGAATCAAACCCTGACATTGACCCGAATATGGAAAACCAGGGCGTCCAGGCGTGAGCGGGGATAATGACCGCATCAGGGCTTGTTTTAAAAACTATTTCTGCTAATTTTTCGCTATCTAATCCTAAAATCGGCCGACCGTCGGATTTTAGATTGCCGATTTTAGAAAGTTGAGCATTTATTTTTTCGGCTGTTTCTATATTTGGCGAAAAAACCAGATTGTGAATTCGTCTGCATTTCCCGCCCTTGGAATATATACTTGCAATTTCAACGCTTAGGATAAATCGCGTATCAGCAAAGGTGCCTTTGAGAGTCGGCTTTTTAAATTCCCTTTTTAATTTATAAAGTCCCGGTTCGGCCGGCTCCAATTTTGTTTTGATTTCTTTTATCCATAAAGGGTGAGTGAAGTCGCCAGTAGCCATGACCAAGATGCCCTTATCATCCGCAAAACTATCCAAATCTTCCAGATTCATTTTTGGGCTGGTTGCTCGGCTGTATTTGGAGTGGATATGGAGGTCGGCGATGAATTTTGCCATGTTTTTCTGAATTTATTTAATTTAGTTAAAAATATGAGCATCTTACCGGAGCTTTTAAGCGTAGGCGGACTCAGCAAGATTTTAGCATATAAAAAAATCGCCTGCCAATTATATTGGCAGGCGATATCCATAGTAGAGCTTTTGGGATATTATTCCTCAATCTTTTTCTTTTTTAACAACCTCCATAATCGGCATTGTGTATGTCACACTCAAGTCTAAGTATGCGGCATTTTTCTGTAATCTTTTGAAAACCATTTCTCTTATCGCCATTGATTTCATGTGTTAGCTCATTGGCGATGAATTTTTCGAAATTCTCGTTGCTCTTGTGCCTGAAGTGTATACTGCGAAGCGTTTTTATTATTCGGCGCTTTTTATTCCACGATTTAAGCTTAATCAACAAAGCTTTCATATGGCGCCCCCTTTTAAAGAACGTATTTGATGGAATCATACAAACGGCAGACTAAATGTCAAGCTTCCCGATTATTTTAAATGGGAGTGGCGCGTCCAGTGGCAGGCGAAAGGCAGAAGCATTTTTGTGGCCTCCTCCTCCATAACGACCGGCTATTTCTGTCAGGTCTATTGATCCATCTCCACGGAGAGAGAATTGCCAGATTCCTTGATGTTCGCCCCATACGATGGCAAAGGGCGGATGTTTGAGCGCTAATTTGTGGCCAAGTTCCGATCGAAAAATGCGCGGAGCGTTGACAGCCAGTACTTTATGGCCGTCAAACTCTACCAGTTCCGCTTGTTTTACAAGATCATCGCAGATGAAATCAAAATATTCGCAGTAAATTTCTCCATGCTCCGTTATACTTCTGAGATCATTTTCATTTTCAAATCTTTGAGCCAGTTTTTCCCAATCGGAAAAAGAAAAATTGACAGTACTCAAGAATTTTCCTACTTCTCGAGAATGGGGCAATGTGAATCTCCACAAATCATTAGCTTGGACATAAGCGAGAAGGCGAGGTATTTGTGTTTCGGGATGAAAATATTTCCAGGCAATGCCGGCGCCGGAAAGATTATTGTCAAAAATATGCTCGCGAACGGCCTGGACGGATTCTTTCGCGCTGATATGGTGGTCTAAGACGATAAGGCGCTCGGCTTTTTGCTCTAGTTCAAGGAGTGTTTCTTTTGGATAACTGAAATCGATAATGTAGGTTTCCTTGCCGGTGATGTCTATCTCCGGTTGAGCACGATCGTGCGCCGGAATATACGCGGCGGAATCTCCGAATTTTTTCCACGCCGCGAAAGCCCCCCCAAAACCATCATGGCAATCTCCGTGATAAATAATAATAATTTTTTCTTTTGGCATAGTTTGGTGGAATTACATAGCTTTGTTTGAATATTTTTTGCTTGCCCGCCCGAAGCTTTTCGAGCGAAGGAGGGAACGGAATTGACCGCCCTCGCTTGAAGTAGCGATGAAAAATCGGCGGCTATAATAAGCTTTCTATTTCCGGCTTAATTTTGTCAAACATTTTCTTGTGTCCTTGTGTATTGGGATGCAATCCATCAATCAAGTCCTCATTTTTAATAACTCCATTCATTGATATAAATTCCAGATTATTTTCTTTGCAAAATTTTTCTATTACACCATCGAGTCGTTTTATATTTTTATTAGTATAGGACATATCCATATCCCACGGAACGGGTCGTGTCATTGATTCATCTACCGCTGTTAAACCAATAAAAACAAATTTTTCTGCAAACCTCTTCGCCATAAAGTGAAGTTTTGAGAGGTTATTCTGAAATTCATCAGTAGAAATTCGCTGGCTGTTTGCGGAGTGTATGAATTGAGCATCATTAATTCCAATTGCAAAAATGACGATATTCGGCTCTCGTGATTTTGCCTCAACTTCAATTCGATTGAGTAAATCGGTTGTGGTGTCGCCAGAAACCCCGAGATTATAAATATTGACATCATTATCTTGCGCCTCAAAATAATTTCTCAGGTGAGTAGCCCAACCGCCTTGTTCCGGATCATATGCGCCCCAAGTTATGCTGTCACCAAAAATACAAATATTCATAGTTATTTTTTAAGAAAAGTATTAGTTTTTTTGTTTGCTGGGTATATTTATATGGTCATATTTGAACCTCCGCTTGGCCGGTCGCGCCCTCGGCGGCGAGCCAGTGTTTCTATACCTTTTCGCGCTTCGCGCGTCCCACCTTCTAGCTTTGAAAAAGCCGTCCAGTTTTGTCTTGGTGCCCGGGGCCGGACTCGAACCGGCAAGGCTGTTAGGCCAAAGGATTTTAAGTCCTTCGTGGATACCAATTTCACCACCCGGGCAAAAATCGCAAAACGATTTTAACTTATAACCCATAACTAATTACCAATATCTTACAACCAATTCATTTTTGTCAGTAGTTATTAGTCATTGGTTATTAGTTGATTCTGGAGGCCTAGGCCGGGATTGAACCGGCGCATAACTGTTTTGCAGACAGTCGCGTTACCACTTCGCCACTAGGCCACAGAGGACAGAATATAGGGAATAGAGTATAAAATCTAGCGATAAATTCAAATGAATACTCCTTAAAGTTGAAACCCTTAATATTCGCAATCCTCTTAATTCTATTTTTCTAACGCTTCATAAACCTTCTGCTCCGCTTTGGCGATTTTATCCAGCTCGAATCTCAACTTTGGCACCGGTTTGGTTCTTAAGGTTCGGTTGAGAGTTTTTTGAAGTATATATATTTGTTTTTGTATTGAGGTCAGTACTGATTCTTCTTTATTCTCAGGAAATACAGTGATATAGATGGTGGAGTTTTTTAAATCAGAAGAGGTGTCGGCGCGAGAGATTGTGATTAAAGTATCTCTGGCAATATCAATATTGCGAAAGAGCAATTCTCCAACAACCTCTTTTAATAGTTCATTTAATTTTTGCGCGCGTCGCGAAGATGTTTTGTGCTCCATGGTATTTATTTTAAATTAGAAATACTTTGTTTTGTAATTTAGTCCGCCGTATTGTTATCTATTGCTACACTCAGAATAACTAGAACCTATTTTAATTCTACGGGTAAAGGTTTTTCTTCGTAAAATTCCAGGGTAAATCCTGATTGAATTCTGGTATCTTTTGGTTCAAGGGGAGTAAATAAAATTCCACATTCTTTTCCTTGAGAAACTTCTGACGCCTCGGCTTTTTCTTGCTGAAGCCTTGTCAGTCGGCCTTTGCCGATTTTTTGTCCGTCTTTTATAACATCTGTAACGGCGCCTTTTTTAGCGATGCCGGAAGTGACTTTGCCGCCGATGATTTGATCTCCGTTAGCCAATTGCTTGAATACCTGAAGCACATTTAATTTTCCAATCAAAGTTCTTTCTATTTCTGGTTTGAGCAATTTTTTCATTTCCTCTTTTAGCGTATCAATCAGATTATAAATAATATCCGCAGATATTATTTTTATTTTTGAATTTTCCGCTTGCATTTGAATGGCGGAGGGAATTTTTGTTTTGAATCCGCAAATAATGGCTCCAGAAGCTTTAGCGAATTTGATATCCGATTCGTCAATATCGCCAACCCCAGTTTTTAATATTTTGGCGGAGACTTTTTCAAAGTTCAAGTTGGAAATCATTTTATTTAATGCTTCTTCTGAACCGGCGACATCCGCCCTGAGAATTATATTTAGAATCGCTTTTTCTGTTTTTGATTCTTCTTGCTCTTGCAATCTTGATTTTTGGCTCGCAATTTGGCGGGTTATATTTTCTTCCGCTATTTTTTCCGCCTTTTTCTTATTTTCCAGAGTGATAAATTTTTCTCCAAGCGGAGCAACGCTTGGCAAACCCAGAACCAAAACTGGCGAAGAAAAAGACGCTTTCTTTATGGATTTGCCTTGAAAGTCTTCCAGGGATTTAATTTTCCCGTATATTGATCCGATAACGACATAATCGCTGGATTTTAACGCGCCGTTTTCAATCAACAATGTCGCAACAACGCCCCTTTGGGAATCCATATGAGATTCAATAACAACGCCTTCCCCTTGGGTTGATGGATCGGCTTTTAATTCTTCCATTTCAGCTACGAGCAATATCAATTCCAAAAGCTCGGGGATGCCTTGGCCGGTGACGGCAGACAATGGCTGGAAAGGGATATTTCCACCCCAACCCTCAAGTAAAACTTCTTTTTCGGCAAGCTGAGTTTTTACCCTGTCAACATTGGCCTCGGGTTTATCTATTTTATTGATGGCAACGATATAGGGGATTTGAGCGTCTTGAATGTGTTTTAACGCTTCTAATGTTTGCGGTTTAATGCCTTCATCGGCGGCAACGACTAAAATAGCGACATCCGCCACGGCCGCTCCGCGTGAGCGCATTTTGTCAAAGGCCTCGTGTCCGGGCGTATCAATGAAAGTTATCTTTTTGGCTTGTCCTGAGCCAGTCGAAGGATTATGGATAATTTCGTAAGCGCCAATGTGTTGGGTGATACCGCCTGATTCTTTGGCAACGACATTGGTTTTCCTGATCGTATCCAGCAATTTTGTTTTACCATGGTCAATATGGCCCATTATGACAACAATCGGAGGACGAGTTACCTGGTTGTTCCCAAATTCGCTTTGAGGCGAATTTGGGAGGTTTAAATTTTGTTTTTTTGAAGTAGGCATTTTGAATAGGCAATGCGCCTCCGCCGCTAATGCGGCGGAGGCGCATAATTGCTATTTACGGATAATACCACAAAATTTTAGAATTACAACTTTAAATTTTATAAAATAAAAATTTTGACTTGTGGATAACTTTTGTGGCTATTTATATTTTAAGGGAATATAATAAAAATGCGGTAGGAGTTCGAAAAGATTGTTCGCAAGAGCAGTGTAATTTTAGCCGCAAGGTTGGATAGGACTCCTGCCGCATTAAAAAACCCCTCGCTATGGCGAGAGGTTTTTTAATTGTTTATTACCTTAAAAACGGGGGAGGAATTGAACGCTCCATTTCCAGAGTTGCATCTCTGGCGCCTTGACCACTCGGCCACCCGTTTATAATTTGCGGAAGCGGGAGGATTTGAACCTCCGATGCTCTTGCGAGCATACCGCATTTCGAGTGCGGCCCATTCAGCCACTTTGGTACGCTTCCATAAAAAGCTCATTATTTCTTTTTTATCACCCTCCACATTAAGGCAATTGATCCGGCGATTGCCAGGATAAAAATAATTTTTATGGCAGAGCCCGTGTTTTTTATTAAGTTAACCGCATTATTGATATTGGCGGAAAGGCCTGCCTGCCGGTAGGCATGGTCTGCTTGCATGGGAGAGTCATTTTCAGATTCGCTTTTTGTTAATTTGCCATCAGGATTATCTTCGCCGATTATTTCTTCTTCAACATGATGCGCCTCGGCTGTATTTACTAAATTTTTAATAATAAACCCATTATTTAGAACTATGAATTTTTGATTAGATACTGTTATATTCTGCGCTTTGTTCTGCTCTAAGATTGCAATAGTTAGTTTTTGGCCGCTCATCTTTTGCGTATTAGTATTTTGCGCGCCGATATTTTCACTGGAAATAATATTGGGTGACGAGGGCGTCGGATTTTTGGTCCAAACAAAACTATTATTTTGTTTTCTTGACGCGGAATATCCTTCTTTAGCTTTTTCATATTTGATTTCTTCTACTAGTATGTTTTCTGGATAAGAAAATTTCAAAACATCAATATCATTATTGAGGGCTATGCCGGTAGTTTTTCTGGAAATGACAATGTAGCTTCGCTGAGCGATAAAAGTATTTTGCGGGAAAGAAAAAGATTTCTTGGAATTATCGCTGATTGTCCAGCCGGAAATATCCGCGGGGAAATCGTTGGAATTGTAAATTTCTATCCATTCGTTTTCATCGGATCCGGCGGGAGATGGAATAAATTCATTTATATAAATTCCCAAAGGATGAATAGTAGCAGTGATTTGGGATTGCGATGTATTTTGTCCGTCAGAAATCGTAAGGGAGATGATGTATTTCCCGGGAAAATTGTATTTGTGTTTTGTAACTTTCTCTTTGGTGGTTGACCCATCGCCGAAATTCCATTCGTATATTGATGCGCCTTGCGATTTGGAAGCGTCAAATGTTATTTCTTGTTTGATAAGCGCGATGATGTTTTCGCCGGCGTTGGCGACGATAGGGGTTGGAGGTTGGAGGTTGGAGGTTGGAGAAAAGGAAATTGTGTTTTCGGTAGTTTGAGATTCTTGTTGGTTGGTCGTTGTTTGTGTTGTCTCTTGCGAGCTGTCTATCGTTTGTTGAGTTGTTGTTTGATTGTTGTTTTGTTTGCTTGAATTTTGCGCGCCGATGGTATTTGTGCTTGGATGCTCCTGCCAATTGGTGGCAGTGTAATCGTTAAGATTAGGATCCTTGCGTTCTAGAGAATAATTTATTGCTGAAATATACGTGAAAAGCTCGGCAAAATTGCCATCCGCGTCCTTGAGTCCGATTTTTTCGCCACCTTCATTGAGCGAGCTCCAAGAACTGTCAATAATTACCGTTGAAAGAGAAGGGTATTTTTCTTTTAATTTTATCGCATCTTGGGCGATGACGGCATATTGGCCGGCAACGAGAGAGGCGTTGCCGGAAAAATTAAGGCCGTGATTTGTGCCATCAGGATTGGAATCAATGAAATTTTCCACGAATTTCCAGCCAGTTAAATCTATGGAATTTTGCCCGCGATTGTATATTTCCACCCACTCATAATCGGCTCCCTCAGAGGAGCCGATTTCATTAATGATGATATCTTGGGTTGCGGCTGTCGCGCTGTTTAAGACAAGTAATATTGTTGATAATAATATAAATATGATAAAATAAATAAAGATTTTTTTCATGGGATTTATTAGATTCTACAAGATAGGCGTTGGAAAGGCAATAATTAGTAAACCCAATTCTTTCAAATAACGGAGGAATATCGTGAAAAAAACAAATAAAAGAAGAGACAAGTTGGCAGATTGGATATTTTGCCGGTTGATGGATATTTTGAATGATCAAAACAGGGAAATAGTGGTTGTTTTTAAAAGATTGGCAAGAGGAGGTTTAGAAAAGGATGGAAAAACATATAATGGGCAGATTGGGCAAAAAGATATCGTAGATGACGGTACGCAATTGATTACTATTGATCCCCAAATCAGCAAGCGATCAAAGATGAGAGTTTTTTGCCACGAACTTTTACATATTCTGTTTGAAGATATTGACGATGAAAAACCCATTGAAAATCTGGAACATCTTTTGTGGCCACAATTATCCGAGTCCCAAAAACAAATGCTCGGAGATTATATGTATTCGTTGGTCAAAAAATAACCCCGTAAAACCGGGGTTTTTTTATGCGTATCTTTCTGTTAGGATTAAGTAATTCATAATTCATAATTCATAATTCATGATTCATGATTCATGATTCTGATTGCCTGGATTTCTCAAATTTTAATATTTCTCACGGAACTTGTTATTAAAACGATTGATGCTTTCGGTTATTTTGGCGTGGCATTGCTCATGGCCCTAGAAAGCGCGGCGATACCGATTCCATCGGAAGTGATAATGCCTTTTTCCGGATTTTTGGTTTCGCAAGAGAAAATGACTTTGCTGGGAGCGGCTTTGGCTGGCGCTTTGGGTTCGGTACTCGGTTCGTGGGCGATATATGAACTCGCCAGGTACGGTGGCAGGCCTTTACTTGAAAAATACGGGAAATATATTTTAATTTCCAAATCTCATCTGGACAGCACGGACAGATTTTTCCAAAAATACGGAATGTGGGCGACTTTTCTAGGGAGGATGTTGCCGGTGTTTAGGACTTACATTTCTATCCCCGCCGGTCTTGCCGGAATTGATTTAAAAAAGTTTTTAGCTCTGTGTTTCATTGGGTCTTTTATTTGGTCGTATTTTTTGGCTTGGCTGGGAGTATTATTTGGCGAACATTGGGAGAAAATAAAAGATTATATGCATTACATCAGCATTGCTATTTTAATTCTTGTTATTTCGTGGATTAGTTGGTGGTTCTGGAAGAATACAAAGAAACGGAGAAATAATAAACAGTAAGAATTTGAATTTAGAGCGTTTATTGCGCTTATTTGTTGAATGCAGGGGGAGGTGGAGTTGACAAAACAAATATATTTATTGTGCGCGGGCGTATAATAGGCATATGTTTAAGACCATAAAGATTATAAAAAATTTGCGATTGAGCAATAAATTGATACTGGGGTTTTTATTACCAGTGATAATTTTTATAGTCATCGGTGGTTATTTCAGCTATACGATTAGCAAAAAGAAACTGGAAGATCGGATTTTGGCAAGTTTGAGTTTGCTTATTACAACGAAAAAAGATTATCTTGAGACATTTATTGATTTTAACAAAGGCAGGGTGGCTGATTGGAGTTCCGATGGACATATCAGGGATGATTTTGAAAAAATTATAGAAAATAAAGATGAAGCTAAAGCAAAGGAGCTTGGCGTATATATAAAGACGAAAAAACAGGTTCTGGATCCGGAAATCATAATCACCGACATTCTTGGAACAGATGGCGTCATTATTGTATCCACCACCCTAGAGAGAGTGGGAACAAAAGAGAAAATCGACGATTTGGATAATGAATATAATTTCACTAAAGCGAAAAATGCCCTATTTGGGGAAACCTTTATTTCCAG
>LBUA01000007.1 GCA_000992345.1 Parcubacteria group bacterium GW2011_GWD2_38_12 | reverse complement strand
GCAAATCTGATAATATCTCGCGCTGGCGCCGGGAGTATTTTTGAAATCGCTTACTTGGCAAAACCAAGCATCTTAATCCCTCTCCCCAACTCCGCTCAAGATCACCAACTGGAAAATGCTTATGAATACAGCAAGTTTGGCGCAACCATCGTCATGGAACAACAAAATATGACACCGCATTTATTCCTAAATAATATTGCTCATATTTTAAATGACGAAACAATCATTAGAAAGATGTCCGCAGATGCAGAAAAATTCGCAACACCCCAAGCGGCAAGAAAAATCGCGGAAGAGGTATTTTACTTTGGAGAACTGTAAATTGCGCAACATGAAACATAAAATCCGCCGTGGCGAACTTCATGCTTCATACTTCATACTTCATGACTAATAAATTTATTAAAATGGGGGTTGTGAGAACAAGAATCGCTCCCAGTCCGACGGGATTCTTACATATTGGTACGGCGCGTACCGCGCTTTTTAATTATATTTTCACAAAAAAATATCAAGGCCAATTTGTGCTCCGCATTGAAGACACCGACATTGAAAGATCGGATGAAAAATTCGAAATGGATATTATTGAAGGGTTGAAATGGCTTGGCCTTAATTGGGATGAAGGTCCGGAAATCGGGGGCGACTATGCTCCATACCGTCAAAGCGAGAGAAACTATACTTACGCAAAATATACTCAAAAACTATTGGACGAGAACAAGGCTTATTATTGCTTTTGCTCTCAAGAAGAGCTGGAAGCCCAAAGAGCAGACTTAATATCCGAGGGCCTTGCGCCTATTTATTCCGGCAAATGCCGCAATCTTTCCAAAGAAGAAATCGCTGAAAAATTGAACGGTAACAATAAATATATCATCCGATTTAAAATGCCCGGTAAAAAAATATTTTTTGACGACATGATTAGAGGCAATCTGGAATTTGATACTGAACTCGTTGGCGATTTTGCCATTGCCAAAAATATCGGCATACCTTTATATAATTTTGCTGTAGTTGTTGATGACTTTGAAATGAAAATAACACATATTATAAGAGGGGAGGATCACATCTCCAACACCCCTAAACAAATCGCTCTTTGCGAAGCGCTTGATTTCCCAATTTTACAATATGCTCATCTACCGCTGATACTCGGACATGATAGAAGCAAGATGTCCAAAAGAGACGGCGCAACTTCAATTATTGAATACAAAAAACAGGGATTTTTGCCGGAGGCGATGATAAATTTTATGGCGCTTCTTGGATGGAATCCCGGAACCAATAAAGAGATATTCTCCATAAAAGAACTGGAAAAAGAATTTTCCATGGAACGCATCCAGAAATCAGGAGCGATATTTAATATCCAAAAATTAGAATCAATCAATGCGCACTATATTAAGAAAATGACCCTTGAAAAATTGGCCGATTTATGCGCGCCATACTTTAAAAAAGCGGGTTATAAAACAAACGACGAAAAACTGAAAAAAATAATAAAATTGGAGCAAGAACGGATAAAAAAAATAAGCGATATTCTAGAAATAGCAAAATTCTTTTTTGAACCGTCTGATTATTTGGCAGAAATTTTAATTTGGAAAAAATCCAATAAAGAAAAGGCCCTTGCCACGCTAAAAGATGTTTTAAAAAATTTTGAAAGTGTCGCAGATAATAATTTTAATATTCAAAATTTAAAACCTATTTTAGATATTTTAACAGAGAAACATAACGGAGCAGGAGAGGTGTTCTGGCCGCTCCGCGTCGCACTCTCCAGCCAAGAATCCTCGCCCCCACCGCTTGAAATCGCGGAAATTTTAGACAAAAAAGAAACATTAAAAAGAATTAAAATTGCTATTGATAAATTAATGCAAATATAATAACTTATTAACACGAATAGTTCTTTGAAAATAAAAAATAACGGAGGCGGACATGGCAAATAAGATTAAGGAAATTGTATTAACTGGCGGACCGTGCTCGGGAAAAACCACGGCCCTGGCATTTATTCAAGAATGGCTGTCTAATCACGGCTGGCGAGTTTTTCTGGTTCCGGAAACAGCCACGATGTTTATTACCGGAGGCATTCACGATATTTCAAAAATCGCCGAAAATGATTTTAATAAATATCTGGAGATAGAAAAAAGAATGTTGCTTTATCAGATGCGCCAAAGAGAAGAATTCCTTACGCTTGCTGGATTATTCAAAAACGAAAAATGCGTAATTATATATGACCGAGCCGAGGGAGATATTCCGGCATATCTGCCAAAAACATATTTTGACGTTATGGTGGAAGATATGGGAATTAGCTGGGACAAGATAAAAATCAATTATGACGGAGTAATTCATCTGGTGACAGCCGCCAATGGCGCAGAGGAATTTTATACAACCGCCAATAATAAAGCCAGAAGAGAAAACATCAAAGAAGCTGTAGCCGCGGATATTAAAACGCAAGCGGCCTGGTCCGGAACGCCAAAATTGAGAATAATAGATAACTCTACCGGATTTGAAATAAAATTAAAGCGCGTGCTTCAGGCAATAACAGGATTTCTCGGAATACCCGTGCCGCTAGAGATTGAAAGAAAATTCCTGCTTCGCTGTACGCCTGATTTTTCCAACGAACATCTGAAAGATGCGGAAGAAATACTTCTTGAACAAATGTATCTTGTGTCGCCAAATCCCGGCGAAGAAATCCGTATTAGAAAAAGAAGTGTCAAAAATTCCAACATATACTACCGAACACATAAAATAAAAATGCGTTCCAAGGTCAGACAAGAAAAAGAAGAAAAAATTTCCGCTAAAGAATACCTTGACCTTTCAACTCTCAAGGATCCCGAAACACTTATAATATATAAATCAAGATATTGTTTTATATATAAGAATCAATATTTTGAATTGGATATATTTAAAAATCCGCCGGATTTATGTCTCTTAGAAATAGAGCTTACAGATGAGAATGATAAGGTGGAGATGCCGCCATTTCTTGACGTAATAAAAGAAGTGACGGAAGATGAAGAATACTCCAATAGGGGACTGGCAAAACAGCTTCCTCCTAAAAATCAAAATAAATCCCCGCTAAATTAATTTTCGCGGGGATTTTTGGTATAATAAACAATAGTAATGGAAAAATCATTGATCAAAACATTCGTTAGTTTGATTTGCGCTGTAATATTATTTTCCCCAGCGTATTTCGGCAATGCCTCGCTGATTGACGATCTTAAAAAACAAATCACGCAGAAAGAGCAGGAATTGAAGATATTAGAGGAAAAATCAAAACAATATAAAAATACAGTAACACAATCTCAAAAAGAACAAAAAAATCTTAAAAACAATATAGTTGACCTAAATACTCAAATTGGTTATCTGGCCACTCAAATAGAAATAACCCAAAACCAACTGGACCAAACCATGCTTTTTATAGAAAAATTAAAAGCGGAAATCACAAAACAGGAAGAATCCCTGCAGATTAAAAAAATATATATCTCCTCTGCCATCCAAACGATAAATGAATACGATGAAGCGTCATTGCTTGAATTATTGCTGAAAAATAACACTTTTTCCAATTTTTTAAATCAAACTGAATATATGAAATCCCTGGAAAGCGAAATCCAAAATAATGTCGATGCTCTGCAACTCTTGAAATCCCGGCTTGAAGAAAAACATTTCATACAAAAGAATAAGGAAAAGGATCTGGAAGAATTGAACTCTGACTTATCATCAAAAAAAATAATAACCAATCAGCAGAAAAATAAAAAAGAATCACTATTGCAAGAAACAAAAAACCAAGAAAAAAAATATTCATCATTGCTCAGCGAAATTCAGAAAAAGAGAGACGGGATTCAAAAAGAAATATACGAACTGGAAGAAAAATTAAAATATACGATTGACCCGTCAAAAATACCGGCTCCAAGGAGGGGACTCTTCAATTGGCCAGCTAACGGCACAATATCGCAAAAATGGGGATCAACCAGCGAAACCGGATTCATAAATGATTCTTATAAATTTCACAATGGCGTAGACATCGCCGCTCTTATTGGTACGCCTATTTATGCCCCAGCAGATGGGAAAGTCATTGCAATAGGGGATAATGGTCAATATGCCTATGGCAAATGGATTGCCATAGACCACCAAAACGGCCTAATAACGCTTTATGGGCACCTTTCCTTACAATTAGTATCTTTAGGCGCACCAATCAAAAATGGTCAAAAAATCGGTTATATGGGCTCCACGGGCTTTTCCACGGGATCCCATTTGCACTTTACGGTTTATGCGGAAAACACTTTTCAAACTACAAACCGCTGGTTTGGACTATTACCGCTTGGCGGATCAATCAATCCATTCAATTACTTGCCAAATTAACAATTTGACAATTGACTGTTAACAGTTAATGATAAATAGAGTATAATAAATCAATAATAATTAATAATTCCATCATCAAATGAACCAAAAGGGGTTTATGCAAATCATTGTCATAATTATTTTAATTATAATAATTATAAGTCTTCTGGGTATTAGTTTGAGAGAAATCTACAATAAACTTTCCGGCAATCAAGCCGTAGGAGAGAATTTTTCTTTTATAGGAGATTGGATGGCGAATCTCTATAATAAATATCTATCCGGACCGATAAGCAATCTGATTATCTATTTTAAAAATTATTTAATCGGCATTTTTAAAAATTCCGCTACTCAACAAATTCAATCAATACCACCGATAAAATAAAAAGGGGGTGATACCCGTGAAAGTAACCCTGATAAGGTGTGCTGTTTGCAAGGAGCCTTATAGTTGCGAATATCGGAGATTGAATAATTTCAAACATAAACATAAAGATGAGGGTAGGGCCTGTCGTGACTGCGAATTAGGTAAAACAAAGAACGATTGTAGTAATTTATTTTTATACGATAAAGTCATTTTTAACGGCATCTGTGAAAAATGTCGAATAGAGTATAGGGATAATATGACTTAAACGGGCAGATCAATAATCTGCCCGTTTTTTTGTGTCATTCAGATTATGCGGTGCGATAGCGTTGTATGTGATCCGTATCATATTAACTGATGATATTGTGTCGCTTAATATGCATTGTGCGACGTAGTCAATATAAAAAGAAAGCCGATAGAGGTTTATCCTCTATCGGCTTTTTGTTCTAAAACTTATATCCTTCTTTTTATAGTAAACTCCTCCTCTTTTTCTTATATCTCATAATTTAATATTCTTTTCTAATTTAGATGCACAGATATCTAGGATATCTAACCTATCCTTCATGGACCTTTTAAGCAAATCCGCCACTTTCGAAGCTTTTTTTAAAAAATCTTGAAAATCTTTAACATCTTTCGGAGAATGAAAATTAATAGCTTTATCATTATTATTAAGATCTTTAATGGTATCTGAGATTTCTATCAACTTTTCTCTTGTCTCTCTTAGTTTTACTGCTTCATAATAAATATATTTCCCGTCACCTCTCTCTTCTTTTTTATCTGACATACTCTATCCCTCCCTTTTAAATCTTTTTATAAATAGAGAAAACAATAACCATCCTCATGCGGCAATTTAACAACAAGGTTCCACTGTTTATTAGTGTTTATTCGGTTTTCAAATAACCAACTTTTAATATATAATTATCACGAAACAAGTCAAAAATCAACATATGCGCATATCCTATTCGGCATTGGAAGCATTCAAAAAATGCCCGCAAAAATACAAGTTCAAAGAATTGGACAAAATCAAAGAGCCTCCGTCGCTTAGCGCGGTTTTCGGAGCGGCCGTGCATGGTGCTCTGCAATATTTTCATAGCCAAAAAACTCTCCCCTCCTCCAAGGAACTTATGGATTACTTTTCCATCAACTGGTTGGAACGGAAAGAAAAATTGAAAGAGCGAAATCTTCCTGATTCTGAATTTAATTTTATGGAAAATGAGGCAAAAAACATTTTACTTGATTACCATAATGATAACTCAGAAGAAACTCCGCATATCTTAAGTTTGGAATCAAAATTTGAAGCGTCTCTTAAAAGTAGCGATGATTTTCATATTCTAACGGGCAAGATAGATCGCATTGACCGCCAAGAAGACGGATCTTTTGAAATTGTGGATTATAAAACATCCAAAAAAATGCCCTCGCAAAGCGATATCGACGATGATCTTCAGCTCTCGCTCTATCATCTCGGCTTTTCAGAAAAATGGCCGGAATTCAAAACTCGCCCGATAAAATTATCTCTTTATTTTCTGCGTCATCGCGAAAAAATCAGCACTCAAAAAAATGAAATTCATATTAATGCCACCAAAGAAAAGCTCATAAAATCAATCAAAGAAATCCAGAACAGCAAATTCCATCCCGTCGCCTCGCCTCTTTGCGATTTTTGCGGATATAAAAATATCTGCCCGATGTGGAAACATAAAATAGCAATCAACAATCAGCAATCAGCTGTTAGCCAAAAAGAAATAAAACAAACTATTGCCGAGTTTTTTGAATTGAAAGAAAAAATCAGTCAAAATGAGGAACGGCTGGACGAATTAAAAGCCGCAATAAACGCTTTCTGCGATAACGAAGGTGTTGAACAAGTCTTTGGCGATTTTGGCTCCATAATGCGCCAACTGCAACAAAGATACGAATATGAACCGCATAAAATTAAAGAGATTTTGGAACCGCTCGGAAAATGGGATGAAATAATGGCGGTAGATTCTGCTAAATTAAAAGAACTGCAAAAATCCCTCCCCCCGCATATCCGTAACGCTATCAAAGATTCAAAAATCCCATCATCAGAATTTAAAAAATTAATTTATAAGCCTCGTAATACAATATTTAAAACGTCTGTCGTAACCAATACTGAAATGCTTGATAAAAAAATGGCGATGTTAAGCAATAACACAAATAAAATAAAGCCTCTGATAAATGAATATTGATATACATACGGGGCAAGAAAATAACCAGTGAATTTTATTCACTGGTTATTTTTAATATTTAATAGTAGACCAATCACCGGTCCCATCAGCTGGTCCACATGGTTCATGAAGACTTTTCCAATCTACTTTGCTCGCCTCTCTGAATTGCTCTGACAACCTCCTTGCTTTTTCTAAAGCTTCTTTTATCTCCCTCTTTCCTTTTTTCGATACTATCCATTTCTTAATCTTTTTAGCCAATTTCTTAGTTATTTTTCTTTTGATAGGCTTCATTGGCTCTATCCCTCCTCTTTTGTTGTTAAGTTACTAAAGTATGTTTATCATACGATAACTAAAAAAACAATTGCATTTATTTTATTGCTAAAGCCCGGGACAATTTGCCGCAGGTTTATATCCCCTGCTTTCCGCCTCCTCTTTGCTCGTAAATTCTATTTTATTTTCCGGTTTTATTTGTTTGGCGCCGGGACAAGTTGGTAAATGATAGCTTGTCCCGTTTTTACTCGCAATGTAAATGTATAAGATATTTGCCACTGAGCTTATTTTATTCGTATTATTTGTATTATTCGTATCAATTCGTATATTAGTATCATTATCTGCAAACGCTGACTTGTTTTTATCCACGACTATTGGTGCTTTTTGTGTTTTACTCCCTTGCCAAAGCGCGCCGAGACCAAAACTGATAATTCCTATTAACAAAATCCCCATCGCCAAAACAAGCAAGTTTTCATTGAGTATGACCCAATTTTTAGAGCGATAATAATAAATTTTTAATCTTGACTCATTATCCATATTTGTATATAATAGCATACATTAAATCTTTTATATAAAAACAGAAAATGAAAGTGACGCAATAATTATATATTATGTCATCCGCCAGCGGGCGGATGCTCATTTTTGTAACTATTCGCTTTGCTCATAGACAAAAATGGCACATACTAAATCGGGCGGCTCTACTCAACTAGGCCGCGATTCCGAGTCAAAACGCCTTGGAGTAAAATTATATGACGGTCAAATCGCAAAACCCGGCAATATTATAATAAGACAGCGAGGTTCAAAATATACAGCCGGCACAAATGCCAGAAAAGGAACTGACGACACAATTTATGCCATAAAAGAAGGTATAGTTAAATTTGCAGAGAAAAAAAAGGCATCATTCAACGGAAATAGAAAATCCATCAAGGTAGTTAATATTATCTCTCAGTAATATGGGTCTTTATGAAAATGAAAGAGAAAAATCTACATTAACTCCTCGGATCAAAAGCGTAAAAGAATATTTTCTTGCTTTTATCGCTCTACATCAACAAAAATACTCCTGATAATCGGGAGTATTTTTGTTGATTATTTTATTTATTTTTCCGATTCGGAAACTACCTTAATCGTGGCTTCTATGCCATGGCCGAAATCTAATCTTACATTATGAGACCCAAGAGTCTTAATACTGTCTTTTAAGTCTATCCGCGACTTATCAATGTCAAAACCCGCTTTCTTCACGGCTGATATTATTTTCGTCACAGTCACAGAACCAAAAGATTTGCCGTCCTCTCCTATTTTTAACGGCACCCTCACCTCAATGCCATTGATTTTATCAGCTTGATCTTTTATTATTGCTAATTCTTTTTGTATTTTATTTTCCGCTTCTTTTTTCTTTACTTCTATTTGCCCCAACAACTTGCTAGTAGCAAGACCAGCCAACCCCTTTGGAAACAAAAAATTCTTGGCATAACCATCGGATACGTCTTTAATGTCTCCTAATTTACCTAATTTTTCTACATCTTTTAATAATACGATTTTCATTATTTAAAGAATTATGAATTGCGAATTAAGAATTAAGAAGATTTTTATTTTAATAAATTTCATATTGTCTCCTTAATTCATAATTCTTGATTCTTAATTCATATTTTTAACTATTTCCATCGCTTTGTCCAATTGCGGGTCTCTTTTTTCATCAAAATCCTCATCTGTCATCTCAATCTCAATATCCGGTTTTAACCCGCCCTCTGATATTGAATATCCGCCAGGAGTTAGCCATTTGGCAATTGTGACCTTCAAAGACGCCCCCAAATCAAGATCTTTTAATTCTTGCACTGATCCCTTACCAAAAGTTTTCTGGCCTATCAATTGAACGCCCCTCACATCTCTCAATGCTCCCGCCAAAATTTCCGATGCCGATGCCGAACCTTCATTTATTAGAACAACCATTGGAAAATCCTTTAAAACCCCCGGTCCATAACTCTTATATTCATCTCTTTTCCCATTGCCAAAATCCTCAATAACAACAGTTTCTCCAATAGGCAAGAATATAGACGCTATATCAATGGACACATCAAGATATCCGCCGGGATTATTTCTTAAATCAAGAATCATCCCTTTAGCCCCGTCATTCAAGGCGTTTCTTAAAGCATTTTTTAATTCCAAAGAAGAATTCGCCGTAAAATGATAAAGCGCCACATAAGCCACACTGCCCTTCATTTCAAATTCTACAATTGGAATTTTTATGGTACCTCGAATAATTCTTATTTCCCTGGCTTTTTCAAAACCATCGCGCGTGATAGTCAAAATAACTTCTGTTCCCTTGGGGCCGCGAATCAGACTGACAGCTTCTTCAACGGACATATCAATAGTGATAACATCTCCAATTTTCAAAATTTTATCCCCTGCCCGCAAACCTGCTTTTTCTGCTGGTGTATCTTTAAGCGGCGAAATCACAGTAATAATATTTTTTCTTAATCCGATTTCCGCGCCAATGCCCTCAAAACTTCCAGATACATCGTCTTTGAATTTTTTAGCCTCTTTAGGATCCAAAAACACGGTATAGGGATCGCCAAGAGATTTAACCATTCCGGAAATGGCCCCATAAACCATATCTTCCCTATTGATTCTATTTTTATCAACATAGGAATCCTCCACATCCTTCCACACATCCCAGAAAAGACTGAAATCAACTTCTTTTGGTTTACTCAATTCCTTATTGGAAACGCTGAATATTTTTTCAACGGAAGGAATTTTTTTCCATCCCACCCAAACACCAATTCCGAATGACAAGGACAGTAAAAAAACCGCAAAAATTAATACGGAAATAATTTTTATTATTTTTTTAGATTTATCGCTTTGCATAATTTATTCAATTAAAAATATTCTTTGAAATTTCCCTAATTTCCCCAAAATTACCGCTAGCCGGCAAAAGCACATAAGCGCCGTCTATATAGGTTTGTATTAATGTTCCGTCCTCAGTGCTGAAAACCTTGTATTTTATATCATTATCTTCAATTTCCTGCATCAACCGAGAGTATTTTATAATATCAAAAATTGTAATATCTGTCTTCACTCTATTTTTTAATATCTCCAGCATTGAATTTATTTTAAAAGGGTTAGTCAAAAATCCAAGCTGTGTGGCTTTGTCTTTTATAGCCATTAACACCTGTTGCTGTCTCCGCGCCCTGTCAAAATCATTACTTGAAAATCGCGAACGCGTATAATATAAAGCAGTTTCTCCATCCAAATGCTGCTGCCCGGCCGGTATATAAAAATTCGTCCCCCATTGTTTATTTTCGGAAAATTCTTTCTCTAAATAGATGTCAACCCCTCCAAACTCATCCATAATCTCCTTAAATGCCTCAAAATCAACGGAGATAACATGGTCAATAAAAAGACCAGCCACATATTCCACCGCTCTTTTTGACAGCTCAAGTCCGCCGCCACCGGGCAATTTTTCTTCACCGATCAAATAAGCGGCATTTATTTTTTCTTTCTTTTGAGTGGAGGGAATTCTTAAATATATATCTCTGGGGAGGGATATCAGAGCCGCTTGTTTTTTCTTTGAGTCAACACTCGCTACTATAATAGTGTCTGTCAGCAACCCGCCATGCTCAGAATCCCCCTCTCCCCTAACTCCCAAAATTAAAAAATTGGTGCGATCATTATTTTTATAAAGATCTACTTTCTCGTCAATCGGGAAAATTGCCGCCAAATCGTCTTTACCAATATTTTTATTGATAACGGAGAAAAAATTATTTGCTTTAGTAAAAAAAACCATTCCCAAAAATATAAAAGCGGCAAAAAAAATAAAAAATGCCCGCCTCAGCGGATGTTTTTTTATTTTCTGCCATATATTCCCGTTCGAATTAATGGTATTTTCACTTCGAAATTGTGACTTTAACCAATCCATAATTTTATAAATCATAATTCATTTTTACTTAAAAGTCTACCTTAATCTTTTATCCCAGCAGCTTCTTCTAATTTCAGGGAAAATAATTTTGACACTCCGTCATCTCCCATGGTTATACCATACAAAATATCCGCCTGCTTCATCGTTTCACGATTATGGGTGATAACAACAAATTGCGTCTTGGCGCGGAGCTCCTCAAGAATTCTGCCAAACCTCAAAGCATTTGATTCATCAAGCGGCGCGTCTATTTCATCAAGCATTAAAAATGGCGGAGGAGAGCATGATACCAGAGCAAAAATAAGCGCGATGGAAGTCAATGCTCTTTCGCCTCCAGAAAGCATGTGAATATCTTTGACTTTTTTTCGCGGCATATCCACCTTAATATCAATGCCACCCGACTCTCCCCCTTCTTCATTGTCATAATTTTCCTCCAGCTCATCATCTTTTACGCTTTTCTTCTTTTCTTCACTAATTTTCACAAGATGCGCCTTACCGCCATCGAAAAGCATATTAAAATATCGATTAAATTCATTGTTTATTTTTATAAAAGACTCATTGAATATCGTTTCAATTTTCCCCTCTAAATCCGCCACAACATCATTCAAAGAAACTATTGCTTTATTCAAATCCTCTGTCTCTCGGCTCAAAAAATCATATCGCTTTTGTGTTTCTTCAAATTCTTTTTGGATTTCCGGATCTATATTATCCGTCATTTCAAGCCGCATTCTTACCCTTTCTATTTCATTTTTCAGGGCATCCAATTCGTGGCTTTGCGGCAGCGCGGTAGATTCAATAACAATATCGCAAGAATTTTCAATTAATTTTACTTCTTGTTTTACAAGCTCTATATCTGCCAAAATTCTATCAAAACGAAAATTAAAATTCTGCGACTGTTCTTTCAATTTCCCGTGATGCGATTCCCTCTCGTACAATTCCTTTTTCGCGGCATACAATTTATCCTTTTGAGACCTGTGAGAATTATTTAATTCTTTAATTCTTTCGCGCACCGATTTTATTTGATTCTCTAAATCATTCAAAAGGTCTGTCAATTTTTCTTTTTCTATAAATAACGGCTCTTGAATAATTTCTTCTGGCTTTTCCTTACCGGAAATATCCCCCCATTTTTTAATTTTGCCGCTTTTTATTTCTTCCAAAACCTTATCAAAATCCGCTAAAACCGATTTTAATTTTTCCCTCATTTCTTCAATTGATGCCGCTAGAATAGCTTCGCCCACTCTCTGATTAATGCCTTTTAAAATATTATTTAAATAAGACAAATCAACGGCCTCATAAATATTTTCTGGCGATTTTTGCCTATAAGCCAATATGCCTTCAATTTTTCCGAGCTCTCTTTCTAGGGAGCTTTTCTTTGCGATAATCTCTTCCAGCTCTTTTTCAAGGATAGATTCTTGATCAAAAAATGATTCCAATTGCTCTTCATCTTTATTTATTATATCTTTAAGCGCCGACATGGTTCCACTTTCTTCGGCAATAATCCTATCAACATCTTCTTTTGATTTCAAAATAATATCTTTCTCTTTTGCAAGCACCGCCAACTTAGCTTGAAAATATTTTTGCTCATTTTCCCGCAAATTTTTTTCCAAGATTTCTTTTTGCTGTATTTTTTCGGATTGTCTTTTCAAAAATTTCAAATGAGGGCCTATCTCAGTAATCAAGCTACCCGCTTGAATTAAATTATTTTTTGTCAGTTCCAATTTATTTTTTGCTTCATTTTTTTTCAACTGAAATTCTTTAAGGCCCAGTGCATCTTCAAAAATTTCCCGACGCTGACTCGGTGAAGCGCTTAAAATAAAATCTCCCATTCCTTGATTGATGATGGTATAGCCGCGAAGACCGAGCTTGGCTTTAGCGATGAGCTCCAGAATATCTTTCAAACGGCAGGAAGCGTCATTGATGAAATATTCACTCTCGCCATTGCGAAAAACCTTTCTTGTGATACTTATTTCCCCAAAATCCATCGGGAAAACACGGTCAGAATTGTCAAAAAACAGAGAAACCTGCGCTTTGCCAGAAGCGCTTTTTTGCGACGAACCGTTATAAATCAAATCCTCGCTTTTTTTGGAACGGAGCGCTTTCATTCCCTGCTCGCCCATCACCCAACGCACCGCATCGGCAATATTGGACTTGCCCGAGCCATTGGGACCAACAACAGCGCTAACTCCATTTTTAAATTCTAACGTAGATTTACTGGCAAAAGATTTAAAACCTGATATTTCTAGACGCTTTAAATACATGCCACAATTTCCAAAATTTTGAAGCGCAACGCGCAAAATTTTGTTGAAATTTTGAGCACCCCGCTTAAATTCTATAGATAAACTTTATTTATATTTAACTTTAGTGAGCCGCAGGCGATACCGCGAGATAAACTCCATGCAATGAATAAACTTGTTTGGAATTTGAGCTGGGGTATCCGGAAAAACGCATACAAAACTAAAACAATACTACCCCATTCTATCAAATTTTGAAAATAAAAAAACCCTCAGCGATTTTCTGCTGAGGGCGCTTGGCATGTCGGATTACGAATTCCGACAACTCCCGAGGAGGCTCCTCTTTATTACCCAACTTTAGAAGTTGGGTAATAAGGGCGTTTTCCAGACTGAGTAGTCGCATATATTATCTATAGATAATATATGCGACTCTGCCCCAGGATCGTTTTTAAACTAATGCCAAGCAAATTTAGTCAAATTTAGTATAACACAATTTTATTTTAGGCGAAATTTCTACCATCCCATTTTTTTTAGCGCATCCTCTGCCGCTGCTTGTTGAGCATCTTGTTTGGATTCACCCTCGCCAACACCAGACATATTGCCATTCAAAAAAACTCCAATCTTAAACTGCTTAGCATGATCCGGACCCCATTCTTCAAGTACTTCGTAAGTTGGTGTTACGCCCTCAATTTCCTGCGCTTTCTCTTGAAAATAACTCTTGGCGTCCCTATACGCTTTTTGTTTAATAATAACCGGCAATTCCACGATTATATTGCCTTCTATGAAATTCTTCGTCGCTTCATACTCTTGATCAAGATAAATAGCGCCAATTACCGCTTCAATCGCGTTGGCCAAAATAATCTGACGCGCCTTGCCGGTATCTCTGGCTTCTCCGCGCGATAAAAGCAAAAAATCATTTATACCTAAATTCGCGGCAATGCCCGATAAAATTTTAGCATTCACCAAAGCCGCCCTCCAGCTCGTGAGTTCGCCTTCGGGATTGGGATAATTTTTATAGAGATACTCTGTGACAACAAGCTCAAGCACTGCGTCACCCAAAAATTCTAATCGCTCATTATGATCTAAATGAAATTTTGGATTTTCATTAATATAAGAACGGTGTGTCAGCGACTGCAATAACAAATCTTTATTTTTGAAACTTGTTCCAAGCTTTTGTTCTAATTGAGATAAATCCACTGAATCGGAGGTTGGAGGTTGGAGGTTGGAGGTTAAAAACTCAACTTAGACTTTCTAAACTCCAAACTCTAAACTCCAAACTCTATTTTATTTATCATCTTTCCCTGGCTCGCCTATCTCTTTATAAATCGCGCCCAAAACTCCATTGATAAATTTCCCCGAGGATTCTCCTCCAAAATTCTTAGCAAGTTCGATCGCTTCATTTATCGCTACTTTTGGGGGAACTTCCTCGCGATTGCCAAAAAGCAATTCATATATGCCAATGCGCAAAACATTTCGATCAGCAAGAGTAATCTGCTCAAGAGGCCATTCTGGAGCGTATTTCACGATCCAGCCATCAATATCTTCCAATTTACCAATTATACCATTGATGAGATTCCAAATAAAATCAGCATCCGATATCCCTGGACCGAATTCTCCGATATTGCGCTCTACGATTTTTTTGAGACGATCCTGATCTTCTTTTCCCCAAAAATCCCATTCATAAAGCGACTGCATCACAATACTTCTTGAAAGGTGCCTATTAGCCACAACATTGGAGCTTGAAACTTAAAGCTTGAAACCATTTTAAGTTTCAAGTTTTAAGTTTCAAGTTTTTATTTCTTCTTCTCTTTTTTGACTTTCACGACTAAAACATTTCTGCCGTTATAATTGCCGCAATTTCTGCATGCTGTATGCCCCAAAATCGGAGCTTTGCATTTTAAGCAAACTGATATATTGGTTTGTTTTAATGCATGATGAGCGCGTCTTCTGTCGCGCCTGGAACTTGAGTGATGATGTGTGGGTAAACCCATTTTGGAAAGTTTCTAATTTCTAATTTCTAATTTCTAAAAAATCCAGAAACTACAAATCAAAAACTGAAAAAATAAATCTAAATATACACTTTAAAACTTTTAAGAGTATATAAGAAAACTCATAGAAAATCAAGGGTACTATAAGAAAATGAGCGGCTCATTTTATGAACCGCTCATTTTTATTATTTCTTATTATTCTTATTAATTGGCTTTAACAGTAAGCCATCAGCGCTTCTTTTTTGATATCTTCCTCCTATAAGTACATCCGTAGCTTTGGGGAGAAAACAAATAATAGGATCATCATATCCTCTTTTTTTCGCCATATTCAAAACCTTGACGGGGTCATTGCCAAAAGCAATGACTGGCCCCCCTGTTTTGCCTATAGCAACCCACTTTCTTTCCATCCTCTTGCTGATTCTCCCGCCTATAAGTTTAGTAAGTTTAGTACTTTTAGGCATAACACGCCTCCTGATTTTTTCAAATATCTTTCTATCTGATTTTTATGCTATCTTATGAAACAAAAAAAATCAAGCCCGCATAGGGCTACTTCGCGATTCTACGGGGTCAACCTCGGATTACCCCTTTTATCTTTCCATGGCCAATCTTGGCGGACGAGAATATCTTTCTTGCGTTCCGGTTCGGCCATTACTTCTTCCACGGCCAATTCCATCCGCATGCTTTGAGAACCTTTTATTAATACTAAATCGCCTTCAAATATGATTTCTCGCAACGCCTTGCCAGCATCAACGGAATTATTGAATTCCAAAATATTTTCTTTTTTAAACCCCCGCTCCAATGCTCCAAGGACAGTAAATTTTCCCTTTTCACCGACAACAAAAATATATTCTGCGGATTTTGCCGCTTCTCTGCCGACTTCTTTGTGAGCCTCGTCGCTATATTTGCCAAGCTCTTTCATATCTCCAAGCACGGCAATCTTTCTGGTTGCGGGCAAATCCCTCAAAAATTCAAGCGCAGCACTGATTGAAAGCGGAGATGCATTATAAGTGTCGTCAATAATGAATGCTTCTTTTTTGGCTTTAATTAAATTCAAACGACCCTTCGGGGATTTATAATCTTCAAGAGCTTTTGCAATCTCCACCAGATTCATTCCCAAAACATATCCGGCGACTATTGCCGCAAGCGCGGCATAAACAAAAGGTTTGCCATATATATTTTTAATTTTTACAGGAATAACTTTTCCTTCAAAATCCAACTTAAATACTATGCCACAAAACTCCCCGTTATCACAAAGATTATTTTGCGCTTCAAAAGCCCTAATCATCGCGCCTTCTCCAAAACCATAAGTAAATACGTGGGCTCTGGTTTTTTTCTCCATTTCCAGAACTATTTTATCATCAAAATTCAAGATTGCGACTCCGCTGTTATCCAGTGCTTTAATTAAAAAAGACTTTTCCTCTGCAACGGCTTTGGGTCCGGAATAATATTCAATATGCACTGGCAATTCTCCGATAGCAGTAATAACACTTATATCCGGTTTTATAAAACTCATCAAATATTTCAAATCTCCAGGTTTGTCTGCGGCCATTTCAAGAATTAAAATTTCCGGAGCGCTTCTGGAAAAATACGCGATAATGCAAGCCCTCACCAATGTCAACGGCCAGAATAAATTACTTATTGGCGCAAAAATACCCAAAACACTAAGCGGCACTCCTATTTCAGTATTATAATTTTTTTCCGATCTTCTAACCTTGAACTTTTCTTTAAGTACGGTAAAAATTGCCTCTTTCGCGCTTGTTTTTCCGTTGGATCCCGTAATAGCAATAATTTTTGGCTTATATCTTTTTAAATATCGCTTTGTCAAAAATTTTAATATTTTTTCTATAATATGTTTCATTTTAAATTAGTTTTATAATTTATAGTTTGCAATTAATAATTAACTGATGCTCATAATATATTTTGGTTATTAACTATAAACTACAAACTGCCAACTAGAAACTAGCTCTGTTATCCGGTGGAATTTCATAATAACTCACCAAATAATTCATTAATTCTCCAAAAAACGAAGATAAGGTATTAGAAGCAAAACGATTTCCTTTGGGCTTTTCCAATTTAATCAAAACCGCAAAACGAGCGTCAAATGCTGGAGCAAAACCGACAAAAGAATGAATAAATTCGTCCGAATATCCGCCTTTCCCATCCGGAATTTGCGCCGTGCCGGTCTTGCCAGCCACCATATAACCCTCAACTCCAGCGCGCTTATCAAAACCGTTTTTTACCACATCAGTCATAATTGAAGCAATTTTCGCTGCAGTATTTGAAGAAATCACCTGCCTAATTTCTTGTGGCTGAGTTTTTATGGTTTTTCCATCCGGCAATTTAAATTCGTCTACCACAAACGGTTTCATTATTTTTCCTTGATTTGCCAATGCGCCAATTGCGACAATCAATTGTACGGGAGTTATCGCAATGCCCTGACCAAATGAAGCGGTGGCATAATTTATATCGCGATTAGTGTTTAAATTCAAGATATTACCCGTCACCTCTCCCGGAAGATCAATGCCGGTTTTTTCCGAAAATCCGAATTTTTCAAAATAATTTTTAAATACTGGCTTGGGAATTTTTTTTTGAACAAAAACTACTCCCGTATTTAAAGACAATTCCAAAACCTCTCTCATTGTTTTTTCTCCATGCGCCAAATTGTCAAAATTCATTATTTTATAACCACCAATTTTTACAAATCCTTCATCAATATATTTCGTATCCGGAGACACAACCCCAATATCAAGACCTGTCGCCATTGTAATGGTTTTTATGACTGAACCGGGCTCAAAAATATTTTGAACGGCTGGATTTAAAAAAATATTTATATCCTTAACCTTTGAATACTCGTTGAGATCAAAAGAGGGCCAATTCGCCATTGCTTTTATCGCTCCCGTCTTGGGATCTGAAATTATTACCGATCCTCTTTCGGCCTGCCATTTTTCTGCCGCATTTTTTAAAATTTCTTCTGCCTTAAATTGAACATTAGGATCTAGCGTCAATATCAAATCAGTCCCATCTATCATAGGCTCATAATCCCTTTCACCGGTAAATATAATCGCGTCTCCGATACCTTTTTCAGCAATAAGCCTCCCCTTTTTCCCCGCCAATTCCTCGTCATAAAATTTTTCTAGCCCGTATTGACCGATAAATTCATTATCCGGCGCATTCACAAAGCCAACTAAATTAGAGGCCGCATCTTCATAGGGATAAAACCTGCTTTCTTTTGTTGATAAATAAACTCCAGTAATTGTTTCATTTTTTATCACCGCCAATTCCTCATCGGATATCTTGGATTTTATTGGCTCATAGGGATCGTCTTTTTTGCTTATTCTATTTAAAATAATTTCTTTATCTACGTTTAAAATTTGCGATAGTTTTTCAGCCGTATTCTCTTTGTCTGTTATTTCGTTTGGAATAACATAAACCGCCCCATAGTCTTTATTTATTGCCAGAGGATAAACATCTCCGAACCTATCTTTCATAAAAATCGACCCTCGTCTTGGGTTAAGGGTTCTGGAGAATTCATGCTGGTTTTTTGCTTTAATGGAATAAAATTTATAATCAATAATTTGCAAAGAAAAAAGGCGGAAAATTATTCCCGCTGAAATTGCGCATATAAATAAAAAAGCAATGCCAATTCTCCAATTTTTCAATTTCCTGTCTTTTCTCATTATTCATCCAATTTACATTGAATTATAAATATAGGTTCTTGCGGCAGAGATTGCGGGATTATATTAAATCGTTCCGCTCATACATAGGTGTATAAAAGACTAATATCTTAGACTATTTCCCTCACCAAGCGCAAACTCTCCATCTGACACATAAATATAACTGATTTTTTTGGATTCCACCATATTTAACTCTTGGGTTTTTGCTTGTAGATTATTCGCTGTTTTCATTTTTTCAACATCCATCCGCAATTGAGCCACTTCCTTGAGAATCTTCGCATTATCTTTCTCACTTTTTTTAATATCATACCCCAACACAGCCAATTGATTTATCTGATAAACATAAAACCCGCCTAAAATAAAAATTAGCGCTAAAATGCCTATTATCTTATTTTTAATATAATCGCCCAAAATTAAAGAAAATTTGTTTCTTTTGTTGGTGGAACGATCTATATCCATTCTTGTCATAAAAATATATGGACTCATGGGAGTTAGCTGTTAGCCAAGCATTGAAAAATATTTTTTAAATTTTCATGGCTACTCGCAATTTTGCGCTTCGGCTACGAGGATTATTTTTTATTTCTTCCTCGCCGGCAATAATCGGTTTTTTAGTTATTATTTTTAAAAATCCCTCTCTTGATTTATCTCTAAAAAAATTCTTCACAATTCTATCCTCAAGTGAATGAAATGAAATTATCGCTACTTTTCCATTCTGATTTAAAACCTCAACAATCTGCGGCAAAACATTCTCCAAATTTTCCAATTCCCTATTCACCGCTATTCTTAATGCTTGAAAGGTTCTTGTTGCGCAGTTTATTTTTCCTGCCTGCCGGTAGGCACGGCCTTTTCTATAAAATGCCGGTACCGCTTTCTCTATTACCATTACCAAGTCAAACGTTGTTAAAATTCTTTTCTTTTTTCTTTCTTCTGTTATTTTTTTGGCAATTTGTCTTGAAAATCTTTCTTCACCATATTTATACAAAATATCAGCTAATTCTTGTTCGTTATAACTATTGACAATTTCCGCCGCTGCCCTGCCATCTTTTATGTTATAACGCATATCCAGTGGCTCATCTTTCTGGAATGAAAATCCCCTCCCCGATCCCTCCAAATGCGACGAACTAAATCCTAAATCTAAAACGACTCCATCGATTTTCTCAACTTTTAATTCATTTAAAATATTTTTTAAATTCGCATAACTATCATTTGCAACTATCACATTATTCTTGAAGCTTAAAACTTGAAACTTTAGCTCGAGCTCGCGAGCAAGCTCGCTGTCCCATTCAATCGCTATCACTTTTCCGTCTAGCGCCACCTTCTCCGCTATTGCCATCGTATGCCCCCCTCCGTTTGCTGTACCGTCTACGAACACTTGCCCAGGCCGAGGATTTAGATATTCAATTACTTCTTTTAATAATACAGACTTATGTGCCATTGTTGTCTAAATTTATAAGCTCACTACGTATAGCGAAATAAATTTAGCTACAACAATGAGCACCCTGTTAAATACCCTGTTAAATAAAATTTGGACTTGTCCCTCAAATTTTAACTTTGATTCACCGCGGCGAATCAAAGTTATTTAACAGGGTAATTTGTATTTCACAAAAATTATTTAACAGGGTAAGGTTTTGTAACTAAAATTTCATCGCCCAGCTTGAAATTTTAGACAAAGCCCTTAAAATGCTCCCAAATCTCCCAATCTTTCCGCCAATTTATCCGTATCTTTTTCCACCGCTTCTTTATACTTCTGCCATTTCTTCTTGTCCCAGATTTCCAATCTATTAAAAACTCCGACTATAATCGCCTCTTTCTCTATTCCTGCATAATTTTTCAAATAATCAGGTATCAATACTCTTCCGAGTGAATCCATCTCCACCTCCTGCGCTCCAGCAAGCATCATACGCACAAAACTTCTATTATTTTCCTGCCCCATTGGCAACTGCGCCAATTTTTGCGCAAGCTCCTCCCATTCTTTTTGCGGATAAACAAACAAACAACTATCCAGTCCTCTAGTAATAACCGCTTTTTGTCCAATCTCCGCCCTTAATTTGGCTGGCACGGCCAATCTCTTTTTCGGATCTAAATTATGCTGATATTCACCTATTAACATTGCTATATTTTATTAATTATCCACTCTTACCCACTGCTTACCATTTTAACCTACCATCAACACACTGTCAAAACACAGTTATCCACACCTGGTGGCAAGATGTCGCTGTCGCGTCGGCGCAAGAACAATAAAAAAACCGCCTCGGGTTTTACCTGAGGCGGAATTGTTATAATATTTATTGTTGCAATATTTCTTTCCCTTGACTAGTTAATGTCAGGGTAGGAATCGAGCAATACTCTCTATGATACACTTCCATCATTTTTTCATCGCTCAATTCATAATCTTTTAAAAAATTTCTATGACATAAAAGCCATAACTGAAAACCATTTTCCGTAGGACAACTCCACTCCATTTTAACCCATCCGCGAGCAATACATCTCATTACTACATTTTTTGATTCACTGCTCCATTGGTGCCATAAACACATGGCATAGCTTCTATTAAAAAATCCTTCCCCCCTCATGTTTCGACCAAAAACATATTCCAACATTTTTTTTTCCTTACTTGTGTCTCCCGTTAACACAACTAATTTAAGTTGGCTGTTGCCACTCATCAAACACCTCCTGTATTGTTTTGTGTTGACAGTTGCTCCTTTTCCTAAATTCTGTCAAAAAACCGCCTCGGGTTTTACTCAATCTGACTATTCACTGATTCTTGGGTTATGACACAGAGTCACTCCTGACGACCAATTATCCAACCAAAGCCACCACAATCTATTGCCGTCTTCCTTGTATATATGCATGCTTGAGATTGGACCAGATGGCCGCACATTGAAGGTCCCCTCGTCGCATTTTACGACAATATCATCTTGAAAAAAGGCTCGCGCCTCCAAAATACCTACTGGAAGCAGCAACACTAAAAAAAATAATACTACTTTCATGTTTTTTTCTCCTTTTTTATTGTCAATGTTCTTCTATCCCGTATTTCATCCTAAACAACGCTCTTGATATGTATCCATCCTGCGATGTGAATTTTTTCTATCATATATCAATGAGTTAGTCAACATTTACCCGCACGCTACCACAATAAGTTCTATGCGCATATATAAACTTTTCAAAATCCAACCAGTTGGACCTCCGGTTCAAGATCAATGCCATATTTTTCCGCCACAATTTTTTTACACAAATCAGAAAGTTTTTTGACATCATCAGCTTTTGCAGAATTTTCATTTATGATGTAGTTGCAGTGTCCTGAGTGAATTTTTGCGTTCCCTTCAAATTTTCCGGAGAGACCGGCTTTCTCGATCAAAAATCCTGCCGGCAGTTTATATTTATTTTCCACCGTTTCAATTTCCGGCAAAATATTTTTTAATTTTTCTTTATCCACCCCGCTCCATTCAATATTTTTAAAAAAACATCCGGCGCTATTTTTTATCCCATGCTCAGATTTTGCTCGTATTTTCACATTTTCAATCATTTTTGATTGAATTGTTTTTTTATCTCCCACTTCAAGATTGATTTTTACGGACAAAATAATCAAATTCGGATCCCGTTTAAAAATCGATTGGCGATACCTAAAGTCGCAATCCTGACTGCTCAAAACTATTTTTTTGCCAACACTCATATCATACGCCTCAACTTCCAATATCAAATCGCTTGCAGATCTGCCAAAAGCTCCGGCATTTCCGCGGACAGCTCCTCCGACAGTTCCGGGTATACCAGCCGCCCATTCAAGACCGGAAAAAGAATTTTGCAAAGCAAAAGAAACCAGTCTTGCCAAAGATTCGCCGCTAAACACTCTCAATGCAACCCCTTGTCCGCCAAACTGCTCTTCTTTGATGATTTCCATGCCGATTGTTCTATTTCTGACGACAAGACCGGAAAAACCACTATCTGCTATCAAAACATTCGAACCTCCCCCCAAAACAAATACGGGTAGATTCATATTTTTTGCAACATCAAAAGACGACAATAAATCGCTCTCGCTTGCCACCTCCGCAAAATATCGCGCCGGTCCGCCTATTTTAAAAGTGGTAAGCGGCGCAAGTAAAACATTTTCTTTAAAATCAGAAACAGATTTAATATTCATAAATATTTTTTTACAACTCCATCAAAACAACACTCAGGATACCAAGACCGATACCCAGTTTGTTTACCAAAGACAAATCTTCATTAAAATATATCACGCCAACCAAAACGATGATAATGAGATTCAAAATGGTGAAAATGGATATTGCCGTAGAAAGATGCTCATATTTCAATGAAATAGCCCAAAAAATAGTGCCAATAAAATAAACAGCAAGACCGACTCCCAGAAGATATCTGCTATCATCAATCGCCCACTTTTTAAATACTATATCCGCGACAATTTCCAAAATCACCGCCAATATGATCAAACTGAAAAATATAAATTTTGCGTTTACCATAATTATAATTTTTAATTTCTGAGTTGCAATTTTGCATTTTGACTTTTAACTTTTAAAATTCAACTTTGAACCCGTCTTAAAACCCATGCTTATCTCTATAAAATCTCAGTAATTGCTCGGCTTCCGGCAGGCAAGATTGATCTTCCGCCCCGATTTTCAGCATCGCCTGCAAGTCTTCCATGGTTTTTGCGCCGTCAATCACCGCCTGCTCAATATCTCTTTCGGTTATTTTTAGCTTCTCATCAACAATTTTTGAACCATCTGTGGTAATCCTATCATACTGACCGGTCTTTCTGAAATAATCATTTATGGCTGCGCGAAGCGCCTTATCACCAAGCACTGAACAGTGGATCTTGTTTGACGGCAACCCCCCGAGACGTTTCAATATATCCTGCGGTTTTATCTTCATCGCATCATCTATTTTCATTCCGCCTTTTTCCGTCACAATCACAGATAGCATAGAAGTGGACGCAATCGCCGAAGCGCATCCGAAAGTCTGCCATTTGCAAATTTTTATTCTGTCGGTTTTTGGATCAATTTTTACCCAAAATTTCATCATATCGCCACACGCCGGACTACCCACCATGCCGATGCCGTTAAAATCAAATTTATTCTCTTCGCCTGTTTGTAAAAAATTTTTAGGACTAAAAAAATGCTCCTTTACTTTATCGGAATAAATCCATGACTTGCCAGCACCGCGAGAGATTACATCGGGAGCTGTTCTATTTTCTGCCGTCTTCCTTTTTTTATTTATTGAAATTATTTTTTTAGCCATTTGTAGGGAATATCAAATATTAAAAATTAAATATCAAAATGACACATTAAAAATCAAAAATAAGAAATTAGTAATACTTTTACATTTTGATTTGTCATTTTTATTTTTGCGTTTTAATTTTTTATTTTCAGTATATAAATTAAAGCAACCTCTGTAATCTCGTACTCTATCTTAATGGGGAAATAGACCGTAATTTCCTAACAATCCCCGGCAAAACTTCCATCACATAATCTATATCTTCTTTAGTCGTATAATGCCCCAAAGAAAATCGCAAACTGCTATGTGCCACCTCATGCGGTTCGCCTAATGCAAGTATTACGTGTGACGGCTCCAGGCTTTTAGAAGTACAGGCCGATCCGCTGGAAACACAAATGCCGGCATTATCTAAATACAAAACCAACGACTCCCCTTCAATGTCCAAAATAGAAACATTCAAATTGCCTGGCAATCGATTTTTAAAATCTCCGTTAAATTTTATTTTTGGTATTTCGTTCGCAATTCTTTCCTTGAGATAATCGCGCAATTTCAACAATCTGACAGATTCTTTTTCCTTGTTTTTTTGCACAAGTTCGAGTGCTTTTGCAAAACCAATAACACCGGCTAAATTTTCCGTACCAGCTCTTAAGCCAAACTCTTGCCCGCCTCCGTATATCATCGGCTCAATCTGCAATCCTTTTTTAATATACAAAAGCCCTACCCCTTTTGGGCCGTAGATTTTCCCCGCGTTTATCGTCATCATATCCACGCCCAGATTTTTGACACTCAAATCTAAAAACCCGGCCGCCTGACAAGCATCAGTGTGCAAAATCGGCATAGCCGATTTTGAACTTTTAACATTCGACATTTGACTTTTAACTTCACAAAAATTTCTGATTATTTTAGAAATTTCTGTGATTGGTTGAATTGTTCCGATTTCATTATTGGCATACATCATAGAAACCAGAATTGTTTCCGGACGCAATGATTTTTTAAAAACCTTCAAATCAACAATGCCGTCTTTATCTACCGGCAAATAAGTAACTTCAAAACCTTCCTTCTCTAATTGATGAGCCGGCTCAAGCACGCCATGATGCTCTATGGCGCTTACAATAATATGATTTCCTTTATTCTTATTCGCTCTCGCATATCCAAAAATCGCAAGATTGTCAGATTCGGTGCCTCCGCTTGTGAAAATCACTTCATCCATTCTTGCGCCTAAAATTTTGGCGATTTTTTCTCGCGCGCTATCAAGCGCTACTTTTGCTTCATATCCCTTAGAATGCAAACTAGACGGATTACCGTATTTTTCCCACACCAAATCCATCTCCTGTTTAACTTCCAAGTCAAGTGGCGTAGTAGCGGCGTAGTCGAAATAAATTGTATGACTTTTAACTTTTAACATTTAATTTAAATAATATCTGCCAAACTTATTTCTGATAAATGCTCCTCTATTTTATTCTTTAAAGATATCCAAATTTTCTTTGTCCCGCATTTTTTTTCTTTTACGCACCTTAAATCACCTTGTCCCCTGGCCGCGTTGGCGGATAGACCATGCCTACCGGCAGGCAGGTCTAAACATTTCACAGGAGAAATTGGACCTTCAAGCGCCGTAATAATCTCGGATATTTTTATATCTCTCGGATCTCGCGCTAAAATATAACCCCCTCCCCTGCCCTTTTTGCCGTTTAAAATTTTCATCCTTTTCAAATTCGCCGCCACTTCTTCCAAATACCCTCGTGATATTTTTTCCTGTTCTGCCACTTCAGTAAGCGAAACTAACCTATTGCTATTTCCAACAAGATAAACTAAAAGAAAAATCCCATATTCGATTTTTGCGGATATTATTATCATGTTAAAAACTTATTCATAGTTATCAACTATGAATATATGCTACTTTTATTTTAATGTCAACGAAAAATAATAACCCTCAACAGGAATACTGCTGGGGGTTATTGTTTTTATAATTAATCAATTCTTCGTGTTCGGATATTGACTACTTGAAGTAAAGAATAAACTACCGCGACAAGCAAAGATGATATTAGCATTGTCGTAAGCAGAAAATTGGCGGAAATCTTTCCCGTAAAGGGATAAATCATAAAAATAATTTCGGGGAAAAGATTATTCGCAATCACAATCCCCCCGCTCAAAACATGAATCAACTGCCTTAATTTTCCCATCAAGTGTACTGCCCAGACCAATTCCCTGGGAAAACCAATGACATCAAAACCAATAATTATCCCTTCAAAGAAAATTATTACCGCAATCTGCGCATTAAAGCCAACGAGCAAAGCTATGTGTCCAAATATCGCAAACAACAATATCCTGTCGCGAACCGGGTCAATAATTTTTCCAAAATTAGTAGATTGCCTCAATCGTCTCGCAAGAAATCCATCCGATAAATCACTAAAACCGATTAAAAATAAAACAGATAAAATCAACCAACGATTTGCGCCATAAACATAAAAAAGCGCATAAATAAGACCGGACAAAATTCCGCCAAGCGTTATCAAATTCGAAATTGTTAATATGCCGTCTTTCTCTCTTGGACCAAACAAACTATTCAGAAATTTCACTATTCTCACCTCCCTTAATTTAAAAGAACTTTGCAAAACACCGTTTATCGGTGATATTGCTTTTCATCCTTGGCATAAGGATATATATTATATATAATACAACCAATTGAATGTCAAGATTATCAAATCCAAAACAAAAAATTATAGTCATTCTTGGCCCAACAGCTTCGGGAAAATCGGATTTATGCGTAAAAATCGCCCTTCGACTTGGCTCGGGACAAACCTCAAAAAAATCCGCCCGAAGCGGATCAGCCTTGGACTGGAATGGCGCAGAAATTATTTCCGCTGATTCCAGGCAAATATACAAAGGCATGGATATCGGGACCGGAAAAATTACCCAAAAAGAGATGGGCGACATCCCGCATCATCTCTTGGATGTCGTAAACCCAAAAACAAAGTTTGATATTGTAAAATATAAAAAACTTGCCTACAGGGCCATTGAAGATATCTTATATCACAAAAAGATTCCAATTATATGTGGTGGAACGGGATTTTACATACAAGCAATTGTTGACAATATTATTTTTCCGGAAGTAAAATCCAATAATAAACTACGAAAAAAATTAGAAAAACAACCCATTGAAAAACTCCTGCAAATGCTTAAAAAATTAGATAATGAAAGATTAAAAACAGTAGATCAAAAAAATAAGCGTCGTGTAATCAGGGCCGTTGAAATAGCCACAATACTCGGCAAAGTTCCGAAATTAGAATCAAATCCTAAATACGACTCCCTCCAGATAGGTATCGCCATTAACAGAGAAAAACTTAAAAAAAATATTAAAAAACGACTAGAAAAGAGACTAAAACAAGGTTTGATTACTGAGGTTAAGAAACTCCATCAACAAGGCGTATCGTGGAGAAAACTGATTGAATTCGGATTGGAATATAAATTTGTCACGCTCTATTTGCGAGGAAAAATAACGAAAAAACAGATGACAAATCAATTAGAAAAATCTATTTGGCAATATGCTAAACGCCAAATAACTTGGTTTAAAAGAGATAAGAGAATCAAATGGGTTGCCGATCAAAAAGAAGGGGAAAAATTAATAAAAATTTTTCTTAAAATTTAATACAAATTTAATGCAAATTATTATTAGATTTTCTTAAATCTAAGTTTTCCTCTGTCTGTTTCTTGATAAAATTAAGTATCTCATCGTCGCTAAATTCAGCGCCTCTTAATATATCTATGGCATGATCTACTGCCTCCGCTCCCTCTTTTGTTAATCCTTCTCTAATATCTCTTTCAGCTTCAGCTAAAGCATTTTTTCTTTCCGATTCTAATAACTCCGCTTTCAATCTTCTTGTTGCTTTTTTAGCTTCTTCTTCACCAAGCCCTTTATCTGAAGAAAATTTTGGCATTTCAGGACTCATATTTTTATTCCCCTTTCTTTTTATTAATTTTTATTTATCAATTTTATTTTTATTAACTATCTTATTATACATTAAACATTATATTTTGTCAAGAATTTTTTTAAACAATTCTTGCAGAACAGACGGGTTGGCCTGTCCTTTTGTCTGTTTCATCCCCTGACCTATAAAAAACTGCAGGGCATTTTCCTTTCCCGCCTTATAATCAGCCATAACCTTCGGGTTGCCATCGATTATTTCTCTAACTATTTTCTCAAGCTGTCCCGCATCGCTTACCTGCAATAAATTTTTTGCTTCCACAATATTTGAAGGATCCGCTCCGGTTAAAAACATTTCTTTTAATACTATCTTTGCTCCGGCAGAAGAAATTTTATTTTTATGAATTAAAATAATCAATTCAGAAAAATTTTCCGGAGTTATTAAAATTTCTTTAATCGTATTATTGGTTTCATGAACCAGACTCATTAAGTCAGATAAAATATAATTTACCGCTAATTTTATGAGATTATTGTTTTCTTTGCCCGATGATTCTTCTTTATTATCTTCTATCCAACTTTCTAATTCTGACGCTACATTTTCAAAAAATTCCGCCAGACTCCTGTCTTTGATTAAAATTTCCGCTTCCGATTGAAACAGGGCGTACTGATTCATGAATCTACTTCTTTTTTCTAGCGGTAATTCCGGAATAGACAGTTTTAATTTATCCAGATCAAATAATTTTGACACCTCCAAAATTGGCAGATCCGGATCCGGAAAATATCTATAATCGTGCGCCTCTTCTTTCGATCTTTGAGAGAAAGTTTCTTTCCCATTTTCATCCCACCCCCTTGTCTCATGAACCACGACCTGACCGGAATTCAATACGGTCTTCTGACGTTCTATTTCATATTCAATCGCGTGTTCAACCGATTTAAAAGAGTTTAAATTTTTAACCTCCACTTTTGTGCCGAATTTCCCATCTTCATCGGCAAGAGAAATATTTGCCTCACATCGCATCTCGCCTTTCTCCATATCAGCATTTGAAATATCAAGATACCTAAAAATTATTTGTAATTCCTCGCAGAAAATTTTTGCTTCTTTTGCGCTTCTGATATCCGGCTCTGTAACAAGCTCCATCAAAGGAGTACCGGCGCGATTTAAATCCACTAGACTAAAATTTCCATTTTCCGAATGCATTAATTTGCCCGCATCTTCCTCAAGATGCACCCTGCGTATCCTTACTTTCCTGCCTCCAATTATTAAAACTCCTCCCAGACAAAACGGCTTATCATATTGAGAAATCTGATAGCCTTTGGGCAGATCCGGATAAAAATAATTCTTGCGGTCAAATTTGGAAATCTCCGCAATTTCCGAACCAAGCGCAAAACCAACTCTCAAAACATGCTCAACGGCTTTTTTATTTATTGTCGGCAAAACACCCGGATGCCCTGCGCAAACCGGGCAAATATTAATATTCGGATGATGCTCTGCCGAATCATTCAACGATTCGCAAAACATCTTTGTTTTAGTTTTTAGGCGGACATGAATTTCAAGTCCAATAACAGGGGTCATAATTATATAGTTATCAGTTAGTTAAATTCTACAAGATTTAAGCCAATAAAAAAAGCCCAGAGGTTACCCCGGGCTTTTTGCTTATTTCAATATTTCCAATGACCTTTTTAATATATCCCTGGAAACATCTTTGATAAAGCGGTTTCCGTCTATCCATTCCATCTTAACGCCATTATTTTTATAAAATTTGTTCGCATAGATATTAATATAAGCATTTCTTATTTTCCCTAAACGATCTTGTTTTTCAAAATAACCCTTAATCTCACCTTTCTTTTTTAAGTGATTCATTGCTGTTTCAGTTGAAGCGTCAATGATAAAAATTATATCGGGAATTATGAATTTATCCCCAAGAATTCTCTCGTGCAGTTCAATAAGATTTTTTTGCTCTATATCCTCGCTCATGCCATAAGCTATTGTAGACAAGAAATATCTATCCGTTATCACGATTTTTTCATCCTTAAGATCGGGTATGATGATATCCGTTAAATGCACAAGTCGATCATCTATAAACATACCTTGCCTATCTAACGGCTTTAAATTGGGATTATTCTTAAGCTCAATATTTGCATAGGGCTCGCAAGTTAAAACAATTTCATAGCCCAATTCCTTTAGATTGTTTTTAAGTAATTTTGCTTGTGTAGACTTCCCGCATCCGTCTATTCCTTCAAAAGCGATAAATTTTCCTGGATAAGGATTTATCATCATAGAATTCCACTTATATTTATGTCCGTTCATTTTCATTATACCCCCTGCTTATTTTCATTCCCAGTATCTTCTAATAATCCCGTTTCCATGAAAAGATAAAGATTGACTCTTCCGTAGTAAAAAATATCCAAAGCATTGATAGTCCCTTCAATCGGAGAATACTCTTTAAATGTAGTGAAAACCGCTTTCTTTATGCCTGCTTGAACCATTTCCTTTGCGCAATCTTGGCAAGAAAATCCGCCATCAGTATACATCACTGTTTCATCTGTGCTGACATGCGTCTGACTTGCCAAACAAATAATATTACGCTCAGCGTGGACTGCGGGGCACATATGCAGATTCTCACCAGAACGAAATTCTCTTCCCTCTTTTTTCGCCATATACCTGCGAGGACATTCTTTTTTCCCCTCGGGATGTCTCGTCTCACAATGGGGAAATCCTTTTGACGGTCCGTTGTAGCCGGTGCGTATATCAATACCGTTTTTATTGACAACAATCGCGCCAACTTGACGACTATAACAATGGCTTTCTCTGGCAATCATTTT
>LBUA01000006.1 GCA_000992345.1 Parcubacteria group bacterium GW2011_GWD2_38_12 | reverse complement strand
CCTTTTCTTTTAATGTGATTTCTTTATCTTTTCCCGTATACCCATTAAAATACGCCAATTCATCCAATATAAATCCTTCCGGGTTATTGATATTTTTGAGAATCACCTTTCCTCCTTTAACGATAACAGTCTCTCCGGGAAGGCCAATAATTCTTTTAATGTAGTATTCTTTGGGATTTAAAGGATATTTAAAAATAATCACCTCACCGCGCGAAGGATCGCCCACGCATCTTTGCCGAACACAAAGATAACTCAATTCATCAATAATCAAATAGTTGCCACCGGAAAAATTCGGCTCCATACTAGCGCCGATCACGAAAAACGGCTGAATTAAAAAATATCGCACAGGCAAAATAATTGCCAAAGAGACAGCAACGACCTTAACAACCTCCCAAAATCCCAGCAGAATTTTTTTGAAAAAAGAGTCTGGCATAACAAATTAATAAGCGGATAATATCATAAATTTTGCCAAAAAACAAGAACCTTATATAATGTAATAAATGAGAATCATCTTAAAAATAATCTCAATATTCACAATAATCGCTGTTGCGACCTTTTTACTGGCCAATATCGCCAATTCCATTTTTGGAAACAAGAACCCCTCTTTGGGAAAATCTTTTTCCGTAAAGAAATCAAAGTCTTTCGGCGGTGTAATTTTATTATCGTTAATGCCGGAGAAAGCAAATGAAAATCTTCCCCAGAAAATAAATTTTCTTCTCCTTGGCAATCCCGGGCCGGGAAATAACGCCCCTAATCTCACAGACACAATAATGCTCGCTTCGCTAAAACCGCGAGACAAAAAAATATATTTTTTCTCCATTCCCCGCGATATTTACGCGCGCATCGGAGAATCGCAAAATTTTTCCAAAATCAATTCGCTTTATGAAATCGGGAAAAATCAAAATCCCGATTTTCCGGCAAATTTAATAATTGAAGCTACTCAAAAAATTACCGGAGAAAAAATAGACTATTTCTCAATTATGGATTTATCAGCCGTCAAAAAAATTGTTAATGACCTCGGAGGATTAAATGTTGATGTTTCAGAAACCATAAATGATCCCCAATTCCCCACCGCGAGCAACGGATATGAAACTTTCAGAATAGATAAGGGGCAAAAATATCTTGACGGAGAGACAACTCTGAAATATCTGCGCACGCGCCACTCCTCGGGCGGAGATTTTTCCCGTATGAAGCGCCAGCAAGATGTCATTGAAGCTTTCCGTAAGAAAATTTTCGGATTGAATATCCTCTGGGACTTTTCCAAGATATTAAGAATATACACGGAACTTCAAAGCCACATAGAAACTAACATGGACTTTGAAGAAATGCGGATGATTTATAAAATTATAAAAAAAATTACTCCGGAAAATCTCATTTATAAAGTGATCGACGAAAAAGAAACTGGGCTTGTCATAACCGACAACATAAATATAGAAAATGGCCTCGTCGCCTCAATAGTAAAACCGAGAAATGGCATTGAAAACTATGAAGATATTAAAAATTTCATAAAATCAACACTGGAGTTTTAAGAATTTGCATTAAAATTTAAAGAAGCTATAATTAAAAATATAATTCGGAATAATTAATTATTTTGTTGACAAAATTATGGAAGAAAATGACAAAAAAACCGTAACTTTGGCTTCAGAAATGGTAAAAAACAATATGGAACCGCAAATTGTCGCCTCTTTAACTTCTCAAACTAATCAAAATACCGATCCTGCATCAAATAATCATAATAACGCCGATATTTGCCCTGTTCATGATGCCGAACTTACTGACGGCTTTTGCGAATTCTGCCAAGTATGCTATAGCTGCAAGTAAAATTTTCAATTTCCAATCCCCAACTGGCGGACAATTTCCAAACAAATCTCAATTTTCAAAAAGTAAAATCCAAACAGAATCGTTTTAATGGTTGGAAATTAAATAATTAGAAATTGCTTGGAAATTATTTACTTGGAGCTTAAAAATTAACGAATCTTTATGTCCACCAAACTACTTATCTGCCTCGGCAATCCGGGCGACGAATATACAGACACGCGACATAACGCAGGTTTTCTTTTCGCCGATTACCTCATTAAAAAAAATAAATTTAATAAACCAACTCTCAAAGAAAAATTACTCGCCGAAGTGTCCGAGGGAAAATTACTGGCCCCATCAAAAGGCAAGGTAAACAAAAATAAAATTATCATCGCCAAACCGCAAACATTTATGAATAAATCCGGCAATGCCGCTCTACTGATTGCTAAACTTTACAAGATCAAACCGCAAGACATCATAATTATTCACGACGATTCTGATATGCCTTTTGGATATACAAAGAATTCTTTCAATCGCTCATCCGCCGGACACAGAGGCGTACAATCAATATTTAAAATATTAAAAACCGAAAAAATCTGGCGTAGCCGTATCGGCATACAGCCAAGCGCCAAAAAACATATCCCCGCCGCCGATCTCGTCCTTCGCAAATTCACCCCCAAAGAACAACAAGGGCTCCCAAAAATCTTCAAGGAACTCCTTGGAAAAATGAGTCAAATCTTAAAATAATTTATCTTTTTATATTTCTAATTTTACTTTATGTTCGCCATGGTGAGTATAAGGTAAAATTAATTAATCAGTTTTACTGATTTTATTAGTTGATAATGCGGGTAAGAAAAAATAAAATGTAGACCCCTCTCCTTCTTTGGATTCAAACCAAATCTTGCCACCATGAAGTTCGGCAAAATATTTACAAATATAAAGCGAGAGTCCAGAAGCATCCTGAACCATTTTATAGGCGCTGGTAGCGCGATAAAATTTTATAAAGATCCTGGGTTGTTCATCTTTGGGTATGCCGATACCAAAATCTTGAATAATAAAAGTAATACCCTCATTTGAAACTTTTACTGTTATTGCAATATCTTTTCCTTCTTCACTGTATTTTACGGCATTATCCAAAAGACGATACAAAATAAACTTTATTTTCTTCACATCTCCTTCGCAAAGTGGCAGTGGATTTTCCGGCTTCTTATAATTGATAGAAATATTTTTTTGACGAGACTGCTCTTGAACTTCAAACATTACTGATCCAATAATATCATCACAATTTGCCGTTGACTTTTCTAAAACAATCTTATCATCATCCACATCCGCCATTAAAATCATATCATTTATTATCTGGCTGATATTTTTATTCGCCTTGTAAATATCCCTAAAAATATCATTTTGTTCCGAAGTAAATTTGCCGGCCATTTGACCCATCAGGGCTTCGGTCAACCACATCATTGAGCTAATCGGTGTTCGCAATTGATGGGAAACGGCTTTGATGAAATTATATTTTATAATATCAACCTCTCTTAATTTTCCGATTTTCTGTTCAAGATCCGAAGAAAAATGATTAAGATGTTCGGCAAAATATTCTAACTCGTCGCCGGTTTCTAAAACAATTTTTTCGCCGTATTTGCCTTCGTGAATTTTTCTCACTCCTTCAACTAATATTTTTAAGTATTTCTGCGTCCGCAACCTTATGATAAAAATAAAAATCCCGCTAAAAACAATAAAAACCACAAATCCCATAATCGCTATGTTTCTAAATTGATAATAAAGCTCAAAAACTTTTTTCTCGTCGCTTTCCAGCGCCAAGATAAATTCCTGCTCTGCGTCAACTCGCTTTGCCGACGCTATAATGTCAAATTCGTGTTCTTCCACACAGGGACGGCATTCAATCCCGAAAACTTCTTTTTTATTTTTTAATTCCTCAAACAAAACCATTTTTGACGAATCAAAACCAATCAAGTTAATGTCCAAAGCGGACAGCACAATGCCATTCTTATCTAAAATATGGAGATGTCCTTCATTAAATGTAATTTCTGATGTCAACTCGCTAAAAAATGGGCTAAAATTTATCCGTGCCCAAACAACAGCCGTTAAATTGAAATTTTCAAAATACGGCACCGCAATATCGGCATAAACATTTTTCCCCTCAAGGCGCGGCTCACCATAAAAAATAATATCGTTTTTCGCTTGCTGAAAATACTGCGCGTCTTTGACACTCCCTAATTGCTTTTTTGGCGTTATGCCGACCCGAGAAACCGCCAACAATTCATCTCCGGCGGGGCTAATAATTTTAACCGCGTCTATACTTTTATTGACCAAAAACAATTGATAAATATGAGTCGTGGTCAAAGAAAAATCATTATTTAAAACATCTTCTTTGAGCACATAAAAAGATTTCAAGTCAATAATTATATCTTTGGTAAAATCATTTATCCGCTCCGCCTCTTCCGTCACTTTATATTTTTGGAAATCAATTACATATTCGTAAATCTCCGACTGTAAAATATAAAGCATTGCCGCGGAGAATACCAAAAATAGCAAAATAAAAACCGAAAAAATAACTGTAAATTTTTTGGCAAGAGAACCCTTATAAATTTTTTCTGAAGAATTATCTATCATTTATGCTTACTTCTTTTCGCGACCGACCCTTTAACTCTCTCTCTCTCTCTCTCGATTTGCATTCCTGCATTCGCAAAAAATAAATCGCCAAAAACGCGACTAAAATAATAATTATAAACAAAGTCAAATTCACAATCTGCGCTTTTATAAAAAACGGGTCAGCCACGTATTTATATTCTTTGACTTTAGCAGTTGAAGCCACCGACCAAAACCTGTTGCCGTCAGTCAATCTCACCGGCGCATAACCGGCTATTTTATCTTCTTGAAAGAAATAAAAATCATATCCGGTTTCAGCCAGAAGCATTTTTTTAAACATATTGTTTGTCCCCTTGTTATATTCAATCGCTTCTTGGATTTCATCGCCAAAAACATTTTTCATAACAAATGAATAAACTGGATGATAAATAACCGTCCCGTCATCATCAATTAAAGTAGTGTATTCCGAAGGCGTAAATTTAAAATTATTCGTCAAAATCTTTTCAAGCGCGTCCACCCTTATCGCCGAATTCAAAAGGCCGATAATTTCTCCTTTTTGCGAAATTACCGGCGTTATTATTAAAATTGTTTTATCACCCGAAACATTCGTAAAAATACGGCTCAAAATAGAGTTTTTAGATAATAAACCCTCCTGGATATAAGGCGTACTGCCGATATTTTTCCCGATCATTTCTTCTAAAAACGGAGAACAAACGACAATTCCCTCTTTGTTTATCAAAGCGGAATGGTCAGCAATATCTCCAATGGCGATTTTTATTCTCTCCACCGCTTCCGATTGTTCTTTTGAGCAATCGGTGCCGATATTTTGAAATGCCGGATTATTTACCGCGATTTTTGCGATATTCATCGCTTCCTTTATCTTATCTTCCAATTGCCGCGCGAGATTTTGAGTTTCTGTTTTTAAAGACGGCGCGTGAAAATTATTGAGTATACTATCCATCATTTGTTCGTAATATTTCGCTCTCAAAAAATATCCCGTCGCCGCCAAGCTCAATAGTATGGCGCCAAAAACCGAATAAATAATTATCCTATAAAAATTCTTCATTTTTAACTTCTCCTAAATAAAATTCCTTATTTTTATTATCTCAAAAACCGGATAAAGAAAAGATAAAGAAATTATAAATTTCTATTATTTGCCAAAAATATATTTGTATAGTATAACATAAAAACTCATCAATGGCTGACAAAAAATCAATGGAATTTTTGATCGCATCGCTCGACCCCTTCTTTTTGGACAAAGGGGAGATTTGGTTTTCGGAAAATATTTCCAAAATCAAAAATCAAGCCTTGACGAATAGCTGGTGGCAAAAAAATATTTTGTTTTTTGAAAAAAATTTAAAGTTGAATCCATCGGAATTTATGCGCAAAATATCCGATATGGGATACGAAAAAGTCCAAACTATCGCCAGCCCCGGAGAATTCGCCAGTCGCGGAGGGATTATTGATATTTTTCCCGCTAATTCGCTCCAAGCTTTGCGTCTGGAATTTTTTGGCAATAAAATAGAAAGTATTATATCGCTTGGCGAAAAAATAAATGATGATCTACGACTGAAAATTTTAAACAAAAAAATCAAAGCGCAGGAAAAATCACAAGAGGAATCAAAAGAATTCAAAGAAGGAGATTATATTGTTCACCTTGACCACGGAATTGGGATTTTTCGCGGATCCGCCGTGGCGGATCAATTTCTAAACTCTGAACTCCAAACTCCAAACTCTTTTTTCATTATTGAGTACGCCACGCCAAAACACGGGCAAAATCCCGATCGGCTCTATGTGCCACTGGAACAAGCCAAAAAACTTTCACTCTATATCGGTTTTGAAAATCCAACCGTTCATCGTCTTGGTTCGGAAATCTGGTTAAAAACAAAACATAAGATAAAAGAAGATGTGGAAAAATTCGCTAAAGAACTGCTTGAAATTTACGCTAAAAGAGAAATCTCCACGCGCCCTCCCTACCATTTAGATGATCAAATGCAAAGAGATTTTGAATCGCAATTTAAACATTTTGAAACTGAAGACCAGCTCAAAGCCATTGAAGATATAAAAAAAGATATGGCACTCGCAGAGCCAATGGATAGATTGATTTGCGGCGATGTGGGATTTGGCAAGACCGAAGTCGCGCTCCGCGCCGCTTTCAAAGCCGTGATGAGCGGCCGCCAAGTAGCGCTCCTTTGCCCGACAACAATTCTTGCTGACCAACATTTTGAGACTTTTTCCGAGCGTCTAAAAAATTTCCCACTAAAAACCGCCTTAATGTCCCGCATGGAATCAAAACAAAATCAACAAAAATCCGCCAGAGAATTGGAAGTGGGGAAAATTGATATTATCATCGGAACTCATCGCCTACTCTCTAATGACATACATTTTAAAAATCTCGGGCTTTTGATAATTGATGAAGAACAAAGATTCGGAGTGAAACAAAAAGAAAAATTCAAGCATCTGCGCGAGGAGGTGGATATATTGAGTTTATCGGCTACACCAATCCCTCGCACGATGTATTTGGCGCTTTCAGGGATGAGAAAAATCAGCACTATTCAAACACCTCCACCCGGACGTAAAGCTATAGAAACATTTGTTCTGCCTTACTCAGAAAACATAATAATCAAAGCTGTGAAAAAAGAGTTGAGCCGCCATGGCCAGATATTTTTCCTTTATAATCGCGTCCAAACGATTCAAAGCGAAGCAATGCGACTTCGCAAAATAATGCCTAATTTGAAAATCGCCATCGCCCACGGCCGAATGAGCGAGGGACAACTTCGCAAAATTATCCACGATTTTCGCGACAAAAAATATGATTTACTGCTGGCGACCACCATTATTGAAAACGGATTAGATCTTCCCAATGCCAACACATTAATTGTCGCCAATGCCACAAGGTTGGGACTCGCTCAAAGCTATCAACTTCGTGGCCGTATTGGCCGGTCGGACAAAACCGCCCATGCTTATTTCCTTTACAACGAAAAGGAATTAAAAAATGCCGCCAAAGAACGTCTTGAAGCATTGGAATCAGCCACCGAACTTGGCGATGGCTGGAAAATCGCCCAAAAAGATTTAGAAATCCGCGGCGCCGGCAATATTCTCGGTCGCTCCCAGAGCGGCAACATGAATAAAGTCGGACTGAATTTATATTGCCAAATACTATCAGAGGCAGTAGAGAAATTAAAAAATAAGTAATGCTGCGCCAATGGCAGGGGCGTATTTTCCTAATTTTCCCTTAATAATAATGGTGTTTTTAGCGAGCGGAGACATAATATATTTTTTTGCTTCTTTTTTCACTAATTCAATTTTTACTCCGCCAGTCGCAACGCCACCTCCGCCCAAAATCACCGCTTCGGGATTCAAGATATTAATAATATTGGCAATTCCAATGCCGATTATCTTGCTCCTGTCGCCATATTTTTCAAACGCTTTCTTGGCGGCTAATTGTTCAAAACTTTTTTTATCATCAATAATCATATGGCCAAATTCCCCAGCTCCAAAATTTGCGCCCCGATAAATTTCCTCTCCAATCATCATTGCTCCGCCGATGCCCGTACCAATAGTCAGGCCAATCGCATTTTTGTATTTTTGAGCGTTGCCCAATTTTGACTCAGCCAACAAAAAACATCGACTATCATTTTCTACCGCTACTTTACGACTGTATTTTTTAAAAAATTCTCGCGCCTGCCAGCCGTCTAAAAACGGCAAATTCGGCGCCTTAACCAACACACCCCTTTTTACATCAACAATCCCGGGAAGTCCGATACCAATGCCAGAAATCTTATAACAAACCGAGATTCCTATAATTTCTCTTTCCAGCGCCACCAAAAAAAAATTTTTATTTTTTGGCGTTTTAATATCAAAATCCGCCACTTTTTTATTACGGTCATCAATCACCACCCCCCTTATTTTTGTCCCGCCAATATCTATGCCAAGTTTATACATAAATAAATTAAAATATTAAAAATTAAATATCAAAATGACATATAAAAAATAAAAAAATACTTTTTACCTTTTAACGTTAAAATACTCGAAGCAAATATATTTAATATCTCATCTAATTCCTTTAAAAACCACCCTACATCAATATCTTTAGCTCTCTTACTATCTCTTAATATAGCAATCCACAACTTACTTTCGTTAGTTGATTTTAAAGAGTGGTTAAAGAAATTTATAAAATCTTTCCTACTGCTAGATGATTGACCTTCAACATAATTTCCCAGAATACTTGTTCCACTTCTTAATAGTTGATCACCCATTCTCCTTGAAACATTATCATTGGATAATTTATCAATAAATTTTATTAATTTTAATGTGAAATTATATAATCTTTTCTTGAATTCATTTTTAAATTTTAATTTGTCATTTTGCATTTTGATATTTAATATTTTATTTACTGTACAAACAATTTCCTTGCCTCTTCCCAAAACTCCGGATGCCCCTGTTTTTCTTTCATCCAATACCACCATTCCAAACCCCACAAAAAATTTTTTTCAAATCCCGCTTCGCGCGCATATCCAATATTTTCCTTAAATTGCTCAAAACTAAACGCTTTCAATTGCTCGTCAAGCGACACAAGCGGTGGCCGCTTTAATAGCCAGGGCTCAGCTTGCAATTCCACGCCGACGATCGGCTTTTTTCCCCAAAACATCTCCATAATCCCCAATTTAATTTTGAAAAAATCAGGATCCAAAGGATATTTAAAATGCCCGATGGGAATTAAACGCGACAGTACAACACGATACATTGTTGTGCCAAAAATATCCGCTCTTTTATATGCCCGAAACCACATTCCAAATTCCCCGCTGTCCGTGAGAATTAAAGGACGAGCGCTGTCTAATCTTTTTATTAAATCTATTTCTTTATCTATGAGCTCATCATCAACATATGGACATTCGCCAAAGCCGATTAAAAATGGTTCATTTTCCAATTGCCAAGCCCAAATCGCTGAGTTATTTTTGTAGCGATTTACCGTAGCTTCAATATATCCAAGCAATGCTCCCTGAAATTCTTCGGCTTTCTCATAATGTGGGAATTGCTTTATCACTTGCCTTATAAAACCTGCTGGCTCTTGCTCGCTCGCCCAATCTGGAATATGACATTCTGGCCAGCGCGGCAAACGCTCCCCAACAGCCAAAATTATTTTACCGCCGCGTGACGCAATACTCTCTATTTGAAAATCCAGATCGGAAAAATCATATTGACCTTTTTGCTCTTCAATTTGAGACCAATAAGCAACAACTCTAAATTCTTTAATTTTTAAGTCGTCTAACGCCGCGATTAAAACATCTTTTTCGTTGAGGCCTAATTCGCGAGAATAAAGCGTCGTAAAGGTCGCTCCCCAACTTTTCGCCCCCGGAGTTTCAGCCGGCTCCAAAAGCAAAATCAAAACACCTGACATAATAAATATAATGGCAATACTCTTTTTAACCAACATCCAAAAATTCAACGGTTCTTCCATCACGGCCGGCCATTTTCTGGAGAAAAAAATCGCCAGAAAAAAAACAAAAGAATATCTAATGCCTCCAAGCCCGTTAATCAAGGTCAGATTCCCAATGGAAACAGAAAAAACAAGAATTAAATTCCCCACCAAAGATAAAAATTGCTTAAAAAGTACAAGACCGATACCCCGATAGGAATTTGAAATATAGTTTCTTATATTCCCGCCACTAAATTCCGTTAGTCTTTTACGATAAAAAATTAAAAATATTATAAATCCAGCCAGAAAACCTCCAAAGCGAGACAGAATATACCCGGAAATAAAATCAACATGATTGAACGCGGACTTCAAAAAAACAAGCTCCAGGGAAAGAAATATACCGGCAATCAATAAAATTAGAATGGAATGAAAATTATATTTTCTTCCAAAAGATAAAATAAAACCGCCAATAATTAATATGGTAAAAGCGGCAAACTGAACAGATGATAAAATTTCTCCAAGGAAAAAACGGCTCAAAATAAATGTGACTATCGGAACAAAAACTCCAAAAAGCAAGGGCACAACCCAACTAGCCTCGTGCTTTAAAAGAATTTTAAAATAAAAATAAATTCCAATAATAGAAAAAACACCGCTCAAGAGCGCGGTGGCCAAAACCATTCCATTTAAATTGGAAAAATCAACGAATGGCAACAAAAATAGCGAAAGACTGCTGAGGCCCCCAATAACCAAAACATAATTCAGAGGGGAGAATACTTTTTTAACGAGAATTTTATCTAAAATAAAAACGAGCGCAAAAATAAAATGAGATGAAATTGCAATATAGAGCCAGGGCATGAATTTAACATTTGACTATTAACTTTTGACCTTTGACTTAATTATAACAAATCCTTGCCATCAATAATCTTTTTATACTCCCAAGCGCTTGAGCGAATTTTCCGCTCCATAGTTTCATAATTAATCTCCACTAAGCCAAATCTCGGCCAAAAACCGCGCGCCTCGGGAAATTCAAAATTGTCCAACAGCGACCAATGGAAATATCCGCGCACATCCGAACCCTCTTTTATGGCCATACCAACCCAGAACAAGTGATCTTTTATGAATTTTGCCCGTTTCTCATCATTAGCATCGGCAATGCCACTTTCAGTTATATAAATCGGTTTTTTATATTTTTTTAATTTTTTGATGACAAGATAAATTCCTCGTGGAAAAATCTCCCATCCCAAATCAGAAACTTCGCCAAGCCCAACTTTTTTACCGATGATGCCGACTAACTGACGGCTATAATAATTACAGCCAATAAAATCCAGCTCTTTTCCAATTTTATTAAGAAACCAGAAATTCCAAAAATAATTGACGATATTTTTTATTGATTTATTGAGAAAAAAATTATTTTTTTCTTCAAAATGCATAAAACTATTTGCAATACCAACCTCCACATCCTGATCAATTTTATGAATGATTTCATACGATCGTTTTTGAGTTTTCAACAGATTTAAATATACTTTCAAGGCTTTAAAAATATTCCTTCTCCCTGGCGGATGACTGCCTTTTACGAACCCAAATCCAGTATAAATATTGGGCTCATTTAATACGATCCAGAATTTGACATTTTCTTTCAGCTCGCCAACTATTTTTTCTATATAACGCAAAAAATGATCAATTGTTTTTTTATTTTCCCAACCGCCAATATCGGCAATCCATATTGGCTGTGTCCAATGCCAAAGCGTTACAAACGGCTCAATACCTCTCGCGCGAAGCGCCTTTATCACATTTCTATAATGCTCAATCTCTTTCTCGTTAAATTTTCCTTCTTCCGGCTCAATCCGCGACCATTCAATGGAAAATCGGTGAGCGTTGTGGCCCAGGGATTTGACAATATCAAAATCTTCTTCGTATCTATTGTAATGGTCGCAAGCTCGGCCGGAAATATAGTTTTGCGGATTTTGCGCTTCTATTTTTATTTTTGTCCAATTTGAGAGATAGCCAAATCTGCCTTCCGCTTCGCGAGCTAAACGCTTCGCATTCTCTTTTTCCCACTCTGACCAATCATTATGATTCCCGCCTTCAACTTGATGAGCTGAAGTTGCAGACCCCCAATAAAAATTTTTTGGAAATTGAAAATTCACTCTATTTTATTTTTTCTTTATTCTCACATTCTCAAGAATGTGAGAATAATAAAATACTATCTAGAATTATTTTTTAGGAAAGTTGATTTAAATAGTTTATAATAAATTAAGTGATTAGTCATCCGCTATTTTTTTAATTGCTAATTTATGGACTTAAAATTTTTAAACGCTTTTAATATTGCCGTGCCGGGAGCATGGTCAAGTTTTGAAAAATTAAACAATTATTTTGGCAATTTTGAAAAGGCCTGGGATGCAAACGAAGCGAAATTAAAAAACGCACTACTTGAAAAAGAAACATTGGAGCAAATAATAGAAATGCGGAGCAAAATAAACCCCGAAAAAGAATGGCAAAAATTGGAAAATGAAAATATTCTAATGATTGATAAAAATAACGTTAAATATCCGGCGATTTTAAAACAAATTCCCCAGCCGCCTCACGCGCTATATATAAGAGGAATACTGCCGCAATCAGATGAACTCTGCATTGGAGTAGTAGGATCTCGCAAATGTACATCTTATGGAAAACAAAGCTGTGAAAAAATCATTTCAGGACTCTTCAATTACAATATAATCATTGTTTCCGGCCTTGCGCTCGGCATTGATTCCATCGCCCATCAATCAGCGCTTGATAATGGCATAAAAACTATCGCCATACTCGGCACGGGAATAGATAATAAAACGATTTATCCGGCGCAAAACTTGAATCTCGCGAAAAATATCTTAAAAAATAATGGGGCTTTAATTTCCGAATTCGCTCCCCAAACGCCAGCAATGCCATATCATTTTCCAATGCGCAACCGCATAATATCCGGACTATCTAAAGGCGTTTTAGTAGTGGAAGCCGGAGAAAAAAGCGGTTCGCTCATCACGGCGACTTGCGCGCTCGAACAAAATCGCGAAGTTTTTGCCATGCCCGGACAAATTTTTTCCGAGAATTCCTCGGGAACAAACAATCTGATAAAGCAAGGGGCAAAAATCGTCACCTCTGCAAAAGATATTTTAGAAGAATTAAATATCGAAATAAATGATGAAAATAATAAAGTCTCAACAAAAAAGAATTTTTCCGAAGAAGAAAGTAAAATTTTAAATCTGCTTTCACGAGAACCTTGCGAACTTGACGAACTGTTAAAATCTGCTAACATCCCCGCCAACCGTTTTAATTCAATTTTGACAATGCTGGAAATAAAAGGAATAATTAGAAGTCAAAATGGAAAGGTATTTAAAATAAAATAAAAAATCAAATATGAAATATCAAAATGACAAATCAAAATTTAAAAATAAAATTGTTAATTCCTAAATTTTTGATATTTAACTTGTCATTTTAATTTTTTATTTTTAATATTTAATTTTCATATGAAGCTGGTCATCGTCGAGTCGCCGACGAAAACAAAAACAATATCAAAATATCTCAAAGGCGATTATGTCGTTCGCGCAAGCGTGGGACATATCCGCGATTTACCAAAAAGCAACAAAAAAGCGATTGATATTCCCGGGGGATTTATTCCGCATTATGAAATCTCTAGGGGAAAAGAAAAAGTGGTAGCGGAATTGAGGGAACTATCAAAAGAAGCTGATGAAGTAATACTCGCTACTGATCCTGACCGTGAAGGCGAAGCCATTTCTTGGCACATCGTTCAAGCCTGTGGCTTGAACGAGCTAAAAACTAAAAACTCAAAACTAAAAACTATTAAACGCATAGTCTTTCACGAGATTACCGAGAGCGCTATCAAAGAAGCGATAAAACATCCTCGCGACATCGACGCCAACCTTGTAAAAGCCCAAGAAGCGCGCCGAGTGCTGGACCGGCTCGTTGGTTATGATTTAAGCGGCCTAATCTGGAAAAAGGTGCGCTACGGACTATCAGCTGGCCGTGTCCAATCTCCGGCTCTACGTATAATAATGGAGCGCGAAAGAGAAATCCGCGCTTTTGTACCGGAAAATTATTGGGTGCTAACAGGAGAATTTGAAACAGAAAAAAAAGATAAAATTACATTAACCTGCGGAGAAGAGCCGAAAAATGAAAAAGAAACAAACCGCATCCTGGAAATTGCGCGCAAAAATCCATGGAAAGTCGTAGAGATAAAACAAAACGAAACAAAACGATCTCCTCGCGCGCCATTTACCACCTCTACGCTCCAGCAAACAGCAAGCTCACGGCTTGGATTTTCTCCTTCTCGCACAATGGGTGTGGCGCAAAAACTTTACGAACAAGGTCTTATCACCTATATGAGAACAGATAGTGTAAATATGAGTAAAGAAGCACTCCCGCAAATTTACACAACAATAGAAAAACTTTACGGCAAAGAATATCTTTCTCCGCGAACTTATACTTCCAAAAGTAAAAGCGCTCAAGAAGCGCATGAAGCGGTGCGCCCGACTAATGTCGCCTTGAAAACCGCCGGGGGCAATGACGAACAAAAAAACCTCTATCGCCTCATTTGGGAGCGCGCCATTTCCTCTCAGATGACAGATGCAAAGATGATGAAAACAAAAGTATCGGCGAATATAATTCAACAAACAACCGACAACAAACAACCGACGACTATTCCAAATTTTTCAGTCATTGGTAGTGTGACTGTTTTTGACGGCTGGCTTGCGGCAGACACAGACGCTCAAGGTGAAGAAATCCAAATCCCCAAAATTTCAGAAAATGAATCGCTAAAATTATTAAACATTGACAGTCAAGACAAACAAACGGAACCGCCGGGAAGATATACAGAAGCGGGTCTAGTCAAGGAATTAGAAAAACGCGAAATCGGAAGACCAAGCACATATGCCTCCATCATAAAAACAATTAATGATCGCGGCTATGTAGTAAAAGAAGGCAAAACCTTGCATCCGACAGATACCGGAGAAGTGGTTAGTGATTTTCTTGAAAATAATTTTGCCGAATATATCAGCGATTCTTTTACCGCGGAAATGGAAAATAAACTGGATGAAATCGCCGAGGGCAAAAGAGAATATGAAAAAATGCTCAAAGATTTCTATGGCCCCTTTTCCAAAGAAATAAAAATAAAAGACAAAACAACAGAGAAACTGACAAATCTCGGAGAAGCGGACGCAAAATTCAAATGCCCTATCTGTAGCGGCCCAATGGTTATCAAACTTTCTAAAAATGGCAAATTTTTAAGTTGCAAAAAGTTCCCTGATTGCATGGGCGCAAGAAAAATGGATGGAACGGAAATGGAAGGGCCAAAAGAAACCGGGGAAATCTGTCCGGAATGCAAAACCGGCAAATTGATTGAACGTGAAGGAAAATTCGGAAAATTCATCTCTTGTAATAATTATCCTAAATGTAAATTCATCAAAACCAGTCCGGAAGAAGAAGCAAAGAAAAAAACCGGAGTAAAATGTCCTGATTGCATATCGCGATCCAAAACTACGAATGCATCCGAATCTACAAACAATGAAAATGTTGGAGAAATTGTTGAGCGCCGAGGAAGATTTGGATTATTTTATTCCTGCTCTAATTACCCCAAATGCAAATTCGCTATCAAAGCGCGTCCTACCGGCAAAGTCTGCGACTTCTGCGGGTCATTGATGATGGAAGGGACCAAAACCATACCGGAGAGATGCTCAAATAAGGCGTGTAAAAATCATAATCCGCACAAGCTAAAATAGAATTACAAAAAAATAAAGAATCAAGCGAAGACGAAACAAAAACTCCCTCTTTGCGGGAGTTTTTTATTTTTGGTCGTGGCGGCTGATCGTAAACCAGCTTTTTCTGGTTATAGCCAGAAGAGGACTTCCTCCCCGCCACGGTATTTTTTAATTTCCTTTTATGGATTTTTCTTTTATCTTGTCTGTGCCATGTCCGCAAAACGGGCATATATCAGGGAAAGAACTATCACTCGTTTCCCAAATTTCCTCACAATGCATACAAAGAAATTGTCTGATGATGATTTCGTCTGTCTGTGCCATGTCACACACCCCCTAGACACTGCATAAAGATACTAAATAATTATAAAAAAAATCTATAACATCAAATTCGAAATCGTGCGAAGAAGAAATATTCTCGAATTGAATATCCGCCTTAGCGCCAATATCAGAAATTAAAGTCTCATTAATGGCTTCTTCTTCTTTTAAAAATTGCTTGAAAGTTTTCTCGTTTTCTCCGGGTTTTTCTTTACGATCTTTCATCCTTTCAAAGCGTATTTTAGTATCGGCAGTGATGTAAATAAGCATATTGCGCGGAAATAGCTTTAACATCTCCACGTCACTCTTCCATCTTATGCTGTCAAGAATAATAATATCGCTTTTATCTTCTGAGGCCCTTGTAAAAACCGCTTTGCTTAAAATGCCGTCACCATAAGAATTGTTCATAATAACAGCTAATCTTTGGAGATTTTCTCTTGTGCTTTCAATGCCCCATAAACGCAAAGTCTCCATTAAAATATCGGAAAATCCTATGCAACCGACTGAGCGACCATTGCTAACGGCAATCTCTCTTAGAAAATTTTTAAAAGTGCTTTTTCCAGTTCCGCATTTTCCGACCAGTCCGATTACAAATGGCATATCACCACCTCCGAAATTTATATAAATCAAAATTAATAAAATAAACGCCATTTGTCAAATCCCGACTGGCAAATCTTGTCTTTTTAGTATATAAAATAACTATTATGGAATTAAACGAATTTCTCAAACAAATCAGTTCGCTGTCAGGCGATGACCCACAGGCGGTTGATATTTGCCGACGCGCATGGGAGTTTGCGCAAATGGCCCATAACGGCCAAAAGAGAGCATCCGGAGAACCCTATTTTAATCATTGTGTAAAAACTGCGGAAACTTTGATAAAAATGAAGTTAGATGCCAAAACAATTGTCGCGGGCCTACTTCACGATGTAGCCGAAGATACGAAATTTACGCTCCAAGACATTAAAAAAAATTTTGGCGCCGAGATAGCATCTTTAGTGGAGGGAGCTACCAAACTCGGAAAAATCAAATATCGAGGCGACCAACAAAGAGCGGAAAATCTTAGAAAAATGTTTTTGGCTATGGCTAAAGATATTAGAGTAGTTTTAATCAAATTGGCAGACCGCCTGCACAATATGCAAACCCTGCAATATGTAAAACCGGAAAAGCAAAAACGCATCGCCTTGGAAACCATGGAGATTTATGCTCCGCTGGCACACCGTCTTGGGATTGGAGAAATAAAAGGCCAGCTCGAAGATCTTACCTTCCAATATCTTCAACCAGATCAATATAAATGGCTAATTGAGAATATTGCAGAACAATATCAAGAAAGAGAAAAATATGTAGAAAAAATAAAACCTGTCATTTTACAGGAATTAAGCAAAGAAAACATCAATGCCATCAAGATAGATGCGCGCGCCAAACATTATTGGAGTTTATATCAAAAACTTCAGAAATATGATATGAATTTTGAGAAAATTCATGACTTAATAGCATTGCGAATCGTAGTTAATACTATTGAAGAATGCTACGGCGCTCTCGGAGTTTTGCATAAACTTTGGAGGCCATTGCCGGGAAAAATAAAAGATTACATCGCATTGCCCAAGCCCAACGGCTATCAAAGTTTGCATACCACGATTTTCTGCGTTGACGGTAAAATAACGGAATTTCAAATCCGAACCGCTAAAATGCACGATGAAGCAGAATTAGGTATTGCCGCGCACTGGCTCTATAGTGAAAAGGGTAAGCCAAAGACCGGCGTAAAATTAAATGAGCAAAAATTCTCTTGGGTTTCCCAGCTTCGCGATTGGCAAAAAAAAGTATCCGGATCTCAGGAATTTCTGGAAAATTTGAAAATTGATTTTTTCAATGACCGTATTTTTGCTTTAACGCCGAAAGGCGATGCTATTGATCTGCCAAAAGGCGCAACACCGATTGACTTTGCCTATCACATCCATTCCGATATTGGCGACCATTGCTCCGGCGCAAAAGTAAATGAAAAAATGGTGCCATTATCTCATACTTTGCAAAATGGCGATGTGGTGGAGATTTTAATACAGAAGAAACACAAACCCTCGCGCGCCTGGTTGGAATTTGTCAAAACCAGCATCGCCCAAAACAGAATCAGGCATTCACTTAAAAAAGAATTTGGGGTAGAAATTGCGCCAATAAAAAAACAGTCCGCGGGCTATCATGTAGAGATGAAAATCTCTTGCCAAGACAGAGTGGGACTAGTGAAAGATGTCTCCGAAGAAATCCAGAAACTAAAAATAAATATTGAATCATTAAATACCGTGGCTAATCACAAGCATGATCCGGCAATAATAACGATTACCTCAACAATTAAAGAGCGAAATCTAATAGAGAAACTAGCGACAAAATTAAAGCAAATAAAAAATGTGTATGAGGTAAATTACAAGATATCCTCCAAAGATTAAATTTCCGAGTTTATATTTTTGTAAATTTTATTGACGATATTTTCCAGGTCGCTTGACTGATAATATTCAATTATTATCCTTCCTCCCTTAGCTCTTGGCTGAACCGAGACTTTCGCGCCCACGGCGTCTTCAATCTGGGAAACCATAAATTTCATATTAGGATCAATTTCAATAATTTTTTTCACTCTCGCCAAGGCTGTTCTTGCGATATTTTCCACTTCGCGTACATTGAGTCCCATATTTAAAATCCTATAAAACAAATCCATCTGACCCCTTTGGTCTTTGACCATTAAAATTGCGCGCGCATGGCCTTCATTAATTTTCCCGCTGGAAATCGCATCTTTAATTTCTTGGGATAGATTCAAAAGACGCAATAAATTCGCTACTGCTTCACGGCTTTTCCCAACGCGAGCCGCCACTTCTTGTTGAGTCAGATTATATTCCTCTATCAACTTCTGATATGCTACGGCTCTTTCAATCGCATTCAAATCGCTCCTTTGGACATTTTCAATTATAGCCAGTTCCAAATTTTCTTTTGGCGTTGTTTTTCTGATGATCACGGGGACCTGAAAAAGTCCAGATAATTTCGCAGCCCGCAAACGGCGCTCGCCGGCAATCAATTGATAACTGACTTCAATGCCACTTGAACTTATTTTTTCCAGCTTAGACACGACTAGCGGCTGCAGAATTCCATGTTCGCGGATGGAATCGGATAAATTCCTGAGCTGATCTTCATTAAATTCTTTTCTGGGTTGCTCCGGATTGGGATTGATTTTCTCTATTTCAATATAAAAAACAGCATCGCCATTTTTCGCATCGGAAAAATTATCCCGAAAAACTTCGTTCGTTGAATTATCTTTTTTGGAAATTAGAGCTCCAAGGCCCCTTCCTAAACCGTGATACTTCATTCGCTTACGCGAACACTTAACATTTAACTTTTAACTGAATTCATTATTTGTTAACTGTTAACTGTTAACTGTTAACTGTTGTGTTGCCTCGTTTTCCCAACAATACAGACAATATAAACAATGTCACTATTATAATCCATGACACAATACATGCAGGACACCAAACGTGAATAACAAATGCGCTTAAATATATAAAATAAAAAACCGAGAGCAGTGACAGTAAGGTCAATGGCAATAAGAATTTATGCATGTTTTTACCCTCTCTATTCCAGGCGGCGCAGGTAAATATCAGCCCAAATCCAATCATGCCAAATAGCGCGATTGGAACTCCTAAAATATCCGAGTATCCGCTTTTCGCTACTTGATAACAATTAAATGCTTCGTTTATATTGCAAAAATCAGAGGGGGCTCCAAAATAATACTCATATAAAGAGTAGCTGGCGACAATAATGCCTATGAACGACAATATTTTTATTAGTTTTAATACTTTTTCTTTGGACATTAGAATTGTTCTAATTATTCTGAATAAAATTTTTAATGTCTTAATTCTAAAACACTAAAAATTTAGATTTAAAATTATAAAATTATTTATACCTGCATCCCGTCTTTTCCGCCAGACGATCAAATGTGACTTCACCTTCAATTCTTTGGTTATCGGAAAAAATCCACGTCGGATATCCGGAAATATCCGCATCGGTACAGGCTTGCATTTGTTTTCTGGAATTTGACGGGTCAGCGCATTCAATATAATTGATGAATTTAAATGATGTACCGAAAAGCTTTTTCTGATTCTGACAATGAGAACACCAATCGGCACCATACATCTTAACGTTTTTATCAGATAAGCATTGCGCAAAAGAATCCAACGGACTAGAGATGTTGGCAATGGGTGATTCGTTATTTTTTTTCATAATAACAAATCCCGCGATCCATATAATCGCAATGCCAATAGCTACCCAAACTGAAATAATGATAACTTTATTGAACATAATTTATATAACCAATTTTGTAATTTTTAATTTTATAATTTTAAAATAATTTTCAATGATTAAATTTTAAAACATTAAAAATTAGAATTTATTTTAAAATTAAAACTTTTATTAATCATTCTTCCTAAATACATTCTGCTCTTTGCACCAAAATCTGATAGCTTTGAATTTCGGTAAAATGGTCGCAAAATACTGCAGAAATGTCAATTGTTTTAAGCACCAGGCCATAAATCCCACCAAATGAACTTTCCCAAGATCGGCAATTCCGAATTTTTTGCCAAGAGGGATTATAAACCTTACGCCTTTGTGCTTATATTTTTCCAATGGCCTGCCGGCAATTAGATTTAAGATATTTTTTGCCGCAAGCGCGCCTTGATTAATCGCTGTTTGAACCATCGCTGGAGCCGCCATTTGTGATTCTGGATCAAAGCACCAGGTATTATCACCGATTGCAAAAACATTGGAGTGCGGATGCGCCTGTAAAGACATATCCACAACCGCCTTGCAAGTTTTATCCATTTCAAGACCTGCTATTTGGGTTAGAATGCTATTTGCCTTAATGCCCGCTGTCCAAATCAAAACATCAAAAGGCACCTTCTCTCCTCCTTCAAATAAAACTTCGTGATCAATAACATCTATAATCTTTTTAGAAATAAGCACCTTTATTCCCAAATCATCCAATCTTTTTTGCGCGATATTGATAATCCATGGCGCAGCCCTGCCCAAAACATTGGGTGACGCCTCGATTATCGTAAGTATTGCCTTATTTTTTAAATGTTTGTGTTTTTTCGCTAATTTTTTGATATCACCCGCAAGTTCCGCCGCAAGCTCGGATCCCGCCACACCTCCGCCACCGATTACTATCTTTATTAGCTCGTCCGGCTTAGCATTATAAAAAAGCTCGTCAATAGCGCTTTTAATATTCAAAGCATCTTCAACCGACTTTAATGGATAAGATTTTTCCGCCAAATGCGGAATGCCGAAATAATTTGTCTCAGACCCCAAAGCAAGCACAAGATAATCAAAATTCATCACTTCTCCGGATGTAAAAGATACGCTCTTTGCGTTAACATCAACACTCTTGACCTCTGCCTGCATAAATTTGATATTTCTATTTTGGAAAATTTCTCCAAATGGCACCGCGGCGCTTCTTTTTATCTTTTGGAAATTAAATCTCTGCTCTCGGAAATTATCGCCGATGTAAAAAGCGCTAGCCACCTCATAAAGAGCCGGCTGAAAAGTATGATAATTATTTTTATCTACAATGATAATCTCTAAATCTTTTGAATTTTTTTCTAAATCCAAAGCGCACCGCACGCCCCCGAATCCCGCGCCAAGAATCAATACTTTAGACATAGTTTATTGGTGAATTTTTAATTTCAAATTTTTAATTTTTAAATAATTTTGAATGGCTAAATGTTTAAAACATTAAAAAATAAGGCACTATTTAAAAATTTAAACTTAAAAAATTATAAAATTTCATAATTTATGTTATCATAATTTTAATGCAAAAACAATTGGAAATTCTGAGAAAATTTTTTGATAAATATTTTTTCATCGCTTTTTTAGGCTATTTTCTGTTTGTGGCCGTATTTGCCATCACCGCCAAACTGACGTCGGAAATAAAATATTTAGTGAAACTCGACGTGATCGTTCAAAATCTCATTATTGGCCTAAGAACTGATTCTTTGACCAAGGCGCTCAATATCTTCACTGACCTTGGCGATACAAAATTAATGATTTTCCTGACCATAGCCGCAGTTGCGCTACTTTTCCTGAAAAAGCACTACACTTATTCCATCGGCATCGCGCTATCAATCGGGATTGCGGAAATTGTTTCTTTCGTGCTAAAAAATGCCGTCAATAGGCATAGACCGCCGGAATTCATAAATCTAGTCCACGAAAGCACTGCCAGTTTCCCCTCTGGCCATACCACAGCGGCCATATCTTTTTACGGATTTTTGATTTATTTCTTTTACAAAAATATAAAAAATAAAATTTGGCGCAATGTCTTAATCTTGATTTGCGGAATTATAATTTTACTTGCCGGATTCGCCAGAATCTATCTTGGCGCCCATTGGCCAAGTGATGTCATCGCAAGCTATATCTTGGGAGGAGTATGGCTTTGGATTATTATTTCTATTATTAAAAAAATAAATTATTAAATATCTCGCTTAAGCAATTTAGAAAAACTTAAATTGATAGACGGCTAAATAAATCTGCTCAAAAAAAGAAAACTACCATATGGCACTGCGCATATAACAATCACAAACAATGGCAACCCGGAATTTGGCGTAAAATTGCACAGAAAATAATAGGGTGGATTGACAGTGCGCTAGAACAAGTTTAAATTACTATTTATAAACGCGGACGTCGTATAGCGGCTATTACTTTAGGTTTCCAACCTAATAACAGGGGTTCGATTCCCCTCGTCCGCTCCATTCTTCGCCGCAGGAGAAGAATGGTCCTTCGTAGCTTAATGCGAAGAAGGACTATTAAAATCTTATTTGAATATCGCGGCAGGCTTCGAATGGCTACGCCTATTTTTATGTATTTTGTTTATATTCTAAGAAGCATCGGGCTCCCAAAACAAATATATACGGGCTCAACAGAAAATTTAAAACAGAGAATAAAATCCCATAACGAAGGGTCTAATAAGCATACGAGCAAATTTAGACCGTGGAAAATTATTTGGTTTTGCGCATTCCCCATTAAAAAACAAGCTGAAGAATTTGAAAAATATTTAAAAAGTTCTTCTGGAATTGCATTTAAAAGAAAGAGGTTAATTAATAATTAAAATTCTTCACTAATAAAATTTAAATTTGGACCATTTATCTTCTTTATTTTCATCTAACCCCCCCCTGTTTTCCTTTTCAAGCTCTCCATCTCTTCTTTTAGTTCAACCATCCGCAACTCTCTTCCTATTGTCAATTTTTTGAATCTCTCAAGTTCATTAATCCGTTCTTGAAGCTCTATTGTTTTTTCATGTACCCGTAATTCCAATGTCGCCCTAATTTCCTCCAATTCTTTTGTGCGTTCTTTTATTTTCCCCTCCAACGATAAATTCAATTTTTCTAATTCCTGAGATGATTTTTTAATTTTTTCATTAAATTCATTGAGCTCTATTTGCGAATGCTCAATATTATCAAGCATTGAATTAAAAGTTTGAGCTAAATCTCCAACCTCATCTCTTGATTCAATGCGCGTTCTTACGCTGAAATTTCCCTCCTTAACTTTATTTGCTGTATCATTAATTTTCAAAATATTCCTTAAAAAAATCCGCCCAAACAGAAGGATGACAATAATGCTCACAATCCATAATAAAACAGCTACTAATATAGTGTTGTTCCTTTCTTTGACCAGCGGAGCAAAAATTTCATCAGTCCCGATTTCCGTCAATAAAACAACATCGTAATCAACCAAGCACATAGAGGCGACTTGGACTTCCCCACCAAGATAGCCGACATAATCGCCATTATATTCCCTCCTGTCATTGAAACACGCTTGCGTTGCCGGATTATCAATTTTTTTATTTAAAACTGAGTCCTTGATAAATCGGGATGGAGTAATCATAAATCCATTTTTATTAACTAAAAACATCTCTGCGGTTTTTTGATTTAAAATGAACTCCTGACCGGATAAAGCGCCCAAATCTATCTGAAAAGAGCCCCCCACTATTTTATTTATGCTATCAGCGGAGAAATGCAAGAGTAAAAAGCCAACCGTCGTTTCATTGTCAGCTGATTTAATTGGAGTTAAAGAATGGAAAACCGGATATTCAGGATGAATGCCGCCGGCTATTTCGCTTTCCTGCTCTATCATAATCTGAGAAATCATCGTCTCGCCGTATTTTAACGCCATCAATTCCTCTTTACTTTTGCCTTCTTTGTGTTCCTGTTCTTCAACGCCAACACGCTTCTCGTCGGACGACGCTATCGTCTTCATGTCGGTATTTAAAATATCCGCAACAACCACCAATGGATCGAGAGATACTTTATTTTTTAAAAGATGCCTCCGGATTGCTCTGGCAAAATCCTGATTGCCGGTTCTTGCCAGCTCTTCTGTTTGTTGACGAATAAATCCATCAGAGGACCAATCAGCGGATTGTGCCTTTATTTTTTCAAAAAATATAAGTATCTGACCCTCGGTTCCTTCGGCAATCGCCGTTAAATCGCGTTTTATCTGATTCTCTAAAACATCCTTAGATTCAATGAAAGAATAAACCACAACAAAAGATATAATTATAAAAATAATGACGGAAAAAAACAGGACTAATTTGTAAATCAATGAAATTCTCTTCATAATTTATAATGAAAATTATTGGAGTTATCGGGGGATTGTATTTATTACTATTTTAACAGATTTTTCTTCTTACATAAATAGGGGTGTAATTTGCATCGGCTCTTCCTTATTGTTGACCGCGTCCAAACAACGCGCTTGATAAAATAGTATATCCTACCCCAGAATGCCCTGATTCCGATTCCATTAAATCAATACTCTGGGCTTTAAATCTAATTGTGCTTTCAATTTTCAATTTATCAATTCCAGTTTTCAGCGCGCCAAGTATCTGCTCATCAAGATTGCGGAATCGAGCCAGATTGATATGCATGTTATACGCGCGAAGTTCCTGCCTGAATCTTACGCCTTCGTCAATCAACGAATTTTCCAATCTATCTTTAATGTGACTGATAATTTCTGATGATTCTTTTGATCCTGCCAACCAAACCATGCGCGGTTTTTTTCCGGTTGGAGCCAAAATTATTTTTTCAAATTCAATTTCCGGACATTCAAATTCTTCGGCAACCTCTTTTATTGATCTTAAAATTTTATCTATCGCCTCGTCTGGCTGTAAACCCAAAAAGGAAATAGTCAAATGCCAATTCTCCGCGGAAATCCATCTTAAATCCTCACCCCCCACAGCCGCCGTCAGATCACGCGCCACGTCATCTATTTTCTGATTTATTTTTTCGGGTAAATTGATTGCGACAAAAAGACGCTTTTTATTCATATAATTACTTTATTTATTTCTATAAATAAAAATTAGAGCTAAGACTAGCCATGCGCCGATCGTACCCAATAAAAAACTTGTTATAATCGGCCAATCATTAATATAAATGCCATAAATCATCCAAATCGGCATTCCCAAAGACAAAATTGCATACATTGGCAAAGAAATGTCATGAGCCAATTTTGTTTTGGCAATACGCCAGGCCTGGAAATAATAGCCTGCAGGCATTAAAAATCCCATTATTAAAGCTAAAATTTCAATAATTTTCATGGAATATAAATTAAATATAAAATAAGAACCTCGGATCAAGAACTGTATTCATTAAATTCATTATATAAAATATCCGACAATACTTTACTTTTTGGTTTCGTTTTGCCCGGGTAACGCCACGCGGAAATAATTTTTCTCTTATTTTTTTCATCCTGAACCATTACCCAAATTTCATAAGGGTTTTTTCTACTTCCGGCAGGTTGCATCAATGCTATGGTATCTGGAGCAACACCCTCTTCCGCGCGCTTTGGAGATCTTAAAATTCTTTTAATCTGCGATTCGGACAATTTATAAAAATACATCTTGCCCTTAGAGTGCTTGGTCCAAAATATATTTTTTGATTTCTGAATTTCCATATAATCATTCTAATTCAAATAACGCAAGCAAACAATTAAAACTCCCGCCAATCCATGCATGGATTGGCGGGAGTTTTAATTAGTCGGGGTGCCGGGATTCGAACCCGGAGTCATCTGTTCCCAAAACAGACATGTTAGCCGTTACACTACACCCCGATGAAATATTATTATAACAAATTATTTCTTATCCACTCCCTTCCTTTGCCAAATTTTAACATTTTTTCTCTTTTCATTGCTTCTGCTCTAGTAGCAAATTTTTCACTATAAATTAATCCAAAAGGACCCTTATTCTTCGTATATTTTTCCGTATTATTATTGTGCCTTTTTATCCTATCATCTAAATTATTGGTTTGACCAATATAAATATTATTTTTTAAATTTTTAATAATATAAACGAAATAAGCCATAACAATAACTATGAGTCACCCGCCTAAGGCGGACATGTTAGCCGTTACACTACACCCCGATTAAATCATATTTTAAAGCTTAAAACTTATATCTTGAAGCTTAAAATTTAGGTTTCAAGTTTCATGTTCCATGTTTCAAATTTCAAGTTTCATTTTCCATGCTACATGATTGTGATATAATTTCAATATGAGCTTAAGCTTATTTAAACAATGCAAGCAATATAATGTGCCGTTACTCCAATGTCCGAGCTTTTTATTCGTTGTGATGGGATTGATAAATATCACTTCCATATTCACGGTATTTTTCATAGCTCAAAGATACACCGAAGAACCGGAGCTTGTTGTGGGAATTGTAATCGGCGTTTCGTTGGTAATTTTCATCATCAGCTATGTCATTGTTGGAACATTTACTCAGCTTGCCGAGACAAACCGAATGAAGACGGAATTTTTAAATATCGTATCGCATCAAATTCTCACCCCCTTAACCTCTGAAAAGTGGCTAGTTAATTTATTGCTCGGCCAAAAATTAGGAGCGTTAAACAATGAACAAAAAGAATATCTGGAACTTTTGAAATCAAGCAACACCAAATCCGTGCAACTTGTAAACGCGCTTCTCAATGTTTCTAGAATAGAATCAAATAAAATGGTTTTTGAAAAAAAACCGATAGATTTAAAACAGTTGGCGCAAGAAGTCGTAAGTGACGAAAAACCTGCCATTGAAGCGTCAAAAATCTTCTTGCAAATTCTCGACCAAACAAATGGAAAAAACCAAGTCATTGGAGATGCCATGAAAATTAAGCTCGTAGCACAAAATTTTATCAGCAATGCAATAAAATACACTAAAGAAAACGGGCAAATTATGGTAATATTAAAAGGGGATGGTGGATTTTTAAAGTTTTCCGTTATTGATAATGGTGTCGGAATCCCCTCAGAGGAAAAACCGTTTATCTTCCAAAAATTTTTCCGGTCTAGTAATGTGATGAGATTTCAAACCTTGGGATCAGGCCTTGGTCTTTACGTATCCAAATACATAATTGACATGCTGGGAGGAAAAATCGGATTTGAATCAGAAGAAAATAAAGGCAGTGATTTTTGGTTTACATTACCAATAGCAAAATTGTAGACACGGCTACCCCGCACAAATTCTAAATAATTTTTAATTTTTTACAAAATATAAGTTTATTAATTTAAAAAATTTGCGCGGGGTGCTCATAATTCTAAACTGAATTTTATGCGCTTCGCTTCAAAATTCAGATAATTATGGCAAAAATTTTATTTATTGAAGACGAAGAAGCATTGCAAAAATCCCTGGCTAAAGCGCTTGAAATGGAGGGATTTAATGTTATCGGCGCTTATGACGGTCAAGCAGGAATAGATGCCGCTATCAAAGAGAAACCGGACCTGATACTCCTTGATTTGATTTTGCCGAAAATTGACGGATTTGAAGTTCTAAAACGCCTCAAAAGTTCTCCGGAAACCAAAGATATCCGAATTATTATCCTAACCAACCTGGAGCAAACGCAAAGCGTTGAAAAAATAATAGAATACGGGCCACTCAACTATTTGGTGAAGGCCAACTACAATCTAGATGAAATCGTAGCAAAAATAAGGGAAGTGTTGAAATAAGGGCTTCATCCAAAATTTGGAACCTAAAAGACAAACAAATTTTAGATACGAAACCTTTCCCTGTTAAATCCTGCTTCGCAGGAATTTTGCAAGGCAAAATTATTTAACAGGGTGCTCAGTGTTGTAGCTAAATTTATCACGCTACGCTTGAGCTCCGCTTAATAAATTTAGACAACATTGGCATGCACGTCGAACCCAACCAACTAAAATCTTTTGCCATTGAAGCCGGCCTCTTGACTGAAGAGTTGTTTAACGAAGTCCAAAAAAAATCTCAGGATCAAAATAAAAAAATTGAGGATATCTTGGTATCAGAAAATTACATAAAGGAAAATCAGCTCGTCCAGCTAAAAGCTTATATTCTGGGCATTCCTTTTATAAACTTGGAAAAAACCGATGTTGCGCCGGAAATTTTAAGCATTATACCCGAACCGATTGCCAATAAATACAATATAGTCGCCTACAAAAAGAAAGGTAACGAGCTAGAAATCGCGATGCTTGACCCCGAAGATTTGCAAACTATTGAATTTATTAAAAAAAAGGCAAATCTTAAAATTTTACCTCGCCTGACAGATTCCCAAAGCATTAAGCATCTTTTAAAACAATATCAAAAAAGTCTGGAAGCGGAATTTGGCGAGTTGATTAAAAAAGAATCTGCAAAGATAAAAGTAATCGGAGAAGAAGCGGGCGCAGAAGAAGTCAAGGAAGATTTGGCAAAATTAGCGGAAGATTTGCCCGTGATTCGCATTGTGGATACCCTACTCAAACATGCAATACTGCAAACTGCTTCCGACATTCACATAGAACCCACCGAAAAAGATGTTGTTGTTAGATATAGAATTGACGGTATTTTGCACGACACCATGATATTGCCCAAACAACTGGCCGCCGGCATAGTAGCCCGCATTAAAGTACTTTCCAATTTAAAACTGGATGAGCATCGCCTACCGCAAGACGGCAGATTCAAAACAGAAACCGAAGAATATAAATTTTCTTTCCGCATTTCCATTTTACCGGTCTATGATGGAGAAAAAATAGTCATACGCCTCTTGAAGGAAAGTTCCAAAACTTTTAGTCTTGAGGAGCTTGGTTTTTACGGTGAAACCCTGGAACGCATCCAAAAAGCGATCAAAAAACCGATGGGTATGATACTCGTGACTGGTCCGACAGGATCGGGAAAAACCAGCACCCTTTACACCGTGCTTGGCATGCTCAACACCCCAAACGTCAACATATCAACCATTGAAGATCCCATTGAATACAGAATGCCACGCGTAAACCAAACGCAAGTCAACGCAAAAATAGGAATGACTTTTTCCGCCGGACTAAGATCGCTTTTGAGACAAGACCCGAATATCATTATGGTAGGCGAAATCCGCGATGATGAAACTGCATCGCTTGCCGTGAATGCCGCCCTCACCGGCCACTTAGTGCTCTCTACCCTCCATACTAATTCCGCTGCCGGAGCATTGCCTCGTTTAATTGATATGGGCATTGAACCGTTTTTAATCGCCTCCACAGTAAACATTATCACAGCACAACGCTTGGTCAGGCGGCTTTGTCCAGAAAAAGAAAAATACAATCTCACCAAAGAACAAATTAAAACCCTTGGCGCAGAATATGATTTGGACAGAATTTTAGAGATTTTCAAAAAGGAGGGCTTTGCGAAAGAAAAAGACACATGGGAAACGATTCCTTTTTATAAAGCAAAGCCGTCAAAAGATTGCCCCGACGGATACAAAAGTAGAGTAAGCATCCAAGAAGTTCTGCTAGTCAGTGAAACAATTAAACATTTAATCGTAAAGAAGGCGTCTTTTGGAGATATAGACAAGCAAGCAAAAATAGAAGGAATGTATTCAATGTTAGAAGACGGATTCATGAAGGTCGCGCAAGGAGTGACATCAATAGAGGAAATTTTAAGAGTAACCAAAGAGTAAATTCTGGCGGACTTGTGAGTTTGGCGATTTGGCTTTTGGCTATACCGCTATACCGCTAACCGCTATACCGCTAAAGTGCCTTTATACAATTACAATGCCAGAACATCCACTGGCGAAGAAAAAAAAGGACAAATGGAGGCAAGAGACGAATTTGACCTTGCCAATATCTTGCGCAAAGAAAATATATTCCTGATATACTCCAAACCGGTAACCTCAACCCAAAAAGCGCAAAATTTGAAAAATTACATTTCTAAAATACGGGGGTCTTTAAAATTCAGTCGCTCTATCCCGGTATCGGAATTAATGGTCTTTTCAAAAAATTTATCGGTTATGATAGGGGCCGGTCTTGCTCTGACGCGCGCTCTAGAAGTCTTATCCAAGCAAACCACTAACGAAATACTGAAAACAACCCTGGCAGATGTCACAGCTGAAGTTCAAAAGGGAAAAACTTTCAGTGATTCTCTTGCTATGCATCAGGGCGCCTTTTCCGATCTTTATATAAATATGGTGCGCAGCGCGGAAGCCGCCGGAAATCTAGAAGACATCTTAAAGCTTCTCGCCAAGCAATTGAAAAAAGAATACGACCTGAAAAGAAGGGTTAAGGGAGCTTTTATGTACCCTCTAGTAATACTTGTCGCCATGACCGGCATTGGCGTTTTGATGATGCTTTTTGTCGTGCCTTCCCTTGCTAAAACATTTAAAGACCTTGGCGTTCCATTGCCTCTTAGCACAAGAGTTATAATCGCCATCGCGGAATTCGGAATAAACTATTGGTACTTCTTTATAGCAATAATAAGCGGATCAATTTATTCATCGGTGCTTTTTTCAAGAACAGCTATTGGGAAAAATTTAATAGATATACTCTTCCTTAAATTGCCACTGATTGGATCTTTAACAAAAAAAATAAATTCTGCAAGATTCGCAAGAACATTAAGCTCTCTCTTGGAAGGCGGGGTGCCTATACTAAAAAGCCTTGAGATTATTTCCAAAACCATACCAAACCATTATTATAGAGATTCCCTGAAAACCGTCATCGATGAAGTGCGGAAAGGAAAAACTCTTTCAGAATCGCTGGAAAAATATCCGGAACTCTATCCGCCACTCGTCACTCAAATGATCGCTGTTGGCGAAGAGACCGGAGCGGTTTCCGATATTTTAAAGCGCCTCGCTGTATTTTTCGAAACCGAAACCACTCAAACCACAAAAAATATGGCTACCATCATTGAACCGTTCCTAATGATAATCATCGGCGTGATTGTAGGCCTATTTGCCATCTCCATGATGCAACCAATGTATTCAAAATAATAGAGTCTAGAGGTTGGAGATTAGAGCTTAGCAGATGATCTTCAATCTTTTATTTTAAAGCAATGCTTCCAAACTCCAAACTCCAAACTCCAAACTCTTTCTCTACCGCGAAGCGGCAGAGAGGCTTCACTCTCTTGGAATTGATAATAGCGATATCAATAATGTCCGTTATCACGGTAATTACAATAATTTCCTTTGCATCTTTGCGTTCGAGGACGGATTTAAACGGCAACGCGCAAAATATAATTTCTGTTTTAAATATAGCAAGGTCGAACACCATTTCCTCGCAACAAGCCAGCCAATGGGGAACGCATTTTGAAACATCCAGCTATGCGCTATTTAGGGGAACAACATATAGCGCTGTTGACCCGGATACAAAAATATACAACCTCCCGTCAACTCTGGAAATTTCAAATATTACCCTAGATGGCGGAGGAGTAAATACGCTTTTTGACCGCATCACGGGACAAACCCAAAACTATGGGTCAATCTCTGTCAGAAAAATCAGCGAGCCGACTAATTTAATAAATATCACCATTGAAAATTCCGGCCAGGTAACCACGACAACACTAAATCAACCTCCAACGGGAACAAGATTAATTGATTCGCGTCATGTTCATTTCACTTATAATAATAACGCGCAAAATGCCACCACCTTATTATTATCTTTCCCGGATTTTCCGGCTGATAATGTATCAATATCTTTCCAAGATTATCTAACTCCGGCCAAAGATTCCTTCAATTGGGAACAAATCGTCACTGTAAACGGAACGCCAAGAACAGTAAAAATCAATTCTCATCTACTCAATAGCTCACAAACCGATTTTTCCATTCATAGAGAAAAGGAAAATAACACCGAAAGAATGTCTCTTACCCTTGATGGTGAAAATTTGATAAACTATCAGGCAAATGGCGCAGAATCCCAAGGCGCATCCGCTTGGGTGACTGCGCCAGTCAGGCAATA
>LBUA01000005.1 GCA_000992345.1 Parcubacteria group bacterium GW2011_GWD2_38_12 | reverse complement strand
ATTATTATGGAAAGCGGAAAGCCGAAATTTGTCGTGATGAGTTATGGGCAGTACATTAAATTTACGGAAAAAGATAACTCAGATAAAGATTTTGGAACGAATTTTGAGGGATTATTCCCTGGGTTGGATTTAATGCAAGAAAGACCAATTATGGAAGCGGAGAGAGATGAAGTATACGCAACAATGAACAGCGAAGAATCAAGCAATTTATCGTTAGATGATTTGCCGATTGTATAGAGTTTCGTATTACGGGGTTGACATTTCATTTAATTTTGCTATTATTTTAGCTAATTCTAAAATTAAAAATTAATCAGTAATCATTAAAAATTATTTGACTTTATAGTTTTTTAGTTTTTTTAAATCATCAACCATAAAAAACTAGAAAGTTAACAAAGAAAAAATAAAAAAACATGGCAGAGAAATTTGAACGCACAAAACCCCATGTCAATGTTGGCACTATCGGACACGTTGATCATGGAAAAACAACATTAACCGCCGCTATTTTGCATTCCCTGAGTTTAGCCGGCAACAAAGTTCGTTTAGAATCTATTGATCAGATTGATTCAGCTCCAGAAGAAAAAGCAAGGGGCATTACTATTGCATTGCATCATTCTGAATATGAGAGCGATAAAAGGCACTATGCCCATATTGATGCTCCGGGACATGCAGATTATATTAAAAATATGATTACTGGCGCCGCTCAAATGGACGGAGCTATTCTAGTGGTATCTGCCGCTGATGGTCCGATGCCTCAAACCAGAGAGCATATTTTATTAGCTCGCCAAGTTGGCGTGCCGGTTCTTATTGTGTTTTTGAATAAAGTTGATACGGTTGATGATCCGGAACTTATTGATTTGGTTGAAGCGGAAATCAGAGAGCTTTTGACTAAATACCAATATGAAGGAGATAAAGCCATTGTTATTCGCGGTTCGGGCCTTAAAGCTCTTGAAGCTAAATCGGTTGATGATCCATGGGTTCAGAAAATTCTAGAACTCATCAAAGCTCTTGATGAAAATGTTCCAGAACCTGTTCGCGATATCGCAAAACCATTCTTAATGGCCATTGAAGATGTATTCTCCATTGAAGGCCGCGGTACTGTGGTTACCGGCCGTGTTGAAAGAGGCGTTGCTAAGGTTGGCGATGAAATGGATATTATTGGCTTAAAACCAACACAAAAAACAGTAGTTACGGGACTGGAAATGTTCAATAAGCAATTAGACGATACTCAAGCTGGAGATAATGTCGGCATATTGCTTCGCGGTCTTAAAAAAGAAGACGTTGAAAGAGGTCAGGTTGTTGCAAAGCCAGGTTCTGTTAACCCTCATACTGATTTTGAATCCGAGGTTTATATATTAACCAAGGAAGAAGGCGGAAGGCACACTCCATTTTTCAAGGGTTATAAGCCGCAATTTTATATCAGAACCACTGATGTCACTGGCGAAGTTGAATTGCCAGCTGGCGTTGAGATGGTAATGCCTGGAGACACCATTACTTTTAAGGTTAAGTTGATTGCTCCAGTTGCTCTTGAAGATAAACAGCGCTTTGCTATCCGTGAAGGCGGGAAAACCGTTGGCGCTGGTGTAGTTACGAAAGTTATTGCTTAAATTGACAATTGACAATTGACAATTGACAATTGACGAAATTCAGTCAAATGTCAAATGTTAAAAGTTAAATGTTTGCGAAGTGTGGCTGTTAAAGTTAAAGAAGAAATAAAACAAAAAATAAGAATAAAAATTAAATCTTATGATCATAAGGTCATAGATAATAGTGTCAAGCAAATCATTGATGCAGCTTTAAGATATGGAGCAGAGGTTGTTGGTCCGGTTCCATTGCCGACAGCAATTCATAAATATTCCATAAATAGATCAACCTTTGTTCATAAGGGCTCTGGTGATCAATATGAAATGAGGGTGCATAAAAGAATCATAGATATTTTAAATCCTAATCCGAAGATTGTTGATGCTCTGATGAATTTAAATCTTCCGGCAGGGGTGGATATTGAAATCAAGATGTAAGGTGAATTAGCACTCAGTAGTCAGGGAGTTATTTTATAATAATTCCCTGTATACTAAGCACTAATAAATGATTAATTAAATGATTATTTTTTTAATTTTTAAGATTGTGCTTTAGATATCCCCCAAATTTTATAGATGGGCAGGGAATTGGGGCCTGACCCCAATTTTTGTTTTTAAGGGTTTATTAGATTTTAATCACATTGGCATGGCTAAATTTATATTAGGCAGAAAAATAGGGATGAGCAGGATTTTTTTGGATAATGGCGAAAGTATTGGCGTTACGGTTATTGAAGTTGGTCCATGCGTTGTAACCCAGGTTAGAAACATTGAAAAAGACGGATATATTGCCGCGCAAATTGGCTTTGAGGAAAAAAAGAAATTAAATAAGCCTCAATCCGGACATTTGAAGGAACTAGGACTCTTTGGAGCGCTTAAAGAATTTAGAGTTCGAAATGCAGAAATATTGGATTTGAAAGTTGGTGATAAAATTGATGCCTCAATTTTTCAAATCGGAGAAAAAGTAGCGGTTTCTGGCATAAATAAAGGACGCGGCTTCCAGGGAGTTGTGAAAAGACACCAATTTAGGGGAGGTTCTCGCACTCATGGCCAAAAACACAGCGAAAGAGAAGCGGGCTCCATAGGTTCAGTCTGGCCACAGAGGGTTGTAAAGGGTAAGAGAATGGCAGGCCGCATGGGTGGCGAGAGAGTAACTTGGAGGGGCATTAAAATAATGAAAGTGGATGCAGAGAATAATATTATTGCATTAAAAGGAGCTGTCCCGGGAAGAAAAGGAACACTACTTGAAATTAGGGCTTCAATTTAATTTCAAAAATTTCTAATTTCTAATTTCTAAATAAATCTTAATTTCTAAATGTTTAAAAATTAAATCATTGGAAATTATTTAAAAATTACAAAATTAAAAATTGAAAATTAATTATGGAATATCCAGTCTACAATTTAAAAGGAGAGAATGTTGGCGCCATGGAATTGCCACAGGATATTTTTGGAGTTAAATTAAACCCCGATCTTTTGCATCAGGTTGTTGTGTCTTTGCAATCCAGCGCTCGTCACCCCATTGCCCATACAAAAACAAGGGGCGAGGTGAGGGGTGGCGGAAAAAAACCATGGAAACAAAAAGGCACTGGCCGAGCAAGGCACGGCTCTATTAGATCACCCATTTGGAAAGGCGGAGGCGTTACTTTTGGACCAAGAAATGAAAGAAATTTTAAAAAGAAAATTAATAAAAAAATGAAAAGAAAAGCATTGCTTATGGCTTTTTCCAGTAAAGTGAAAGACAATCAATTGGTTATTTTTGAAGATTTAAAGATGAAAGAGCCAAAAACAAAAATTATGGCTGGTGTAATATCTAAGATTTTGAATATGCCAAAACCCAAGGTTTTGTTTGTTTTAAATCCGGAAAATAGAAATGCTTGGCTTACATCAAGAAATTGCGGAGGATCTAAATTAACTTCAGTTAATGATTTGAATGTTGTGGATATTTTAAATAAAAAATTTATAATAACATCAAAAGAAGAAATTCAGTTAATGAAGAAGAATTTAATAAAATAATAATCCCCCCTATGTCTTTATTTGATTTTCTAAAAAATAAAAAGAGAGCGGAAAAAAAGAAAGAAGTCGTCAAGTCAAAAAGCGAGTCCCCCAAAGGCGAGTTTAATAAAAAGACGGAAAAAGAAGTAAGGGGAATATCTTTTAATGGTGAAAGCGCTGGAGGCGAGCGTGTTTTAAAGCAACCCCTGATAACCGAAAAATCAACTCATTTAGCGGAAAATAATAAGTATGTTTTTAAAGTCTTTGATAATGCTAATAAGACAGAAATTAAGAGGGTGGTTGAGAAATTATACGGCGTGAAAGTTGAGGCGGTTAATTTACTTAATATGCCAGGCAAAAAAAGAAGGGTTGGCAAGACTATGGGTAGACAATCGGGATTTAAGAAAGCTATAATATCGTTGCCAAAAGGGCAAAAGATTGATATACTCGCCCAGTAAAATTCAAGCTGATAGCTGATAGCTGTTAGATCCTCCGGTTGGCGGACTAAAAGCTAAAAGCTAAAAGCTAATGAAGTGAAGACATACAAACCAACAACTCCATCGAGACGTTTTATGACCGTAGTTGACTATAGCGTCTTAACTAAAAAGAAACCTGAAAAGGGTTTGACTTTCGGCCGTAAAAGAATGGTTGGTCGCGCTTCTAATGGAAGAATAACTGTTCGTCATAGGGGCGGAGGAGTTAAAAAATTATATAGAACTATTGATTTTCGTCAGGATATTTCTTTTCCGGGAAAAGTTGTTGCCATTGAATATGATCCAAACAGAACCGCATTTATTGCCCTGGTTATTTATAAGAATGGAGAGAAAAGATATATTTTAGCTCCTAAGGATTTAAAAATCGGCACGGTTATAGCGAAATCAGAAGATGCGGCGCTTGAGGTTGGTAATCGTTTGCCACTTAGAAAAATTCCGGTTGGTTATTTTGTCCATAATGTTGAATTATTGCCTGGAAAAGGAGGGCAAATTGTGAGATCAGCAGGATCTGCCGCTCAAATTCTTGCTCGCGATGGAGGATATGTGCATTTACAAATGCCTTCCTCGGAAGTCAGAAAAATTGTAGAAGAGTGCTGGGCTTCCGTTGGATTCGTATCAAATCCAGATCATAATTTAGTTGTTATCGGCAAAGCCGGTAGGGCTCGTCATATGGGTAGGAGGCCGTCTGTAAGAGGCACAGCTATGAATCCAGTAGATCATCCTCATGGTGGTGGTGAAGGCAGGCAACCAATCGGCCTTAAACATCCAAAGACTCCATGGGGCAAACCGGCTCTCGGAGTAAAAACCAGAAGAAAGAAAAAAACGACCAATATTTTTATAGTAAGAAGAAGGGTTAAGAAATAACTTAAAGCTTAAAGCTTGAAACTTAAGAAAATAAAAGATTTAGGATTCAAGGTTTAAGATATAAGACAAATGAGCAGAAGTTCAAAAAAAGGTCCTTATGTGGACGAAAAATTATTACAGAAGATATTAAATTTAAAACCCGGAGACAAAAGGGTTATTAAAACTTGGGCGCGAAGGTCCGCTATTTCTCCGGAAATGGTCGGATTTACCTTGGGGGTCCATAATGGCAAAAATCATATAGAGGTATTCATTACCGAAGAAATGGTTGGCCATAAGCTTGGGGAATTTTCTTTGACCAGAAAATTCGTGAAGCATGGCGGCAAAATGCAAAAAGAATTGGAAAAAGCCGCAGCGGCTCCAGCTTTAGCTCCAGCTCCGGCCACGCCAGCAAAATAGGGGTTTTGTCCGCCTTTCTAAATTTTTTGATAAGAAAATTTAGAAAGGCGGACAAAATCTTACCAGCCCATCTTATGGCTAAATTTTTTTCGCCATAAGATGGGCTCAAAAATTTAAATAATTATGGCAGTATCAGCTAAATTAAACAATTTAAGAATATCGCCGAGAAAAGTAAGATTGGTTGCTGACTTGATCAGGGGCATGAACATTATACAGGCCCAAAAGCAACTTAATTTTTTAAGCAAGCGTTCAGCTGAGCCGATTTTAAAATTATTAAATTCTGCGGTTGCTAATGCAAAAAACAACGTTAAAATGGATAGTGATAAGCTGATTATTTCTGAAATTTTTGTTGATGGCGGTCCGGTTTTAAAAAGGAGTATGCCACGGGCATTTGGCCGAGCCTTTGCGATTAGAAAGAGAACAAGCCACATAACAATAATATTGAAAGAAAATGAACAAAAAGCCGGCGAAAAGATATTAGAAACTAAAAAAGAAAAAGTAAAAAAGACAGCTAAAAAAATAAATAACAGTTAGCAGTTAATCCGCCGCGGCGGATTAAATTGTTGGATTGTTTGCGAAACGTGGCTCATAAAGTTAATCCATATTCATATAGGTTGGGAGTGATAGCAGACTGGAAGTCTCGCTGGTTTAGTGATAAGCAATATAAAGCATTTTTAAAAGAAGATTATGGAGTCAGAAAATTTTTAGATAAAAAGCTGGCAAAGTCTGGCGTGGAAGAAATTAGCATAGAAAGATCCGCAGATGCTGTTAATATATTTATTAGAACGGCAAAGCCAGGTGTGATTATTGGTCGCGGTGGACAGGGGCTTGAGGAGCTTAAAAATTCATTAGAAAAAATCGTTATGGAAGTGAGGGGATTAAAATCTCAATCAAAGCCGAAATTGAATATTTCTTTGCATGTTGAAGAAGTTGTAAAGCCGGAAATATCGGCAAGAATTGTTGGTCAAAATATTGCTGAACAATTAGAAAGACGCGTTCCTTTTAGAATGACTATAAAACATGCGCTTGCGAAGGTTATGCAAAATAAAGAAGCGCTTGGAGCAAAAATTATGGTATCCGGAAGATTGGACGGATCGGAAATTGCTCGCACTGAATGGCTGGCAAAGGGAAGGCTCCCCCTTACTACATTGAGAGCAAATATTGATTATGCGAAAGAGACGGCCCACTGTACTTATGGAGCAATTGGAATTAAAGTTTGGATTTACAAGGGGGAAATCTTTGAAAAGAAAATAGAAAATAGAAAGTAGAAAAAATAAAAAGATAAAATAAATAAAATTCTAGATTCTATTTTCTAGATTCTGAATTATGTTAATACCCAAAAAAGTAAAACATAGAAAATGGCAAAAAGGAACAAGGCTTAATAAGGGCGTTGAAACACGCGGAACCACCTTGAGTTTTGGAGCGTACGGGCTTAAAACTCTTGAGCATGGTTGGATTAATTCCCGTCAAATTGAAGCTTCTCGTCGCGCAATGACACGATATATTAAGAGAGGCGGCCAAGTTTGGATAAGGATTTTTCCGGATAAACCAGTAACCCAAAAACCGCCTGAAGTCACTATGGGTGGTGGAAAAGGCGCGCCGGATCATTTTGTTGCAATAGTAAAACCGGGAAGAATTTTATTTGAAATGGACGGGATTGATTTAGTTGTAGCCAAAGAAGCTTTGCGGCTTGCTGCATTTAAATTGCCCGTAAAGACAAAATTCGTAACAAGAGAGTATTAAGTTTATGACAAAAGAAAAAGAATTACAGGATAAAAATCAAGAAGAATTAATAAAGATTTTGAAAGAAAAGCAAAATAGATTGCTTGAACTTAGATTTGGCGCATCCGTGAAGAATATTAAAGATACATCAGAATTTCAAAAAATCAGGAAAGATATAGCGAGAATTTTAACTATAATCAATAAGAAGTAAATTTAATTATGGATAAAAATAAATCCTTACAAAAAACATTAAAAAGAAGGCTTGAGGGGATAGTTTTTTCAGATAAAATGCAAAAGACCGTTGTTGTGGCTGTGGTTAGGAGGAAAAAACATCCAAAATATAAGAAATATTACAATGTGACAACTAAATTCAAAGCGCATGACGAGACGAATCAATACCACATTGGAGATAAAGTTGTGATTCAAGAGTCAAGGCCGTTATCAAAAGATAAGAAATGGATTGTGGTTGGGAAGATTTAATAATTTTGCGGGAAAAGACTTGAATTTTTCAGTATTTTGTGTAAAATAATGGCTTGTGCAAGGGCTGTTAGCTGATAACTGTTAGCTGTTAGAATCTGTCAACTGGCGGACTAAAAACTAAAAGTTAAAAGCTAAAAGCTAAAAGTGTGATTCAATTAAGAACAATACTAAATGTAGCCGATAATTCCGGGGCGAAAAGAGTCGCTTGTTTCAAGGTGCTTGGGGGTTCCGGCGCGAGATACGCCCAAATCGGCGATATTGTGGTGGCTTCCGTAAAATCGGCCGAACCAAGAAAGCAGGTTAAGAAAAAAGATGTTGTTAGATGTGTTATTGTTAGACAGAAAAATGCGTATAAAAGACCGGACGGTTCATATATAAGATTTGATGAAAATGCTGTTGTGATATTGGAGGGAAATACTCAAGAGCCTAAGGGTGGTCGCATTTTTGGTCCAATAGCAAAAGAAATTAAAGATAGGGGTTTTGCAAAAATTGCGTCATTGGCTCCGGAAGTGCTCTAAAAAAAGAGATAAGTGATAAAGAGATTTCTAAGTCACTTTTCACTTTTCACTCTTCATTTATGAAAATAAAGAAAGAAGACAACATTTTAATAATGATTGGAAAAGATAAGGGGAAACAGGCAAAAGTTTCTAAGGTTTATCCTATGAAAAATATGATTGTCGCGGAAGGTATTAATATCAAAAAGAAGCACCAAGGCCCGAAGAAACAAGGACAGAAGGGGAGCATTATTCAATTTCCAGCACCTTTTAACGCTTCCAATGCTATGCTTGTATGCCCGAAATGTTCAAAGCCAACAAGAGTTGGATATAAGATAAGCGAAGGCGGTAAAGCCAGGGTTTGTAAAAAATGTAAAGCAGAAATATAAGATAACGATTGACAATTGACGATTGACAATTGACGAGGTTTAGTCAAATGTCCAATGTTACTGGTCAAATGTTCGCGAAGTGATGGCACATAGAATTTTAGAAAAATATAATAAGGAAGTTGTCCCGGCTTTAAAAAAAGAGTTTGGCTATGTTAATGTTATGGCTGTTCCGAAAATAACTAAAGTGGTGGTGAATATCGGAACGGGCAGGATTGTTCGCGAATCGAAAACAGTTGAGGCGATGGCAAGGGATTTAGCATTGATGACCGGACAGAATCCCATTAAAACAAAAGCAAAAAAAGCTATAGCGTCTTTTAAAACAAGAAAGGGATTGGAAATCGGTCTTAAAGTCACCTTGAGAGGAAAAAGAATGTATGATTTTGTTGATCGCTTGATTAATATTGTCTTACCAAGAACCAGAGATTTTAGGGGCATTAAACTGTCATCAGTGGATAAATTTGGCAATTTGACATTGGGCGTGAAAGAGCATATTGTATTTCCTGAAGTTGTTTTGGAATCTTCAAAAATGATTTTCGGTTTAGGTATTACAGTTGTTACAGATGCGAAATCAAAAGAAGAGGCAGAGAAGTTATTTAGATTAATTGGATTCCCATTGATGAAATAAGGGCTTTGTCCATACCCTTAAGTTTTTAATGAAAATTTGAGGGTATGGATACAAAACCTTACCCTGTTAAATAATTTTGCTTTGCAAAATTCCTGCAGAGCAGGATTTAATAGGGTGCTCATAATTGTAGTGAAATTTTCTTCGCTACAAAATGAGCTTGAAAACTTCAACAATTATGGCAAAAACATCGGTAATCGCAAGAGCGAAAAAGAAACCGAAATTTTCAACGAGAAAAGTAAATCGCTGTTTTAGATGCGGACGCAGGAGAGGATTTATCGGTGATTTTGATTTGTGCAGGATTTGTTTTAGAGAAATGGCAATAAAGGGAGAGTTGGCGGGGGTAAAAAAATCAAGCTGGTAAGGGCTTTGTCCGCTTTTTTAAGTTTACTGCTATAAACTTAAAAAAGCGGATATAAAACCTTGCCCTGTTAAATAATTTTGCTTCGCAAAATTCCTGCGAGCAGGATTTAACAGGGTGCTCATTGTTGTAGCTAAATTTATTTCGCTACACAATGGCTCCACTTATAAATTTAGACAACAATGACAGATCCAATAGCAGACATGTTAATAAGAGTAAAGAATGCTCAGATGGCTCGTCATGAGACGGTGCTTATTCCGTTTTCTAAATTGAAATTTGAAATAGCGAAGATTTTTAAAAAAGGTGGTTGGATTTCCAATTTTTCAAAAAATGGCAAAAAGGTTAAAAAATATATCGAGATAACCCTCAGATATGTTGATAATCAGCCAAAGATTAGCGATATAAAAAGAATCAGCAAGCCATCAAGAAGAGTATATATTAAGGTAGATGATATTAAAGTTGTAAGGCAGGGTTTTGGCTCTATGATTATTTCTACGCCGCAAGGGCTCTTGACGGATAAGGAAGCTAAGACAGGAAAATTGGGCGGAGAGGTTTTATGCGAAATATATTAAATAACAGTTAGCAGTTAACGGTTAACAAGTGATCCGCCGCGGCGGATTAAATGTTGATAGTTAAATTGTTAAATTGTTCGCGAAGCGTGAGTAGAATAGGAAAACTACCAATACAAATACCATCGGGAGTAACGGTTGAAATAAATGGCCAAGAAGTTTTTGTGAAAGGGTCAAGGGGGCAGTTGAAGCAAATTATACCCGAAGAGATTAAAATCGAAGTCTCCGATAATCAGGTTGTTTTTACTGTTTTTAATCAGACGAAAAATTCTTCTGCTTGTTGGGGTTTGTCCCGGGCGCTTGTAAATAATATGATAAAAGGAGTTACCGAGGGATTTGAGAAAAAACTTGAGATAGAAGGCGTTGGTTATAAAGCGGTTTTGGGGGGAGCGGATTTGGTTTTGAGTCTTGGTTTTTCTCATCCGATTATTATCAAAGCTCCCCAGGGAATAGTTTTTAAGGTTGAGAAAAATGTGATAATTATTTCTGGAATTGATAAGAAATTGGTTGGTCAAATTTCAGCCGATATTAGAGCCGAGAAAAAACCGGAGCCATATAAGGGCAAAGGCATCCATTATCTTGGTGAAGTCATAAGGAGAAAAGCTGGCAAAAAAGCTACGGCTACCGCGTCATAAAAAATTTATATAATAATACTGTAAACGCATGCAGAAAAAAATATCGAAAATCAAAATAGCAAATAAGTTAGCGCGAAAAAAAAGAATTCGCGCAAGAATAAGCGGATCTAGCCAGATGCCTCGGCTTTCTGTTTTTAAATCAAATCAACATATTTATGTTCAAGTAATTGATGATCAAGCTGGAAAGACCTTGGCTGCGGCATCGGATTCTGAAATTAAATCAAAAGGTACATTTTCTGAAAAAGCAAAAGCAGTCGGAATTTTAATTGCAAAAAAAGCAAAAGAAAATAATATAGGAAAAGTGGTTTTTGATAGAGGTGGCAATAAATACCACGGCATTATTAAATTATTAGCCGATGCGGCAAGAGAGAAGGGACTTAAATTCTAAAAAATAGAAAAATAAGAATAAATAATCAGAAAACTTTTATTATAGACTCTAATCAATATGGCTGAAGAAATTAAAACAATTGAAAAAACAGAACAAGCTCCGACGACGGCAGTTAATGAGGGAGCCAGGAGACATATGGGACCCAAAAAAGGAGGCCGTTTTGGTAGATCAGAAAAACCAAGAGATGAATTTGATCAAAAGGTTCTTGAGATTAGGCGCGTTACTCGCGTTACTGGCGGAGGCAAACGTTTCAGTTTTAGATCTTCGGTAGTTGTCGGAAATAGAAAGGGAAAGGTGGGTTTTGGCCTAGCCAAAGGCCTTGACGTCACATTATCCGTTGAGAAAGCGGTAAGGGCCGCCAAAAAAGATATTGTTGTTGTTCCTATTATTAAAGGAACAATTCCCCATGAAGTGTCCGGAAAATTTAAAGCCGGAAAAGTTATCATGAAGCCGTCAGCCGAAGGCAGGGGTATTATTGCCGGAGGAGCTATGCGCCTTATTTGTGATTTGGCGGGATTTTCCAGTGTGACAGGAAAGATTATCGGGAAATCAACTAATAAAATTAATATTGCCAAAGCGACACTGGTGGCGCTTAAAAAGTTAAAAGTTAAAAGTTAAAATCATGCAATTACATCAATTAAAACCAAAAACAAAAAATAAACCTCGCAAAAGAATCGGTCGTGGAGGAAAGCGCGGCACAACCTCCGGCCGTGGGACTAAAGGCCAAAAATCAAGAACCGGCCATAAAATCCGTCCGGCGCTTCGCGAATTTTTGAAAAAAATTCCAAAACAAAGAGGTATTAAAAATATTGTTTTATCTAAAAAGCCTCAAGTTGTGGATATTAAAAAACTGGAAGCTCATTTTGAGAGCGGAGAAAAAATAACTCCCCAATTACTGCTTGAAAAAGGACTCATTAAGAAAGCGACCGGACAATTGCCAGTAGTTAAATTGCTCGGCAATAGCGATTTAAATAAGAAGCTCTTGGTGGAAAATTGCCAAATTTCAGTATCCGCTAAAGAAAAAATAGAAAAAGCCGGAGGCAGTATTAAGTAAAAAGAGATAAGTGAAAAGGGGAAAGTGAAAAGAAATTTTTAAAACACTTTTCGCTCTTCGCTTCTCACTTCGCACTCTCAATGCTGGAATCAATCCAAAAAGTATTTAAAAATAACGATCTTAGAAATAAGATATTTTTTGTTTTGGCGATGCTTGTTATTTTTCGTATTGCCGCAAAAATTACAATTCCCGGAGTTGATCAAGAGAATCTTAAATCATTGATGGGCGGCAACCAGTTCCTGGGATTTTTAAATTTATTCTCTGGAGGCGCTTTGGATAATTTATCTATTGTTATGCTTGGTGTTGCCCCGTATATTACCGGTTCCATTATAATGCAGCTTTTGACCATGATATTTCCCAGATTGAAAGAATGGTATCATGAGGCAGGAGAACAAGGCAGACAGAAATTTAATCAAATCAGCAGAATAATGACAGTCCCTTTGGCCATACTTCAGGGTTTCGGTTTGATAAAACTTTTGCAAAGTCAAGGAGTTATTGGCCATCTGGATTATTTTTCGCTGTCCACTAATTTGATAGTTATTACCGCTGGATCCGTATTTTTAATGTGGATCGGCGAATTGATTTCCGAGAAAAACATAGGCAACGGCATTTCTCTTTTGATTTTCGCCGGCATTATTGCTAATTTTCCGATAGGAATTCAACAAACTTTGGTTTCTTATGATTCCAGAAAAATTTTGAGTTATGCAGGATTTATAATAGTTACTATTTTGGTTGTTGTTGGCGTTGTTTTAGTCAATGAAGCGCAAAGGAATATTCCCGTCCAATATGCTAAAAGAGTCAGGGGTAATAAGATGTACGGCGGAGCTTCCACTTATTTGCCGCTTAGAATAAATCAAGCCGGTGTGATGCCTATAATTTTTGCCATATCTATTTTAATGTTTCCGCAGATGATCGCGTCATTTTTGTCGGCTACGAAAATAACATGGCTGATAAATGCCGCGGCAACAGTCACTAGTTTAACTCAAAATCAGTGGATTTATGGCGGTTCTTATTTTGTATTGGTTGTTTTGTTTACTTTTTTCTATACGGCTATCGTATTTGAACCGAAAACCATTTCGGAGAATTTGCAAAAAAATGGGGGTTTTATTCCGGGTATCCGTCCAGGCCAATCAACAACTGATTTTATGAATTTTTTAATGTTGAGAATTACTCTAAGTGGAGCGATATTTCTAGGTATTATTGCCGTTTTACCCCTCGCCGTTAAAGATGTTTCCGGCATTTCTACATTTGCGGTTGGCGGCACATCGCTTCTTATCGCGGTTTCAGTAGTTATTGAAATCATAAAACAGATTCAAGCTCAGATGGTGATGGTGGAATATGAGTAAAAATCAAATATCTAAAATCAAATATCCAAGAATGCAGCGCGCGGCTTGAAAGTCGCGCGCTGTTTTATTTGCTTAAAATTCTTTTTTTTGCGAAAATAAAGAAATGGAAAATAAAATTATAATTTTTTTAATGGGTCCTCCGGGCTCAGGGAAAACTACTCAAGCTGAAAAATTGGCTCAAGAATTTGGTCTTGTGCATTTTATTACCAGTGAATTTATTAAAAATGCAATTTATAATCCCGCCAAAGCGGAAAATCCCATTATTCAGCGCGAGAAATATCTTTATGAAAGCGGGTTATTAAACACCGATGATTGGGTTGTTGATTTGGTGATAGAAGAAACTAAAAAACTGGAAAAATTAAATAAAGGAATTATTTATTCCGGTTCGCCGAAAAGATTGGTCGAATCAGAAGTTTTAATAAAAGAATTGGAGCCGCTTTACGGCAGAGGCAATCTTTTCGCTTTTTTTGTTAATCTTGATTTTGAAGAGGCATTTAAAAGAATAAAATCCAGAAGGCTCTGCTCCAGGTGCGGCCTACCTCTGCTTGCCGGTGATGATTCCAATATCTGTAAAAAATGCGGCGGAGAGATTATTATCAGGACCATTGATGATCCGGAAAAATTTAAGCTTCGGTTTGATGAATATATTAAGAAAACCGAACCAGCCATAGAGTATTTTAGAGAAAAGGGTTTATTATTTGATGTTGACGGGCGTAAAACTCCGGAAGAAGTTCATGGGGAAATATCCGATATAATAAAATCTCGATTAAAATAATGGTTACATTTAAAGAAAAAGAAGAAATAATAAAGCTCCGCGAGGGAGGAAAAATTTTAGCGGAGATTTTGCAAAATGTCGCGCATTTGGCAAAGCCGGGAATTTCTACTGCCAGATTAAACGAGATTGCGGAAGAGTTGATTAAAAAGTTTGGCGCAAGGCCGTCATTTAAAAATTTCAGATCCGAGAAAAATGTGCCGCCATATCCTGCGACGCTTTGCACCTCCATAAATGATGAAATTGTGCATTGTGTTCCCAGCCAGGAAAGAATTTTAAAAGACGGCGATATTTTAGGCCTTGATCTCGGAATCTGGTATAAAAATTTTTGCACTGATTCGGCTTTTACTGTTGCTATTGGCGAAATTTCTAAAGAAGCGCAAAAATTAATCAGTACGACAGAAGAGTCTCTGTATAAAGGAATAAAAGAAGCAGTCGTTGGAAATACGATTGGAGATATTGGATTTGTGATTTCGCAATATGTTCAGCAGGCAGGTTTTTCGGTGATTCGCGATTTGGTGGGTCATGGTGTTGGTTATGGTGTTCATGAAGATCCACAGATTCCCAATTTTGGACAAAAAGGACAAGGGGAAAAGCTCAAGGTGGGAATGGTGCTTGCCATTGAGCCAATGACTACTATAGGGGATTATCATATTAAATCTTGTAGCGATCATTTTGGCTATCGTACTTCCGATGGAAGTTTATCCGCTCATTTTGAACATACTATTGCCATCACGGAAAATGATCCGGAAATATTGACAAAGTTATAAAAGTAGCGTATATAGTAAAATAGAAATAAAAATTCCTGCCATAAGGAAATTATGGCAATAGCTCTTAAAATGGAGGTTTTATATGGGATTGGGTATGGAAGGAGAGATTGAAGGAGGGATTGAAAATGATTCCGGCGGTTGCGGTGACGGTTCTGTGGGTATTGTGGCATTTGCATTTGGGACTCCACATTTTACGCTATCCAATCAATGCATCGCTGAGATTGCGATGCGAAAAGCATTAAGTCAGGGGGAGTGGCGGCAAGGAGATGTTGTGATGCCTGCGCCGATTTATACCCAGCGAGACATACAAATGCCCAGGTTTCTTGGAAGGCGGTATCGCGCTGAAGAAAGAGAGGGTAATCCGCCGCCGACTCTTCGGATAGCTAGAGGGGCGATAAAATGGGCAAAGCAGCAAGGAGTAAGAAAGCTGTGGGTGGTAGCCGCCAAACCGCATCTCTGGCGTTGCATTAGAGACCTCAAGTATGCCATTTGCGAAGCGGATGCGCAGATTAAGGTCTTTGTTTGCAGGGAAATTAGGCAGGTCCCCGAAAATAAATGGTTCGACCCGGACTCCACGCAGGAGCGTGTTCGTTCCTTCTGGAAATGGTGGCCACGGGAGATAATTCTGCGGTTGATGCCCATGTTTCTTTATAAGCGAGTCGCAGGATAGTTTTGCGGGTTATCGTCTTTAGATGATAACCCGCTTTTTTATTTCTTGTGATAGAATGGACGTATAATATCTTGAATCTTGAAGTTTGTATTCTGAATATATTTAAATTTCAAAATTTAAGTTTTAAGCTATAAGTTTTATGTTTTATGCGTTATCTTGGAATTGATTACGGAGATAAAAGGATAGGTATTGCCCTGTCGGATGAGCGGGGGGTTTTCGCGTTTCCATTTTCAACCATAGAAAACGATAAAAAAGTAATTAATAGTATAAAAAAGATTTGTAGCGAACAAGAAGTTGAGAAAATTATAGTGGGATTGCCATTGTCTTTTAGCATGCAAGAAACAGAGCAAACTCAAAAAGTAAAAGAATTTGCCCAAAAATTGGGCAAGGGCGTTGATTTGCCGATAGAATTTGAAAATGAGATTTTGACTTCAAAAATGGCTGGTAAACAAGGAGTGGGCAAGCAGAATATTGACGAAAGTTCGGCGGCCCTGATATTACAGGGATGGCTGGATAGAAATGAAATAAAAAATTAAATATAAAAAATACAAACAAGATATAAAAAATGGTATAATAAAAACATATTTTAGCGCTTTATTTTTAATACGCATATTTGATATTTAATTTTTAATATCTAATATATGTATGAAAATACTTAAATTTACTTAAAGCGATAAGATATAAAATTCATGTCAGAACAAATTTATTTATCGGTAGTAATACCGGCCTATAATGAAGAGCATCGTATAGGAAAATCATTGGTTGAATTGGATCAATATTTAAGCAAACAAAGCTATATTTATGAAATTTTAGTCATTAATGATGGAGCAAAAGACAGGACTGTGGATGTTGTCAGGGAGGCGATGAAAACCGTTAAGAATTTAAGATTGATAGATAATAAGGAAAATCACGGTAAGGGATATGTGGTTAGGCAAGGCATGCTGGAAGCAAAAGGGAAATACAGACTATTCAGTGATGCGGATAGTTCTGTTTCTATAGAACAAATAGAAAAATTCTGGCCTTATTTTGAACAGGGTTATGATGTTGTGATTGGATCTATTGAAGTTGCTGGCGCGAAAATAGAGGAACATGCGGCTTGGTATCGCAGATTTGTCGGTCATTGGGCGAAGCTCCTGATACGTATGTTGGCGATTTGGGAAATTCATGATACTCAGAGGGGTTTCAAATGTTTTACTGCCAAAGCGGCTCAAGATGTTTTCCTGAGACAAACTATTACGAGATGGGGTTTTGATATTGAGATTTTAGTAATTGCCAAAGAGCACAGATATAAAATAAAAGAAGTGCCGGTTGTTTGGATAAATCCGGGTGAATCAAAAGTGGGCGCTTCCGCCTATATTTCAACATTAAAAGAACTTTTGCAGATAAAATGGAATTTAATTAAGGGAAAATATAGATAATAACATTTGACATTTGACATTTGATAATTGACTAAATTCAGTCAAGCGTTAAATGTCAAATATTAGATGTTTATATTGCGTGTTGCGTAAAAAACAAAATAAAAGATTTTCAAAAACAAAGCCCTCTGTTTCCGAACTTCGTCGTGATATAGTATCTGGAGATTGGGTGGTGATTGCCACGGGGAGGGGGAAAAGACCCGATGCCTTCAAATCCAAACCAGCGTCATTTTTTCATTCAAGAAATACCTGTCCCTTTGAAGATCCCCAATCTTCCGGGCATGAACAACCCATGCTTAAATATTTTAAACCCCAAAGCAATGATTGGTTTTTGCAGGTTGTTCCTAATAAATTTCCCGCTTTTATGTCCAAGGGAGTTTGTCAGGTTTTTGGAAAAGTTGGGCCTTATACTACGACAAATGGTTACGGATTTCATGAACTTTTTATTTTGGAAGACCATAAAAGATACGCCTTGAGTTTATATTCCAAAGACGAACTTGCGGAACTTGTCAGGGCGTATCATGAAAGATTTAGCGCGCTATCCGAGGAAGATTGTATTCAATATATTACTATTTTTCACAATCATGGCAGAGAGGCCGGATCTTCCATTGGTCATCCCCATTCGCAATTGATCGCGATGCCCGTAGTGCCTCCGGATGTATCGGGAAGTTTGAATGGCTCTAAAAGGCATTTTCATGAAACGGGGCAATGTGTGCATTGTCTAATGATTGAGTTTGAGCGCAAAGAAAAAATAAGGATTATTTTTGAAAATGATGCTTTTGTGGTTTTTGCTCCATTTGTTTCGCGGGCCGCTTTTGAAATGCGGATATTTCCCAAGAAACACCAATCATCTTTTAAATTTTTGTCTGAAAAAGAAGATCGATTGCATCTTGCCGAGGCGCTGAGAACGGCTCTGATAAAATTATACAAAGGATTGAACGACCCGCCATTTAATTTTTTCATTCACACCGCGCCTGTGGCTGGAGGAGAATATGATCATTATCATTGGCATATTGAAGTGGTGCCAAAAACCTCGGTATGGGCGGGATTTGAGCTTGGTACGGGGATTGAAATATCGGCGATAGAGCCGGAAAAAGCGGCAAAATTTTTAAGAAAAATTAAGATATAAATCAAATGGCTAAAATCATTGTTGCTAATTGGAAGATGAATCCGCAAACCAGTAAAGAAGCGGAGCAAATTTTGGTCAGCTATTTAAAGTTAGTGAAAGGGGGAAGGGGAAAAGTGAAAAGTTCAGAAATTGTCATCTGTCCGCCTTTTGTGTATCTGAATTCATTCAGAAAAAAACTCCAAACTCCAAACTCTAAACTCCAAATTAAATTAGGCGCTCAGGATGTTTTTTGGGAAGAAGAAGGAGCATTTACCGGAGAGGTTTCAGTGAAAATGATTTCTGATCTTGGATGTAGCCATGTGATTATCGGTCACTCGGAAAGACGAAGGTATCTTAACGAAACAGATGAGATGATAAATAAAAAAGTTCCTGTAGCGTTAAAAGCTGGACTCAAGATTATTCTATGCGTTGGCGAGCATCATAGGGAGAATATTCATGAAATTCCCAAGGTGGTGGAAGAGCAAGTGGCAGCTGCATTAAATGGCGTACAAAAATCTCATGTGGGTAAGATTATTATTGCCTATGAGCCAGTTTGGGCGATTGGCACAGGCACCCCAGATACCCCCGAGGGCGCTATGATGGCCGCGGTATTGATAAGAAAAACGGCGATGAATATATTGGGATTGGCGGCAAAAAATTTGCCGGTTTTATATGGGGGATCTGTCAGCGCTTTAAATGTGGAGAAATTTATTTCGCATGATGGCATTGACGGGGTTTTGATTGGTGGCGCTAGCCTGGATCCGGAAGAGTTTGCAAAAATTGTTTTAAGCGCCAATTCTTAGTCGGGGATTATTTCGATTAAGGTTTGATTATTAAGAGTCCAGTAGGGGGACTTTTATTTTTTATAGATATTTTATAGACTGATTTTATGAAAGACGATATTAGGAAAATAATAGAAAGGGCAATTCTGGTGGCGCAAAAAAGCGGGATTTTTCTGTCATTTGACTTAATTAAAGACGGCAAACCAATAGTGGAGATTGATAGGCCTCTAGAAAAAATTCACGGAGATTATTCCTCCAATATAGCGTTGCGACTTTCCAAGATTCTAAACCAAGATGCCTGCGAAATAGCGACAAAAATAGGTGATTTAATTTTGGAAGAAAGAGAAAAAACCGGAATTATCAATGGGGTAGAGATTGTGCATCCCGGTTTTTTGAATATATTTTTATTTGATAAATATATTCAAAATAAAATTTTAGAAATTTTAAAACAAAAAGATGGGTATGGGAATATTCAAGGGTCAAGGGTTAGGGGTCGTATGTCAAAAGTATTACTCGAATTTTTATCAGCTAATCCTACGGGTCAACTTCATTTAGGTCATGGTCGTAATGCTTTTTGGGGGGATGTCTTGGCTAAAGTCCTGACTAAAGCCGGGTATATTGTAAAAAAGGAATATTATATAAATAATGCGAAAGCCAGCACACAAATTAAAACTTTGGGGCAAACGTCGGTTGGCGAGGGAGAGGCATATCTTAATGATTACCTTGAGGAAAAGTTAAAAGTTAAAAGTTCAAAATTAAAAGTTTTAATAAAAAATACGAAAGATAAAGAAAAGCTTTATTGCGAGGCTGGTTTTTTGATGGCGGGGGAGTTATTAAGGGATCTTAAAAAATTCATTGAAAAAGATTTAAAAATAAAATTTGATATTTGGTTTTCGGAAGAAGATGAGTTGTATAAAAAAAAGTTGGTTGAAAAAATGCATAAGTGGCTTAAAGATAATAATTTTGTTTATAAAAAAGAAGGAGCGGAGTGGTTGAAAATAGGAGGGTATGGCGATTCGAAAGACAGAGTACTTGTGCGATCAGATGAAGTGCATACTCCAACTTATCTTTTGCCCGATATTGCGTATCACGCGAATAAAATTAAGAGGGGGTTTGGCAGGCTGATAAATATTTGGGGCGCTGATCATCAAGGTCATGTGAAGAGTATGAAAGCGTCTCTTAAGATGCTGAAATTTAATGGGGTGTTAGATATTTTAATAACTCAAATGGTTTCCTTGAAAGAGGGTGATAAAAAGATAAAACTTTCAAAAAGGAAAGGCAAGGTGGTGACAATGAAATCATTGATTGATGAGGTGGGTCTTGATAGTGTTAGATTTTTTTATCTTTTGAAATCTTTGGATACCCATATGGAGCTGGATTTGGAGTTAATGAAAGAACAATCGTCTAAAAATCCCGTTTTTTATGTGCAGTACGCGCATGCGAGGATACAGAGCATCCTTAAAAAGGCAAGAATCAAGAATCAAGAATCAAGAATCAGAAATCCGCATTTGGAAATGCTTTCAACCGAAAGCGAACTAGAGCTGATAAAGGAGCTTTTGAGATTTCCGGAATTGATTGAGGAAATTTCCAGAGATTATCAAGTACATAGGTTGACGCATTACACCATTGGACTAGCGGATAAATTTCATCATTTTTATCACGAGTGCAGGGTGATTGGAGATGATGAATTATTAACCGGCGCGCGTTTGGCGTTGATTGAAGCAACTAAAATAACGCTGAAAAATACGCTGAATATACTTGGCGTTTCTGCTCCAGAGAAAATGTGATATAATTTTATTAACCCCTCGACTTTACTCGGGGTGAACAATTAACAATTAAAAACTAACCCTAAGCGTGTTACCGTTATAAGTTTATCAAAACACCTCTACTATGGTAGAGGTGTTTTGTTGCATAGGGATGTTTTACTGTGATAATATGACACACATGGAGCAATTTAATTTCCCCAAAATAGAAGAGATAATTTTAAAATTCTGGAAAGAAAAAAAGATTTTTGAAAAATCTCTTAAAGCCAGAGCAAGATCAAAAAGGTTTGTGTTTTTTGACGGACCGCCGACTGCCAATGGCCGGCCGGGTATTCACCATATTTTGTCGCGCGCTTTCAAGGATATTTTTTGCCGGTACAAGACCATGCAGGGATTTTTGGTAGAAAGAAAAGCCGGTTGGGATACGCATGGTTTACCCGTGGAACTCGAGGTGGAGAAAAAAATGGGCATTCAGTCAAAACCGGAGATTGAAAAATACGGTATCGCGCTTTTCAATAAAAAATGCAAACAATCGGTTTGGGAATACAAAGATGAATGGGAAAAAATAACCGCTCGCACGGCTTATTGGGTGAATATGAAAGAACCTTATATCACTTATGATAATAAATATATAGAAAGCTTATGGTGGATAATCGGCGAGATAAATAAGAAAAAACTTTTATATCAAGGCGACAAAATAGTGCCTTATTGTCCTCGTTGTGGCACCTCTCTCTCCTCGCATGAGGTGGCTCAGGGATACAAGAGAGTCAAAGACCCATCGGTGTATGTAAAATTCGAAATTCGAAATTCTCCAAACTCCAAACTCCAAACTCCAAACTCCAATTTCCTTGTATGGACGACGACTCCTTGGACTTTGCCGGCAAATACCGCGCTTGCGGTTGGGCCGGAGATTGATTATGTTCAAATTAGAGCGGCAAAAGATTATGATCCAAGCCAGATAAAGAAACCCGATTTTGATACTGCAGATACCCTGATTTTAGCCAAAAGCCGCTTAAATGTGATAAAAGGCTCTTATCATATAGAAAAAGAATTTAAGGGCAGGGAATTGATTGGAGAGGAATATGAGCCAATATTCCAAACTCCAAACTCCAAACTCCAAACTCCAAATTTTACTGTTGTTGGCGCAGATTTTATTTCCACCGAGGATGGAACGGGTATAGTTCATATCGCGCCAGCTTTTGGCGAAGATGATATGCAAACAGCAAAGAAAAATAATTTATCAACCTTACTTACTGTGGATGAACAGGGCAGATTTAAACCGGAAATTATTCCTTGGGCGGGAATGTTTGTGAAAGATGCCGATCCGTTGATAATAGAATATTTGAAAATAAAAAATATTTTATATAAATTGGAAAAATACGAACACGATTATCCGTTTTGCTGGAGATGCCAAACGCCTCTTTTGTATTATGCCAAAAAAACTTGGTTTGTAGGAATGAGCCAGCTTCGCGATGAATTGATTGTAAATAATAATAAAGTGAATTGGGTGCCGGGACATTTAAGAGACGGAAGATTCGGCGAGTGGCTTTCCGATGTGAAGGATTGGGCTTTTTCCCGCGAAAGATATTGGGGTACGCCTCTTCCAGTTTGGATTTGTCAGGGTTGCGGTAATAAGAAAGTTATTTCAAGTCTGGAAGATTTATCACAAAATCAAACACCAAGAAACAACTATTTTTTCATGCGCCATGCCGAGGCGGAAAACAATCAAAAAGGATTAATAGGCTGTTGGCCGGAACCGAAAAATTTTAAATTGACAAAAAAGGGGGAAGAACAGGTAAAGAAAGCCGTTTTAAAATTAAAAAAAGAAAACAAAGGAAAGATTGATATCATCTTTGCTTCTGATTTACAAAGGACCAAAGATACGGCTCAAGCGATAGCTGAGGCCTTGGGAGTTAAAAGGGTTATTTATGACTCTCGTTTAAGAGAGGTTATTTTTGGATCTTATAATGGAAAATCTTCCAGGGAGTATCACGCTTTTTTTAAGACGAAAAAAGACAGATTTGAACGCGCGCCACATGGTGGAGAGAGCTGGAATGAAGTCAGAGAAAGAATTTTTGAATTTTTAAGAAAAGTGGATGACAAAATGGAGTTTAAGAATATCTTAATAGTCGGACACGGCGATCCTTTATGGCTTTTAGGGGGCGCGATAAAACATCTGGGCTATGATAAGCAATTAAAATTGAAATATCCGAAAACAGGCGATGTTTGGAGGGAGAAGTATTTACCGTCTCCAGTGGATGAAAGAGGAAATTTGGATTTGCACAGACCATATATTGATAATATCGATCTTACTTGCGAAAATTGCAAAAAAACAATGAGAAGAGTGCCTGATGTTGTTGATGTTTGGTTTGATTCCGGCGCTATGCCTTTTGCCCAATGGCATTTTCCTTTTGAGAATAAAGCGAGAATTAATAAATCTGGCCTGCCGGTAGGTACGGGATTGTCTTATCCGGCTGATTTTATTTGCGAGGGCATTGATCAGACCCGAGGTTGGTTTTATACGTTGCTTGCCGTAGCTACATTACTTGGTAAAGGAATTCCATATAAAAATGTTATTTCCAATGGTCATGTCTTGGATAAATCCGGGCAAAAAATGTCTAAATCCAAAGGCAATGTTATAAATCCCTGGGAAGTGATAGAGAAATACGGCTCTGATGTCATTAGGTGGTATTTCTATACGATAAATCCGGTGGGAGAATCGAAATTATTTGATGAAAAGGATTTGCAGGATAGGCAAAGAAATTTTGTTATGACTATTATTAATACCTTAAACTTTTATAAATTGTATGGCGAGAAAAGTTCAAAGTTGAATGTTAAAAGTTTAAAGTTGAAATCAAATAATATCCTGGACAAATGGATTTTGGCCAGATTCAATATGCTGGTTGAAGAGGTGACTAAAAACCTTGATGATTATGACGCTACTACCGCTGGTAGAGCGATAAATAATTTTGTTGATGATTTGTCTAACTGGTATATTAGGAGATCTCGCCGAAGATTTAGAGATGAAAATTCCACGGATTATAAAAATGCGGCGGCAACTATCAGATATATTTTAATTTCTTTATCCAAGTTAATAGCGCCATTTACTCCGTTTTTGGCAGAGTATATTTTTCATAATTTAGAAGGGCATGAGAAAAGTGTGCATCTTGAGAATTATCCTCGGGTAGATAAAAAATTAATTAAAAGAGAATTAGTTGGAGAGATGGCGCTTGTTAGAAAAATTGTTGCTTTGGGCTTGAAGTTGAGGGCTCAAAATAAGCTGAAAGTGCGTCAGCCGCTAGCGAAGTTAAAAGTGAAAACAAAAGAACTGAAACTGAAGAGTGATTTAATGGAATTAATAAAAGACGAGCTGAATATTAAAAATGTTTTAATGGTTAAGGAAATCAAAGAAGCTGATGGTTGGAGGATTGCAGAAGAGGGGGGCTTGAAAGTAGCATTAAATACAAAACTTAATAATGAATTGCGAGCTGAGGGTATAATGCGCGACATTGTACGCAATATCCAAGATATGCGAAAAGATGCGAAATTAACTCCAAATGATATCGTATCCATCGATTATTGCGGGAGTCGCGGGATTAATACCATTTTTGAACAATTTGCTAAAGAAATCAAAAAGACTGTTTTGGCTAAGAATTTGTTAAACGGATGTAGCAGGGAAAATGAAGCCTTTTTAATAAAGCGCGATTTTGATTTAGATTTTGGTAATGGCAGAAAAGAAAAGGTTTGGATAGGAATAAAAAATTAGTTTTTAGCTATTAGTTCTTAGTTTTTAGTTCGCCAGTTGGCGGATAACTACAAACTAAAAACTATAAACTACAAACTGATCCAATTTGTTTCACACTCAAGGCATTGTCCTTAAAAAGAATATCCATCGCGAGTTTAATGAAATTTTCGTTGTTTATACTAAGGATTCCGGGAAGATAGAGATTATGGGACGGGGAACGAAAAAGCCTCTCGCAAAATTGGCTAGCCATCTGCAAATTTTTGATTTAGTTGATATTGAATTTGTGTTGGGTAAAAAATTTAAGACACTTACTGGAGCGAATTTGATAAAAAATACGGGAGTATCTGCCGCGCGAATATCATTTTTTGATTTTTTAGACGACATTATTGGACCCGACGATGTTGATGAAAGTATTTGGAATTTGATTTTGGATTTTATTTCTCAGGACACAGACTCTTTAACTAATAGTTTTTTTAAATTTTGTCTGATTTCATTGGCTGGATTTTCCCCGGATTTAAGAAATTGCAATTCTTGCAAAAGAACTCTAAAAGAAAAAGACCATTTTTTTAGTTTCAAAGAACGAGGGATTATTTGCGGAAATTGCGCGCTCAAAAATGATTCAATGGCATTTCCGATTTTATCGTCAACGATTAAGATTATGAGAGTCTTTAAAAAGCAAAATAAAGATTTGATGATGAAATTAAAATTATCAAAAAAAGAATTGAATGATTTGGAAAGAACTTTAGAATATCTCAAGAATCTGGTATTATATTGATCATGGATAATCAGAATAATCAAAAAAGATCTCCCCTGGAATCTTTGCAGGAAAAGCTTTATCAGCCGGGGGCTCAAATTGGCGAAAGGCCGGAAGCTCCGGAAATTTTTCAGCCGAAAGAAATCGTTCCGGAACAGATTACAAAAGGATGGGAAGAGGAAAAATCCGAAGATTATATGACAGTAAAAAAAGTTAGAAAGAAAAAATTATTAAGCCGGTTATTTGCCGCTTTTTTATTTTTGATTTTCGTCGGAATGGCGGTTTTTGGATATATCTATTTTTTTCGCACTTTCAGACAGTCGGATATTTTGGTAAAAATCAGGGGTCCCGAAACCGTGGAGAGCGGAGAGAATATTCAATTTTTTGTCTCTTATCAGAATGGGAGCGATTTTGATTTGGAAAACGCCGTTTTAATTTTTGAGTGGCCAAAAGGAGCTGTGCCGAAAGATTCCAGTGTTTTAAAAATAGAGAAGCGCATCGGTGATATAGTTTCAGGTAGGGAAGCCAGCGCCTCTTTTAGCGGGCAATTTTTTGGAGCCAAAAATGATAAATTAGCAGTCAACGCTATTTTAAAATATAAGCCAAAGGGACAGAATTCATCTAATCAAGGCAAACTCCTTGAGTCAAAGGCCGTTTTTGAATCCATTATCAGTAAAACGCCGTTTTCTATTGTCATGAATATGCCTCCTCGGGCTGTCTCGGGCAATGAAACGGAGTTGTTTTTGGAATATCAAAATTTATCTGAAACGATTTTTCCGGACATGCAATTAAAACTTAAATATCCGGAAGGATTTATATTTTCCAGCGCTGAGCCATCCCCTTCTTTTTCAAATGATACGTGGGATTTTGATAAAATCTTAGGAAGAGAAACGGGAAAAATAAAAATAAAAGGCATGCTAAGCGGAAAGGACAATGAAGTAAAATTATTTCAAGCGGCTATCGGGAGGCGTGAAAAAGAGCAGCTTACCATCTATGCGTCAAACGAATATTCCGTTGTAATCTCGTCTACAATTTTATTTGTTTACCAGACAGTGAATGATGCCAGAGAATTGTCTGTTTCTTCCGGAGATATTTTGAACTACAAGATAACTTACCGTAACACTTCTGATATTGCGGTTCCCAATGTTGTGATATCGGCAAAACTTGACGGAAAGGTGGTGGATTTTAAAACTCTTGATATAAAATGGGGGTCATTTTCGGGCGCGACAAATAGTATCATTTGGAATGCATCAGGAGTGCGCCAGCTTGCTTTGCTTAGCCCCGGCGAGGAAGGAGCGGTGTCTTTTTCGGTCAGATTAAAAAGAATCTTGGATGTTTCCGGCCCCAATGATAAGAATTTTGTAGTTTCCAGCAACGCTAAAATTGAATCAGATCAAATTCCAGAATCTTTAAAAGGCATACCAATTGGCAACGAAGATAGAGTTAATGCTAAATTAAATACCGATATTGCGGTTTCCGTACGGGGGATTTATAAAAATGCTCCAATTGAAAATTTCGGCCCTATTCCTCCACGACTTACTCAAAAGACCGCCTATAACATTGTTTGGCAACTGACTAATACATCTAATGATATTGATAATGCCCGTATTGAAGCGTCTCTGCCCCCAAGTGTTATTTGGGAGGGGAAAATTAGTCCGTCCAATTATGATATAACTCACGAACAGGCGACCGGAAAGATCGTATGGAATATTGGCAAAATTCCGGCGGGCACCGGATTTATAATGCCGGCGATGCAAGCGGCATTTCAGATTTCCATTATTCCCGGCATTGCGGATATAGGGCGATCGCTTGATTTGATATTCGGGACAAATTTAAGCGCCATAGATTCGTTTACTAACGCTGTTATTTCCAAACAATCGGAAGGAAAGACGACTTATTTACTCGAAGATTCTTATATAATAGAAAATCGAGGTTGGACGGTGGCGCAATGATTCGCCGTAGAGAATCATTGCTAGTTATAAAGTTATAAGTTGTAAGTTAAAAGCATGACAGATAAAACAGAAAAATCTGATTTGATGGATAAAATTGTCTCTTTATGTAAAAGAAGGGGCTTTGTGTTTCCAGGGTCGGAAATATACGGCGGACTTGCTAATTCCTGGGATTATGGTCCGCTTGGCGTGGAACTTAAAAATAACATCAAGAATCTCTGGTGGAAAACTTTCGTTCATGGTCGCGACGATATGCAAGGAATAGACGCGGCGCTAATAATGAATCCGAAAATTTGGGAAGCATCGGGGCACACGACCGCCGGGTTTGCCGATCCGATGGTGGATTGCAAAAAATGCAAAAAGAGATTTCGCTCCGATCATTTGCCGGAAGACACAAAAATTTGCCCGGATTGCAAGGGCGAATTGACCGAGCCGAGAATGTTCAATTTGATGTTTCGGACTTTTATTGGCCCAGTAGAGGATGAGTCGGCGCTTGCATATTTGCGTCCCGAGACGGCTCAGGCGATGTTTGTGGATTTTAAAAATATCATTGATACTATGCATCCGAAAATTCCGTTTGGCATTGCTCAAATGGGGAGGGCTTTTCGCAACGAGATTACTCCCGGAAATTTTATTTTTCGCACCAGAGAATTTGAGCAGATGGAAATAGAATATTTTGTCAGGGAAAAAGATTGGCAGGAATTTTTTGAATATTGGCTGGACCAAATGCATCAATGGATGGATTTGATTGGGTTGTCCAGTGATAAAATTCATCATTTGGAGGTGCCAGATGGTGAACGAGCGCATTATTCCAAGCGTACGGTGGATTTTGAATACGATTTTCCCTTTGGCAGAAAAGAACTTTACGGCATCGCTTATCGCGCGGATTTTGATTTGAAAAATCACATGGAACAAAGCGGTGTGGATTTAAGATATTTTGACGATATGTCTGGTGAACGATTTTTGCCTCATGTGATTGAGCCGACATTTGGTGTGGATAGGACATTGCTCGCAGTGCTCTCGGAGTCTTATACGGAAGATGAAGTTAATGGCGAAATCCGCACCTATTTGAAGTTACCAACAATCATCGCGCCCTATAAGGTGGCAGTGTTTCCATTACTTGCCAATAAACCGCAACTTGTGGAAAAAGCCCGCGAAATTTATAATGATTTAAAATTAGAAATGCGCGTCGCGTGGGATGATGGTGGCAATATCGGCAAAAGGTATAGAAGACAAGACGAGATCGGTACGCCCTATTGCGTGACCGTAGATTTTGATACGATTGAAAAAGATGATACTGTCACTGTTCGCGATAGAGATACGCTCGAGCAAACAAGAGTCAGGGCGAGCGAATTAAAAAATTATTTAAGAGAAAAAATAAAGTAAAAATCATGGCGACCCCGCCTAAATTCCAAATAGACATTAATTTTATTTCGGAATATATCTCACGGTATCGCCTGCGGCTCACTAAAATTACAATATAATAAATATCAGTTTAAAAATTTAAGCGGGGTGCTCATGATTTTAACCAAATTTTGCGCATTTCGTTTTAAAATTTGGAAAATCATGGCATTTAAAAAACAAACTTTAAAAAATGATTTGCGGGTGATAACAGTGCCTTTTCGCGACGCGACGAGTGTGACGGTGTTGGCTCTTTTTGCGACCGGATCAAAATATGAGGCAAAAGAAATCAACGGTCTTTCGCATTTTTTGGAACATATGATGTTTAAGGGAACAAAAAAACGTCCGACCACGCTTTCTATCTCCGAAGAGCTGGATGGAGTCGGCGGATTTTTTAACGCTTTTACCGGGGAAGAGCGGACGGGATATTGGGTTAAGGTTGACTGGACTCATCTGGATTTGGCGTTGGATATTGTTTCGGATATGTTGCTTAATTCCAAATTTGACAAAAAAGAGATGGACAAAGAACGAGGCGTGATTATTGAAGAGATGAATATGGTGAAAGATAATCCGCGAAGACATGTGTGGGATTTACTCGGTAAATTAATGTATGGCGATCAGCCAGCGGGTCGGGATATTTTAGGCACCAAAGAGATAATTTCTACGGTTTCCAGAGAAGAACTGGTGAGATATTATAAATCTCAATACGGCGCGGGAAATATGGTTTTAATTGTTAGCGGCAAGTTTGACCAAAAAGCAATTTTAGGGAAAATCAATAAATATTTTACAAGATTAAATTTGCAAAATCCGCAGGAAAAACCGAAAGTGGTGGAAAATCAGCATCATCCGGAAATTTTGATTAATTCCAAACAAACAGATCAAACTCATTGGTGTTTATCGTTTCGCGCTTTTGATATTTTTGATAAAAGAAGATTTGCTCTCGCGGTGTTGTCTTTAATACTCGGAGAGGGGATGAGTTCACGGCTTTTTATAAGAATTCGTGAGAAACAGGGTCTTGCCTACACCATTCACAGTGGTACTGACCATTCCACGGATACGGGATGTTTGGCGATTTATGCTGGCGTGGGTAATGATAAAGTCAAAAAAGCGCTTGAAGAAACTTTGGATGAAATAAAGAAAATAAAGACAAAGGGGATAACGGATGCAGAACTCAAAAAGGCGAAGGATAATTTTAAGGGCAAAACTTTAATTGGACTTGAAACATCAGATGAATGGGCGTCATTTGTTGGTGGTCAAGAAATTATAACCAGGAAAATTATGACGCCCGAAGAAGTGCTTAAAAAGATAAATAAAGTAACAAGAAGAGATATTTTAGGTGTTGCGCGTGAAGTATTCCAAAATGAGAAAATGAATTTGGCGCTCATTGGGCCGTTTAAGGATAGAAAAATTTTTGATGATATATTAAAGATATGATATGATTATCAAAAATAGCAATCAGTTAATTATATTCGCGATACAATTTTAGAAAAAATTTAGAAAATTATGGCACATCCCATTGATGTTTCTGTTAAAACTTTAATTAAGGCGGCGTTTGTTGTCTTTTGTATTTGGATTGCGTATCTGATTTCCGATATCTTGGTAATGATTTTTTTTTCCGTCATCATTACCTCTGCTGTTGATAGATGGTCTTTTAAACTTCAAAGATTTGGTTTGCCAAGAATGATCAATGTCATATCAATATATATTGTCGGCATTCTTATCCTCGTCGGGATTTCTTATCTGGTGGTTCCGCTTTTACTTTTCCAAACTGGTCAGATGATTGAGAACCTATCCGATCATTATAATCAAATAAGCCGTTATTTCGGGTTTGAAAGTTTCACTACGCAAGACTTGATAATGACCAAGTCCCAAGATTTGCTTGTAAAGATTGAAGATTATTTTTTGATGGCCGGCGGAGGCGCTCTTTCTCTGTTCAGGAATATTTTTAGCGGAGTTGCGATGGTGGTTATAACTTTTGTTTTATCTTTTTATCTTTCATTACAAGAAGATGGCGTGAAGAAATTTTTGCAGTTTATTTCCCCGAGGCAATATGAGCCATATGTCTTGGATCTTTGGCAACGCACTAATAGAAAGCTTGGGAAATGGCTCCAAGCCCAACTTATTTTAGGGTTAATTGTCGGAGTTTTGGTTTTTATCGGTTTAACTATTCTTGGCGTGCCATATGCTTTCGTTCTGGCTATAATTGCGGCAATATTCGAGCTTGTGCCTATGGCTGGTCCGATTATTGCTTCTATTCCCGCTATTATTCTGGGATTTCTGGTTTCGCCTCTAACCGGGATTCTGACGGTTGTATTTTATGCGTTCTTACAGCCATTTGAAAATAATGTGATTGTGCCCAATGTTATGAAAAAAGCGGTGGGATTGAATCCCGTTATTATTATTATTGCATTGCTTGTTGGAGCAGAATTAGGGGGAATTATTGGAATGCTTCTTGCTGTGCCTGTGGCGGCGGTGATTGTTGAGATATTGGGAGATTTAGGCGAGCAGAATAAGGATATACTTATATAAATTTTTAATTAATTAAAGCAGATAGTACAACGCTATTATAATAACAATTAGTTGCGCGGAAAGATTCCAAAAAGTTGGAATCTTTTTTTCTTCTCCGTTTGTTTCCGGATTTTTTTGGCTTTGCCAGTGGAAAAAATCATGGAATTGACGGTATTTCTGCAGCCATTTATTTTGGAAAATAAAAGAAATAAGCAAGAATCCGTCTGGCAATACACTGAAAAATATGCCAGCAATGACATAGGTAGGATTGATATTGGGATTGAAGAATAAGTATATAATTAGTATTGTTATTGCGCTGATACCGATGTCTGCAAATACTTTCGCGGAAACAATAAAAGAGAATGGTTTTATTGTGTAATCATAATGGGGAATTTTGTCCAGAAAAAAGTGCAGAGCTATTGCGGCAGTCGGCATTAGATAGATGTTTTGAAAATTAGCGCCAAGCGCTGCGCCTGTGATAATATGAGAAGATAATATCATAGCTTATTAGCTCGTTAACGGTTTCGCTATTTAACTCGTTAGCAATTTTGGCTAAAGAGCTGTCGAGCTGATTTATGAAATTATACATCGTCGCGACTCCCATTGGCAATCTTGAAGATATTTCATTTCGAGCAATCCGCATTTTAAATGAGGTTGATTTAGTACTTTGCGAAGATACAAGGGTGACAAAGATATTATTGGAAAGATACGAAATTAAAAAGCCAATACTTAGCTATCATCAACATTCAAAACTTCAAAAGATTGATTATATAATCAATCTTTTGAAGGAGGGCAAAAATTTGGCGTTGGTTTCGGATGCTGGTACACCGGGGATATCTGATCCGGGTCAGAGATTAATAGGGAAAGTCTTGGAAGAATTGGGAGGAGAAATAAAAATTGAGCCAATTCCCGGTCCTAATGCCGCAATTGCGGCACTTTCTATATCGGGTTTTGATACTGACGAATTTTTATTCTTGGGATTTCCGCCGCACAAAAAGGGCAGGCAAACATTTTTTGTGAATATTTTGGAGGAGTCCCAAAAAAGAACAGTAGTTTTTTATGAATCCACCCACCGGATTATCAAGGCGTTGGAACAGTTGGATTCTTTGCTACAAACTAAAAACTATAAACTGAAAACTGATTTAATGGTTTGTAGGGAATTAACAAAGAAATTCGAAACAATCTACCGCGGAACGCCAAGCGAAGTTCTGGAAAAATTGAGAGGTGGTATAATAAAAGGAGAGTTTGTGGTGATTATAAAATCAAATATTAAAAATTAAAATGGAAAATGACAAATTAAAATTTAAAAATGAATTTAAGAAAAGGCTGTATGATTTTACGTTAAAATTAATTAAATTTATTGATAAATTACCGAACGACAATGTTTCTAGGAGAATAGGGGATTAATTATTGAGGAGTGGCACGAGTATTATAGGAAATTATATTGAAGGGCAATCAGCCAGTAGTAAGAAAGATTTCGCAAATTTTTTTAATCACTCTCTGAAGTCAGCGAATGAAAGTAAGTTGTGGCTTATAATACTAAGAGATACAAAGAGAGCAGACTCCATGGAGGTTGAGTGGTTTTTGAAAGAATTGGATGAAATATCAAATATATTTGGATCTAGTTTGTTAACCCTAAGAGGCAAAAAATAATTTTTATTTTTAATATGTAATTTTACTATTTTATATTTAATTTTTTATATGCCTAATAAATTCTACATTACTACTTCTTTAATGTATATAAATTCAGAGCCTCATTTGGGGTTTGCTTGGGAGCTTGTGCAGGCGGATGTTTCGGCGCGTTATCGGAGATTGAAGGGTGACGACGTTTTTTTCTTGACCGGCGCTGATGAGTATGGCAAGAAAATATTTGAAGCGGCTAAAAAAGCTGGGCTTGATCCGCAAGATTTTGCCAATCAAAATTCGCTGAAAATAAAAAGATTGGCAGAGGTGCTTAGTATTTCCAATGATTTTTTCATCAGGACCACTGACAAAGAAAGGCACTGGCCGACCGTGGAAAAAATATGGGGGATTTTAAAAGAAAAAGGCGATATTTATAAAAAAGAATACGAAGGGCTTTATTGTGTCGGTTGCGAGGCGTTCAAGACAAATCGCGAACTTGAAGACGGGAAATGCCCGTATCATCTCAAAGAGCCGGAAATAATCAAAGAGGAAAACTATTTTTTCAAGCTTTCCAAGTACCTTGATGATGTTAAAAAAATATTGCAAGAGGATAAGATAAAAATATATCCGGAAAATCGCAGGCAGGAAGCGCTGAATATGATTGATTCCAAGATGGGTGATTTGAGCGTGTCTAGGCCGAGCGAACAAGTGTCTTGGGGTATCCCCGTGCCAGGAGATAAATCCCAGAATGTTTATGTCTGGTTTGAGGCGCTGCTCAATTATATTTCCGCCATTGGTTATGCGGAGAATACTGATAATTTTAAAAAATATTGGCCGGCGGACACGCATTTAATAGGCAAAGATATTTTAAAATTTCACGCTATTGTTTGGCCGGCAGTATTGTTGGCAGCCGGCATTGAATTGCCCAAGAGTATTTTGGTTCATGGATTTATCACGAGCGCTGGACAGAAAATGTCAAAATCTTTGGATAATGTGGTCAGTCCATTTGAAATAATTACAAAATACGGCGCAGATGCTTTTAGGTATTATTTTTTGGCTGAGGCGTCTATGTTTTCCGATGTAGATTTTACCAAAGAGAAATTTGACGCAAAATATAATGCTGATTTGGCAGGAGGCCTTGGCAATTTGGTGAATCGCGTTTTGATGATTGCCAAGAAAAACGAGAGTATTTTGGGAAATACTGTTATTAACGTGCAGGATCTCTTCGGTGATGAAAATAAGAAGAAAATCCAGAAAGAATATGATATCTATATGGAAAATTATGAACTGGAAAAGGCACTGGGATTGATTTGGCAATTTGTGAGTGAAAATGATCGTCAAATAGAAAAAATAAAACTTTGGGAATTGCCAAAAAAAGATCAAGATAAATTTATATCAGAAATATCTGTGTTAATAAAAAATGTTGTTTTTATTGCCTGGCTTATTAAGCCATTCTTGCCGACAACTTCCGATAAAATTTTTGAGGTGATTTTTGAAGAGAAAATAGATGATATGAATTGGAAGGAAAAGAAAATAAAAATTGGCGAGATAAAACAACTTTTTCCTAGAGTTGAATTAAATAAGGCAATATAATATAATAATCTATGATAAATAGTTTTTTAACAAACAAACAAGGAGAGCTTCTATGTTAATTGACACCCACACTCATATAAATTTTCCTGATTTTAAAGATGATTATAAAGAAGTCATTGACAGGGCGCTGAAAGAAAATGTTTGGCTCGTAAATGTCGGTTCTGATTTTATGACTTCAAAACGGGCGGTTCAGATAGCCAATGAATATAAGGAGGGAGTTTATGCGGCCGTTGGTTTGCATCCTAATGATAATAAAAATGAGATTTTTGATGAAGAAAAATTTTTAGAATTAGCAAAAAATGAAAAAGTAGTGGCGATAGGGGAAACGGGACTGGATTATGCCATTTTTGTCCGCGAGGAAAGCGAGCGGATACAAAAACGAGCATCCGCCGAAGCTGAAAGCGAGGGCGGATTAAATAGAATTATGAATTATGAATCAAGAATTAAGGAAAAACAAAAAGAGCTTTTTATAAAACATATTGAATTATCGAATAAAATAAATAAACCCCTCATAATTCATTGTCGCGATGCCCATGATGATTTAATTGAGTTTTTAACTTTTAACTTTAAACTTTTAACTAATCCGCCTGGTGTGATGCATTTTTTTGGCGGGAATGGCGCATGGGAAAATGTCGGGGAATATCTTAAAATGGGATTTTATATTTCATTTGCCGGAGTGGTGACTTTCCCGAAATATTCTCACAATGAAGATATTAAAAAACTTCCCTTGGATAGAATTATAGTGGAGACAGATGCGCCGTATGTTACGCCGGTGCCAATGCGGGGAAAAAGGAACGAGCCATCTTACGTAAAATACACCGCGCAAAAAATTGCGGAAATAAAAGAGATTTCTTTTGAAGAATTGGAAAAGCAAACTACGAAAAACGCCAAAATTCTTTTTAGGATATAAATTATTTTAACTGACTTATTTTTTGAGAAACGTATATTTATTTTAGTTTTTTTAAAACAAGATATTTCGCAATTCAAAGCAATTCATATTTTACTATAATTTTGGTAAAATATATGAGAAAGAAGGAGGCGGATGATGAAGAAAATCATCAAGATGTGCGACCGTCATCATCAAGTGCAAAATAATAAAAGTGAATGGATGGATTATTCTCATAATTTGAAATTTAAACAAAAGATGAAGTTAAAGGGATTTAAGAGAATAAAATGTCCGCAATGTCAGAAAGAATAATAAAACCCCGTAAAAGCGGGGTTTTTTGTAAGCACAATCTATGGTATTGACTATTTTTTTAAAAAAAGTTTATTATGGATTTACTAATAAGAAACGAATTAAAGTCCGTCCGAGAGGTCGGATTTTTTATATCAGTGAATTAAAATTAAATAGTAAAAATAAAATATTAAAATAGCATATTAAAAATCAAATTATAATTATTTTTTTATATATTTTTTGCCCCATTTAATATTGAGCCAAACTCTTTCATGAGAATAGAAGATTATTGTCTTTATTAACGCCTCTGTCAGGCCGATCCCCAGAGAGGCAGTTGTATTACCTGTGAATACAAATACTGTTGCTGTAGTCACGGATGCGCCGATAATTCTGTAGCTTATGCCTTTTATTATGCTTCTTGTGTGTGTTTCATTCATAGTTATGTTTCTAGATATTAAAAAATATAAAAACCGCTCTAACATGAAGAGCGGTTTTTATAAATATTGCGTTGAGAGTTAAGATTAGAACATTCTCATAGCAAAATATGCCGCTCTTTTATGAACGGTCATACACATAAATTTTGATTTTTGGGATTGGTTTTGTTTAGATATCATAATATTGATAATAAAGATATAATGTATCCATGTCAAATTTTATTACTGCGTTGTGCCAGAATCATTGACTGAAAGATAAAGAGGTGGTATCTTTAATCTATTGAAGAGATGATTTTTCAAGTCCGTCCGAGAGGTCGGATTTTATTTTGGGTAGCGATTAGTAGTTAGCGATTAGCATTTAGCTCATCACTTATAGCTAGTCGCTAGTTGCTAATTTATTATGGATTATAAACAATTTTTGTCAGCAATAAATCAGATTTCCGAGGAAAAAGGAATTCAAAAAGATAAAGTCATCGAAACCATAGAGATGGCTATTGCGGCTGCCTATAAAAAGGATTTTGGCGAAAGGGGCCAAATTATAAAGGCAAAGCTTGATATGGAAACCGGAAAAATAGCTATGTCCCAAGTGAAGATTGTGGTTGATGAAAGTATGCTTAAAAAAGAGGATACTGAAATTGAAGAGGAGCAAATCGAAGTTGAAGTCATGCCAGACGGAGAAGCATCCGAAGATGGTGAACGAAAAGTTAGATTCAATCCGGAGCGGCATATCATAATTGAAGAAGCGCAGAAAATAAAACCAGACGCTCAATTGAAGGAGGAGATAGTTTTTGAATTGACTCCTCACGAAGATTTTGGCCGCATTGCTGCTCAAACCGCTAAACAGGTTATTATGCAAAGATTAAGAGAAGCGGAGCGCGAAGCGGTATTTTCCGAATATCAATCTAAAAAAGGAGGGATTATTAGTGGTATTATTCAGAGAGTTGAAGGAAGAACTATTTTTATTGATCTTGGCAGAGCGACTGGTGTGATGTTTCCGTATGATCAAATTCCTGGCGAGAGATATCGCATCGGTTCTCGCACGCGAGCTTATGTTATATCCGTGGAAACGACTCCCAAGGGAGCGCAAGTTATTTTATCAAGATCTCATCCGAAATTTTTGGAACAGCTTTTTTCTTTGGAAGTGCCGGAAATCGCTTCTGGCACGGTTGAAATAAAATCAGTTGCTAGGGAAGCTGGCGCGCGCAGTAAAATCGCCGTAATTTCAAATCAAGAGGGGGTTGATCCTATTGGATCTTGCGTGGGACAAAAAGGCACTCGCGTAATGGCGGTTATTTCAGAACTTGGCGGAGAAAAAATTGATATTATTGAGTGGGCCGAAGATATATCAAAATTTATTGCTAATTCTCTGTCTCCCGCAAAAATTGTCAACATTGAAATTGGCGACAGGAGGGAGGCAACAGCTTTAGTGCCCGGCGATCAATTGTCATTGGCTATCGGTAAGGGTGGGCAAAATGTAAGGCTTGCCGCGAAATTAACCGGCTGGAAAATAGATGTTAGATCAATGGAAAAACCAGAAGCCATCACAGGGAATTATTGAAACTGTCCTGGAATCATCTCCAACTCATAATTACTCTCTGGCGAGATCCTTTCTCACTTAATTATTCTAATGTTTTAATAATTTCCTTAACATAACCTTCACCCATAATTGTTAATCCATAATTTTCGTATAAATTCTTAATCTCGGATACGACATATTTGGCCGAGAAAAATCTCGTTTTGTTCCAAAAGCGTGAGGATGCGCAAAAGACACACCGGTAAGGACACCCTCTTGAGGAGAACACGTGTGTACATTTTTCGATTTTCATTAGGTCCCTAGCTGGAACAGGAATGGCATCCATGGGCATAATTGGGGAACGGATCTCCGTCTGTACAATTTTTTTACCCTCCCAAAAAGCCAACCCCTTAAGTTTCTTCAAGTCGTTTATCTCAAACCTCTTT
>LBUA01000004.1:44211-54106 GCA_000992345.1 Parcubacteria group bacterium GW2011_GWD2_38_12 | reverse complement strand
TCGTTGGATACCTGTCCGGACTATGAAATGTGGGTCAGGATTGGCCTTAAATTTCCAATGAAGCATGTCCCGGGATTTGTGACGAAGTATAGGAGGCATATTCAAATTGCTGATAGCAAAAAACTTCGAACAGTCCAAAGATTTTTTGATGCCAAAAAATTAGTTATGGACAGAGTTTTTAATTCGCCACAAACCTCGTTAGCTATAAGAAATTTATGTGAAAGGGCTTATGGTGGTTTGAGTTTATGGGCGGCTATTACGGAATATGGAATTCGTAATTCTGAAATACCCGCAAAATATCCTCAAGAATTACAAAAAAAATTAGCGGATAAAATAAAGAGTAAATTTTCTGAAATCAATTTTGTCTTTTTACTAATTAAAAGTTTTCGGCATTACTTAAAAAGAGGTGATTTTGATCATTTTTACAGAACATCGTTTTCATATGTTAAATTATTTTTAAAACGCTTCACGAATACCATTAATTTATTATTTAAGTCATTTGTGCTTGATTTTAAAAGATTTATACGAAGATTATTAAAAAAAATTTTATTAACAATGCCATTAATAATATTTTTATTACTGTTTAGGATTAGTGGAATCTCCAATGTTAAGAAAAATCATTATTTTACCTTTGATAAAAAAACAGGAAAATTAACATCGTTTCAGAAATGGCAAGAATTATTGTATGAATGTTATATATATAAAAAACAATAAAATTTATGACTAAAGAAAAAATATTGTTAATAACGCAATATTTCCCGCCGGATATGGCTGGCACTGGCAGGGTGATGGAAGAGCTCGCAGAGAATTTGTCATATTACGAATATGAAATAACGGTATTGACCGGTAAATCGCGTTATTTTAACCAACGCGGGTATAAAGAGTATTGCGGGAAAATGCCGGTAAAGAGAATTTGGTATCCCCATTTTAATAAAGATATTGAAGTGGGAAGGATTCTTAATTTTATATCTTTTCCGATAATGATCTTGATGCGCATATTTTTTATAAAAAGATTTGATAAAATAATTATTGTTTCTAATCCGCCAACTAATGTAGGCATCGGCGCCTTAATAAATAAACTATTCAAGAAAAAAATATACTATATTTTACAGGATTTATATCCTGATTTGGCAGTTAATTTAAATATAATTTCAGAAAAATCATTATTGACGCGAATGATGAGATGGCTTAATAAATGGAGTTTTGAATATATTGAAAAAATAATTTTATTATCCGAATCAATGAATAGATATTTTCGCGATCATTATTGCGGTTTAGAAAATAAAACGGTTGTGATATCAAATTGGGCGGATCCGGTGAAAATAACCCCACTTTCAAAAGATAATTCTTGGTCTCGCCTTAGTGGTTATTATGATAAATTTGTAGTATTATATGCCGGCAATATTGGATTATTCCAGAATTTTAATCCAATATTGAAAGCCGCTAAATTATTAAAAGAAGATAAGGGTATTATATTTTTGTTTGTTGGTGAAGGGGGAGATAAAAATAATTTGCAAAAAGAAGTTGAAAAAGAAAATCTGTCAAATGTAGATTTTATGAGTTATGTTCCCGATGAAGATTATGCAAAATTACTGGCTTCAGCTGGTTGTTGTATTGTGACTTTAAAAAAAGGAATGGAAAATTTTTGTTTTCCGGGCAAGATTTATAGTTATCTTGCCGCTGGTAGGCCGATTATAGCAATATCAGATAAATTAAGTGAATTAGCGAAGCTTGTATTGGATAATGATATGGGTTTTGTTGTTGATAATGAAAATGGAATAGAACTAAAAAATAGCATTAAAAATATCAAAGAAGATAAAAATCTATTTAATAGATTGTGCAATAACAGTCGAAATGTTTTATTGAATAAATTTACTCGCTCAAGAATCGTTAAGCAATATTTTGATATTTTGCAATAACTAATTGCCTTTTTTTGTTTTTTTTGTTAGCTTGATTTATGTTTATGTACTTTTAAATTTTATCAATAGGAGGATAATGTGGTAAAAAATCCCGTGAGACTGAAAGAGATATTAATAGAAAGAGCGAAGGAAGTTGCTGTCGGTTGTAAAAGAGTGTTTGTGGCGGCTTCCGGAGGGATAGATTCATCGCTTGTGACGGTAATTCTTTGTTCGGCATTTGGTCCGGAAAATGTAGTTGCTCTGCATAGAAATATTAAAAGCAATCCGAAACACTTTGAAGACGTTAAAAGATTGCAATCGTTATTTAATTTTAAATTGCTTTTCATTGATTTAAATTTTATTTATGATGATATAATTAATAAACTTGAAGAGCAATTTAATACTGTTGATTTGTTGTGGGCAAAGGAAAATTCTACTGAAGCTGACAAATATGGGTTTACAAATGCTTACGCCAGTTTAAAATCCAGATTTATTACACCACTTGCCGGTTTTATATCAAAAGCAATTGATTATGGTAACGGGAGAATATTCGGAACTGGCAATGGCGAAGAAGATGGATTATTGAGATATTTTGATAAATTTGGCGACGGTGCTGTTGATAACAATATCCTTAATGGGTTAACAAAGGCGGAGGTTCGTCAAATGGCGCGATATATGGGAGTGCCGGAAGAGATAATAACAAAGGTCCCAAGCGCAGATCTTGAGGCAAATGGAGATATCCACAACGATGAAAGTCAATTAACTTGTTGGGCTAAAAAAATGGGTTTTGATGTGAATATTTCTTATGGAGAGCCTGATGGTTCAAAAGAGGGCAATATTGCTTGGGTATGGAAGGAAGATATTAAACATGGGATTACAACCGGAGAAAATAAAAACATAAACAAAGAATTGTTGTTTGAAAAATTTAATTATTCAGAAGAGCAGATAAGCACCATTCTTTTTGTTCGTGAAATTGAGAAAAATACTCGGCACAAGATTAATCCTATCCCAGGACTAGAAAGACAAATTTTGATTAATTCAGGATTAGTTGATTAAAATTGAGTAAAAATAAAAGCATCACAATAATGTGATGCTTTTATATTTAGCTTTAATGAGGCAGATCCCATAATTTACCTTCCTTTTCTATTGATGATTGTTAAAATGGTTTTGAAAGCGGTATTAATATCTAATATCAAAGATTTGTTTTTTATATAATAAAGATCGTATTGAAGTTTTTTATAGGCGTCTTCGATTGATGAGCCATAATCATAGTTGACCTGCGCCCAGCCGGTGAGGCCGGGTTTGACGATGTGGCGGAAATTATAAAAAGGGATTTGCTTTTGAAAATCTTCTACAAACTCCGGCCGTTCGGGGCGCGGACCGATGAAGCTCATTTCTCCTTTTAGGACATTAATGATTTGGGGTAGCTCGTCGATTCTGGTATCGCGGAGGAATTTGCCGAATTTTGTTATGCGATTGTCGTTTTTCTCGGTGAATTTCGGGCCGCTATTTTCGGAATTTGTGTTCATTGTGCGGAATTTTGTTATTGTGAATATTTTTCCGTTTTCTCCGAATCTTTTTTGGCGATAAAAAATTGGGCCGTTGTCTTGGTATTTGATAATGGCGGCGATAAGGGGGGATAATATGATTGCTGGCAAAGCGAAAATAACCGATAGGGCGACATCAACCACGCGCTTGAATAAATTGTAAGCCGGCCGGTTCAAATTTTTAATATTCTCCAAAAACCAAATCCGACCGATAATTGATATCGGTATTTTTCCCGTAATTTGTTCATAAAAATTTGGAAGATTTTCAAACCCGACTTTAAGGGGGAGGCACTCGTAAAGATTATGCAGAAATTCCGGATTACTCTTTATTTCTTCGGAAGTAATTATTAATTTTATATTATTATCGGTAATTATTTTTTTTAAATTTTTAGCGTCATCTTGCAAGTAGGGGATGATATTGTATCCAAGCTGGGGATGAGAGTTTATTTTTCCAATAATCTCTTTTGCCTCTTCATTGTCGCTCAGCAACAATGTGTTTATGGAGAAAGTTTTTGTTTTAATGAAATAATTATAAAACAGGCGCCAAGCTATGAACAAAACGGCAAAAATTAGAATGTTAAACGCTAGAATAGTTTTTGGCGATATGCCGATTTTGTTAAAGGCAAGATAAAAAAACAGCACCGAAATAAAAGCGTTGAATAAAAATGATTTGATAACGAGAGAAAAAAAGCCATAGGTGTTTCTGGCATATTCCAACGAATAAAGATTATTAATGTAAAATACGCTTAACCAAAAAAAATAAATAATGGAAAATGGATAAAAATGTTGCCAGAATATATCAATACTGTATTTATCCCCGTATCTTAATGATAAAATCACAAAAAGCGACAAATAAAGGAGTGTTATGTCGCCAAAAATGAGGATTATTTTTTTGATTTTTTGTTTGAATTCGCTCATTGTTATTGTAATTTAGATTACTCTCAAAAAGGCGGAATATCAACGTCTCAAAGCTTTCCAAGCCAACTATCGAAGTTGAACTTCGATAGTTGGCTTGGTTGTTAAGATTGTGATACTATTGCTTATATGCCATACGAAATAAAAAACTTTGACGGATTGCTGGGAGTTGCCGGTTTTGGTGACCAACTTTTGAAAAATCACCTTACCCTTTATCAGGGCTATGTTAATAATTTCAATAAATTAAACGATATTTTGGTTCAGGTGGAAAAGGAGGGGAAATATGGTACGCCTGAATATGCGGAGTTGAACCGCCGTTTGGGCTGGGAATTTAATGGCATGCGCCTTCACGAGTTGTATTTCGAAAACATTGCTAAAACAGAAAGCCGAATTTCAGATAAATTAAAACAATCAATTGAAAAAGAATTCGGGTCTTTTGAATTTTTTGAAAAAGATTTTAAGGCAATGGGTCAGATGAGGGGGATTGGCTGGGTTATTTTATATCAAGACGGAGAGCGTCTTTTCAATGTTTGGATAAATGAGCATGATGTCGGGCATTTTGCCGGCTGCGCGCCACTGCTTGTGATGGATGTCTTTGAACATGCATATATGTTAGATTACGGTCTGAAAAAAACTGATTATATTGAGACATTTTTCGAGGTGATTGATTGGCAAGTTGTCGCAAAACGGCTGGTATGATAATCTGAGTGCGTGAAGAAGCTGAATCCCCCCAATTTTAAATCTCACGATTTTCATAAAATTTTCCGCAGTTTTAAGTTTCTTTTAAATTTTTTTCAGCGTTTGAAAATTGATTTGAAAATTGAAAAGCGAATTTTAGTTTTACTTCCTCCAGTCTTGGCGTTTATTTTTATTTTTAATTACGCCAGCGAAGGGCCGCTTTATATTCAAGAAATTGAAAATATTCCTGAAACGGTAAAGATGACGCTGAAAGAAGAGAAACATTTTTCAATTCGGCCATCTTTTGTTTCGTTTGATGCCGGTCAGGCCAAAGGGATTTATTTAACAATGTGGACGGCGACTCGGAAGGAAAGGATGGAGGAGCTCTTGAAATTGATTGATGAAACGGAAATTAATAGCGTGGTGATAGATGTAAAGGGTTCTCAAGGGGAATTGATTTATGATATATGGTCCGGAGTTGGAGATGTGTTAAAAAAACTTCACGATAAAAATATTTATGTGATTGCTCGCGTAGTGGCGTTCCAAGATTCCGGATACGCGAAAACGCATCCGGAGCTTGCTTTGAAACGGCAAGACGGAGGTTTATGGCGCGACAGAAGGGGATTTGTTTGGTTAGATCCGGCCGCAAAAGGAAGTTGGGATCATATTGTGGACATTGCTAAAAAGGCGATTGATTTGGGATTTGATGAAATTCAATATGATTATATTCGTTTTCCTACGGATGGAAATTTATCGGCGATAGTTTATCCGGCGTGGGACGGGCAGAAGCCGCGCAGTGAAGTTTTGAAAGAATTTTTTGCTTACAGCCGCGAGAAAATAAAAGATTATGATAGCCGCATTAATCTCTCTATAGATATTTTCGGATATACTTTTTTGCGGAGCGATGATCTTGGCATTGGCCAGATATTGGCGGATGCGGTTGATTATTTTGATTACATTTCCCCGATGGTGTATCCTTCGCATTACAGCGCCGGGAATTTCGGGTTTGATAACCCCGCCGATCATCCCTATGAAGTGGTAAAAGGCACATTAGACGAAGGGTTGCTGGCTTTGGGACCCATTAGGGAGGGTATCGCCAAGCAAAAAACTCGTCCATGGCTTCAGGTTTTTGATATGGGCGCAAGATATGACAGCGATAAAATAAAAGCGCAAATTCAGGCGGTTTATGATGCAGGAGGGACGGGATGGTTGCTCTGGGACCCAAATAATAGATATAATGGCGTGCGGGAAGCGGTTGAGAAAGAGGGGGTGGCGGAAATTAAATAATTTGGTATAATCTTATTCATTAAGATGTTGCAATTTTTAAATCTATCCGCCGCGGCGGATTAAATAAATTATAATTTTCTAATTTTTAAACATTAAATCATTAAGATTTATTTAAAAATTTTAAATTAAAAATTATAAAGTTATGAGCAAGAAGATTTTGATAATAGAAGACGAGCCGGCACAGGCTACAACAATCGAACTTTTTATGAAGCGGGCCGGTTTTGATACGATAATCGCTCATGACGGAGCTGAGGGGTTGGAAAAGGCAATGACCACATCTCCCGATTTAATTCTGTTGGATCTTGTTTTGCCCAAGATTGACGGAGTGAGTGTTTTGAAACAAATCCGCGCGAACGATGCAATTGCGAAAATCCCGGTTTTAGTTTTGACTAATCTGGCGAGCGGAGATACGGTCAAAGAGGTGATAGACGCTGGCGGAACAGATTATTTGGTAAAAACCGATTACACTTTGGATCAGCTGGTTCATAGAGTAGAAAATGTGCTTAAATAATATACAGTAAGTAGAAAATAGAAAGTAGAAAAAATAAAATTCTACTACTAACTACTAACTACTAACTAATGATTAAGATATATTCCACTCCAACTTGCATCTATTGCAAATATGCAAAAGAATTTTTTAAGAAAAATAATATTGAATATACGGATTTGAATGTGGCCGAAGATGAAAAGGCGCGCGAGGAAATGATAAGTAAAAGCCAGCAGATGGGAGTTCCGGTGATTGATATTGACGGGAAACTTGTAGTTGGATTTGACCAGAGAAAGATTGAAGAACTGTTGAATCTTAAATAGCACGATACCAATATACGAATTGGTACGAATGATACTAATCCGCCACGGCGGATTAGTTGCATTAGTATGTATTTGTAGATTAGTATTATATTCGCGAAACGATGAAAGATGTAATTATCATTGGCGGCGGTATTGCATCATTTTCCGCCGCTATTTATTTGGGCAGACAAAAATTAGACACCTTAATTTTGGCGTCAGAATCCGGCGGGCAAATTTCTCAGCAGCCGGAAGTGCAAAATTACGTCGGGTTTCTGGAGCGTGATGGCGCAAAACTTGTAGCCAATGCCCGCAAACAAGTGGAGGACTTGGGTGTAAAAATAGAAGAGGGGACGCATATACAAAAAATCAAATCTGAGGAAAGGAATGGTCAAGAGATTTTTATTTTGGAAGACGGCAATGGATTTAAATACGAAGCCAGTTGTGTTATCATCGCATCCGGAAAAAAGCCGAGAATGCTCAATATTCCCGGAGAGCAGGAATATATGAATAAGGGCGTGACTTATTGCGCGGTTTGCGATGCCCCGCTTTTTGGAGGCAAAGATGTTGCGGTAATTGGAGGAGGAAATACCGGTCTTGATTGGGCGCATCTTTTGGCAAAGTATGCCAATAAGGTTTATGTTTTGGTGCGTTCTGATATCAGAGGAGCGCAAATTACTTATGAAAAATTAAAATCTAATCCCAAAATAGAATTTATTTTCAGTATTGACCCCGTGAAAATCACGGGCAACAGTTTTGTTGACGGGTTGACATATAAAGACAGAAAAACCAGTGAGGAAAAAACATTGAACGTTCAAGGAATTTTTCCGGCGATTGGTCTTGTGCCTAATACTGATTTTTGCAAAGATTTAGTGGAGCTTAATCAATGGGGGGAGATTGTGATAGAACCACGGACAAATATGTCTTCGCATAAAGGGATTTTTGCCGCGGGAGACGTGACTGATGTTTTAGAAAAGCAGGCGATAATCGCCGCCGGTCAAGGCGCGCTTGCCGCGCTCTCGGCGATTAAGTATGTGGAGAGTAAGTAGCAAGTAAATTAAGAATATAAAACTTGAAACTTAAAACTTGAAACCTGAAATTCAAATCATGCTTCACGTTTTACGCTTCAAGATTTAGGTTTTATGATTCGAGTCGCAATCAATGGTTTTGGCCGTATTGGCCGTTCGTTTTTTAAGGTAGCTCTGAAAAGATCGGAAATAGAAATTGTCGCTATCAATGATTTGGGCGATGTGGACAATCTTGCGTATCTTTTGAAATACGATAGCGTTTATGGCCACGAAGGGCTAGATATTAAAACAGAAAAAGCGACGGAAGTCGGCGGGCAAAGTTTTTTAATTGTAAACGGCAAAAAAGTTCATTTTGTTCAACAAAGAGATCCTGCAATGCTTCCCTGGAAAGATTTGGATATTGATGTGGCGGTGGAGTCCACCGGTTTTTTTGAAAGTTACGAGGGCGCCTCGGCGCATTTGAAAGCTGGAGCAAGAAGAGTGGTGATTACTGCGCCTGCCAAGGATAAGCCGGGATCCACTGTGGAGGGCAAGACGATTTTAATCGGCGTCAATGAAAATGAATTTGCAGATTGCTTGGTTACTTCAAATGGATCTTGCACCACCAATTCATCTTCTCCGGTTGTGCAGATAATGCATGAGACCATCGGCGTCAAAAAAGCATTTCTTTCTACCGTGCATGGTTATACCGCCACTCAGAAATTGGTAGATTCTCCGGACAAAGATTGGCGTCGCGGACGAGCGGCGGCAGTCAATATCGTGCCTTCTTCAACGGGTGCCGCAATATCTGTTACTGAAGCAGTTAAATCGCTTAAAGGACTTTTTGATGGCATCGCTATTCGCGTGCCGACTCCGACTGGTTCTTTGGCGGATATCACTTTTGTGGCGGGACGTCCAACGAGCGTGGAGGAGATAAATAATATTTTCAAAAAAGCGTCCGAAGATCCAAGATGGAAGCCGGTGCTCGGAGTCATAGACGAGCCGGTGGTATCCACTGATATTGTTGGAAGCGAGAAAGCCAGTATTGTTGATTTGACTTTGACCAAAGTAATAGACGGCGACCTTGTGAAGGTGATGGCTTGGTATGATAATGAAAGGGGATATTGTTATTCACTCACCGAGCATGTAATTCGCGCAGGCGCGCTCATTAGTTAAATGTTAAATGTTAAAAGTTAAAAGACAGAAATTAAAAAGCACAAAGTTAAAAGTTATGAAAATAGAAAAATTTGAAGATGTTATTGCTTGGCAGAAATCTAAAGAATTAACTTTAAAAATTTATAAACAATTTCAAAACAACAAAGATTTTTCTTTTAGAGATCAGATTCATCGAGCGGTGGTATCTATAATGAATAATATTGCAGAAGGATTTGAGAGGAGGAGTAATAAAGAATTTAAGCAATTTTTATATATAGCAAAAGGTTCTTGCGGTGAAGTCAGATCAATGCTTTATCTGGCTTTAGAGTTAAGATACATTACTGGCCAAGATTTTAAAGAAAATTATAATTTATCTGTTGAAATTTCTAAATTGTTAACTGGATTCATAAAGGCTTTAAACTTTTAACTTTATACTTTTAACTATGCTATACCTCGCTTCCGATCACGCCGGTTTTGAATTAAAGGAAGTTTTAAAAAAATATCTCTTGGAGATTGGCTTTGATGTGAAAGATATGGGAAATTTTGTCTATGATGAAAATGATGATTATCCGGAGTGGATTTTTCTGGCGGCTCACGCAGTGGCAGAAGACTTGAAAAATGG
>LBUA01000004.1:0-44194 GCA_000992345.1 Parcubacteria group bacterium GW2011_GWD2_38_12 | reverse complement strand
GGTTCCGGACAGGGCGAAGCGATAGTGGCTAATCGCGTGCCGGGTATTCGCGCGGCAGTTTTGTATAATTATAACGAAGATATTATAAAATTATCCCGCGAGCACAACGATGCCAATATTTTATCTCTTGGTGCGAGATTTATCTCCGAAGAAGACGCTAAGAAAGCGGTAAAGGCGTGGATTGAAACGGAATTTTCTAGAGAAGAGAGACATCAGAGGAGAATCGAGAAGTTCTAAGATTACTTTGAATATTAAAAAATCCCTGAATATTTTATAATTGGGATTTTTTTTATTTTATGATAAAATAATCATAGAAACAAGAAATTATTTATATGGCAGAAGTCGTCCCCGCGATTATCGCGCAAAATTTTAAGGAACTGGAGGAAAAAATCAAAGCCGTTGAGGGGCTTTGTGAATGGGCGCAGATTGACGTGATGGATGGGAAGTTTGTTTTACAAAGGACTTTTAATCGTCCGGCGGAATTGTCGAATCTAAAAACCAATTTGAAATTGGAAGCGCATTTAATGATTGAGCATCCGTGGAATTTTATTGATGATTGGATGGTGGCTGGTCCGCTTGGCGAGCCAGGAGTGAAAAGAATCCTAGCGCATTATGAGGCAATTGCTTTTCGTCTTGATGCGGAAAATATTATTGAAGATATGGCGGCAAAATGTCATGTGGCAGATTGCGAGTTTGGAATTGCTTTGAATCCGGAAACTCCGATTGATGATATGGATAAATATATTTTAAAAATTGATACTATTCAATTGATGGGCGTGAAACCAGGGAGAGCGGGTCAAAATTTTCAAGAACATATTTTAAATAAAATTCAAGATTTGCGCAAGCAATATCCTGGTGTTAAAATAGAAGTCGATGGTGGAGTGAATTTGGAAACCGCTCCAAAAATTTTAAAAGCCGGAGCTGATATTTTAGTAGTAGGAGCGTATATATGGCAAGCGGAGAATAAAAAAGAAGCAATGAATCAGCTTAAGAGCTTAAGAGCTTAAGAGCTATAATTATGTCAATTCATGACGACAAAATTAAGGAACTTGAGAAAGTTGCCAATCAAGTCAGGCAGGATATTATTTCCATGCTTATAGAAGCAAAGTCCGGACATACCGCCGGGTCTTTGAGTTTTACTGATGTTTTAGTTGCTTTATATTTTAGTGTTTTAAAACACGACCCCAAAAATCCCAATTGGGAGGAGAGAGATAAGTTTTTCTTATCGCACGGACATATTTGTCCGGCTCTTTATGCGGTTATGGCAAACGCCGGATATTTCTCCCGTGAAGAATTGAAAACTTTGAGAAAATTGGGTACGAGACTCCAGGGACATCCGCACCGCGAGTCATTGCCGGGCATTGAGAGTTCATCCGGACCGCTCGGTCAAGGTCTTTCTCAGGCGATTGGCGCCGCGCTTGCCGCTAAGATAGATAAAAAACATACGCAAGTTTATTGCGCGACTGGCGATGGAGAACTCGATGAGGGGCAGATTTGGGAAGCGGTGATGTTCGCAGGAAAAAACAAATTGGATAATTTGACAGCGATTATTGATAGAAACAATATTCAAATTGATGGGATGACCGAGGATGTGATGCCGCTTGAGCCACTTGCCGATAAATTCAGAGCTTTTAATTGGCATGTGATTGAAATTGACGGACACAATATCGGACAAATTGTTGCGGCTTGCGAGGAGGCAAAATCTATTTATGAAAAGCCGGTGATGATTATTGCGCATACGATTGCCGGCAAAGGGATAGAAGCGATTGAATTTGATTACAAATGGCACGGCGTTCCTCCAAAGCCGGATCAAGGCAAAGAATTTTTGGATGAATTAAGGACGCTTGGAGGAAAGATTAAAAGTGAACATGAATAAAGTTTAATACCAATATACGAATTGATGCGAATGCAACGAATAATACAAATGAGTTCATTGGTATTATTAGTATAATTCGTATGTCATTAGTATATTAGTATCACATTATGACTAATAATATTTGCGCGATTTGCGAGCATGCGGAGAGCGCCTGCGTGTGCGGAAATGGCAATAGGCATACCGATACTCATCTTGCTTTGGAGTGGAAAGAAAAAGAAAAAGTTCAACAAAAGCCGACTCGTGACGGGTTTGGTGATGGATTAGTGCAGCTTGGCGCGGAAAATCCAAATGTAGTCGCGCTTTGCGGAGATTTGTCAGATTCTACTCGTGTTGGCTGGTTTAAAGAAAAATATCCGGATAGATTCATACAATGCGGAATTGCTGAGCAAAATATGGCGGGCATTGCTGCCGGCCTTGCCGTTGCCGGGAAAGTGCCTTTTGTCTCAACTTATGGCGTATTTTGTCCAGGGAGAAATTGGGATCAAATACGCGTGAATATTTGTTTGAACAGCGCCAATGTTAAATTAACAGGAGCGCATACAGGTGTATCTGTAGGACCGGACGGCCAGACTCACCAAGCGCTTGAAGATATTGCAATTACCAGATGTATCCCGAATATGACTGTGATTGCGCCTTGCGATTATTGGGAAACAAAAAAAGCGACAATCGCGGGCGGTAAAATGATTGGTCCGGTATATTTTAGATTCGCTCGCGAAAACACTCCAATTTTCACAACCGAACAAACTCCTTTTGAAATTGGTAAAGCATATTTATTGCGCGACACAGACAAGAAAGTTGACGTTGCAATTATTGGTTGCGGACCATTGCTTTATAATGCATTGATGGTAGCCGAAGATTTAGCTAAAGAGGGGATTGGAGTTTTAGTTTTAAATAATCATACGGTAAAGCCAATGGATGAAAAGGCGGTGATTGCTATTGCTAAAAGGGCGGGCGCTATCGTGACCGTGGAAGACCATCAAGTGATGGGAGGTATGGGGAGCGCGGTGGCGGAGGTTTTGAGCAAAAATAATCCCGTCCCAATGGAATATATCGGCATGCAAAATACTTTCGGCGAATCCGGGGAACCGAATGAATTGATAGAAAAATATGGCATGGGGATAGATTCAATTAAAGAAGCAGTGAAAAGAGTTATTGAACGAAAAAAAATATGAGATTGGAGTTTAGAGTTTGGAGTTATCTAAGCTCCAAACTCTAAACTCCAATCTCCAACCTCTAGAAATGTTCGATGTAATCGTTTTCGGCTCGGCAACTCGAGACGTATTTTTGAAAAGCAAGCAAATGAGGATCATAAAAGACCCTCGTTTTATTACTGGCGCGGCAGAGTGTTTTTCGCTTGGTTCTAAAATAGAACTTGACGAGCTGGTTTTCACTACCGGCGGCGGAGGGTCAAATGCCGCCATTTCTTTGACTAAGCAGGGTTTTAAAACAGCGCTTGTTGCTAGAGTGGGTATGGACCTTGGAGGCAAAGCAATCATAGAGGAATTGTATCAGGAAAAATCATCGGCAAAATTTATTCAACAGGATCAAAAAATTCCGACATCTTATTCTTTTATATTGCTTTCTCCCGGGGGTGAGAGGACTATCTTGGTATATCGCGGAGCTTCTAAAAATATTGATTCGCGAGAAATTGATTTTGAGGCGTTAAAACATACCAAGTGGTTTCATTTTTGCGGTTCATTCTCCGGAGATTTTAAATTACTTGAGAAGATATTCAAAATTGCAAAAGCAAATAATATAAAGATTGCGATTAATCCCGGCGCTTTGGAATTGAAATTTGGCACAAAAAGATTAAAACCCTTATTTGAAAATGTTGATATTTTAATGATGAATGACGAAGAAGCAGCTGATTTTTTCGAGGAGAATATAAATAATGAAAAAGAGATTTTAGAGAAAGCTAGAGATTATATCAGAGGTATCTTTATAATGACCAAGGGTCCCAAGGGTGTTGTGGTTTGCGATAGGGATAATTATTATCGCGCCGGGATTCCTAGATCAAAGATAATTGATAGAACCGGAGCGGGCGATGCCTTTAATAGTGGATTTGTATCGGCTATTCTAGACGGCAAAGACATTGAACATGCTATTCAGTTCGGCACGGCAAATGCGACTTCCGTGATACAATATTTTGGAGCTAAAAGAGGATTGCTTAAAAAATATGATTGGGGGAGCTGGAAGAGAGTGAAGGTAAGCATTTTGTCTAAATTTTAGATCCGCCAGCTGGCGGATCTAAAATTTAAATACAAAATATTACCCTGTTAAATAAAATTTGAAATTGCCTTTTCAAATTTTAATTTTAAATCCGCCGCCGCGGATTTAAAATTATTTAACAGGGTGCTCAATTTTGATATCCCCAATAGATAAATCCAATAAATTCAGGTAAGATATTTATATATGTTTAATTTTTAATTTACAGAGCCCTTGTTAGTTATTTGATATCTATTGGGGACAAAATTGGCATGAATCAAATTCGTCCATTGGAGAAAATAGCGCAGATTTTAAGGACAAAGGAAGAGGTGATTTTGGATATGGAAGAGAAAATGGAGAAAATTACGGGAAAAAGGAATATTTTAGAAAAGATTATTTCGGAAAATGATATGTATGTGAATCTTATTTTAAAAGAGCTTCATATTCATAAAAATCCGACTGCTTCAGAAGTTCAAAATGCTTTGATTCATAAGTTCAAAAAAGACGATCAAAAATTATATGAGATATTTAGGAAGCCTGATGGCGCCACAGAGGAAGGTTCAAAAACATTATTAAATTTCACAAAGGAGCTTGCGCAGATTCCCGACCTTTTTGTATTGAAAGAAGAAGTGGCGCGAGAAATCATAAAAAAGAACCCGCCGCCAAATATAATGAGCGCCCTTGGATATGCCACTGTTCAGGAACTTTTAATGAAAGAGAATTTTTATCAACTCTATTGTTCTTTGAGATTTATTGAGACAAACGAATGGATGCATAAAAATTTTGATGTGGCCTATTCTGATCTTAGGGTAGGCGATTTTGAATATAGGCCGGTAAAATTAATGGTGCTGGATCAGAAATGGCTGAAGATTGCCGAGAAGTTTATGAAGAAAAAATATCATAATGTTTCCCATTTAAAAGAATTGGGAGTGATATTTGTAATTCCATTAAATATTGATACCTCGGGAGAAACATTGCGTCTTTTCGGGCTTTTACTCCACTATTTTCATGAAGTTGATTTTTATTCCCGTTTATTTAAAAAGTATTCTACGCGTCCCGATTTTATTGAGAAGATGAAGTCATTGCTTCGGGGAGATGTCTTGGAGGGGAAATCAATGGATCCGGCAAAAGCCAATTGGTTGATTGTCCAAAGATATTTAGCCAAAGACAATGAGAATGATCCGCGACTTTTTTTGCCACGTATAAATTCTGAAGTAATCCACTGGGAAAAAGCGGAAACCGATATTGCTCGTTTTGCCCATCGTTTTTATGAGTATGACCTTACTTTTTGGGCTAACTTGGATTTTGTTGGCGATGTTTTCAGGGAAAATGGGCTGGGCAAACAATTGATTGGTTTTAACATGCTTGATGTGACTATGGGTCTTGTAATGGAAAAACAGGATATAAAATATATGTATCATCAACAAGAGGCGATGTGGTCAAAGATATTTTTTGAATATATGGGCGGCATGGATAGAGCGGAAGAGATGGTGATTGAGAATTTTGATAAAGGATACATAAGCTTATAAAAATCAAATATTAAAAATTAAATATCAAAATGACATATCAAGGATTAAAAAGAAGAATGCATTTATAATTTTACATTTTGATTTGTCATTTTGATTTTTGATGTTTAATTTTTTATATGAATTTTTCTACTAAACAATATTTTAAAAAAGCGGAGGAAGGTAATTACGCCATTGGGCAATTTAATTGTTCAAGCGCTGACCAAGTAAAAGCGGTGATTTTGGTTGCTCAAAAATTAAATGCGCCGGTGATAGTCGGGACATCGGAAGGCGAAAGTAAATTTATGGGATTGAGACAGGCTGTTAAGCTTGTGGAGAGCTATCAGGAAGAAACAGGTTTGCCGATTATCTTGAATGCCGACCATACATATAAGGACGCGAAAGACATTCAAAATCTTGATAAAATAAAGGCGTTGCTTGATGCTGGATATAATTCCATTCATTTTGACGGTTCGGTGTTGCCTTATCAAGAAAATGTGAAATGGACAAGCGAAGTGGTGAAAATGTGCAAAGAAAAAAATCCGGATATTTCCGTGGAGGGCGAATTGGGATTTTTGCCTGGCGCGTCTAAAGTTTCCAAAGAAAAACTAGAATTTAAAGAAGAATATTTTACTGATCCGGAAAAAGCATTGGAGTTTGTGAAGGTCACTGGCGTAGACAGGTTGGCGGTTTCGGTTGGCAATAGTCATGGTATCTCGGCTGATGAGCCAAAATTAGATTTTGATAGAATTGCTAAAATCAATGAGAAAGTCAGGGATTACGCCGTGCTTGTTTTGCACGGAGGTTCGGGGATACCGGACGAAGATATTAAAAAAGCAATTTTGCTTGGTATAAGAAAAATAAATGTAAATACAGAATTAAGAGCGGCTTTCACAATCGCCCTGAAAGATTATTTTATTAAGAATCCTGAAGAAACTACACCATATAAATATCTCCAGGCGTCAATTGACGCGATGCAGAAAGTGGTGGAAAATAAGATAATAGTATTTGGGAGTGGCGGCAAAGCAGGTTCTAGTTTCTAGGCGCTAGGTTCTAGATTAATGCCTTTAATTAGTTATTTTTTCTATAACCTATAACCCAAAACCTACAACCTAATTCAAGATGGAATTATTAAGATTATTCAGTTTAAAAAAATTCGGCCTGGGGATAGCCATAATTATTATTTTTAATTTATTTATTAATTATGGCATTCATACTTTTTATAAAACTCCGCAAATGGATGATTTTTGCAAGCCGGAAGCAATGAGAAAAGGAGTAAATACGAAAGAAAAATGTGAAGAAGTCGACGGTTTATGGACGGAAAATATGAATTATAGAACGCCAATTCCTCCAGCGCCGACTATGATGGAAGGAATAAAAGGCGTTTCAACGCCAGAGATGGCAATGGGTGAACCAGCTGGATGGTGCGATGCTTATTTTACTTGTCAAAAAGATTTTGAAAAGGTGAACAATGTTTATAAAAGAAATGTTTTTATTGTTTGGATGATTGCCGGAACGATAGCGATCGTAGCGAGCTTCTTTTTGTTTGCGATTGAAAGTATGTCCATCATATTCACATTTGCCGGACTTATTTCTTTTTTGGTCGGCACGGTCGGCTATTGGTCAGCAATACAGGATTATTTGAGATTTGTAATTTTGGGAATCGTGCTGGCTGTGTTAATATATATCGGATATAAGAAATTAAAAGATAACAACTAAATTTTAAATTTGTAATTTTTAAGTAATTTTAAAATGAATTAATTTTAAAACATTAAGAAATTAAATAATTATTTAAAAATTAAAAATTAGTAATTAAAAATTATGTTTAAGGTATTTGTTACTCGTCAGATTCCGGAAGAAGGAATTAATATGTTAAAAGTCAAAGGGTATGAAGTTGTTGTATTCCCTGAAGATAGGGTTATGACAAGAGATGAACTGAAAGAAAATGTTAAGGGGGCGGATGCCGTTCTTTCATTATTGACCGACAAAATTGATGCGGAGATTTTGGATGCTGCCGGAGCGCAACTCAAAATTGTTGCAAATTACGCGGTGGGTTTTGATAATCTTAAATTGGATGATTTTAAATCTAAGAACATTTATGCTTCCAATACTCCGGATGTTTTGACTAATACCGTGGCAGAGCATACTTTTGGATTGATTTTGTCGGTAGCCCAACGCATCACCGAAGGAGATAGATTTACCAGGGCCGGCAAATATCATGGATGGGAGCCAATGATGCTTCTTGGCAATGATCTTTTCAAGAAAACTCTGGGTATTTTAGGTCTTGGCAGAATTGGCAGTCGCGTGGCGCATCACGGAGCCAAGGGTTTTGATATGGATATTATCTATTATGATGTAAGGCGAAACGAAGAATTTGAAAAAGAGTATAATGCCAGATTTATGGCAACACCCGAAGAACTTTTGAAGGAAGCAGATTTTGTTTCTGTCCATGTGCCGCTCTTGCCAACAACAAAGCACTTAATCAACGCAGAAAGATTAAAAATGATGAAGCCTAGCGCGTATATTGTGAATACCTCTCGAGGTCCGGTGATTGACGAAGCAGCTTTGGTAGATGCTTTAAAAAATAAAGTGATTAAAGGCGCTGGTCTTGATGTTTATGAAAACGAGCCAAATCTTGCTCCGGGTCTTTCCGAGCTTGAAAATGTAGTTTTGACTCCGCACACCGCTTCCGCAACCGAGGAAACTCGCGCGGCAATGTCTGAGGTCGCGGCAAAAAATATCATCACCGCGCTTGAGGGGCAGGTTCCGCCGAATAACCTTGTGAAATAAATAGTAGATATAAACTCCGCAATTCATGAATTAGTTCATAAATTGGCGGAGTTTATTGACTCTTAACAGAGGAGAGGATAGTATCGAAGTATAAAAGTTCTTAAAAAATAGGAGGTATGTTATGTCTGTCAGTTCACGCGTAGAAAAGACTAATTCAGAATGCCGTATTTGTGGTGGCGCGATCGTTGCAAAAACTGTGACAGTATATAATCCTGAAGCCGGGTCACCGATTTATGGTCCTGGCAGTAAAAGACAATACAAAGATATCCACGGCGGTTATTATTGTGGAAGTTGTGGGATAAAATACGAATTTTTACAGGAAAACAACAAGAAAAAATAAAGGAAAGCAATTTTTTATTAAAAGTTGAGCTTATGGTTTAAAATAAAAGGGCTGGAAAATCAGCCCTTTTTTGTTTGATATCGCAATACAACTTTCAGAGTATTCGCTGCAGCGAACAAAGACAGGAATTTATTGGAAATAAAGATTATTAAACTAATTTTGGGTAAGTGTTAATATGTGTGATATTGAGACTGAAAGTTGATATACGGGATTGACCTTTTTTGAAAAATGCGTATAATATCTCATATCCTGAAACTTAAATCTTATAACTTGAATCTTTATAAATGTTTTATGATTCAAGTTTCAAGCTTCATGAAATATGTTAGAACTTCAAATTTCAGCAAAAATTAGGGATAAATTCGGAAAACAAACTAAAGCCTTGAAAAAAAATGGTGTTATTCCGGCTGTGCTTTACGGTCATGGATCAGAGGCAACAGCCCTTTCGCTTGATCTGAAAGAATTCGCAAAAATATATAAACAGGCGGGGGAATCAACAATTATAAATTTAAATATTGAAAGAGACGGGAAAGCGGAGTTAAAGCCAGTGCTTATTCATGAGGTTGATTTTGATCCGGTTTCCGATCAATTGCGTCACGCCGATTTTTATGTTGTTAAAATGGATGAAAAAATTACCGCGAAAATTCCCCTTGTATTTATTGGCGAATCAAATGCTGTTAAAGTATTAAACGGTATTTTAATTAAAAATCTTCATGAAATTGAGATTGAAGCGCTACCAAAGGATTTGCCCCATCAAATCGAAGTGGATATTTCCGCCATTAATACTTTTAACGATTATATTTACATTAAAGATTTGAAATTATCCGCGGGTATCAAGGTTTTAAGCGATAGTTCAGAGATAGTCACCTTGGTTAAGCCGCCGCGCACAGAAGAAGAAATCAAAGCTCTTGAAGGTGAAGTGAAGATTGATATTGAAGCGGTCAAGGTGGAAACCGAAGAGAAAAAGAAAGAGAGGGAAGCAGAGGCAGAAAATAAGGTAATTGAAGAAGAGGCAAAGTAACGGTAAATAGAAACCAAAAATAGAAACCAACAAAATTCGACCTTAGAAATTACCAAGGTTAATCCTTAAAACCCCCCGCGCTATAAAAAGCGCGGGGGTTTTGTTATAATTATATTAAGATTTAAAATTATGGACAAGAATAAATTCACATTTTCTTTTGTTTTGACAGCGACCATGATAAGCGGTTTGGCGATTTTTCTTTATTCCCCCCAGTCAATATCGGCTCAATGCGAAGATATACCCCAAGAAGAAAAAATAGAAAATCAGGAGGCATATCGCGATGAATCATTGCGACGTATTGAAGAATGCAAAAATGAAATCAAACAATACGAAGATAAGATTGAAGAAAAAAAGAAAGAACAGAAGACGTTAAATCGCGAACTCTCTATCATCGAACAGGAAGTTAAAAAATATGGGTTGGAGCTAAAAAAAACAAAATTGTATATTGAGCAATTAAGGATTGATATTCAAAGTAGAAATAAGGAAATTAGCGATTTAGAAAAAAAAGCGCTACTCGAAAAAATAAAACTTGCCGAACATTTAAGTAAAATAAATGAATATGATAAAATTGGCGTTTTGGAAATGATGCTTAACTACGGCAATTTTTCCGATTTTTTCGCAAATGCTACTGCGATGGAAAATTTACAAAACGAAACTCAAAGAATTTTAGGGGATATCCGCGGGATTAAGAATGATCTTGAAGTGCAGATTGAAATGTTCAAGGAGGATCAGAAAGAGTCAATATATTTAAAATCAATTCTTGAGTCGCAAAATCTTTCATTGGCCCAAAAGCAAAAAGAAAAGAAAAATTTAGTTTCCCAGACAAAAGGGCAAGAAAAGAAATTTCAGGAATTAGTAGTAAAAAACAAGAAAAAAATTATTGAAATACAGAGTCGGCTTTTTGGATTGTCCAATGCTTTGGGCGTCGGCAAAATCACCATTGAAAAGGCGATAGAGTATGCAGAGTTTGCCGCACAAAAAACCGGCATTAGGCCGGCGTTTCTTTTGGGACTTATATGGGTGGAGTCGCGGCTTAATAGCAATCTCGGGACCGGCAATTGGAAAACCGATCTTTATGATTGTTATATTCGGCTTGGTAAAAAAAGCGCGGCTGAAATGCAAAAGAACGCATTTTTTGAGATTACCGGTAAATTGATGTTGAATCCCGACAATGTGCCGGTATCTAAAGCTCTCACTAGCGTTGGTTGTGGCGGAGCGATGGGCATTGCGCAATTTATGCCCGCAACCTGGCAAGGATATGAATCAAAAATCTCTTTGCTGTCAGGCAATAACCCTGCGTCTCCGTGGAATATTTTGGATGGCTTCACCGGTTCAGCGGTAAAACTTTCCGATAATGGAGCCGGTTCTCAAAATAGAGAAGGCGAGAGAAAAGCGGCGGCTATGTATTATGCCGGTTCCCGGTGGCAGAGGGCTCCCGGGCAAAATTATGCGACCAGAGTGCGCGAAGCGTCATTTTGTTATCAGGATTATATTGATGCCGTCAAAAAAGGCGAACAAAACATAGATATAGAATCAAATTGCGAGAAATACTTTTAAGGGCTTTGTCCAAAAAATTCGAGCCATCGGGAGAATAATTTTTTGTTGCAAAACCTTACCCAGTACATAATTTTACGCTTGGTTCGTTAATTTAAAAAATCTTTATTTTATTATTTTAATAATCCCATAAATTGCAAGAAGAGAGAATATAAGATTATGTGCTGGGTATCCGTTTTTAATTACTCGTTTCGCTAATGGATAAAATCAGCATTTTTTCCTTAAGAGATTGGATCATAACTGATAATTCTCCGGCCATTATTTTATCCAATCCGTGCCAACTTTCTTTAATGCGATGATCAGTGACTCTGTCTTGTGGGAAGTTATAGGTGCGAATCTTTTCTGATCTGTCGGCTGTTCCGATTTGGCTTTTACGGAGCTGGCCTTGCTCCATTGCCTGTTTTTCTTTTTGCTCTTGAGTTATTTTTGATTGCAATATCTTCATCGCCCTTTCTCGGTTTCTAGCCTGCGACCGCTCTACCTGGCAAGCGACAATAATGCCGGTTGGTTTATGAATTAGACGCACAGCTGTTTCCACTTTATTGACATTTTGCCCCCCGGGCCCGCCGGCGCGATATGTTTCCATTAAAATATCATCATTTTTTATGGTAACATCTTCTTCTTCGACTTCCGGCAATATTGCGACAGATGCAGTAGAGGTGTGGATGCGGCCAGATTTTTCTGTTCCCGGAACTCGTTGCACTCTATGGACTCCGCTTTCGTATTGTAGATCCGAGTAAGCGCCTCTGCCGGATATTTCAAAAATCACTTCTTTAAATCCACCGATATCAGTTTGGCTGGAATCAATAATTGTGGCATCCCAACCCTTTGATTGGGCGTATTTCGAATACATTTTGAATAAATTATTGGCAAAGAGCGCTGCTTCGTCTCCGCCTGTGCCCGCGCGGATTTCTACGATAATATTTTTATATTTGCTTGTTTCGTCAGGATGAAGGATATTTTTTAATTCCTTTTCCAGATTATCTTTTTTATTTTTTAGGTTATTTATTTCTTCATTTACCATTTTTAAAATTTCCTCGTCTCTTTCTGATGCCAACAAGTCCTCATTTTCTTTTATTGTTTTGGAGTTATTGTTTATTTGTTCGTCTAGTTCAATAATTTTCTTGAGCTCTGAATGTTTTTTCAATATTTCCTGCGATTTTTTTAAATCTGAAAAAAGCTCAGGGTCGCTGAGCTTTTTTGTTAATTCCTGATATTCCGATTTTATTTTCTCCAACGCGCCATTCATATTGAAGTTTATTTTTTCTTTTTCTCCATTCTTTTCTTGAATTTTTCCACGCGTCCGGCGGTATCAATCATTTTTTCTTTGCCAGTATAAAAAGGATGGCAAGCGCCGCAAATTTCAATATGAATTTCCGGTTTTGTTGATCCAATTTCAAATTTATTGCCGCAAGCGCATATTGCTTTTGCTTTCTCGTAATATTTCGGATGGATATCTTGTTTCATATGTTTTGATTCGGTAATTTTAATGAATAAAATATATAATATAAATATAAAAAAGTAAAGCCTCTTCCATCAGTTGATGGAGGAGGCTTTTTATATCCGATTATTTCCACCTTTCCTTTGCATATCTAAGTCCTATCGCCAGGACCAAGCAGTCAATGGCGATTACGAGTGATGTTGTTTCTGGTCCTTCTCTGCCATTCAAAATCCCCCCTTTAAAGTCCCAGAATATTATTGCGAGAAACATTATTAGGAAATTTAGCCACCAATAAATAATAAATCTGTGACCATTGCGTCTTTTTCTTTTTTCATCCGAAACCTTGATGTTGCGATAACGTTGATCATTCTTCGGGCGGAGATTATGGCGATGAATGACGTTGAATATTCCATATCCGCCAACCGCGGTGATATATGATCCAGCCAGTAAATTAAGAATTTTTGAGAATGATATTTCAAATTCGTTGTGTAATTTTATCGTAAAAATCAAATCAGGATAGATAAAAAAACACAAAAGTAACAAGGCCTGATATCCAATGCTGGTTATCCAGAGCGCTAGATAGAACCAATCTATGTTGTCGCGAAGTTCTTTATTGTGCGGGGTAACGCCGGATATTTTAAATACCCACTCATCAAGGCAGAATTTGGATGAACAAATAAAGCGAAAAGGCAACTTGCATAATTTGCAGTCATAATTGTCTGTCGGCATTTATCCCTCACCTCCCTTTTGAAAGAACTGTTTTTATCCGTATTTAACAGCATGGTATCAAACGATTGGAACTATTGCAATGTTTTAATTTTTATGTATAATTATTTAACTAATAACTTATATTTTAAAACTTAAATCTCATATCTTGAATCTTTGCAAATGTTTTATGTTTCAAGTTTCAAGCTTTATGTAGTTTATGTAGTATGGCAAACGATACCCAAATAAAAGAAAATATTTCATCAGATATTTCTCCGGCAATCATCAACGAGATGATAAAGAGGGGAGTTTATATCGGAAAAATGAAATCAAAAAGCCATCCCAAGATGAAGAATTTTATCTTTGGCACTCGTCATAATTTGCAGATCATCAATCTCGAAAAAACCATTGCTAAATTAAACGAATCTCTGGAATATATAAAAACAATCGCAAAAAATAAAGGCACGATTTTATTTGTTGCCACGAAAATGCCGGCAAAACTCTTAATCAAAGAGGCTGCTATTAAATGCGATATGCCTTACGTGGAAGAAAGATGGCTTGGCGGCACATTGACTAATATCAATACAATTTTAAAGAGGATCGAGTATTTTTTGGATCTTGAAAAAAGAAAGAATTCCGGTGATTTGACAAAATATACCAAGAAAGAGCAGCTTCAATTTGAAAAAGAATTAGCGGAATTATTCCATAATTTTAATGGCATTAAAAATTTAAAAAAATTGCCAGATGCTATTTTCGTTGTTGATGCCGCTGCCCACAAGTGGACAATCAATGAAGCGATTAAAACCAAAGTCCCCATCATCGCTATTGTAAATACCGATTCTGATCCGACAAGAGTGACTTATCCCATACCCGCGAATTCTGAATCAATAGAGTCTATTAAATTTATTCTGGAAAAAATTACCGAAGCTGTTACTCAAGAAAAAGTAGCAGAGGCTATTACTCAATAATACAAAATACAATCACGCAACACGAAGCATGAAATATGGAATCAGCCACGGCTGACTTCATATTTCATGCTTTATGATTTATGGCATGGCAATTTCCATTGAACAAATACAGAATCTAAGAGTAAAAACAGGATCTTCAATACTTGATTGCAAGAAAGCTCTTGAAGAATCAAATGGCGATGAAAAAGAGGCGATAGATATTTTGAAAAAGAGGGGACGGATTATTGCCGAGAAAAAGGGAGTAAGGGCGACTAGTGCGGGGATTATAGATTCCTATATTCATCCCAATAAAAGAATCGGCGTATTGATTGAACTTCGATGCGAGACTGATTTTGTGGCGAAGAATTCTGATTTTATAAATTTAACTCATGAGCTTGCGATGCACATTGCGGCTATGTCTCCAAAATATCTAAAGCCGGAAGATATCCCGCAGGAAATATTAGATGAAGAGAGAAATATTTTTATGGCTCAAGTTGCAGATATTAATAAACCTGCTAATATTAAGGAGGAAATGGTTGATGGTAAAATGAAGAAAAGATTTTCTGAAATTTGTTTATTTGAGCAGCCGTTTGTTAAGAATCCCAATCAAACCACCAGAGAATTAATTACTGAATATATAGCAAAAATAGGGGAGAATATAGAAGTTGCGAGATTTACGAGATATGAATTATAAGCGGAATTATAATTATCAAGCATAATCAATAAAATTATTATCAATGATCGTAGAATTGATATTATGGGTTTCATTTATATCGAGCTTCGCGGGTATAATTTTTCTGATTGCCAGAAAAATGCCTATTGTAATGGCGTTGCCCGAAGAATCATTGGAATATAAAGAAACATTTATTAATTTCTTAGATAGAAAAAGGAATGAATTCCCCTCTCAATTGGACAAGATCAGAATTGGTTTTCTAATGAGCTCCAATAAGAGATTGATGCGACTCAAGATAGTATCTTTAAAAATTCATAATAAAGCGCATATTTGGACAGAATTTTTAAATAAAAAACTTCATCACGATAAATATGGGGCGCCAGATATTGATGAAATAGATACTGATAATCAAATTGCTTCGTTTGTGACTTGCGATGGTGAAGATAATGCAGAAAATAGAGAAACAAAAATTTAGCAAAGACATTGAAAATAGCACAATAAATAATCCGTTCCATTGCATAGAGGGACGGATTATTTATTGTAGCAAATACATAAATATAGTAGACAAACATTGATATTTTGTATATAAATTATATAATGCAAGCCACCCTAGCTCAGTTGGCAGAGCAACAGTTTTGTAAACTGTGGGTCGTCGGTTCGAATCCGACGGGTGGCTCCATGCGTTAACAGTTAACCTGTTACAATTATTCCCCATTGTAATATCGCCAATTTTATTTGTTAATGGTTAAGTGTTGATGGTTATAAGTTAAGAATGCGGAGATGGCGGAGTGGTCAATCGCAACAGACTGTAAATCTGTCGCCCTTCGGGCTTCGCAGGTTCAAATCCTGCTCTCCGCACCAAGACACAACAGGTTAATAATTATAATCTGATCAATAGAAACAATGAGTTACTTAGAGAATTTTTTGGAAAATTTCTATTTTTATACAATTTTTGTAGGATTATTTAGCTATTTTATTGTGAGTATTATATATCGTGATTTTGTATATACACTTAATTTTATGCAGTGGTACCGTTATTATGGAGTGCGAGCGGTTTTGTTGGCAAGTGCATTTTTATTAGTGATGTTATTTGCTCTTCTTGTGGTGGTAGCAGGGGATGATTTTAAGGGGGGATTCAATATGGTAATAATGCTAGTGTATGGATTTATGATTGGGTTGCCTATTGTTTGGTTGGTTCGTCGTTTATTGATAAATCTTGTAGATCTAGATCAAAATGAATTGATTGTAAGTACTATACCTCAGAATTTAGCACCTCGTTCGGTAACACTTAAACGATTTTTGTTTTGGTTTATAGCAGGATTTCCATTGGGATTTTTTTGAGTGGTGTTTTTGTATTGGCGACAGGTGGTCCTCGATCTTTAGTAATTATTATGGGATTATTAATGGCCACTGTTATTACTTGGTTTTTAGCGCGCGCTAATTGGATTTGATTGCGCAGGATTTGCTATTTAGAAAAATTTGAGATTGTTATCTGTATAGCCTCTGCTTATCTTTTATGTGGTTAATGGTGGTGTGTTTGGGACTATTTAAAAACGTTAAGTTTTTTGTGTAAGTAGTTATTTAAATAGAAATAGTTTGACCAAAATATAAAAAATGATTATAATATCTATATGAGAAAAGGAATACAGGTCAAATTATTAAACAAATATTATATTGTAGGGCGTAAGTCGGTTCCGGAAATTGCAAAGATTTTAAAATGTTCAAATAATAAAGTTAATTATTGGCTGCAGCATTATAAAATTATCAAAAGAACTATCAGTGAAGCTATTTATATTAAAAATAATCCAAACGGCGATCCCTTTAAGTTTGTCCCGCCAAAAAATTTAGAAGAAGCAAAATTGTTTGGGATGGGGGTGGGATTGTATTGGGGAGAGGGGAATAAGGCGAATAAAAATACGGTAAGGTTGGGTAATTCGGATTCAAAATTGTTGAAAATATTTATTGATTTTTTAATAAAGTTTTTTAATATTAAGAAGGAAGATATGAAATTTCATTTGCATATTTTTTCAGATATTGATATAAATGAAGCACGGAATTTTTGGATAAAAGAACTTGGGATTAAGAAAGAGCAGATATATAAACCGATGATTACAAGGACAGGAGCGCTTGGGATATATAAGAAAAAAAGTAAATATGGCGTAATGACAGTTTATTATTGTAATGTTAAATTGAGAAATTTATTAGTTAACATATTGCCGATGTAGCTCAGGGGTAGAGCAACTCCATGGTAGAGTTATTATTTTCTGCCCACCGTAAAAGTAATTTTACAGTGAATCCCGAATAACGGTTAAAGACCTAATGCATGGTTCAGACCGTGGCGTGAAATAACGCGCCCGAACGACTGACAAGGGTCCGCTTCAGGCGGAAAGATACAGTCTAATCCTTTGATATGCATATTTTAAAAACAAAGGTGTAAATGAAGGAGTAGGTCGCCAGTTCAATTCTGGCCATCGGCTTAATAAATAAATAATAACCCATAACTAATAACCCATAACTAATAAATTTGTTATAAGTTATAAGTTATGAGTTTGAAATAAATGCCACAACCGCATATTGCTAAAATGCAATGTCCCGTGTGCAAGGAAATTAATTATTGGACAACTAGAAATAAAAAAGCTGTTCAAAATAAATTGGAATTTTCCAAATATTGCAAAAAGTGCAGAAAACACACAGCGCACAAAGAGGGGAAAAAATAATTGATTGGATTTCGTTTGAAAGTTGGTTTGCCAGTTGGCGGATTAGATATTGAAAATTCCGCGCGCTAAAGCGCGCGGTTTTGGGGGTTTAGTTAAATGGTATAACTGCGGTCTCCAAAACCGCTGTTGTGGGTTCGATTCCTACAGCCCCCGCCAGAACATAGGACAAAATCATTTTGGTTCTATTTATTAGATGGCTTTGCTCTATGTTTTTGTATTTGGTAGGATATTGGTAGGAATTGAACTGTAGGCGCCTATTTTTCTCAAGAGTGAAACGATTGAATTAAAAATAGTGCGTCTCGACTAAAAGGAGAGGCGATTCCTACAGCCCCCGCCAGTTGATTGGGATGATGTTGTTATTTAAAAAAGCGAAAATAGGGGAGGAGTAACAGATGAATGCTAAGAGAAAATTTTTGCATGATGTTTTTTTGATATGTCCGGTTAGAGATATTACCGAAGAGGAAAGAGAAGATATTAAAAAGTATATTTCCAGTCTTGAGGGGCGCAGATTAAAAATCTACTGGCCGCTTAAGGATACGAATCAAGCGGATGATATTGGATTGAGGATTTGCAAAGATAATTTTAATGCCATATTGAATTCAAGAGAAGTGCATATTTGGTGGAGTGGAAATTCGCAGGGGTCGATTTTTGATTTTGGCATGGCGTTTGCTTTGTTGCATATTTATGACAAAAAGATTATACTTGCCAATCCCAGTCATATTATAAAGACAGAGGGGAAAAGCTTTAATAATGTTTTACTGACAATAGGAGGACATTGACATGGATATAAAGAGCAATTTATTAATTATCATTGCGATACTTAGTTTGCTGATGGGCGCGCTGGGAGGGGGAGTTTTCATATTTATGCGTTCTAAGTTGAGAGCAAGACGCAGAAGAATCAAGAGAGAGGAAAGAGAGGAATTGGAACGATTAGTGAAATACAGTGAATGTCCTCAAAAAATTGATCTAGGATAGATTAAGACATCGAGATTTAAAAAAGTTTTCATAAAAAAGATTTAAAACTCGCCGCAAAGCGGCGAGTTTTTTTCTTGTATTTTTTATCAATTTGGGGTATAAAGGCATTATATGGGTATGGGAAAAATCATCAGTTTTTGCAATCAGAAAGGCGGAGTGGGAAAAAGCACCTCAGTGATAAATGCCGGAGCGTATTTATCGGCGCTTGGCAGAAAAGTTTTACTTGTGGATTTGGATTCTCAGGGCAACACGACAAGTGGTCTTGGTTTGAAGCCACGCGAGATTCAAGAGACATCTTATCTTGTTATAATGGGAAATTTGCCTGCCACAAAAGCAATAAAAAATACCGAACTTGCGGGTATGGATATAATACCGGCTAATCAAGATTTGGCTGGCGCTACAGTGGAACTTGTTCATTTTGAAGATCGCGATTTGAAATTAAAAAAAGCTTTAGAAGCGGAAAAACAGAATTATGATTATATTTTAATTGATTGTCCGCCAAGTTTGGGAATTCTTACCGTTAATGCTCTTATGGCGTCTGATGAGGTGATAATTCCCGTGCAATGCGAGTATTATGCTCTTGAGGGTTTGGGGCAGTTGCTCGAAACCATTAATCTTTTAAAAAATCATTTAGGCGCGCATATTCAGATAAAGGGCGCGTTGCTTACTATGTTTGACAGAAGGAATCGTCTTTCAAGGGAAATCGTCAAAGAGATGCGCCGTAATTTCCCCGGGTATGTATTTGAAGCGATTATACCGCGCAATGTTTATTTGGCAGAAGCTCCTAGTTTTTCTAAGACTATCCTTCAGCACGATCCCTATAGCCATGGCGCAAAAGCTTATAGGCAATTTGCGGAAGAAATTCTAAAGATAGATGGCTACAAAAATTGATATTTAGGTAATTTTAAAGGTCGCTCGAAAATAACATTTGACATTTGATTTTTAATCCGCTACGGCGGATTAAAAATCAAAAGTCAAAAATTTTAAAAATGAAAAAATATTTTATAGCAGTGATTATTCTTACTTTAATTATGTCCATAAACTTTTCTTTTGCTTATATGGGCGGAGGAATGATGAGTGATTTCGGAAATCGCAATTATAGCATGATGACTTGGGACGGTATGGGAGGCGGCTTGGGGATTTTGACGATGATTTTAGCTGTTATTTTTTGGGTTATATTCTGGGCGATTGTTATTGTAGCCATCATTGCTTTGGTCAAATGGCTTTATATGAAATTTTTTAGAGGCGAATTATGGATCCTGGGAAAACGAGAAATGCCGGAAGATATATTGAAATTGCGTTATGCAAAAGGAGATATTTCCAAAGAGCAGTATGAGGTGATGAGGAAAGAGATAATGAAATAGCAGTTAGCGATTAGTAATTAGCCAATATAAAAAGCCCGCCAGATGGCGGGCTTTTTATATTTTAAAATTCAGAGCTCTGAATTTTTACTTAACAGCTTCTTTTAAAGCTTTGCCGGCTTTGAATTTAGGAACTGTAGTTGCGGCAATAGATATCTTTTCACCCGTCCTTGGGTTAACGCCTTGTCTAGCTGCTCTTTTGGAAGTCTTAAAAGCTCCAAAACCAGCAACAGCCACTTCATCGCCTTTTGATAAAGCGCCGGTAATTGTATCAAAAACTGCTTCTACGGCATCCTGGGCATGTTTTTTTGAATATTCTGATGCCCCGATTTTATTGAGCACTGCTTCTACTAATTGATCTTTATTCATTGAATTAGTTGTTAGTTTTTAGTTGTTAGTTTTTAGTTGATTTAACTGCAAACTATAAACTGCAAACTATAAACTAGTTTTTTAAACGACCTTTCCTTATTTTTATATTTTCAATTATATCAGAAAATGGCTTTACTATGCAACCAGTTTGCGGATTTTTTCCAGCTTTAACGCTTTGCCGGTATTTTCGTCTATCTCAAGGTAAATTGCATTAATTTCCAGGTCGCCGTTTTCCGGCACCTCCATCTTTTGTTTTATTTGAGTCAGATATTGTTCTATTACGGGTTCTTTTTTGAGTCCGATTACCGAATCGGTTGGTCCGACCATGCCAATATCCGTGATATAAGCCGTGCCTTTTTTGGTTATTTTATTGTCTGCTGTAGGTATATGCGTATGAGTGCCGATAAGCGCGGAAATTTTTCCGTCCAGATAATACATTAAAGCGACTTTTTCCGACGTTGCTTCGGCATGAAAATCCAAAATGAATATATTGACATCTTTTTTATGGTAATCAATGATATTTTGCGCGGTTGTAAACGGGTCTTCGACATCTTCTTTCATAAAAACCCGGCCCAAAAGATTAAAGACGAGTATATTCACATCTTTAATTCTTATTAATTTCGCGCCTTTTCCGGGGTCTTCGCTGGGATAATTAGCCGGTCTTAGAAGAGGGGAATCAGGTTCGTTTAATATTTTTTGCGCTTCTTCCTGTTTATTAAAAACATGATTACCACTGGTAAAAACATCAATACCGGCTTCGCGCATCTCGGCGATGGTTGAAACAGTGACGCCACTTCCGTGAGACAGATTCTCGGCATTAGCAATAATTAAATCGGGCCGATATTTCTCTTTTAATTCCGGCAATATTTTTTTAATGGCATTTCGTCCGGGTTTGCCGAATATGTCGCCAAAGAAAATGATTTTGATCATTTTCAACTATTAACTGTTAACAACTGACTTTTAACTATTTTGTTAACTATTAATTGTTAACTGTTAATTGTTTATTTTGCAAATTCTATTGTTCGCAGTTCTCTGATGACGTTAACTTTTATTTCTCCGGGGAATTGGAGTTCGCTGGAAATGCGATTGGCGATTTCGCGAGCGAGTTCTCTGGCTTTTATATCGTCAATCTTTTCCGGCGTTACAAATATCCTAACTTCGCGGCCGGCGGAAATAGCATAAGCTTTTTCCACGCCCTCAAAAGAAGTGGCGATTTTTTCGAGATCCTCGAGGCGTTTGATGTAATTTTCCAGCGTGCCCTTGCGAGCTCCTGGGCGGGCGGCAGACATTGATTCTGCGACCTGGACAATAACTGACTCCAGTGTCTCATAGGGATAATCTTCGTGGTGCGATTGCATCGCTTTAATGATGGCTTCGGAAACGTTAAATTTTTGAAGGATTTTTCTGCCGATTTCAACATGGGAACCCTCAATCTCGTGGTCCACCGCTTTGCCAATATCATGAAAAAGCGCGCCCATTTTTGCGGTTTTTACATCGGCTTTAAGTTCTTCTGCTAAAATGCCGGCGATATGCGCGGCTTCAACAGAGTGTTGCAGTACATTTTGTCCATAACTTGTGCGATATTGTAAGCGACCAAGCAGACTAATTAATTTCTGGTCCATGCCGACAATACCAAGCTCGTATATTGCCGCTTCTCCAGCTTCGTATATTTTTTGGCCGATTTCTTCTTTAGCTTTTTCATAAAGCTCTTCAATGCGGGCCGGTTGAATCCTTCCATCAGCCAATAGTTTTTCCAGTGTTAATTTTGCCACTTGTCTGCGGACAGGGTCAAAACAAGACAGGGTGATGGCGTCCGGAGTTTCATCAATAATAAATTCTACGCCGGTCATTTTTTCCAGAGTTTTAATGTTGCGTCCTTCTTTGCCGATAATCCTGCCCTTTATATCTTCAGACGGCAGAGGAACGGAAGTGGTTGAAGTTTCTGATACTTGAGATCCGGAATATCTTTGTAGGGCGATGAGCAAAAGATCGCGGGCTTTTTTCTCCAGCTCCGCAAGACCTTCTTTTTCCAATTTTTTGATGCGGCTCCAAAGGTCTTCTTTATGCTGGTCTTCAACAAGTTTAAATAGTTGCTCGCTAGCCTGGTCTTTTGTTAAAGAGGCGATATTTTGAAGTTTTTCTATTTCCGAATCTTTTATTTTTTCAATCTCGGTTTTTAGAGTGTGGATTTTTTCCACCTTTTGCTTTAATTCTTCTTCTTTTTTCTCATATTCGAAAATATGGCGGTCAACCATTTCTTCTCGCTTGAGCAGTTTTTCTTCGTTTCTTGCGAATTGCAAGACGCGTTCTTTTTCTTCTTTTTTGGATTCTTCAACCGCTTTTGCCGCCTTTTCTCTGGCCGCAAGAATTATATTTTGAGATTCAGCTCTGGCGTCGGCCAGTAGTTTTTCTATCTTCGCCTCTATTGATCCAAGTTGAGCCTTGGCTATTGTTCGGCGCGCAAGATAGCCCAAGATTGAGCCGATTGCTAACGCCAAAAAAGCCACAAGTAAGAGTGCAAATCCTTCCATTTGTGTTTAATTGGGCAGTTATTCCTGTTTTTTGATTGAAAATCATGAATTTATGCCTAACTTCGTTTAATTCTAATAATAATTTAATATACAGATACTACCTTAAAATAGGGGAAGGAGTCAACTTGTTTTAAATTTTGCTATTGACAGAATTTATAAAATAGTATACAATATTACTAATCAATATTACTAATCAATAAAGAGGTTCTTTAAAACAAAAAACAATTAAAACAAAAATCAAACCCCTACCATCGAGGGTAAAATCGGGGAAGGAGGATGAAGATGTGGATGGCAGCAGTAATAGTGGTAGCAATAATGACGGGAATAGCAATAATAGCATTGGTATGGTGGTTGATAAAAGACTCCGGACCGGGTTTCTTTGGATTTTAGTTTAATGCCTAACTTGCGATTAAAAATTGCGAGTTAGGTTTCTTTCTGAGACTATGAAATGATTTTCATTTCATAGTCTCAGAGAAGGAATTTGAAAATAAAAAACTAAGGAGGAATATCGTATGAAGAGGAAGAAGTTAGGACTTTACGGCAGGATTATGAATAATCCTGCCGCCCCCGGTTTTTTCGATCGGGTTGATGCAGATTTGGACTCGGGAAAACTGAGTCCTCGGGTTGTGGCAACATTAGTTGTTGCCGTTCCCATCGCATATGCGATGGGGGTTCTGGCATTTTCTTTGACGGGCTACTAAGGTAGGGTCCCTTATGTTGTAATAATAAAAAAGGAGGAGGAAGAATTGGCGATTAAATGTCGCGGGTGCAACGATGAAAGGGGGTGTGGATTTTGTGATGTGAAAAGACTCACGCCTGAACAAATCACCGAGCTTAAGCAGATGATTGCACGTAAAGGAGGAGCAATTTACTGCGGTCAGAAGACGGTCGAAGAAATAATAAAAGAATTGGCTCTATTTTAGATATCTAGCCTAGAGCCAAAAATTTCTTTAAGCTGCAATATTGTACAAGCAGCACGAGCCGTGCGATTACATCGTGCGGCTTTTTTGTCTTGAGAGTTTTTAAATTGATGATATATTTAGTTGTGTTGTGCCAGTGTAGCTCAGTCGGCAGAGCAATGCTTTCGTAAAGCAGAGGTCGCCGGTTCGATTCCGGCCACTGGCTCCAGTGGGATAAAATAGAGCGATAGTATTTTTCTAGTAGGCGAATTAAAAATTAGAATATGTGGTATAATTAGAGAGCGTAGAGTGGAAAATAAAAAACGCAAAATAGAATTAGCTAATTGATGAAGCATATTGTATTTTAGTTGATTGTTAAATGTTAGTTGTTAATTGTTGTGTAAAGATTTATGGAGTTAAAAGAATTAGAAAAAAATATATTAGAACAAAAAGAGACCATTACGAAAGTAATGGACTGTCTTTGATATTGCCAAAAAAGAACAGAGGATTTCGGAGTTGGAAAAACTGTCGCAAGATCCGTTATTCTGGGAAGATCATCAGAAAGCCGCAAAAATTTCGCAAGAGCTGACTGGTTTAAAAAATGAGATTAAAATTTGGCGGGATTTTATAAAAGAAATAGATTCTTTGGCAGTCGATGTTTTAGAGATTAAAGAAATGGAAAAAGAAGAAAAGCATATTATTGAACATGATTTGGAAGTGTGGCGGAAGGATGTTGAGCAAAAATTTGAAAATTTAAAGAAGAGATTCAAGCAAGAAGAAATAAAAGTTTTTTTTACCGGAAAATATGACAAAAATAACGCTGTGCTTTCGGTGTATGCCGGGGCGGGGGGGCGTGATGCGCAGGATTGGGCGGCGATGATCTCAAGGATGTATGTCCGCTTTGCCAATATCAGGGGATTTGATGTAAAAACCCTGCATGAGCACTTTGGAGAGGAAGGGGGGATAAAAAATATTACATTAGAAATGGGGGGCGCGTATGCTTATGGATATTTTAAAAAAGAACACGGCGTGCATAGATTGGTGCGCGTATCTCCGTTTTCTGCCGCTCAGCTTCGGCACACTTCATTTGCTTTTGTTGATGTGATGCCGGAAATTGAAAAATCAGACGAGATAAAAATAAATCCCGATGATATAATAGAAGAGACATTCAGGTCATCCGGTCCGGGCGGACAGAATGTAAATAAAAGAGAAACAGCCGTGCGCATCCATCATAAGCCAACGGGGATTATTGTTGCATGCCAAGAAGAGAGGTCACAGCTTCAAAATAAAGAAAAAGCGATGCAACTCTTAATTTCTAAACTTGCGCAATTAATGGAAAAAGAGCACATTGAAGAATTATCAAAATTGAAAGGAAAAAAAGTTGAAATTGAATGGGGGCATCAGATCAGATCATATGTGCTTCATCCGTATAAGATGGTAAAAGATCACAGAACAAATGTGGAAACTTCTCAGGTGGAAAAAGTTTTAGAGGGAGAACTGGATGAGTTTATTGAGGCAGAGATAAGGACAGGTTCTAGGTTCTAGATTTCAGGTTCTAGCTAAAAATCAAAGATTTTTTTCCTTGCATTTTAACTAGAAGCTAGCAACTAGCAACTAGAAGCTAATTATAGTGATAGTATTCGAAAACATTTCTAAAATTTATCCCAATATCGTTGCCTTAGAAAAGGTTAATTTAAAGATAAATTCCAGGGAATTCGTGACTATTGTTGGCCAATCAGGCGCCGGGAAATCAACATTGCTTAAATTATTGACTGTTGAGGAATTACCAACAGAAGGAAGAGTGTTGCTCGATGATGTGGAAATAAACAGTCTAAAATCTCGCGATTTGCCGTCTTTAAGGAGAAAAATCAGCTCTATTTTTCAAGATTTTAAATTACTGTCCAATAAAACCACTTTTGAGAATGTCGCTTTTGCGCTGGAAGTTGCCGGCAAATCCCGAGAAGAGATTAGCGAGACGGTGCCGCAAGTATTGGAGTTGGTTGGCCTTAAAAATCATTTTAATGTGTTTCCACATCAGCTTTCAGGCGGAGAGCGTCAGCGCGCTTCCATCGCTCGCGCTTTAGTATTAAGACCTGATATAATAATAGCAGATGAGCCGACAGGGAATTTGGATCCACTGAACACCTGGGATGTCATTAGATTATTGGTTAAAATTAATGAACTTGGCACAACTGTTATTTTGGCGACGCATAACAGGGAGATTGTAAATACATTAAATAAAAGAGTGATAAGTATGGATAAAGGGAGGATTGTAAGAGACGAAGAAAATGGGCGTTATATCCTTTAATCCACCACGGCGGATTAAAGGAATTTCTAATATCTAATTCCTAATTTTTAAATAATTTCCAATATCCCGATATTTAAAAATTAGAAATTAAAAATTATGTTAGCATCAATTCAACGAATTTTTAGAAATGGCGCAATAAATTTTTATAGGAACGGCTGGCTTTCAACAGCAACGATTTCTATTATGGTTTTGACATTGCTTGTAATTTCCAGTTTGATGATATTATCAATCACTACGAGGGTGGCGGTTGAGACATTGCAAAATAAAATTGATATAACGGTTTATTTTTCCAAGGATGCGACTGAAGATAAAATATCTGAAGTTACAAGCGAATTAAATAATCTTGGAATAGTGAAAAATGTGGAATATATTTCCAAGGAAGACGCGCTTTCTAAATTTAAGGAGAGGCACAAAGATAACAGTTTGCTTTTACAGTCACTATCCGAGCTGGATGACAATCCCTTGCCATCCAGCGTGAACATTAAAGCGAAAGATCCTTCTAATTTTGCTAATATCGTTTCTTTTCTTGAATCCGGATCGGCAAAAGATATGATTGATAAAATCAATTATTACGAAAATCAGACGATGATAAATAGGCTGACCAGATTTATTAGCACAACGCGCCAACTTGGATTAGCATTAATAATTGTGTTTTCCACGGTGGCATTTTTGGTGTCTTTTAATACCGTTAGGGTGGCTATATACACGGCGCGCGAGGAAATTTCTATTATGAAATTGGTGGGAGCGTCAAATTGGTTTATTCGCGGGCCATTTTTAGCGGAAGGATTTCTGTATGGTTTGATTGCTTCAATTGTGACGGTGGCAATATTTTATCCCGTGTTGAGTTTTGCGTCTCCGTATATAAATGCATTTTTGCCTAAAGCGGATATTTATAATTATTTTAAAGAAAACTTTTTTCAGTTTTTCGGAATTATTTCTGCAATTGGGGTGGGGATAGGAGTAATCAGCAGTCTCATAGCCATAAGGAAACATTTAAAAAATTAGCTCGCTAATCAATCAGTTGTCAGCTTGTTAGTAAATTTCCGCCCTTCCCCAGTTTTTATAAAAACTAGGGAAGGGCGGATTGCTTTTTGGTATTTCTTCAGGTAAATTTTTAAAATATTTGGGAGATTGTCTAACTTGCCCAGCCAAATTTATGAAATGCTTTGTATATATTTTAAAGAGTCAAAAAGTCAAATATTATATAGGTATTACAGAATTATATTCCCAAGAAAGATTAGTTCGACATAATAATGGCGATATGCGTTTAACGAAGTTTAGATGCCCGTTGATATTAGTGTACATAGAAGAACATGATAATATGTTATCGGCGCGCTAAAGAGAAAAGTATATTAAAAGTTGGAAAGGTGGCAATGCTTTTAAAAAATTCCCATCCAAATCTGCCGGATCGTCTAATGGTAGGACACTTGCCTCTGGAGCAGGTTATCTTGGTTCGAATCCAGGTCCGGCAGATTTGGATAGGAATGATAAATTTGGCGGGGTGAAGTAGGACGACGGTTTTTGTGTTGGAATCTTTATTTGACTTGTCGGTTTGGTTGTTGCTATATTAGAAATAAGTGTTGTTGTATTGAAAGAAAAATTTTTTAAAATAATAGGAAGAAGGAGGATATGAGTGTGATTGCGAAGTTTGGAAAGTGCCCGTTATGCGATAATGAGATTGTGATCACTCTTTCCATGAGAGATGTAAGTTTGAGGGGCAGGAATGTAACCTGTTCAAGGTGCAAGCAATTTATCTGGGTGCCGATTGAAGGAGCGATGGTTTGTGCCATAAAAAAGACTTTAGGCAGAGAAATTAATCTAGTCGGCGATATTGAATCCATAAGAGATGTGAAGTGTCCGGTATGTGATTACGAGTTTGTTATCAAGTTTAATGATAAAGAACTGGATGACGGCGGTAAAAATGTTTTCTGCCCAAAAACAAAATGCAGAATCAGTTTATGGGTGCCGGTGTTTGGAAATTTAGAAGGATATAATAAAGACTGAAAGGCAAAGCGCCGAGTAAGTCTTTTATTTTTTAAGATTATGGATAATTTTTGGCAAAAACTGAAAAAACCGATTATCGGTATGGCGCCGATGGATGGCGTTACAGACGCGGCCTTTAGGCGCATTATTTGCGAATATGCAAAACCAGATGTGATTTTTACGGAATTTGTTCCTGTTGACGGAATTTGCGCCGGAGCCCGAGTGCTGACAGAGGGATTGATTTATGGCGCAAATGAAAGGCCGATAGTGGCTCAGATTTTTGGCGCAAACCCCAAAAATTTTTATAAAATAGCGCCGTTTTTATGCGAACTCGGTTTTGATGGCATTGATATTAATATGGGTTGTCCCGATAAAGCGATTATGAAGCAGGGAGGAGGCGCGTCTTTAATCGCTAACCCCAAATTAGCAAAAGAAGTGGTTATTAATCTCAAACAAGGAATCTCTGATTGGGCTAAAGGAAAAAAAATTGAAGATTTTGGTTTACCCCAAAATATCGTTGAATATGCTATGGATAGTATGCTCCGCTTGGGTGGGGAGCGCGAAACGATTCCCGTATCAGTCAAAACGAGAATTGGAGTGGATAATAATTCATTACAACAAGCAAAAGATTGGGCAAAACATTTAACTGAAATGGGATTGGCTAATATCTCAATTCACGGAAGAACGCTCAAGCAAATGTATTTTGGAGTTGCTAATTGGGAAACAATTGCAGAGATGGCGAAAATTATTCGCGACACCGATGCAAAAATAACTATTTTAGGAAACGGCGATATAAAAAACATCACCGAAGCAAAAGAAAAAGCGCTAAAGTATGGTTTAGATGGAGCGCTTGTGGGCAGAGCGGTAATGGGTAATCCGTGGATATTTTCCGGGAAAGAGACGAGTGCAAAAGAAAAATTAACTGTGGCGATAGAACATGCAAAATATTATGAGATGATTTTTACGGAAAGGCCGTTTATAAACATGCGAAAACATTTGGCGTGGTATTGTCGCGGATTTGAAGGGGCGAGTGAAGTGAGAGCGCAATTGATGAAAATAAACAACGCGAGAGAGTGTGAGGAGGTAATAATGGAAGTGATTGTTAAATTATAAATTGCATTGAAATTAATATTATGGATTTTAAAAAGCTGGAAAAATTCTTAAAAGATGAGGGTCAGCCGGCATTTCGCTTAAAACAGATTAAGAAAGCGGTTTTTCAAGATGGGATAATTTCTTTTGATGAGATTTCTGTATTGCCAAAGATTTTGCGGGATTTATCGGAGAAAAATTTTAAAATAATGCCGTTTAAAAAATCCGAGGTTTTTGTTTCTGGCGATAAAAAAGCGTATAAAGCGATTTTGTATTTGGTTGATGACAAGATAATTGAAACGGTTTTAATGGAAGGCGCGATAGAAAACAATTGGTCTTTATGTGTCTCAACGCAAGCGGGATGCGCCATGCGATGTGCTTTTTGCGCTACTGGCGCTGGTGGATTTATAAGGAATTTATCAGCGGAAGAAATTTGGGGGCAAGTTTTATTTTGGAAAAGTTATATGAGAAAAGAAAAAATCATTGGAAAAATTTCTAATGTTGTATATATGGGAATGGGAGAGCCTTTTAACAATTTGGAAAATGTTTTTGAAAGTATAAAGATTTTGATTGATAAAGATGCATTTGGAATTGGACAAAGAAGCATCTCGGTTTCCACATGCGGTATATTGCCGGGCATTGAGAAGTTTGCCAAAGAATTCCCGCAGGTGAACCTTGCAATATCACTGCACGCGGCCAACGATAAATTGCGGAGTGATTTGATGCCGATCAATAAATCTTATAACCTCAAGGATTTGGCAGGGGAGTTGAAAAAGTATCTTTCAAAATCAAAAAGAAAAGTATTTATTGAGTATATTTTACTTGACGGAGTAAATGATGACTTGAAAAATGCCAGAGAATTGATTAATTATTTAAGGAGTATCGGTTATCCTCATCTTTTGCATATGAATTTGATTGTTTTTAATCCGCCACAGCGGATTATTGAGTCCCCGTTTAAGCCATCATCTCGTAATCAAGCCAGAAAATTTCAGGAGTTTTTAAAAAGCAATGGATTCAACGCTACTATCAGAAAGAGTCTCGGGCAAGATATTCAAGGCGCGTGCGGACAGCTCGCCGGCAAGTCATGCCTGTCGGCGGACAGGCAAATAAGTTGAAAGTTATAAAGTAGAAAGTTTATAATGTGTGATATAATATGTTCACTCAACATGAAACATGAAGTCCGCCGCGGCGGACTTCATGTTTCATGTTGCATGTTTCATGCTTCATGATTTTCTCTCTTTTTTCGGAAATTTCCGTCGTTTTGGTGCTCGCAAGCGCGTTGGCCATTGTTGCTATGTTTTTCCGCCAAAGCGGTATTTTGGCCTATATTTTAACCGGGATTATCATAGGACCTCTTGGATATTTGGCTTTTGATAGCAAGGAAACTCTAGAGGTAATGTCAAAAATCGGCATCACTTTGCTTTTATTTATGGTTGGCCTTGAAATGAATCTTTCGGGATTGAAACAGATTGGAAAGTCGGCTGTGATTATCGGATTGGGGCAGGTTATTTTTACTGCAATTATCGGGTATTTCTTGTCTATTGCTATTGGATTTTCCAGCATGGTCTCTTTATATATTGCTTTGGCATTAACATTTTCCAGCACGATTATAGTTGTAAAACTCTTATCAGAGAAAAAGGATATGGGCAGTTTATATGGCAAAATTCTCATCGGTGTTTTATTCGTGCAGGATTTTATAGCTCTCTTTGCATTGATGTTCTTGGCTGGAATCGGAGCCAAGGGAGATGTTTTAAATTTTACCCCCATATTAATAGTCTTTGCAAAAGGAATAATTTTATCTGTAGTCTTAATTATTATTGGCAAAAAAATTCTCCCGAAACTGATAGGCTTTATTGCGAGGTCCCAAGAACTCCTATTTTTAACCAGTATTGCTTTTGCTCTTGGGATTGCCAGTTTTGTTTCTTCGTCATTTATTGGGCTTTCTTTGGAGATTGGAGGATTTTTGGCGGGCATCGCTTTGTCTTATTCTTCCGAGCATTATCAAATTCATTCCCGCATCAGGCCGGTAAGAGATCTTTTTATAGTGGTATTTTTTATTACCTTGGGGTCAACTTTGGTTCTCGGTGAATCGTTGGCGGGTATCTGGATTCCGGTTTTGGCGTTTTCCGGATTTATATTGGTTGGCAACCCCCTTATTGTTTTAGTTATTATGGGAATTTTAGGTTATAAAAAAAGGACGGCATTTTTTGTCGGTCTTGGCATGGCGCAAATTTCAGAATTTAGTTTTGTGTTGATGCAACTTGGCAAAAATGTCAGTCATATTGATGAGCGATCGGTAACCATAATAACCTTGGTTGGCATTATAACGATAACGATATCTTCATATATGATTCTTGGCGGTAATTGGCTTTATAAATATCTCTCTGTATTTCTAAAGATTTTTGAGAGAAAAATTACTATTGAAAGACCACTTGCGCATAAAGACATGGCGGATCATTTTGTCTTGATCGGCTCTCATCGTCTAGGCGGACATTTGCTTTCTGTTCTGCCGGCGGATAAAACCGAGATTATTGATTTCAATCCTGATACGGCGAAGAAACTCGAAATCAAAGGATACAATGTGATTTATGGCGATATGTCCGATGAAGAAATACAGGACGATGCGAATATGCTCAAGGCAAAATTAATTATTTCAACAGTGCCGGATTTGAATGATAATATTTCAATTTTGACGCGCATAAAAGAAGAAAAGTTGAAAAAACCGCCTAAGGTTATGATGACGGCGAATGAAGAATGGGAAGCGAAAATATTGTATGAAGAGGGGGCGGACTATGTTATTTTGCCGCATTTTATTGGGGCTCAACAAATAGCCTATATGATAGCGGAAGATCATGATTTGCCACGGCTCCGCGAATATCGGGAGCGAGATCTAGCAACCTTGGGATAGATGAAAATATAATAAAACAGGCATCTTTATTTATTTGGTGATGCCTGTTTTTTTGTGTTCTGGCACAAGGTTATTATATGGGGCTTGACAGAATTTAGATTGTAGTATATACTGCAAAACAGTTCTTTGTAGTTAAGGCGCAAAAGCGCTGAAAATAAAACAAAAAGAGGAGGTGGGTCACATGGCAAAAAGAGGAGGTTTAGGTTTTTTATTGTTAGTCCTCCTTACTATGGGAGCTGGTTGTGCCACTACTCATAATGTTTTTTATGAGCCAGTGAATACGCCACCAGAAGATCCGCGGCATGAGCTTTGCGTCAAAAGTCAACTCCCGCTTTTAACAGGGGTTGGCAAGAAATTGGACAAGAAGTATTTTAACCCTCTTACGGAAGAACTATATACGACGGAAAAACCGTTTTATGTAGAGACAATGAAAGGGGGTCGGAAAGTTGAAGGGTGCATCCCTTCGGGCATTCCCATCGTCGCAAAAAAAGGCAATCGGTATGCTGAGCACTTCGCTACCGCGGGATGGCGGGATATCATGAATCTGGTGCCTGTCTTCCCTGCTCCTGCATTAGCATCGGCAAAACAAGGCAAACAGAATCAAGATCAAGCGTCGAAATGTTTTAGCGCAGGTACTTGGGCGACTGGACTTGGTAGCGGGGCATTGACTGCCGGTATAGCCACGCGTAATTCGTGGCTTATAGTTGGCGGGGCTATTATGTCCATCACGGGAATTTTTGATAAAGAAGTGTGGGGGACAGAATCAGACGGCCGATGCAAGGCGGCCGCGGCTTTAGTCGGAGGATCAATTGGGTATGCCGGCGGTAGCGCTTATCGTCAATCATCCCAATCCAGCGCAGGAGGCGGTCCCGGAAGTCCTCCTCCCGTACCCGGAGGGGGCGGTACTGGTCCTGTGGTTCCGCCACCGGTGCCGTAAGAAATAAAATAAGGGCGAGAAGCGTAAAACGCTTTTCGCCCGGATTTCTTAGAATTTATTAACCTACAGATATTATATAGTTTTTTGAGTGAATGAATTCTAAGAAATCATAATTAATAAATAAGAAAATATAAAAATAAAAAAATGATTAAAAATATTTTAAATAAAATCTTTTCAATTTTAGGAATCATTTCAATAATCGCTGGCTTGACTATTCCGGTGATTTCCATAAAGGCCGCTCCAACTCAGTTTAATAACAATGCTTCGGATTTTGAAACTTTAAGAATTGCAAATTCCACCAGAGACAGAGGCACTTTAAATTGGGGTTCTTCTGTATCTGCTAATGCAGGCGAAGAGATTGCGTTACTTGTTTATTATCACAATAATTCAAGCGTTACTGCCGATAACACAAAAATTAGGATTAATTTTCCTAGTTCCAGTTCTTATCAAACAACACATATATTATCTGTTAATATCTGGGCAGATAACGCTTCGGCAATTTTTGATTCCGTTGCTTTAAATTTATCTTCATCTCAGAATCTTAATTTTATTTCTGGCTCAGTGAAATGGTATCCAAATCAAAATTCAAATACGGTCCAAGCTTTGCCGTTTGGTCAAAACGGAGATGAGATTATATCTTTCAATGGATTGAATTTGGGCAACATCGCAGGCGGATGGGATACTCAGGGCTATATTACGCTTAAAGCAAGGGTGGGCGGTAATTCCATATCCAATCTTGCGTCAGTTCCGATTGTTGTAACCGATCTTGCGACAAACATCTTGACGAACTCTGCTGATTTAAGAGGTCAAGTTAATCCTAATGGTTTTTCAACAACCACTTGGTTTGAATATGGGATTTCATCTAATCTTTTAAACAATACAACCTCAAGCCAATTTGTTATCGGTTCTAACGCTTCAAACAATGCAACATCTTATTATATTTCCAATCTTTCTTCAAATACCACTTATTATTTCCGCGCAGTCGCTCAAAATTCACAAGGCACTACCTATGGCAATATCTTGTCATTTGCTACTGCGATTTTGCCTACAGTTAATTTGAATCCGACGGTTACTACGCTTTCCGCCAATTCGATATTAACAACTTCCGCAACTTTAAATTCTTTAGTTAATCCGAATAATTCATTTACCACCGCTTGGTTTGAGTATGGAACTTCCAGTAATTCATTCCCTTATGTGTCTTCAAATCAAAGCATCGGCTCGGGTAACGCAACTTCAAATGTTTCTTCAAATATTTCCAATCTTTCTTCAAATACCACTTATTATTTCCGCGCAGTCGCTCAAAATTCACAAGGCACGACCTATGGCAATATCTTGTCATTTGCTACTGCGGTTTCACAAACCAACACTCTAGCTCCTTTTGTGACTACAAATTCTGCAACTGCAATCACAAGAACCTCCGCTAATTTAAACGGAACGATTAATCCCAACGGATCTTCAACTAATGCTTGGTTTGAATACGGGACATCTGCGGGATCTTTGGCTAATTCGACCAACTCGCAAAATATCGGCGGTGGCGCTTCTTATGTGCCGGTAACAATTCCAATTTTAAATCTTTCTGATAATACTATTTATTATTTCAGGCCGGTAGCTCAAAATTATGCCGGGATTACTCGTGGCGCGACAAATATGTTTGTTACTGGAGCAGCGGCTTTAAATATCACAAGTCAGCCTGCAAATAATACAAACAATGCAAATCAGAGCGCAGGAACAGTTGTTGCGGCTTCGGTTCAAGCTTCTGTCGTAGAAATTTCAGAGACCATTGAAAATTTGACCCTGCCAAACGGTAACGAAATTTCAAATTTTTCCGACATTGGCCATAAATTGAAATATATAATCAATATCAAGAATATCGGCAGTCAGACACTGTCTAATTTAAGGATTAGTACTCAAATTCCAAGCGCCTTAAAATATCTGGAATCAACACCAAGAGCGAGCTATGATTCTATCGGCAATATTGTTGCTTGGAATACTCTGCGCTTGAGAGCGGGCGAGACAACAATCTTGTTTTTTGTAGCAGAAGTTCAGGGCGGATTAAATAGCACTATCACCAATCAAGCTCAAATTTATATTCCTGCGAAAAATTTGAATGTTTATTCCAATAGTGCTTCAACATATATCAGTAAACAAAAACCGATTTCCTTGAGATTTACAGTTGATGAAAATGAAGTCAAAGCGGATGATGTGTTGAATTACTCAATAATCATCAAAAATGTTAATGATTTTGCGGTAAAAAATATTTTACTTTCTATCGGTTTACCCGAAGGCGTTGAGCTTATTGAATCCGATTTTCCAGTTTCTAATAAAACTGACAATAGTTTGATTGTTGATCTGGGTTCTGTTGCGGCAAATCAGGAAATAGTAAGAAAATTCAGCGTGAAAGTCGGATTAAAAGTTAAGACAAATGATATTTTAACAGCTATCATAATTGTTAATTATCAAGATTTTGTTGGCAATACCCAACCGATTATTTCGGCTTCGGCTTCAAGCACCGTTATTGACTCCATAAATTTATCCGCATCCATCTTTGGCAGTCTTGGTTCAATATCTTTGGCAGGTTGGGTTGTTTTAATGGGCATTATGGCGTTTATCTTTATTACGAGTTCTTTAGCGAGAGCCGCAATGAGGAGACTGAACGCAAAAACCAACTAATATCAATTTAATAAAAACTTTGCAAAATAGTCCGCCACGGCGGACTATTTTGTTTCCCATTGAAAAGAGACTATTTTTTTAGTATTATTATTAACGACGTAGAGCGAGCAAAATACAAAAGTAATCTTTTGTATTTTCGAGCCGAGGAGTTAATATAGGTCTAATACCTCACCGCTTGCGGTGAGAAAGCGCGAGCAAAGCGAGCTCCGACAAAATACCCCGTCGGCTTGCCGCGGGGAACCTTTATTTTGAATTACAAAATATTTTTATGGTTCTCTCGGAATATTTCAATCGCTCATTTTCGCTCGCAAAGCATATTAATAAGATTTAAAATATAGAATTTATGCAATCAAAATTTTTTATCTGGATATTTTGGGTTTTGGTTTTAGCGCTTGTTGTCTGGTACTTCGGTTTTTATAGAGTCGATGTCGCCAGCCAGCCGCAATTAGAGCCCGAGAATATAAATAAAATGTCAATTGTTATTTTAAAGACTAATTTAGGGGATATTAAAGTTGAGCTTTTCGAAAAGGATGCGCCAAAAACAGTGGCGAATTTTGTGAAGTTATCAAAAGAAGGTTTTTATAATGGCACAAGGTTTCATCGTGTTATTAAGGATTTTATGATTCAGGGTGGTGATCCAAACAGTAAAGATGATAATTGGTCAAATGACGGTATGGGCGATCCCGGCTATAAATTTGAAGATGAATTTAACAGTCATAAATTAGTTCGCGGAGTTATTGCAATGGCGAATTCCGGTCCGAACACAAATGGCAGCCAATTTTTTATTGTTACCGCCAAAGAAACTCCGTGGCTTGACGGCAAGCATACGGCCTTTGGAAAAGTGATTGAGGGTATGGATGTGATTGATAAAGTAGAAGCGCTTAAAACCTATGAAAACGATAATCCCCGCGGAGCGGTGACGGTAGAGCAGGTTATTGTGGAATAGCGGTTAAGCTAGTCAAGCGGTTAAGCTATTTCGGTCAAACAAGCTGTGCTCGCTAAACCGCTGGAACGGCTGAATTATTTTTGTGCATCGAAGATTTTTTATAGATTTTTCAATAGATGATAAAAAAAGAGTTTCACTTCACGATGAGGGAATTTTGCATCAGTTGAGTTCTGTTTTTAGGGTGAAATTGGGCGAGAATATAATTTTGTTGGACAATAGCGGATTTGAATATGATGCGACAATAAAGGACATTGGCAAGAAAGAAATTATAGTCCAGATAAATGACAGAAAAGAGGGGAAGAAACTAAATGTTGAGATTACTCTTTTCCAGAGTTTACTCAAAAAAGATAATGTGGAGCTTATTTTTGAAAAATGCACAGAAATTGGCGTTTCAAGATTTATGCCGGTACTTGCGGAACATTCAATAAAATTAAATTTAAATGATGAAAGATTGCAAAAAATAGTAAAAGAGGCGAGCGAGCAATGCGGCCGGGCACGATTACCGATGATAGACGAAGCGAAAAATTTCGATGATGCAATAATGGCGGCGATATCAGAAAAAGATTCAGTGAATTTTATTTTACATGAGGAGATAAACCAGTGTTGCGACAAGTTATCATACGATTTTTTAAAACACTTTTATTCGCCGCGGCGAATAAAAAAGTTTAATCTTTTTGTCGGCCCAGAAGGCGGATTTAGCAAGAAAGAAATCGAGCTTGCGAAAAAGAATAATTTTTATGTATTATCGCTAGGCGATTTGGTGCTTCGTAGCGAGACAGCGGCAATAGTGGCGAGTTACGCTATCGCAACATTTAACAATTAACTTATAACATTTAACAAAGCCCAGTTAACTAATCCGTTAACTATCAACTGTTAACTGTTAACTGCTGAAGTGGCTAAATATAAAATCTTGCATTTCAGGGATCGTTGCATCGGTTGCGGTTCTTGCGTGGCGGTGTGCGAGAAGTATTGGGAAATGAAAGAAGACGGACTTTCTCATTTGAAAGGATCAAAATTGCAGAAAGGAGCGGATGAGACGACTTATGAGCTGGAGCTTGATGATCCCGAATGTAATATTGACGCGCAAGATGTCTGTCCGGTGCAGATTATTAAAGTCAAAAATAACAATTAACATTTGACAATTGACATTTGACCAATGGAGTCTTGATTTTATTATGATTATTTGGTAGATTAAATTGTAAATTTTAAATAAGGATTGGCTAATAGCCGATAGCTAACCGCTAATTGCCAAAAAGATAAAGAATGAATAAACTGGATATTTTCAATAAAACTCAGCAATTGAATTTGGGAAAGTTCAATTTTAAGGTTGGTGATACCGTAAAAGTCCACCAAAAAGTAAAAGACGGTGACAAAGACAGAATTCAGATTTTTGAAGGCCTTGTTATCGCTAAAAAACACGGCGACAAACCAGACGCGACTTTTACTGTGCGAAAAATTTCCCTGGGCATAGGCGTTGAAAGAGTGTTCCCGGCGCATTCGCCACTGGTTGCTAATGTTGAAATTGTAAAATCAGCGAAAGTGAGCAGGAGTAAATTATATTTTGTCCGCGAAACAAAAGGAAAAACTAGATTTAAAACAGGGAGAAAAATAGAGGTGGTGGGGACTCCGGCCGAGATAGTTCCGGAAGAATCAGTAATAGAGCCGACAGAATCAAAAGAGTTAGCAAAAGCAAAAACGGAATAAGATGTATTTCTATTAATAAAATCTCTTGAAAAAGAGGTTTTATTTTAATATAATATTGGTATACGCTATAAGCTTGAGATATAATATATAATAATTAAATGGGGGAAAGAGGACCAAAACCAAAAAATAAAGTAAAAATAAAGTGGTCGCCTGATTTTGCCTATGCCATAGGACTTTTAACCACCGATGGTAATTTATCTCCGGACGGGAGACATCTTGATTTTACATCGAATGATATTGAGCAACTTAATAATTTTAAAAAATGTTTAGGAATTGACGTAAAGATAGGTTTTAAAATTTCTGGTTTTACAGGTAAAAAATCTCCACGCATTCAATTTGGAGACATAAGTTTTTATAAATTTTTAATTAAGATAGGATTTATGCCTAGAAAATCAAAGGTGATTTCTAAATTAAAAATACCGCGCCAATATTTCTTTGATTTTTTGCGAGGTCATTTTGATGGCGACGGAACATTTTATTCATATTGGGATGAGCGATGGAAATCAAGTTTTATGTTTTACACGGTGTTTATGTCAGCTAGTGAATTGCATATTAAGTGGATTGATAGCCAAATTTATAATTTAATAAAAATAAGAGGTCGTATTACGCAAAATGGAAATATGTATTATTTAAGATATGCAAAGGCAGATTCCTTGAAACTATTGCCAAAAATATATTATTCTAATAATATAACTTATCTTTCAAGAAAATTTGAAAAGATTAAAAAAGCTTTGAAAATAAATATTGATCATAAATAATGAGTTGTAATTTGCGCGGGTGCTGTAACTTGGTAGCCAGGCATGCTTGAGGTGCATGTGCCGTAAGGCGTGGAGGTTCAAATCCTCTCCCGCGCACCATTGAGGAAATTGCGAGTTTTGAAGGTTCGCCTCGCTTCGCTCGGCGACTAATTCGTATTCAATTTTGGGGGCAAAAACGAATTGGCGATTTTGAAAAAAGAAAAGAAAAATTTTAATCATTCTTGAGTATGAAATCATTCGAAGCTGGGCCTAGCCCAGAACAAATAAAATCAGAAGAGGAAATGTCATTAGAACTTCCTAAAGAAGGGGGATTAGAAATGCGTGAGACGGTGGTAGAGAAAGCGGAATTAAAACCAGAGCAAGCCATCGCCCAAGAACGAAGCGTTTTAGAAAGGTTCAAGGGCAAAGCCAAGCAAGTGGCTAGCGTTTTGCTTTTTGTTTCTGCGCTTTCGGTTGGCCCTGGAATGGTCAGCGAAGCATACGCGCAAGGAACAAAGCTAACTACTCGGACAGAGCAAGTACGGAAACAAGAAAAAACGAAAACGCGGGAGGGTGCGCCAGAATGGGTCGCCCGCGCGATCAGCGGAGAAATATTCTGGGAGGAAGGAGAAACAATCTTTGCGGTAGGAATAGTGTCGAGAATACAGAACATTTCTTTATTAAGAAGCACTGCCGGGAATAGGGCTCGAGCAAACCTTCTGAAAGCTGCTAGTCGGGAAAAAGGCACATTAAAGGGGTCCACGGTTCTTTCTTTTTGGAAAAGTCCTGATGGCACAATGTTTGCGCTTGCGCGCGTATCAAAAAGCGACATTTCCAATGATTAAATCTTTTAAAAATAAAAAAATGGGAAGAATATTGCAATGATAACAATCCACCCAAAACTTTTATGGATACCAACTTTCAAAAAATCAAAGAACTGATCCAAGAATCAACTTTACTTCCTACCGAACGGGAAGACCTGCTCCTGCTATTTACTAAAGCTAACGATCAAGATTTAGAACCAACACTCAAGCTGTTTATCGAAGATTCTTCGTGGATTCGTAAAATCAACGAAAACTATAAAGCTAAACGAGCTGCGTTGGCTACCGGAAACCAAGCATTGTGGCAGAAGATTATTCAGGAAGAAGAAGCGCAACTCAAAGAACTAGAGCATTAGGAATTTGCCGCCAAATAAAAATTGGAAATTGTTAAATCTTGCGGCGAAGCCGCTCCGAATTTTCTGGGCAAAAATGCGTTCGGATTAATTCAAGAATACTGCACCAGAGAGAACAAGTTGCTTTTTTTATTTTTTTAATGTAGTTTGTTCTCAAATAAAATTGTATCTTAAAAATAAAATATGGGAGGGAAGAAATGAAAAAAATAGGAACAGAGGATTGTTATTTGGCGCTACTTGCGATTCATGAAGAGAGTTATTCTAAAATGAGAATTTTCAAGAAAAACAGTGATCTTAAGCGGTGGTTGGCAGACCGGCCTTTACTGACAAATGATACTAAAAATATCGGTATGAAGGCGACCAGAAGAATCTTCTGGTTATTGTCAGCGGTAAATGGCTTTATAAAGAGAGAAAATAAGAAAATAATCATCTCTGAGTGGGGATATAAATTTCTTTGGGCTGATGAATTTAAGAAGCCGGAGATTTTTAAAGAATCTCGGGAGGCGAATATTGACGGTTATGGTCAGCCAAGATATCGGAAGGCGGTAATTAAAATAATCGGAAAAGGATATCGGCTGGTAAAATACAAAGGCAAGCATACCGGATATTGCCACAAATATACTAAAGCAGGTTGGATATATGAGTTTTTGCACACGGTTTTTGATGAAGAGAGAAAATTAAACAGCAATAGTTTTGCTTTTATGCGCGCAGAGCAAGAGGGCGATTGGCATGAGCATAGTCGTACGACAGAAATTTTTATTTTTACATCCGGCAGGGGTCATTTTGAGATAGGCGTTGACGGAGATATAATTAAAGTCCCGGTGAATGATGATTGGGCTTTGATTGTTGAAGCAGGTGTTCCGCATAAGATTGTGCCTGCTATAATGAGCAGTGTCGGCGGTTATTACAAAAGATATTTAACCGCCATTGTATATGCGTATCCAGGATGGGAAAGCGAGTATGAATATAGAATCGGTGAATCTAAGGTCAGATATGACGGCCCCGCCGAATAAAAAAGTGAGCCCCCGTGTTAAAACTCGGGGGCTTTTTTCTATATTGCTTCGGAATTTTAAAAATGGTAAATTTAAAAGTATAAAACATGTAGCATATAATATTGAAGATGTAAAATAAACTTTATATTTTTAATATTTTTGTGATATTCATATATGTCAGAAGAAAAATCTGTCAAAAAAGAAGCCGAAAGTTCTAAGATGGATTTTCGCGAGAGCGTTTTGTGGAGAATCTTCAGGATTATGGCTGAGTTTGTGGATGGGTTTCAATTTTTGGCGGATCTTAAAAAAACCGTAACATTTTTTGGATCAGCCAGATTCACTTCCGAAATTCCCGAATATAAAGAGGCGAGGCGCTTGGCTTATCTTTTGGGCCAAGAAGGATTTACCGTTATTACTGGTGGCGGACCCGGAATAATGGAAGCGGCCAATCGTGGAGCTTTTGAAGCTAATGCCCAGTCGGTTGGGTTGAATATCTTGCTTATTCCGATGGAACAAAGGATAAATGATTATGTCAAGAAAGGACTGGGATTTCATTATTTCTTTACTAGAAAAGTGATGCTGGCGTTTGCTTCGCAGGCCTATGTGTTTTTTCCGGGAGGATTTGGGACTCTGGATGAAATGTCGGAGATAGTTACCTTAATACAAACGAATAAGATTTCGCGGGATATACCAGTGGTGCTTGTGGGAAAAGATTTTTGGGAACCGTTTTTGGTATGGGTCAAAGAGATGATGTATGACAAATATAAAGCGATTGATGAAGGCGATATGAAATTATATAGCTTGGTGGATTCCGCTGATGAGGCGTTTAAGATTATCAAAGAATCAAAAGAAAGAAAAGAATTGTTTTAAAGCGGATTATAGTTTGGGATTTCTACGTTTATATTATTAATAGTGATGTATTTATTGTTTTATTTTTTGTGATAGTTGACTAAAAACTTAAAATCTATAAACTGTCAACTGTTTTGTTTTGGACAAATGGACGACAAAGGGGCGCTTAGCTCAGCTGGTTAGAGCATCTCGTTTACACCGAGAGGGTCTGGGGTTCGAGTCCTCAAGCGCCCACCAGTATTTGACTTTCAGGAATTTTGCCGACCGATTCGGCCGCGCGAAGCGCGGAAAGGTATGGAAACACTGGCTCGCCGCGCACAGCGCGGCTCGCCAAACGCAGGTTCGAGCCAAAGATTTCTTTGGCAGCAACCTTTTTCCCCAAAAGGTTGCTATCCCTTGCGATTTTGACGAGGTTTGAAGCGACTTTTATCCATTCTTTCATCGGTTCGAGCCAATCATTTTGCTTTTGTTCAATTCGCGCCATTTGCTCGTCCAGCGACTTCTTTTCGGATAGCAAGACCGCTTTCTGTTCTCGGTATATTTCGCGTTCAATATCCTGTTCTAAATACCCATCGAGAAGTCGCTGGAGCTTGGTTTGCATGGCGCGGATTTTGATTTGAGATTCAAGAACAAAAGCAGAAACGGATTGGGCGGATACCGCTTTATCTTTTTCTGCCATAGCCAAAAGTTTTTCCGCCCAATCCGCACGCAAAGAAAATTTTTGAAGCAGAGAGGAGATTTGTTTGTCCAGTTCCTCTTGGCGAATACAGGGTTCGGGACATTTGATTGATTTACTTTTCTTGGTGCAGTGATAGTAAATGTAATCGTGGACATTTCCATTTTTCTGCTTCTTAACCCTGTATTCGCCAGTTATGGACATTCCACAAGTGCCGCACCTCATTAGTCCGCAAAAATCTCGCGGCTCATATTTGGTTTTGTGGTGCGGCCTTCCTCTCTGCTTCAAAACTTCCTGAACTTTATCAAAAATTTTCTTTGCGATGATTGGCTCGTATTTGCCCTCGTGCAATTCTTTGGAGTAGCGAAATAATCCAGTATAGAACGGATTGGAGAGGATAAAAGTCGCCCTCGTCTTGTGGATTCTCTTTCCGCCACGGGATAGTATCCCGCGTTGCGCCAAAAAGTTTGAAATATCCTCTAACCGCGAATTGCCCTCGGCATATAGCTCAAAGGCCCCGCGAATAACCTTTGCTTTCTTTCTGTCCACTACCACAGATTTAGTGCGGCTGTCATTTATGTAGCCGATGGGCGCGGGGCCGGGATATTCTCCGCGCTTCACTTTTTGGCGCAAACCCCTCTTGGTGTTTTCGGAAAGAGAATCCACATAGTATTTGCTTTGCCCAAACACAATGTTCAACATAAATTTTCCTTGCGGCGTATTTTCAAACCATAGGGTTGGAAACTTCAAGCTCGCAAGTTTTTCGGTGTCCAAAAGGTAAATGATACGCCCGCCGTCCACAGAATTGCGCGCCAACCTGTCCGCGTGCCAAGCCAAAATTCCGTTGGCTTCGCCGTCCTCAACTTTTTTCAACATTTGACCAAATATCGGTCGGCCCGGAATTTTGGCACTTTGCTTTTCAATAAAAATATCAACAACATTCAAATTTTCTTGTTTCGCAAAGGCGCGCAATTCTGCGATCTGGTCTTCGATAGAACGCATCTGTTTATCTTCCACGTCTGTGGACTTGCGGGCGTATAAGAAAAATTTATGTTGTTCAGTCATAGTTTTATTGGGCAAAGCAAATACTTAAAATCGCAAGGGATTTCGAACCTGCGTTTGGCGAGCCGCGCCGTGCGCGGCGAGCCAGTGTTTCCATACCTTTCCGCGCTTCGCGCGGCCGAATCGGTCGGCAAAATTCCTGAAAGTCAAATACTGGTGCAATTATACGACAAAGTCCGAACCTATTTTGAACGGAACTGACGGCGCGCTTCGCGCGCCAAACTGAACGCTCGGGCGGGCAAAAAGGAAGGGG
>LBUA01000003.1 GCA_000992345.1 Parcubacteria group bacterium GW2011_GWD2_38_12 | reverse complement strand
GTCAGTTGAGGCGCCATCTTGAATAATATGTTCAATATGGGGATAATCTTGCCCTAAAATGCTTTCAATGCATTCCCGAATAAATTTGGAACTATTGAAGCAAGGGGTGATGATGGAGATAGTAGGTTTGATAATATCATTCATGATTCAAAATATTGGATAACTCAGGATAAAGTTCTTTGGCTTTTAAGCCACAAATTTTATTGAATAAAAATCTTTGGTCATTGTTCCATTGGTTTAAATAAATATCATTCAGATCGCGCCGTTTTTCTTTTAAATGAGAATTGACTCGATTCTCCATGAGATTTTTAATGCTATCCATAAAATATTTATTCTCACTAATATTGATGCCGGTTATTTCCTCTAAAGATCTTATGAGAATTTCTAAATCACTTGTCAAATCTTCCATTCTATATAATGCATCACTCGAACTCTCGGCATAATAAGACCATTCCCAACACGCCCAAACAAACAACTTATTATCTAGGCTTTTTGAATATATTTCCTTAATTTGAGGGGAATGACTAACCGCGTTCTCCGATATTTTTAAAACTTCTCTTTTTCTCTTTGGAATAACTCTTTCGTCGGTAGATTGAAGTTGTGAATTAATAAAATTAATTGGATTGCGCGTCAAATTAAAAACCAAAAAATATGGTCTTATTTTTTCAGATAATGCAGCAGAGGGAGTTATCTTACCAATACCCCCAATTGCCTTATAAATTTTCCCGTAATGGTTTGCGGAAGTACTTTTTAGGGAATATAGCCAAATCATTATATCTTCATCGGTCAAATTGTAATATCTTTTAGGGAAAATTTTCTGCACCGGACCCTCATGAAAACATAAAACATCCGGATGAGCGCTTAGAATCTTGCTAAGCCACAAACTCCCCGAATGTCCGGGAGTTAGAATAATAAAATAGCGGACAACCTTGTCCAATTCATTAGCTAAATCCATTTTTTCAATTATGGATTTTTGTTTATATTTATTTATCAAATTAAAAATAAGGTCTATCATAAATTATACCCTTTGTTCCGATATTATATAATTAGCAATTACCTTTTCTGGATTGCCAATTTCCTTAATTCGGCCATCTGCGATCCACATTACCCTATTACAATTTTCTTTTATTTTATTCATATCATGACTAACAAAAACAATAGTTTTATCCTTTAATTTATTCTTGAAAGTATTTAAACTTTTTTGTTGAAAAGCATAATCCCCCACCGCCAAAATTTCATCAATTAAAAATACATCTGCCGGCGCATGCATCGCAATAGCAAAACCTAGCCGCGCCTGCATACCTGACGAAAAATTTTTTAATTTCTGGTCTACGAAGGGCCTTATTTCCGCAAAATCTATTATCTCATCAAATTTTTCCTGAATTTTTTTTCTGGGAATACCAAGCAGTAAACCGTTTAAGTATATATTATCCCTCGCTGAAAGTTCGGAATGAAAGCCAACCCCCAATTCCAAAAACGGAACAACATTTCCTTTAATAACTATTTTCCCGGAATCAGGCGAATAAATACCGGCTAGTATTTTAAGAAGTGTGGACTTGCCAGCTCCATTGCTACCTATAATACCTAGCCACTCTCCTTTTTCCATGTTGAAAGAAATATCGTTCAAAGCATTGAATTTTTCATAATTCATTTTTGAAAAAAAATGAATAAAATAATCTTTAATATTAAATCTCTTTTCGTGCGGAACTAAAAATGTTTTTGATAAATTTTCTATTTTAATCATAATAATTTATATATTCTCCGCTATTATTTTGATTCTATTATTAAAATAATAATATCCCGCAACATTTAATAAAATAATAAAAACTGCGAGAATAATCACTGAATTTAGCGAAACTGCAAGTGGCATATTTAACAGTTGACTTCTTGAAAAATCAATAATAATTGTAAGCGGATTTAATAGGATGATTTTCTGTAATTTATCAGGCAAGATCGTCAATGGATAAATAATCGGAGTGGAATACATTAGAAGCTGAATAAAAAGAGACCAGATTTGTTGAAAATCCCGAAGTTTAACTTGAATTATGCTCGAAAAAAGACCAAAGCCCAATATCAGCAAAGATAAGAAAATAACTGCTATTACAAACATTAATAAACCATACATACTAAATATGTGGTCTGTTTTAGAAAATAGAAAAACCAAAACAAAAAAGAATGAGAGTGACGCTAAAAAATTAATAAAAGTGCTAAGAAGCGATGAAACAATAACAACAAATCTTGGAAAATTAAGCTTTAATATTATATCCGCTCTCTTGAGAAGAGTATCGGTGAGCTGTATTGTTCCTTCAGAAAAATAATAGAATAACACTAATCCAATTAAAAGATTGAATTTATAATAAGGGTCATGTTGACCAAAAAAAACAGAAAATACCATAAACAAAATAGCAAATGTCATAAATGGTTTTAAAAAAACCCAAATAAAACCCAAAACAGATCCGCTATAGCGGAGCTTCAATTCATTTTTAGTTAATTCCCAAATTAATTCTTTGTAGTATTTTATTTTTTTTGTCATTTTATAAATATTAAATTATTTCTTAAGTCGAACGTGCTCAATCATAATTCTATCCGGCATTATGACTTCCTTTCCGGACTTACCCTTAAAAACAACTCGCACATCTTCCGTTTTAGCGCTTACCGGCGCGCATAAAGTATATTTGCCTTCAGGCAATCGCGTTAAAGATTGTCCTGATGGCTGGGCTTCTACAAGCGTATTAAAATTTTTATCTTGCAACATCATTAAAGCCGCGGATTTGCCCTTAGTAGACATAATTTCTTTAATTGACCAATCTCCATACCAAGCGCTAACAAGCGTAATATATTTTTCTCCGCTCTCTAAATTTTGAAGCGGTAAAAATGGAGTAGTCAAATGATCCTTATCGTCCTTTGTCAAAAAATATAAATGATTTTCTTTCATGGTCAGTGAACCCTCCCGATTAAGTGGCAAAATGCCGTAAAAATTAACTCCCAAGCTCTCCCGCAGAACATTATCTCCACCCCAATCTAGCATATTAATACGCTTCTCCATATTAGTTTCGTCATAACACTCTTCCGAAACGCCAATGAATATTTCTTTATCAATATCTAATTTTCTAATTGTTTCTATTGGCGGAGGATTAAAATCAATTCTCTTAATGGGATTATAATCCGAATGATTAATTGATCCCAAAACATCAGCCGAAGGGAAGTCACTCGCTAAAAGCGTTGCTCCTTTTTGCGAATCAAATTCAAAAGCAATCATCTGGTCATATCCAAAATCTTTCCCTTCCAATCTAATACTAGTACGTTCTAACTCCACTCCATTTTTATTAAAATTAAATTTAAAGTCCGCTTCGGGCATTATGGCGCCTTCATAAGTATAAAGACCTATAAGCCGGGTGTTCGGATAATATACTTGAAGAGCGGAATTAAACCACATCGGAGACCCGAACGGATTTGTCGGCGGATAATTTTCACAAACAGAATACAAAAGCTTATCTGGAATATTGGTCAAAACAACAAGTGTATCATCTTTGATATTCGGCGCTTGACGAACAATCGCCGACATAACATTTTGATGCCTTGCCCAAAAATTATCCTGCTCTAATTGATTGGCCATACCGCTAAAAAGCCCGGATACGATTATAAGAATACTTCCGATAAATAAGATCCACCTTGTGCGCAACATTAGTCCTATTTGGTAAAGTGCTATTATTAAAATAACCGCCATAGGAAAAGCTGGATAAAAATGCGTCCGCCAATTCATTTTAAAAAATGGATGAATTTGCCCAAGCGGCAAAAACGGCAAATACGCTAAAATTGAAAAAATAGTGGCAAATAACAAAATCTTGTTAACAGGGATCTTTCCTTCCGAAGATTGAAATTTATTTATCAAAAAAATAGCAACCGCAAATCCGACTACGCCAATTATTAACGGTATAGAAATTTTATTTACCATCGTGGAAGTGCATCCCTCGCTGAAAGGCCCGAGCCAATCTTCCGACCAATTCCAAAATAATAGGCCATCATAAACAAATCGAAACATTCTTATGGGAATATTAATAATAGACCAGTCGGCTGAAAATAATTGCGCTGATTGATATGAAACCTCTTGCTGAATCAAATAACGATACCCCATATAAGCCACCTTTAATGCGGGCACTATATTCCATGCGAACGCCCACATCCACCATTTTCGCCAGTTAATTCCTTTTTCCCAAATAAGTAAGGGCGCGCAAAGCATCATTAAAAGACCAACCTCATAAGTCCAAAGCGATATAAGTTGAGCCGTCGCTACTACCAATAGTAGCGCCGGTTTTTGCTTCTTCCAGGCAATTAAAAATATAAGAAAAGCCGCAAGCATAAAAACTATGGCTTGGCGAACTACAATCATGGGCAATAACACAACAGCCATGTCAGCTCCAAACACAAGAGTGACCGCCCCTATCAAAAAATTTAAAAAAATATTACCAGGAAAAAAATGGCGCATTATCAAATAACTCAAAAATCCTGTAAGGAAAACAAAAATTCCGAATAAAATGTGAAGACTTAAATAAGAGCCGTCAGAGAAAATATACGCTATATGAAAAGGCAAAGACATAAATAGCCTGTCTTTATCGGGATAAATAAATCCTTCTAAACTCGGTCGTTCCTGGCTAAGCTCAATCCATTTTGTTTCAGCATGTAAGCCCCTATCAAGGACAAAGGCTCCCCAAAAAACAATAGTGAGCAATGTGTAACATATTGCTACCAAAATTATTGGTTTGAATAACTTAACAATATTTATTTTCATAAAATCAATTATTTTCATTTATTAAATTAACGATAGCGATTTATTAAATATCCAATCAAACGCAAATAAATTTTTGCTGGCAAAAATGATCTTAGAATTTTGAATAAATGTGTCATTGTTCCATAATTTCTTATTCCACTCCTTCCTTTTTCTATATCATTAAATATTCTTTTAGCTACAATTACGGGATTAAGAAGAAGCTCTGAATAATCCCTTTTAACTCCGCTAGATTGCTGAAAATCCGTATTCATCCCGCTGGGGCAAATAGCTAAAATTTTTATTTTTGGAAAACTTTTAACTTCAATAAATAGAGATTCAGTAAATGCGTTCAACCACGCTTTTGACGCACCATATGGAGCCATTTGCGGAGTCGGAAAATAGCTTGCCGAACTGGAGATATTGATAATTGCGCCCGAACCGCTCTTATAAAAACGCTCAAGATAAATTCGGCTCAAAATCATCGGCGCCAAAATATTAACCGCTACTACCCTTTCCGCGTCTAGAGTGGACATTTTATGAAACACCTCCTTTTTTGCTATACCGGCATTATTTATTATAATCTCCGCATTACGCGCCCATTCAGCGATCTCGTCTAACGATCTTCGGTCAGAAAGGTCAGCAATTAAATATTTAGCATTAATTTTAGCGGCAACATCAGTAATTTTTGGTGAATTATCAACAAGATAAAGATCGTAGCCTCTTGCGCGCGCTTCTAGAGCGAGTTGCTCACCAAGTCCCGAAGCGGCTCCCGTTATAAGAATAGATTTATTTCTCATATTTTTTTAAACCAACTTTCAAAACATTGATCAATTCCCCTTGAGAACAGGGTCTTAAGTTGAATTTCTTCAGATTTAAGATTATCTACATTACATACAAGATAATTTTCAAAAAGCGATCTTATTTCCATAGGAAAAATTGGAGTCACTACATTAAGTATGCGTCGCGCGGTGTTGGGAAAAGAGATCATTTTTCCACTATATCCAAGTTTTTGACGAAATATTCTAAAAATATCCCCTATTGAAATGGTCTCATCGCTTGCCATAAGATATGTGTTATGCGAAAGATTTTCCCTAAAAATCAAATCTTTAATAGCTTCTGCGACATCGTCAATATAAGCCAGACTAATTCTGCCAGGAAAATCAAATCGCGATATAATACTTTTTTTCTTGCATATTGCAAAAAACGCTCTTATGTGAGAATTTTCCCTCATTTTTGGACCATATACCCAGCCAAGTCTGATAGTTATATGCGGCAATCCGCTAAGACGCACCATTCTCTCCCCTTTTAATTTTGATTTTCCATAGTCACTTTTTGGCTTAAATGGGGAATCTTCCTTAATTAATATTTTTTTATCATAAATTAATGGTCTGTCATGAACGCCAATAGTGCTAATAAAAATAAATCTTTTGAAAGTATTTCGTGAAGTTTCCTTGAAATAATTTAATAGATTTTCCGTAGAGTCAACATTATTCCGATAAAGTTCTTCTTTTTGCGCCCCTTTAAAGCGCGCAAGCGCGGCGGCATGCACCACATGAGTAATACCTGATGGAATTCTTGAAAGCATTTTTTTATCAGTCAAATCAACGCCTTCTATAATTAAAAGACTGTTATTTTTATTTGCTAAAGACATTAATTCTGCATTAGACTTTTTGACAGTCGCGATTACGGATATTTCGGGCATTTTAAGCAACGCCTCAACAATTGCCCCGCCAACAAAACCATTTGCACCGGTAACTAATACTTTGAATTCGGGCTTATCTTGATTATTTTCTTGCAAAATTTTAGGAGATATTTTACGAGAAGATTTTTCAGAATATCCATAACGTTGACTGCATGCGACTTCTTTTGATTTTGATGGCGGCTCAAAAGGAGCAATCCTATACTTTTTGCGGAGATGTTCTATAAATTCATAAACTTCGGGCAATGTTCTTTTTGGAATCTTTTTATTTTTAGAAAATAAAACCATCTTTACGCGACTTAAAAATGCTCTTGGATCGCGAACGCTTAAAGTAACTTCCGGATAGCTTCCAAAATTACATCCTCCACACGAAGAAGTGGTTTTATATACCGACGATCTAAACTCTGGAGAATTATAGAGTGCTGGAAAATCTTTATCAGCTACAGATAATTTTCCTTGAAATCTATGATCGCAACAAGGGGCAAAATCACCATTCGGTAAAATGGCAAAATATAAATTGGGACTATCACAAACATTATTTTTTCTCCATGTCGGATGATTATTTTCAAGAAAATAAAAAACAGATTTAAGATAAGCATCACTATCAAAAATATTATATCCTCCCTGTTTCATTTTAATTATTTTTTCTTTCAATTCAACAAGTGCGGCTTTATCGTCAGGAAAATAAAATTTAAAATCTTTATCTGTGCCGCGAAAATTCATCGGAGATTCAAGGGATGTAATATGTACGGGGACCAAAGATTCATACCAACCAAGAAATGTCGCAAGCTCAATGATAGCCGGAATCTCCATATAATTATATTTTGAAAGCACAGTCCCAAAAGCGCATATTCTATCGGGATTTTGGAAAACGTCATTTGCGTTTACAATCGTTTCTATCGCGCGATGCCAAGAATTAGGAATACTGCCATTAATATATTCTTGTTTTTCAGGAATAAGAGAATCTAGACTAATGTTTATATCTTTTGCCCCTGCTCTGGCACATGCTTCCAACTGTTCTCGCTTAGTTAGCAGGCCTGCGGTCTGAAGTCTGGGGTTCAAACCGTATTTAGTAAAAATATCTATCATTTCCGGCAAATCTTTTCTAAGAAACGGTTCGCCGCCAGTGAGGAGAACAACTCCAGCACCAATTTTACTGAGATTAGCGGCAATTTTTTCAACAGTTTTCAAATCAACTGCCCGAAGATCAAAGTTGGATTCAACAATATTACACATACGACAATTTAGATTACAAGAAGGGGTAATATAATACTGGATATAAAAAGGCCTGTTTTTTGTCAAAAACGCCAGAGCAATATTTAATTTTGTTCTTAAAGAAAACATATTTATTTCTGCGCAATTATAATAAACTGGCTGTTCATATTCAATAAGTCGCCAATTTTATATAAAATACCAAGAATTACTCGCTCAAAAAAATTAAGTTTAATTTTACTTAATGGATAATCTATCCCCCTATAGTACACCTCTTTCAGCCCCACTTGGCTCAATATAGTTTTAAGTTTGCTATGCGTCAAATAACAACTATTATATGGAATAAAAAATTTTCTTATTGGGTATTTGAGAAATGTAAAAGAAGCATAATAAAACAACGAGGCCACAAATGAAAGAAATCCATTAAAATTATCTGTTGTGATAACAATATACCCCTTCGGCTTTAAAATGGCAGAAGCTTTTTCAATATTTTGTCTTACTTCCCTCATATGCTCAATCGAATCCCAAAAAGTAACCACATCAAATTGCTCATTTTGGGCTGGTAAATTTAATAAATTTCCCGTAAGCACATTAAAACCGCGGACATCTCTTGCATAAGAAGAGGAATATTCGGAGATTTCTACGCCTCCAACGCGCCAACCTCTATTAGAGGCAAATTTCAAAAAAGAACCAAAAGCGCAGCCGACATCAAGCAAATATCCCTTCCCGCTATTTTTCTCTATATAATCAAGTCCAAGCCTGTAAATATCCCAGCTGACATCTTCATTCCTTTGTTCTTTTATATAAGAAAACGCTTCTTTTTGAATATCTGAATAATATTTTTCTGAAAATGTTTCTTTTAAATCTTCTTTTTCTGGGAAATCGCGATTATAAAACACTCCGCAATTTAAGCATTTGACAATTTTGTATGTATCTAAAGAAAAACGAATTTTATTTTTTTGACTGTTGCAATTAGGGCAATTCATGATTTATTTTCTAGAGCAAGTATTCAAAATTTATTAACTTAAGACTTAAATCATTAATTAAATGTTTGTTATTTAATAATAAGGACAATTCCGAGCTCCAATCATAATTCCAGTGCGCGTATTTCTCTTGAGTATAATTATCATTTTTTCCGGGATGCACCATAAACTCTGACGCAAATTTTTGTTTTGCTTGGATTAAAATTTTTCTTAATTTTTCTTCCGTAAGACAACCGCTATATTCAAAACCGCAAAAAGGCACAAACTTAATATTATATTTTTTAAGCAACCTTTCAAGTCGCCATGCAAAAATTCCCACCGCAAACCCCGTCAACGGACTCCTTAGGGAGAGTGTTTTCGGAAGTCTCATAAATGGGATATTATGACGATAACATGTTTCAACAAAAATGTCGGCAATCCCGGGAAAAAGATGAACGTGCTGGTGAGAATCAAAATGGGTTATTTTAAATCCTGAATTTTTTATTTTTTTTATTTGTAACTCAAGTTCTCTTTTAATAAATTTCAATGTTTCATCTTTCTTGAAAAGAATTTTCGCAAATATCCTATTTCGATTAGTAAAAAAACTCCCGTCGTTCTCACAGATCAATGATGCTTCGCTTGGTAAACTTAATGGCTTTTCTTTATCAACTATACAAAAATGCAATCCTATTGTTTTGATATTTCTCTCTAGAAGACCTTTTACTGCGTCGTCATATCCATCGCCTACAGCCAAAAGGGATACATCACTGACCACGCCTGCATCAATTGCTTCAAATATTCCTTTATTGACACTATTAGTTAGCCCGAGATCATCGGCATTAATAATTATATGATTCATTATGATTTTGGCTCATCGTTAAATCCCTTGGTTTCGTCGACTATATAAATCGGCCGCCTCTTAGCTTCATGATACGTTTTATATGAATATATAGCAGTAATTGAAATAGCAAGAAGCTGAACACTACCTATAATTAATATCGCAATAAGTACAGATGCCTGACCGGGAATAGCCTGACCAGAAATAAATTTCTGATAAAAAACAAATAGGATATAAATTATTGAAGCAATCGCCAAAAAAATAGACAATCCAATAATTACCAAGAGAGGGACGAAAGAAAAGGAAAGGATGCCACTAATTGCAAATCTTAACATCTTAGATAATGTATATGAGGTTTTACCGGAGAATCGAGAATCAGCACAGAATCTTATGGATTTTTGACGAAAACCAATCCATGGGATCAAGCCTCGATAAAATCGTTCTCTTTCGGGATTTTGCCTAATTATATCGCAGATTTTGGAATCGATAAGCCTAAAATCAGAACTATTCGGATCTATTTTTACTTGCGATACTAAATTTATTAATCTATAAAAAATATTTGCCGTGATCTTCTTAAAAAATGAAATATCTTTTGTTTCATCTCTAACTGTGTAAACTACTTGATAACCATCCTCCCAACAGGTGATTAATTCAGTAATTAATTCCGGAGGATGTTGAAGATCAGCATCTATCATAATAATTGCATCGCCTTTTGCATATGTTAAGCCAGCAGTTAACGCCGCTTGATGCCCAAAATTCCTAGATAATGAAATATATTTAACTCGATTATCACGCAACGACAAATCTTTCACCAATTTAAGAGAGGAATCAATACTGCCATCATTTACAAAAATTATTTCAAAGTCATATTTTTTTTCTGTATTAAGCGTTCTAATAAGGCGCTGATACAGCTCATTAATATTTCCTTCCTCATTATGAAGAGGTAAAACAATTGAAATTAATTTATTTTTCATATTTTAGTTTTTATCTCTTAATCCATAATCTTCTACCTTTTTAATATATTTCGCCGGCACTCCTGCCCACATTTCAAGTGATCTGACCGGACCATTAACAACGGCATTTGCTCCAATAATAGACCCGTCACCAATTACAACAGATGGTAAAACTACCGCGCCAACCCCAATCCAAGACCCCTCTCCTATGGTAACTTTAGCAGTTTTTGTAACATAATATTTTTTACCAATAAATGATTCTGCCGGAACCGCCATTGCCACTACGACAACCTTGGGAGACAATACCGCTCCATCTTTTAAATCAATAAGACCACCTTTGAAACCATCTATAAAATAAACACTCTCTCCAATAAATACATTTCGACCAATTTTTATTCCTGTTATTCTATAAAAAAAATTCTTTAAAAAAGATGGTGGAATAAAACTTGCAAAAAAACGCACAAAATAGCGAAACCATAAAACGGGAGAAATAAGATTTATTTTGGGAAAATCTCGTTCGTTCATTTAAAGTTATTGAAATAAAATAACAATTCCGATAATAATAAAACAAATACCAATAATTTGATAAAAAGAAAATGGCTCATGCAAAATAAAAACAGACATAAAACTAACCAAAACAAATGTTGCGCTTGTAAGCGGATACGCAATATTGAGTTTTAATTTTGACAAAGAAAGTATCCAAATAAAAAAACTTGTAGCAAAAACAATAACCCCAAGTATCATTGAAGGATTTTTTATCATTTTATAAATAATAACGGTAAAATTGTCGGCGGAAAGACGTATTTCCGTGAATGAATTAGCCCCTATCTTGAGAAGAATTTGGCCCAGAGATGATAATATTATAGATATTAAAACAAGAATATACGGATTCATAGGTTATTTTAATTTTGCAATAATCATGGTGTGCCAACCAAAATGTCTTTCCAACCATCTAAATAAAAACTTTGGCATCCACCTGAAATACCAAACATATTGATATTCGTATTTTACGTATTTTCCTATAACATACGGGAAAATATGATCTTTGTATATATTCATAATATTAAAATCTTTCATCAACTTACGAATATCCCAAAATGAATAAATATATGTAATCGGACTGCCGGTTTGCGCCTCGGAATATCTCGGAACCAATTTATTTATTTGCCAAAATCTGCCTTTGCCGTAGGTAAAAATTATCCAGAATACTTTCCAGCACCATTTGGAATAAAGCATTATTCTTATTTCCGTTTCCGGTTTGCAATATTTTTTAATTTCCTCAAATACTTTTTCCGGATGAGGAGTGTGATGAATTACGCCAAAAGAATAAATTAAATCGTATTTCTCCACCGGCACTGTTTTTGAAAGTTCTTCCGCATTAGCAGTATAAAATTTTATATTTTTAAACCCGTATATATTCGCTCTTTTTTTAGCCATTTTTAATGACTTTTCAGACAAATCAACCGCCGTTACATCCGCGCCAGCGCGGGCAAAACCGATTGTAGCCGTGCCGATACCACAGCCAATTTCTAAAACATTTTTATCTTTCCATCTGTCAAATTGTGCAAAATCAAGTATATGCGGCTCAACAAAATACTTTCTCGCTTCCACTTCATTAAAATATTCTTTAGTACCTATTTCTTTTGTGGAATGTCTGATATTGCATGGCCTCCCATTCCAATAATTTTTAACATTTTCAATTGTATTCATTGTGTTTCCCGATCCTGATATATTTTATGTCCTTTTTGAAATTAGATTCGTCTATTATACCCCAAGAATCGACGATAACAGTAGGATTGTGTTTAATATGCTTGTCGCTTATATTTTTAAATTCCGGTTCCGGCGTCGCTATAACCCATAATGGGGAAAAGTTAAGACATTTTTCCATTGATGAGGCGTAGTATATTTTTCTGGAGAAAACAGATTTTGCACTTTTAATCGCCAAGGGATCATAAATGCAAATTTTCGTTTTTTTGTGATTGGTCAAAATATAATTTATCAATTTCACGGCTGGAGATTCTTCAATCACCGGAGTTTTTATTTTATAAGCAAGACCCAAAATGGAAATAGAATTAAATTTATGAATTTTTAAAATATTCTTTATTTTTTTAAATTTGTTTTCTATCTGAAATTCATTTACGCGATCTGTGGCTTTTGCCAATTTAGCGTCTATGCCGTGATTTTTCGCGAAAAAATCAAAAGCTCTATTATCTCTCGGAAAACATGGGCCACCATAAGCAAGGCCTGCTTTCAAATAATACGGGGAAATCCTTTTGTCCGCGCCAAGCGCTCGTGTCACATCATCAACATTCGCTCCGGGTATCTTCTCACAAATATTGCCGAGAGTGTTGGTAAAACTGATTTTCATAGTAACATATGAGTTTAACGCTATTTTAGAGATTTCCGCGCTCACAAGAGACATTTTTGCTATAACAGGATTATTTTCACAAAACTTTTTATAAACTTTTTCTAATATATCGCCGACATTCTTACTGCTTTCTCCTATTAATACTAAATCTGGTCTCAAAAGACCGTTTACAACATCGCCAAGCGCAATAAATTCGGGGTTATAACAAACACTGAAATCTTTATTTAATTTTTTGCCTGACAACTTCTCTATTAAGGGTATAAGATTTTTTTCCGTCGTACCGGGAGAAACAGTAGATGTTATTACAAAGATATGATGTTCTTTTTTATTTTTTAAAAATGGCGCCAACGATATTAAAGAATCTTGAATATATTTATCAGAAAAATCACCTCGTTTCGTAGAAGGAGTGGGCACTATAATAAATGTGGCTTGAGAGTTATTTATTATATCTTCCGGATTCATCGTGGCTTTTAATCTTTTTTTTGATTTATTAATCAATTCTTGCAATCGTGGCTCGTCAACGGGAGTTATGCCATTATTTATTGAATTGACAAAATTATTATTAATATCAAATCCTATTACATCAAATCCTCTATAGGCTAGAGATGCGGCCAAACAAGATCCGAGTTTTCCAAGTCCGACGACAGATATTTTTTTAATCTTATTCATAACTAAGTATTATTTACGCGTAAAGAAATCCACTCATAAGTTTTTTTAATTCCTTCTTTTAATGGCAGTGACGGAGACCAATCTAATTTTTCTTTAATCAAAGTATTGTCTGAATTTCTCCCCCTGACTCCCAATGGTCCAGGAATATGATTTATCTCTAAATTTTTACCAGCTACCTCCATGGTAATTTGCGCCAGTTTATTTATACTCACCATCTCATCTGACCCGATATTGACCGGCCCGATAAAATCTGATTCCATAAGTCTTCTTACTCCTTCTAGGCATTCATCAATATATAAAAATGACCTGGTTTGATTGCCGTCCCCCCATATTTCTATAAATCCTTTATCTTTGGCTTCTGCCACTTTCCTGCAAATCGCAGCCGGCGCCTTTTCTTTTCCGCCAACATAAGTTCCTTCCGGTCCAAAAATATTATGAAATCTGGCAATGCGAACATTTAAACCGTAATTTCTGCTATAACTTAAATAAAGACGCTCGCTGAAAAGTTTTTCCCAGCCATATTCGCTATCGGGTGCCGCGGGATAAGCAGAGTCTTCCGAACAATTCGGATTATCTGGATCCTCTTGATTGTATGCAGGGTACATACAAGCCGAAGATGAATAAAAAATCTTGCCAACTTTATGCTTGTTTGCAAGGTCAACCATATTTAAATTAATCGTAGCAGAATTATGCATCACATCGGCATCATGCTCTCCGGTAAAAATATATCCTGCGCCACCCATATCGGCAGCCAATTGATAAACTTCATTAAATGGCTGGTCTAAAACACTTCTGCAAACTCCAAAATCCCGCAGATCGCCAACGATAAATTCATCGGCTTCTGTTATACTAAATTCCGGTTTTTTTAAATCTACACCCCTTACCCAATAACCTTCTTTTTTTAATCTTCTGACTAAATGACTACCTATAAAACCGCCCGCTCCGGCAACTAATGCTTTTTTCATATCATTTATTTTGTTTATTTGTTTTTTATGCAATATAAATTACAAAAAATATCGCATTTAGTCAACATATATTAGTAATGCGTATACTTATATTGCATCAAAACATCAAACAAATTTAATTTATAAAGTGTTTATCAAATTAATAAATTTCTCCGCTTCTTCGCGACTTGCGGGATCAATAAGTATTATTTCTTCCGTTTGCTTTATCGCATTTTCTTTATCATTAATCTCAGCATAAAGAGAAGCTATCTTCTTTTTTATCTTAATATCTTTTGGATATAATCTTAACACATCTTTTAATAAATTTATCGCCATTAAATGATCTTCTCTTTCCGCAAACCAATCTGCTAAGAAAATCATATTATTGTAATCCTTATACTCAAATTTGAATCCGGATTCCAATATTGCTTTAAACTCCGTTTCCGCTAAATCATTTTGACCATCTAGCGCGTGAAGAACGCTCAAATAAAGTTGTGGCCTTAAATATTTGATATTTAAATCTTTGGCCGCTCTCATAGAAACTATTGCTTCGGTATAATCGCCCAAGTTCATATGAATTTGGGCCAGATCCATATAAAGATCCTGGCGATTGGGTGCTATTTTTATTGATTTTTCCAATAAATTTTTAGCATTATTTAAAGAATTATTATTACCATTCAAATTAAAATCTAATAAGTCAACTTGCGCTCCGTAATAAAGTGGTTTGATATCATATTTATTTTTTAAAGATAATTTTTCCAACTTTTCTTTTGTTTGACGGATATAGTCTATCAACTTTTCGTCGTCAATTTTTGCACCAGTGATAATTCTGGCAAAAGAATATGTCGCTTCTGCTTCAAAAATCGCTGGATTTATTGATAGTATTTTATCATAATAATCCGTTAAATTGCTAAATGTTTTATTTTTATCAAACTTAATTTCGTAGTAATAAGACGATGCTTTTGCGATTTTAAAATTTATAAACACGGCAGATATCGTCAAAATCATCGCAATCCCCCGTAAAACATGCTGATTTTCATTTTTCAACAATATTTTTTGCAATAATTTTCCAAATTTTTCATTTAATTCTAATTCTTTTGCGCTAATTGATAAATACGGCAAAAATCCTAAAATCAAAATGAGCGGCAAAAAAGTAATTAGCGTATCAAAAAAAGTCAAGCTACTTATAAAATAAGCCGCAAAAAGCATGGAAAAAATCACCGATTCTGCCTTGCGGTCTTGTTTATATAAACGAATTAGCGCAATCGCGGAGGCAAACCATATTGCCAGATAAGCAGACAGCCCTGCCAACCCCGTCGTTACCGCTATGTCCAAGATATTGTTATGCGCGCGATCAAACCACAGCTCGCTGACATTGTCTGTTATCAATTTTGGATTAAAATGTTTGCTAAAAGCCAATTCAAAATTCTCTTGCCCCCAGCCAAATATCGGTTTGTCGCCAATCGCTTTAAGCGCGATTTCCCAAGACGCCAAGCGATTGATGGTTGATTGATCCTGCGCAAGATTAGTAAAACGCTTAATCATATAGTTATCCTTTAATAGGGAATATGTTCCTGCCAAAAAGACAACCAAAAAAATAGCGGCGCCCAAGATGGCAATTTTAACATTGAATTTCGGATAAAAAATTTTTATTTTTTGAAATCCTAAATATATTAAAAATGGTAAACACAAAATTAAAGAAACCGCCAATCCCAAAATCGGCCCACGAGACGATGACAAATAAACACCTGCGATTGCAAGCAATACAACGACAAAATAAATAGCCTTATATATTTTTTTATTTTCTATTACAAAAAAATAAATACTAATAAATAAAATAAAAATGGAAAAAATTCCATAATAAATCGGATTGCCAAACAATGAGTCGATTCTCTGTTGCTCCAAATAAATCCTTTCAAATAATCCATAAAATTCTATAATGGCGCCTATGCCAAGAAAATATTTAAATAATTTCAAATAATCTTCTTTTTTGCCAAAAACTCCGGATAAAACAACAAAAAATGCAAAATAATGCAACTGCATAAATAGGCCCCCGGTCAAAGAACGCACCGGAGTGCCCCAAAAACTTTTTGCTGGTTCAACGCTAAATATAGTCGCCAAAGCGGACACTAAAATAAAGACAAAAAAAGCCACTCCAATCAAAGACAATTTTGGCGGCTTTATTTTATTTTTTATCAAAAGCCACAGATAAATAAAAAGGGAGATTTCTACGACGACATTAAAATAAACCGCGCGATAAAGATGGGCTGGTATCAAAAACACCAACAAAGACGCAAATATAAGAAATCTTAAGAAATAATTCATTAATTGATGGCCTTTGCTAATCTTTAAATATATCGCAACTTAGTTTTGTCTTCTCGGTGGCTTCCTTGTCCTTGCTGATACCACAAAGATACCGAGCATAAGCGGGATAAATAACATCCGGCTGATAAGACTCTTGATGTAAGGCCGACTCATACAAATCAATAATTTTTTGCGATGGCGCGTTCATTAAATTTTGGTATAAATCGGCAAGCCGGATATATAAATCGCCGACCTCGGGAGCCAAAATAATGGCATCTTTTAGCGCTTTTTCCGCATTATCATATTCTTTTAAAATAATATAAATATTAGATAAATTCTGATAGGGCTGATATATTTTTTTGTCTTCAAATTTTTTGCCGGCGAAAGAATAAATCTCAATAACGCGATTAAAATATAATTTTTTATTGACAGTTGTTATATCGCCAAGCCCCTTCCACCAAAACCCAGCAGAATTATAATTATAATAATCATCGGGATTTTTCCTAATATCCTCCTCGGCTTTTATGGCATTTTCATAATCTTCTTTTTGGTATTTATCCGTGAATTTGATATTTTTTAACTCTTGCGGCAATTCGCTCAAATATCGAGGTTGAACCTCGATATTTGAATTATTTTGCTGATTAACAAAAAAATCAGCAAAAATCGGCCATTTCCAATACAAAACAGCGCTCGCGACTATTAAAATTACCAATAAAACCACATATAAAATTAAAGATGGCTTTTTATTCATAGGTAAAATGGGGGGGCGTCCCACTATCGAAGTTCAACTTCGATAGTCCAAATATCGAGGTTGAACATCGATATTTGGAATTATACATAATACCCTACTCTCTCACAAGCCAAAATGATTGATAAGATATGTTTTTATATTGATCAATAATCTTCTGCCGACTGATGATATTTTCCAGTACCGCCTCCGAACCGTCATAAAATTGAACATAACTGGATTCACTTACCACGCCTTTTATATCACTGATCATATTATCGTAGGAAGCGCTATCCCATTGCCCCATAAAAACTACTGGCTTATCCAATGTACCTATCGCCTCCAAACGTCCATAAACTTTCAGAAAACTGTCGCTACCAAACTGTATAACAGCCCCAGGCTCAATTTTCAATACCCCGCCCGCTTCCACTTTCGGATCGCCGACTTTATACCAATAATTATCTTTTGCTTTGTCATAAAGCAGATAAGGAATTTTATTGGAAATTGTCGCAATTTCACCATCTCTTACAAATGGATTATAAACCGCAAGTCCTTTTCCGGCACCAATTGTATTATCCTCTAAATTCAAATTAATAAATCCGTTTGTGGCGATGGGCGTTGAGTTGCTGGTGAAAATATTGTTTAAAATATCAACCGGACTATTTGATGAATCTAATGAATCCACATAAATTCCATGATTTTGATTGTTTTTAATTTCACTGTTTTGAATGGTTCCATGGCTTTGTTGAATAAAAATAGCTTGGCCATAATATGGATTTCCTGCAAAATTACTGCCGTTATCACCGCTAAATTCGCTGTTTGAAATATCAAATTCCGAATTATTTTGCAACATCAAAAGGCCGTATTTTGCGTTTTTGATTACTGATTTGTTGATTTTTATGATTGAATTATTAGCCGATATTTTCCCTTTGTTAATCTCTACATTTTCTATCTCTCCCTTGGCGCCGGAAAAATACAATTTTGTATATTCCTCATTCCCGTTAATTATTATTTTACTATTTTCTGTCCCCTTGGCAATCAATTTTGCGCCATCACTAAATTGCAATTGGCTAAAACTTGTGAATTCAAATTCGGCGCCTGGTTCTATTGTGACTTGGGAATTATTAATTCCAATAGGGCCATTAGCTATATATTTGCCTCTTAAAGCCAGTAAAATGGTATCTTTTGTTATTTGCGGCGGGGCTTCAAAAACACCGCTATTTAAAGGATAAATCCCAATAGCGGAATTAGCCGCGCGAGGAGTGCCGAGAATTTTATTGCCATCCGCGTCTTGCGCTTCGCCCCCTTCGCCCTTATAATTTTGCCAATTGTTTTTAAATATACTACTGGACCAAATATTAACCCTCTCGGAAGTTCTTTTGCTGTCATTGTCTCCGACATATAATGTCCAAACACTGTCTACCATATTATTTTCTGCATCAATCAATATTAAATTCTGCCCCGGCTCATTTGAATATTGCCTATTTGTTAACGCTCCTTTATAAATTTGATCGGCTAAAATATTCACAACAGGATCATCATTTGTTCGTTCAAGCAAATAAAAACCGCGGGGAGCAATTTTTCCAGTTAAATTTACATCAATAATTCCGTCTGTTGTTTTCAAAACTAAACCAGTCAAATCTATTTCTTGATTAGTCTTATTGGCAAGTTCAATCCACTCGTCACTGGAATCCGCCTTTGTCCCCATCCAGGCAATTTCATTTATCACCACCGGTTTTGAGGAAATATCAGCTTGTAAATATTGCCAATCGGTTTGAGCGCTATTTGTATCTGCGCTACTGCCATGCAAACGAAAATAATAAGTCAGGTCGTCATACAAAGCAACAAAATCCGCGCTTCCTTCATCAGGAGAAGCAACATTATTTTGAAAATTTAAATCTTGCCAATCAAAATTCGGCGCAAGTTTATATTGCAATTCCCAATTTTTAATAACGCTGTTTTTATCCTCCCAATTCAAAGTAAAGCTAAAGTTGCGGACATTGTAATCGGTGAGATAAAAATCGATATCCGGCAAAGTTGGGGTTGGGGGCGCTGATTCTTCTTCGACTGGCCCTGGATTTTCTTCTTCTTGATTTGTTATCCCCGATTCTTGATTCTGTTCTAAAACATCTGGCGCCGCCACCTCTGTATCATTTTGTGATTGCTCGGTATTAATATCCGGCGCATCATTACCAACTATTATGGGAACAGTGTCGCTTAATTGATCTAATGGCGCTTGATCATCAACATTATTTTCATCTGGCGGTTGAGAATGAATATATATATTTTGATATTGGCCAGTTGGCATAAAAACACCGCTCTCATTGCTTACGGAGTTGCCAATACTGCCGCTATTATTACCTTGATATGGAGCATGAATAATCTCCCCAGAAATTGGCCGTTGATATGGCGCATGGATTATTTCAATCTTGTCATTATTGCTCAATTCTTGATTCGCGCTTATTGACTCTGATTCTACTGGCTCTGATTCTATACTTACTCCTTCTGTTTCTATCCCTGTTTTTGATCCGATAATTCCTGATTCCATTCCCAATTCTTGATTCCCAATTCTTGATTCTTGCCCCTGCTCATCAACAGTATTTTGAGTCAAGTTTTCCGCAACTTGCCCGATATTAGCGACGAAAGCCATTGGGCTGATTTGTTGGGGTTGGGAGAAGATGTTTCCAATAGTATCTGAAACTGATATTACTGAATCATATACCGGTAAAATAAATCCATAATATGGCGATCTCATTTTTTGCCACCAACTTATTTTTGGCTCATCTTTTATTAAGTTTTTGTCTTTTTCCGCTTTGGCAACTTCTTCTTTAAAAAGTTTTATTACTCCAGCACCGTTTAATACCGCTTCGCTGGAGAGACGAGAGAAATAGGAAGATAAAACTAAATTATCGTTATCTTCCAATGTATATATTTTCTCATATAGTTTTTTATCTTTATTCCAAGCTTCATATTTTTTAACCAACACAAACTCCTGATCATTTTTATCTTTCCCATATCCATAATTCTTATCTTCTCTTAAAATCTTTGGATTGCCATATTTTTCAGAATTTATCGTATGCTCGCTAAAAAAATATTGATTAGAGTAATTGGCCAAATAATCAAAATATTCATCAATAGAATTTAAAATTACCGGCGATTTATTTTCTTTGCCTAAAGTTTGCGCAATAGTTAAATTCCATCTATTCCAGCCACTACTATAATCCTCATAGGGACTGCCACCATCTTTAGTTAAACCGTCTCCTTCGTGCGCGTGAGTATCATTTCTGGTATGATCTGGCACAGTTTTATCTTCTAATAGATGTAGGATGTGTCCAAGAGTTTTATAAGCATACTCCTTATCGCCATTTACATATCTTCTTATGGCGTTTTCCCAGGTGCGATTACCGCCATAATCTTGATATTTTAATTGCAAAACTTCATTGTGAGCCCAGTTTTTTGAAGATACAATTTCCGTATTTACATTGAAAAATATTTTTGAAAACAATTTTAATGTTCCAGATGACACATTGCCCAAATTCTCAGATTTCCACCCGTCGCCGTTTGTCGGATCATAAAAATGGTTTATCCATCTTGGGGGCGTGTCTTCATCAATTGACCCCTGCACTATCAATTCTTTTTCTTCATTGGTTAATCTATCATCGAAATAAAGATTATAAAAATCTACAATTTCATCGGTTATACCTGGGTGAGTTGTTTGGTCATCATAAGATTTGCTATTTTGAGAAAATAAAAATAAACCTCCGATTGTTAAAATCGCAATCGTTACAATAAAAAATATTTTCCTTAATATAATAACCATTAAATTTCTTTAATCTTCCAAATTCCTTGAGGATATTTAATTAAATTAAATAAAATTGTCCCCTTCGATATATATTTGTCACCATTAACCAATCCCGTGTCATTATTTTCTAATTTTATTATTTCTTCTGCTACTGGTTTTAAAAAATCTTTTGTTTTATTTAAATTATTTATTTCAATCAGCTCTTTTTTCCATTCCTCCTGTTTGCTCAAGACAAAATATTTACTCGCCAAATCAAAATCTTCTTTTTCCACTGCGGCAATAAATAATTCCAGTGTCTCTTTGGGAGTTTTACCGCCATAAGTATCTTCCAAATATGGTCTATTTGTTTCTTCTGTTAATTCTTTAAGTTCTTTGTTAAATTTCCAATCCTGATATTTTGGGTATGCATAAAAAGCAAAAAATGCGGATATTAAAATAATCCCCAAAACCACGCCCCCTATTTTTAAATATTTTTTAACCGGTTTTATATTGGTAGCGTTCTCGATTTTATCCTCCATATTTTTATTTCCCCAATATCGAAGTTGAACTTCGATATTGAAATTATTTACAAAAAGGCCTCTCGCGAAGAGGTCTTTATTGTTTTTTCTTTATCACTTTTTTATTAATGTATTTATTCATTTATTTTATCACACCAAAAATTTATCCACAATGTAATCACAGCAAATGACATCACCACCCGTCCCACCATTCCCCCACTATCGAAGTTCAACTTCGATAGTGGGGAGAAAAAGGCTTTTTTAGACAAAATAAAATTAGACAAAACAAAACACCCCCGAATAAATCGGGGGTGTTTTGGGTTCGTTGCAATCCACCTAAGGCAGACCAACGGATTCATTCAATCATTCAGAGACAGCTTATGCGCCTGGTTTAACTAAGATATTGCCAGAGATAGGCAAGCCAATATTAGAAACATTGGCATTGTTGATATCAGCAGAAGTCGTGCCGTCTGACCATGAAAGATCAGCAGCCGCATTGCCAATAGTCATCTGGAATGAGTTACCAGTAGCTGTGTAATCCGTTAGGTTTGCCTTGACATAATATGTCTTGGTTTGACCTGCAGGGATTGTAGTATTAACTGTCGTGAAAGTGACAGAACCATCATCAAAGTCTTGACTAGTCAACTGGGTGGCGACTGTGGTGTTAGTAGAAGCATCATACAAATCAGCTGTACTATCCGCAACGTCAACACCAGCTTCAACTATCGTGAACAGGATATTGTGGTTTGTGCCATCAAATGTCACATCATTTGCTGTGTGAGCCGTAATATTGAATCTAATGATTTCAACATTACCGGGAACCAAACTTCCTGTAGGTGAAGCACTATTTATGGCGAATGTCGGTTTGGTCTTCACAACAATCTGACTATTACCGTCATAATTTGCTGAGGCAGAACCTAATGCGAATGCGCCAGATAATGAACCCTTAGCAGAAATGTCGGTAGATGCAGTGTGAGTTGTTATATTGGCAACTCTGAATTTAAACTGCTCGCCATTTGCGCCAAATACCGCGTTCGTTGAAGGAGTGATGTCGGTCTTTAAAACAAGGGTTACTGTGCTGTTCTTTGGAACAGTGAACAGACCAGCTGAATTTTCAAAGATTGCATACTCATCAACAGAAACCGCTGAATCTGGATCAGTCAAAGCAGGAGCTGTTGAACCAATTTGCGAAGAACCAACGAAAAGCTTGAGGTTCTTAACATTGCTTGGAGCATTAACATCTGTTTGAGCTTGTTTCAATTTGATGCGAGTAACTTTCAAGTCTTCAATGTTATCCGCTGTGAATTTCCAAGCGGCAACTGTCTGTTCAAGATCTCCAGCAACCATATAACTGGTATTCGGATTGGTCGGAGTAGCGGCTGTGGCAACAGTTAAGGTGCCGGCAGTAGCTACAGCAATATCTTGACCAGCGGAATCACCTGCATAAGAAACAGTGGCGTTTGTGCTTACGCCAGTAGCAGAAGCTGAATCAACCGCCACTTCATCAGTTGTCCAAGTTGCGCCAGTGAGAACATCGGCAACCAAATCAACCTGAATTGATTGACCAGCATTAATCCTCAACGCAGTTGAAAGATTAAATGTCTGGGTTACGGCATCACCAGTCGCTGTAGGCGAAGTAATGGTTGAGCCAAGTTGAGTGGAACCGCTGTAAAGCTTCAAGTTATTGAAAGCATCGCCCCAAGTTTCAGAACCAGTGGCAGCATCTTTCAATACAATTGTGTTGACATCAACAGCTTCAGCTGCGCCAGCTGTAAAGAGCCAAGAACCGATGGTAACACCAGTCTGGCCAGCAACAACGCTCATATTAGCCAATGTCGCATTCTTAGAAGCAGTCAAAGCAGCTGCGGATACTGTGAGTTGGTTAGCGCCAACTTCAGCAGTATCAGTGCTAGTGCCTGAAGATTGTCTGATTAAGTTTCCGGTAAGAGCTTCAAGCGTAATGGTCATGGTGTTGGTATCGGTCAATGCAGTACCATCACCTTTTTTGACATCAGCAACTACAGTCAAAACTCTAGTTTGACCAGCGTTGACGATGAAAGAACTGCCAAATGTAAAGGTAGTGTCATCATCAGCTGATGCGTCATCATCGGTAACATTACTATCAACAGAAGTTTCTGAATCCAAGTCTTTTGTGGTGCCGATTTGAACGCCATCCAACAAAAGTTTGCCGTTATCAAGGTTAGCATCGTCAGCAGTGGACAAGATTGTTCTTACAACCAAGCTGCTAACTTTCATAGCTTCGCCAGATGCCTTAACATTGTATTTAGCCAATGTCACAGCCAAAGCGTCCTTAGCAACGTTTCCTGATGGGGAATCCGAAGCTTTGGTGATTGACAACGTACCAGGATTGATAGTTGTAGTGTTGGTTGCCTTGATGATGGTGTATGTATCAGCCTTGTTAAGCTTCAAATATACGCCATAATTTGCATCTTGAGCAACTATATCTCTAGCTCCAGCAATCTGGAAGTAGAAATTGCGGCTTGATCCGGCAACAACATCGGCCCTCAAAGAAATATTCTTTGTCTGACCGGATGTGATTTCATAAGGAGCCAAGGCAAAGGTAACGGTCTTGTCGCTATTCATAGCAGCAACAGTAGAACCAACCTGACTTGTTCCGTCATGAAGTTTGAAATTTGTAAGATCAGAAGCGGTGATACTGCCGATAGCAGTCACCTTGATTGAATAAACTTTAACCTTCTGATCTGCGGCAGCCAAACTGAATTTCCATACTTCTTGTTCGGTAATACCGGCATCCATAGCAGTGCCTGGATCGGATATATGAGCAAGAGTCAATTTACCAAGATCAGTGACGGTAGCAGTTGTCATTACATTGCCGTGCATTGGGAAACTGCCAGCAGTTGAAGTTGCGTTTGAAGCAACATCAGCTGAAGCAACTACGCCAAATTGCAATGTTTTGCCTGAAGATGTGTCTTCAGCAACATCCATTTTAACTGTAATGGTCTTAGAACCGGATACAGAAAATAGACCGGCAGAATTGGTAAATGTGTAGTAAGTGTTGGAAACAATCGGACTGTCAGCCAAATAATTGTCACCTTCATAAAGATACATATTAGAAACGTCCGCGTCAGCAGAAATTCCTTGTCTGTGAATCTTAAGTGAAGTGACTGTAGCTGAACCGTCAAATTTAAGCTTCAACACAGGGGCTAAAGCTTGAGCGCCTTCAACCGAACTAGCAGTGCTGTCAGCAACTAATGTTGCAGAAGCTAAGCTAGAATCAACAGAAACATTCAACGCGCCCGCTACTGGTTGCTGTTGGCTAGAAGTAATCTCAGCGCCAGTTGAGTAGAAATCTCTTTCTTTAGGATTTACTACAAAAACTTGGTTGAAAGTATAACCAGAAGCAACGAATTGCTCGCCAGTCATATTGAACCATCTTTTTACGCCATCATCAGCTGTCTGATAAACTTTTTGGTCGCCATCAGCTCTGTAAAGATCTGATGTTGTGTATGAATCCAAAGTTGCTTGATCAACAGCTTTAATGTTTGACCATTTCAAATGGCCGTACATATTAAACACTTCCGGATTGAAGATGTGTCTCTTATATCCGTTGTTGTTAATGATGTAAACTTTGATACCGTCTGGACCACGAATGATGTCGCCTTCATTCAATGTCGCGCCGAACGCAACGTTGAAGGTGAGAGCAAACAATCCGAGAGACCATACGATAACAGATAAGGACAACGCGACAGAGAGAACTTTCTTTGTGCGTTTCCCGAATAAAGTACTCATATTTTTTCTCCTTTTTAAACTTAACTAATTTTTATTGGTTTACTTATTTTGCCCTGTTCTTGTCTCACTAGGTTCTTGGGTGCTCGGCGCTAGAATTTCATGTCTTATTATTTTATGTCTTATTCGCCACAGCGAATGTCCCATTATAATAAGGCAAGAATAGGGCAAAACTTTCAACAATAAAAATCAATCAAGAGCTATTAATTACTGATTAAAAATTTACGATACAATCGTTGGAGTCTAGTCACGGGAATCCGCCGTAGCGGACCCAACCGACCTGACTTTTGTCTCCGGAAAAAATTCAAATTAAATAATGCGATACCAATATACGAATGCCACACGAATTATATTAAATAATACGAATGACACAACATACTGAATCGCGTCTCAAAACAAAACTCATTTTCTATCATTTCTCAAATCTTTTTTTCAAATCTCTCTTAATGATTTTAAATTTTCAAAGTACCCTCCGTACTATCATTTTTTCTTGGCTTCCAAATCTGATATTTCGATTCGCCGCGACGCATCAAAACATTAAATTTGCAAACCAAATTTTATATGATTCAAGTTTACCAAAAAAGCAAAAAAATGACAATAGGTTATTTGCTGTTTTAGTATTTGAAAATAATATCATTTTTACTTAATTACTTCAAGGGCAAGCGCGATTAATCCTTGATTCAACACTTATAAGCGAAATGTGGCTAAACAACTAGCCAGCATCCGCTTATTGGAATTAATCCAATGCCATGGATATATTATAAATTTTTTCAAATAGAATAACAAATGTAAACTTGTGGATAACTTTTTATGCTATATTTTTGCAATTTTTAGACAATTAAACAAATGCAAGATAACTCTGAATCAATATTCTTAAACTGCAAATGACGGCCTTTTCTCGTTTATCCCTCTCCCAATTTTAATTCAATTTCAGATCAGGCTCGGATCAATAGACCCACTTAAAATCTTGACGAAATTAGCATAAATTTTTATGGAATTTTTGAAATATAAAATAGTTCGAAATCTGCATATATTTTATCAAATTATCCAAAAAATTTCAAGTAATCCAGGAGCTGTTAAATATTCCTAAAATCTCCGAAATTTAACCCCTATAAATACCTTAAATTAAACCTCAAACGAAAAAATGCCGCGAGGTTGAATGTTTCTGAATTACGATAACCAATAATCTTCAAATCTCAATCTCTTGAATCCCAACATTGAATTTTTAATGCGTTATAATCGGAAATAATAGGGCAAGAATGCGTCATAAAACAAAATAATAAGGCAATGACGCATTCTTGCCCTATTTTTTAACGAAGAGGTAGAAACTACCCGGGCCAAATCCATCGCGCGCCAAATAACCATTGTCGCATAAGCATTTTAAATCTTGTCTTAGGGTTCTTGGCGGGATATTTTTAAACTCGTCAGCGATATTTTTTAGACGTACTTTTTCTTCACTGAATTTATGAAAATAATCTATTATTTTTTGCTGTCTGATATTTAAAACAGCAAACCCTATCATATCTTTGTCTGTAAGGTTCTCTGCCATTGAACGCTGAAGAATTCTTCTGTTAGATGTGGGAGATTTTCTTATCAATTTTGGAACATCGCTATTTGGCAAGGTGATTCCGCTCGATGACAAGGGCGACTGGAAATTCTGATCATTTCGTTCGTGGATTGTCGTATTTTGATTAATTAACAAGTTGAGATTTTCTTTATTTTTTTTATCCAAAAATTCTAGCAGATTTTCGGACTCTTTTATCAGTACTGCCAGGTTTTTTTCTTCCACAAAATTAAAATTCTTGGCTGTAAAGAGAAGGAAGCGAAAATTATGAATATCATTTATTAATAGTCTGTTTCTCTCCATAAAAATATCGCGAGGTTGAATCCTCCAGTCGGCGGACTCTAAACTAAACCCCCGAGAGCTTTGATATAAAATCTCGGTGATTCTTTCACGCAGGTGCCTACGTAAAATCTCCTCTTTGGGGAATAAATGAGTGACGCGAAAAACCGCCTGCGAGAGTTGAAAAATATTTTCCCAAAGTTGGCGATTGTCCATAATAAACAATTGACGATTAATAATTGACATTTGCCCATGAAAATACTTACTGGGAAAATACAAAAATTAAAGAGAAAAAGCAATACCCGCCCGAATTTTTAAAAATTCGGGCGGGTATTGCTTAAAATATTTATTTAGATTTTCTTATTTTTCAAGTAATTTTTAAACTCATCTTTTACCTCTGAATGTTTTAAGGCATGGTCCACTATCGCCTTCAAAAATCCAATTTTTGACCCGCAATCATATCGCGTTCCCTCAAATTCCAAACCGTATATTGGGCGAGTTTTCAATAACTCTCTCAAAGCATCGGTAATACCGAGCTCTTTGCCACCCCACTTTGACGGCATTTTTTTTAATTTCTCCAATATCTCAAATACATCGGGAGTGATAATATATTTGCCCACTACCGCCAAGTTGGATGGCGCCCTGCCAATTTCTGGCTTTTCCACTATTCCCTCTATTTTATATAATCTGCCTCCTATTTTTTTGGCTTTCACTATGCCATATTTATGGACATCTTTTTTCGAAACTTTCTCCAAAGCAACTACCGATGCGCCATATTTTTGATAAACATCCATCAATTGTTTTATCACTGGTTTTTTGGAATCAACCAAATCATCACCAAACAGCACGGCGCACGGCTCACCGGCCACCATGTGGCTTGCCACAAGCAGAGCATCGCCGTTTCCACGGGCTTCTTTTTGCCTCGTATAAACAAAATTCGCCATATCAGATATTTTCTTTATCTCTTCGTAAATATGCCGTTTGCCACTTTTTTTAAGAGCATTTTCAAGCTCAATAGAATAATCAAAATGATTTTCTATGGCATGCTTCCCTCTGCCGGTTACAAAAATTATATTTTCAATTCCGGAACGAACTACCTCCTCAACGATAAACTGCACAACCGGCTTGTCCACTATCGGCAACATTTCTTTGGGCTGAGCTTTGGTAGCCGGCAGAAATCTGGTTCCAAATCCAGCAACCGCTATAATGGCTTTTTTTATTTTTATATTTTCAGGCATAAAATATCGGCTAATAGTTAACAGTTAACTAATATAATGTATAATATAAATTAACTAATCGCAATTAAATTATACCGGGTATGCTAAAAATCGGCATTGAATGCCACAATTTAGAAGGAGAGAGATTCGGAGTTGGTCAAACATTGATTCAATTACTGGAATCTCTCGCGAAGAACTCCGCGAGGTTTGACCTCATGACCCCCGAGGTTGAACCTCAAGAGGCGAAAAATAAGTTTCGTTTTGTTTTATATTTCAAAAAAGAAATACCGAAAGACGCTGTTTTAAATAACAAGATTTTTGAAAAAAAAATTCTGAGAGCACCTCTTTTGCCTCCGAGCTTCAATATCTTTTATCACATTTTAATACCCATCGCATATTTTAGAGACGGACTAGACGGATTTTTCTTGCCGTCTTATATGATACCGGCTTTTTTTGTCGGCAAAAGTATAGTTGTACTCACCAATGATGTCTATTATGAATCGCATTATGGAAATCTTCCATTCAAATATAAAATTGCTTATCGCATTTTCAGCTGGCTTGCGGCAAAACGAGCCAATAAAGTGTTGACCATATCGGAATTTTCCCAAAAAGAATTGGCAAAATTATACAAAATTCCAGCCGATAAAATTTCCGTAATCACATGGGGATTGAATGAAAAAATGAGACAACTCGCAAAAACCGCTGAAAACATCCAAAAAATAAAAGAAATAAAACAAAGGATTGGCATTGAAAATAAATACATTTTATCCGTCGGCCAAGCTTTCCCACGAAGAAAAATCAAAGAATCCATGCTGGCGTTTGAGAAAATCGCCAATAGATTTCCCGATTTTCAATATCTTGTCGCCTGCATTGATAAGTATAATCCTCCGATTCTTAATGAACTCACGGATAAAATAAATAAAGGGTTGGGCAGACAAGCAATAATCAGAACCGATTATCTGCCTCAAGATGAAGTTTTATATCTCTTCAATAACGCTGAGCTTCTCTTATATATATCCTCCCACGAAGCGATGGGTCTGCCCCCTATGGAAGCGCTCAAATGCGGATTAGTCCCCCTCGTAAATGACAACAACTTAACTCATGAAATGCTTGGTGATAACGCATTTTTCGTAAAAGATATTGATGATCCAAATTCCATAGCAAAAGAGATGGAAAATGCCCTTACCAACGCGCCAAGAAGAGAAAAGATAATAAAAGAGGGGCAAATAGCCATGCAAAAATTTTCTTGGCAGGAACACGGCAAAAAATTATTAGAATTGTTTAAAGAGACTTTTAAATAACTATGAATTAGAAATGCTTTATTCAGCATACCTCAACACATTTCTAATTTAAGATAAATAATGTCGTTCATTAGAAAAAATTTTCAAATCATCTTTGCATTATTCTTTTATGCCACATTCACATTGGTGATTTTCTGGAATCCGATTGTAAATAAATTCGGGGCGATTCAATGGGACGCGATTAGCGTACATTTTTTTAATCTATTTTTTTCTTCACAAACATGGCAAGCCGGACAACTCCCCCTTTGGACACCTTATATTTTCAACGGTTTTCCCCAAATCGCTGATCTGCAAGTCGCCTTGTTTTATCCGGTTAATTTAATCATCAGTTTTTTCAGCGTCTTTACGCCAGAATCAATGCAATATCAATTGATTTTCCATTATCTTCTGGCGGGATTTTTCGCATTTTTATTTACGCGCTACTTGAGCGGTAATTTTATTTTTGCTTTGGGAGGCGGACTTATATACGCTTTTTCCGGTTTTATGGTGGGACATGGTTCTCATGTAGGCATGCAAAATACCGCCGTTTGGCTACCCTTAATATTTTTATTTTTGTTGCGAGCCCTAGAAGATAAAGGTTATTCTCCATTTTATAAAAAAATTAGGGATGCTATTTTTTGCGGATTTTTTCTTGGCATTGCGATTCTTGCAGGCCATTTTCAGATGGCATTATACACTGCCTTTGCCATAGGATTTTATTTCGCTTTTGATTTCATATGGACTCTTGTATTAAAAATAAAACAACAAGAACGAGGAAAAATAGAACCCCTGGAATTAGACAGGGCCAAGCAATATTTCCTTCCCAAGATATTGCCTCAAAAACCGAATTCTCTCCGCAAGAAAATCGCAATCATAGCAATCGTGTATATAATGGCTATTTTGATTTCCTCTATTCAGTTCTTTCCGACTTTTGAGCTGACAAAACAATCCCTGCGAGCAAAAATATCGCTCGAAATGTCCCAAACCGAGAGTTTGAATCCCGACAGCTTAAAATCGCTTTTCAATTATAATTACAATAATGTAGCGTATGGCGGTCAATATACGGGCCCGTGGGATAGAACTCAAAATTATCTTTATATCACCGTAACCGCAATTTTTCTCGCAATATGCGGAGCGATTTTGGGAATTTTTAAAAAAGAATCAAGAAAAACGGCGATTTTCTTTTTAATTCTTTCTATAATCTCCGTAATTTATAGTTTCGGCCAATATGGATTTCTACAGAAATATTTTTATCAATTCGTTCCGTTTTTTGATAAAATCCGCGCGCCATCCAATATGATGCTTTTATTTAATTTGGCTGTTGTTGGATTGGCGGCAACGGCAAGCAAGACATCCGCCTTCTTGCTAAATCCTCGAAATATCATCGCCAAATTATTTTGGATAATGATTTTAATTATAAGCGCCGCCGAGATTTTTAACGCTGTTTTGCCGAATGAATTGCTTTACGCTAGAAAAAAATCTTCCGATATATTGCGAGAACCATGGATTGCTCAGAATATCCTGCAAGAATACGAGGCGCTGGACGAAATAGATAAATTTAAGGTATTTAAAATCCCAGAATTTTCCGATAACTCAACGCAAATGCGGAAGATTTACGCTTTTGACGGCTATAATCCCCTGGCGCTTGCGCGATACGGCAATTTTGTTGATATTATGGTAAAAAATGCTAACTTAATTGATCTTGCCGGCATAAAATATCTCCCCTGCCAATTCATTCCGGAACGCGCAAACACATTGGAGAAGGTCGGAAATTTATGCATCAATACAGATTATTTTCCCCGAGCTTTTTTTGTAACTGATTATACAGTTGCAAGTAATGCAGATGACGCGCTAATGAAATTAAAAGAAATATATCCCCGAAAGACTGTAATCCTAGAAGAAAATCCAGAGATTATCACCGTCGCAATCCAGGAAACCGAAAAACAAGAAATAATAATTGAAGATGCAACGCCAGGTATATGGAAGCTGTCCGTCAAAAATGAAAATAACGGCTTTTTAGTCTTTAACCAAACTCATTATCCCGGCTGGCAGGCTAAGATTGATAGCCAAGATACAAAAATTTATCAGGCTGACTATCTTTTCCAGGCCATTTTCGTTCCAGCTGGAGACCATAAAATAATATTGCAATTTGATTCCAAACCATTGAAATCGGGAGCAATTTTGACTATAATCGGGTTGATTATCATTTTAACAGCAATAATTTTTGCTATTTTTGAGAAAAAATTAAAACTTGCATGGGAAAAATATTATCCATCATAAACATCGCTTTCTTCATAGAATTGCTGTTTGTTATTTTAATAGCTATCGGAATTTTACCGCGCGAAAGCGCTTTGTTTTTGGCTATTTTTTTACCAACCATACTCATCATTTCTTCCCTTGAAGATTCCGTAATGTTCACAGCCAGATCAATCCCCTTATTTTTAGCGCTTCCCATCACGGAAAGTTTTGACAACTTCAACATCTGGCGGATTCTGGTTTTGATTTTATTTGTAAAATTCATTTTAGAAGCGCGCGTAATTTCTTTCGCAATGTTTTCAAAAGGAATTGCGCGCGCCTCCTTAAAACAATTCCGCTTAGAAATATTGATTAGTCTATTAACCTTCATCGCCATTTTATCCTTACTGAAAGCCGAAGACCCCATCGCCGGAATCAAAAGAATTATATACTTCTTGAATTTGGGGATGCTGTTTTTTGTCGTAAGACATGTCATCAATCGCGAAAATTTCATGCGCCTTGGCCGTAATTTTATTTTTTCCGGAATATTCATCGCCTCAATCGGAGTCTTGCAACTTATCTTGGCTTATCTGATGCCCATAAATAATTTTATTGAATTCTGGGCATTAACGATTGAAAAAAATCTATATGGCAACGCCTGGGCCAATATCGCCATATCAGCCAACACTTGGTTTGCATATTTTAACGGCACAATCCATTTGAGAATGTTCTCTTCTTTCCCTGACAGCCACAGTTTTCCGCTCTATCTTTTAATCGTTTCGGTATTTGTTTCAACTTTTATTATCTTTAGAAAAACTGTTTCCCAATCTTGTTTACCGGCTTATTTTTTACTCGGCATTTTTTCTTTAGGCATCGTGCTTTCCGGCACACGTGGCATCTGGGCGGCCACCGCTCTGCCAATTTTAATAATTGGATTTTATTATTTCAAAAAAATCGCGCCAAAAGAAATTATTTTAAAATTGACCTTACCGCTGATTTTTTTCATCGTAGCGCTCATTATTTCCCAGCCAATATTTAATTCCAAGCAATTCCAATTAATTGAAAATGAAACCGAAGAAAGCCGAGTTCTGATAAACCGGCTAGCATCCATTTTTGACGCAGGAGAGACATCAAATCAGGGACGCATTTGGATATGGAAAGAAAGCGCAAAATCAATAATTAAAAATCCTGCGCTTGGCGTTGGTATCGGAAATTTCCCCGCTGTCTTGAAGCAAAATATCGCATTAGCCAAAGCGGGATCATCCGCGCATAATTTATTTTTGCAAATTCTGGCGGAAATAGGCATTTTTGCTTTTGCCGTATTTCTAGCAATTATCTATGAAATTTACAAGAAAATTAAAAATCTGTCGCAAGACGAAAATGTCTTAATAAAATTTTTCGGACTTTTTTCAATTCTATATATCGCATGGATTATCGCTTATTCAATGACTGATCCGGCAATTTTTGATGAAAGAGTATTTTTAGGACTGATGATATTGGTTGGGGCAATATATGGGATATCAAGGGAACGCAAAATTTTTTAATTTCCAATTTTTAATTTTTAAACATTAAAACATTTGAAATTATTTAAAAATTTAGATTTTAAAATTTAAAATTATTATTTATGAATCCTCTCGTTTCCATAAATCTTGTTGTCTATAATGAAGAAAAGCGCATTCGCGATTGTTTGAAAGCGGTTTTCAACCAGACTTATAAAAACTATGAGGTTTTGGTTTTTGACAATAATTCCAGCGATAAAACCCTGGAAATCGTAAGAAATGATTTTCCGAGAGCGAAGTTTTTCAAAGCTGATAAAAATTACAGTTTTGGACCCGGGCAGAACCGCGCTGCTAAGATGACCTCCGGAAAATATATTTTGGGGCTTTGTGCTGATGTTTGGATTAAAGAAGATTTTCTTGAAAAAGCGGTGGAAATAATGGAGCAAAACCCGAAAATCGGCGCGCTTCAAGCAAAAATTTATCAGCTCGCTCCATTCGCAACACAGAACAACACAGAACAAACACAGAACAACGCAGAACTAAAAATAAAAACAAATATTATAGATACTGCGGGATTTGAAATCTATAAATCACGCCGCATAGTCAATCGCGGACACGGCATAAAAGATACCGGACAATTTTCGAAAGAAGAAGAAATTTTTTCCTATGAGGGCGCTTGTCCGTTTTGGCGTCGCGGGGCGCTGGAAGATTCCGCCGTTTGGGGAGAGTATCATGATGAAGATTATTTTTGGTATGGAGACGATATTGACCTTGGCTGGAGGATGCATCTTCTGGGATGGAAAAATTATTTCACGCCGCAAGTCATCGCCTGGCACGAACGCCAAACCACCAAACGCACAAGTAAAAGCAGATGGGATTTTATCGGACAACGAAAATCACTGCCCAAAAATAAAAAAATGTTGGATTGGGTGAATCTGCGGCTTACATTCGTTAAAAATGATTTAGGAATTTTTAGATGGCTTGATATTTATAAATTCTTAAACAGGGAAATACAGCTTTTTGTTTATTCCCTAATCTTTGAGCCTTATACGATTTTTGTCGGATTGCCGAGATTCATCAGATATCTGCCACGCGCCCTGAAAAAAAGAAAAGAAATCATGCGCCGCAAAAAAGTTTCAACGAAAGAAATTAAGAGATGGTATAAGTAGATTATAAAGTTAAAAGTTATAAATCATAAAGTCAAATTCAATCAAAGCTTTTTATTTTATAACATTATAATTTTATAACCACTATACGAGCGCCAGGGCGCCTTTAGTGCTGGATTTTTTGATGATTATTTCACCATTTTCTTGATCAACTGCTATCTCTTCGCCTTCTTTAATCTGGCCAGTAATAATGAATTTTGCTACTGGATCCAAAATCAAGCGTTGAATAACGCGCTTTAAAGGACGCGCTCCGTATTGCAAATCATATCCCTTTTCCACCAATAAATCCCTGGCTTTTTTTGTAGCTTTTATCTTAATGCCCCTTTTGGCTAAACGCGCAAAAACTTTCTCCAGCTGAATCTCAATAATTTCTTCCAAATCCCCTGGGGTAAGGCCGTTAAACACAATCATCTCGTCAATTCTATTCAAAAATTCCGGCTTAAAATAATCCTTAAGAGCTGCTTTAATTTTTTCTTTGGCTTCGCTTTCTTTCTCCGCCCTGACCAATTGCTTGTCATCTGAAAGATCAAAGCCAAACTTATTAATCTTCTGGACTATATCAGATCCGGCATTGGAAGTCATAATAATAATAGTATTTTTAAAATTAACTTTTCTTCCCTTGGAGTCGGTCAAATGGCCGTCATCCAATATCTGAAGTAAGATATTAAATATTTCCGGATGCGCTTTTTCTATTTCGTCAAAAAGCACCACACTATACGGCTTTCGCCTAATGATCTCGGTTAATTGCCCTCCTTCTTCGTGACCAACATAACCGGGCGGAGATCCAATCATTTTGGAAATCGCGTGGCTTTCCATATATTCTGACATATCAACCCTCACGATCGCCTGCTCGGTGGAAAACATAAATTCAGCAAGCGCCTTTGCAAGCTCGGTCTTGCCAACTCCCGTTGGTCCCAAAAATATAAAACTGCCAATCGGCTTTTGTTCTTCGGAAATGCCGGCGCGAGATCTACGAATGGCATTAGCCACCGCTTTTATCGCATCGCTTTGCCCAACAACTCGAGATTTTAAAGTTTCTTCTATGCCTGATAATTTTTGCGCTTCCTCCTCCAGCATTTTTAAAATCGGAATATTGGTCCAATTGGAAACAACGCGAGCAATATCTTCTTCGGTTATTTCTTCTTTGAGAATCCTGCGCTTTTTTTGCAAACGCGCCAGCGAAGATTCAAAATCTTTTATATTTCTTTCAAAACTAGGAATTTTGGAGTATCTAATTTCCGCAATTTTGTGTAAATCGGCATTGCGTTCTGCGATTTCAGCTTCCTGTTTTAATCCCTCAATTTTCTTTTTTGCGTCAGTGATTTTGGAAATTTTATCTTTTTCAGCTTGCCACTGCATTTCCAAATCTTTTGTTTTTTCTTTAAAATCAGCAATCTGTTTTCGAATATTTTTTATTGTTTCCTTTACGGAGGGATCAGTTTCCTTTTTAAGCACTTCCTCCTCTATCCTTAAACGCATCAATTCCCGATGAGCTTGATCCAACTCCTGAGGCATGGAATCAATTTCCATCCTTAGGGATGAAGCCGCTTCATCTATCAAGTCAACGGCTTTATCGGGTAAAAACCTATCCGCAATATATCTAGAGGATAGTTTAACGGCTGCGATAATTGAGGAATCGGTGATTTTCACTCCGTGATGCATCTCGTATTTTTCTTTTAAGCCGCGCAGTATGGCAATCGCCTCGTCTTGAGACGGCTCCTGCACTAAAACCGGCTGAAAACGACGCTCCAACGCCTGATCTTTCTCTATATATTTTTGATACTCTTTTATGGTTGTTGCGCCAATCGCGTGCAAATCGCCCCTAGCCAATGCCGGTTTTAACATATTAGAAGCATCAACCGCTCCTTCAGCCGCGCCCGCCCCCACCAAGGTATGCAACTCGTCAATAAATAAAATTATTTTACCGCCCTGGTTTTCAATTTCTTTCAACACCGTCTTTAATCTTTCCTCAAATTCTCCCCTATATTTTGTACCAGCCACCAATGCTCCTAAATCAAGAGAAATTATTTCTTTGTCTTTAAGGCTTTCCGGAACGTCGCCATCAATAATCCTTTGCGCAAGACCTTCTGCTATCGCGGTTTTTCCGGTGCCCGGCTCGCCTATTAAAACAGGATTATTTTTCGTGCGGCGCGATAAAACCTGCATCACGCGGCGGATTTCTTTTTGGCGACCAATTACTGGATCTAATTTTTTGCTTCGCGCCATTTCCGTAAGATTTTTTGCATATTTTTCCAAAACCTGATATTTACTCTCCGGCTCAGCATCAGTAATCCTTTGCGAGCCCCTAACAGACGCCAAAATCTGCATAATCTGTTCGCCGGTAACTTTAAATTTCTCCAAGATATCTCTTGCTCTTGATGGAACCTCCAATAAAGACAAAAGCAAATGTTCCGTGGAAATGAAGTCATCTTTCATATGCTTTGAAACCTGATTGGATTTTTCCAAGATATTAGCCATTTCCTGGCTTATTGGAATCTGACCGAAAACTCCGCCTTGCTGCTTTTTTTGATTGGCTACGACATTTTCTAGAGATGTATCTATCTGCAAATCCATAAGATCAAGGTCTACCCCGATCTTTTCTAAAATTGTCGGGATAACGCTTTCATCCTGCTCGGCCAACGATTTTAAAAGATGCAAGGGATCTATCGGATATTGCGATTTAATAAAAGCGATTTCCTGCGCTCTCATCAGCGCATCTTGAGCTTTGATTGTGAAATGATTGAATGGTTTCATTCGCTTCGCGAACATTTGACTGTTAACATTTGACATTTGACGGAATTTAGTCAATTGTCAATTGTTAATTATCAATTGTTATTTTAGCACTCTCGTCGTAAGACTGCCAATATACTAAATAAATAAAATATGGCTGTCAATACTGTGATTATATATTATTATTCTAAAATAAACTCCTGACCGTATTCCGGAACAACAGCATCAACGGTTAATTTATCTTTAAAAACCGTCGCCAGTTTAAGGGCAGCCTCGTCTTCACCCTGCACTATAAAAACTTTTTTTAGAGTATGTCTCATTGGCCTAACCCATTTTACCAGGCCGTCTTGATCGGCATGAGCCGAGTATCCTTCGATTGATTTTATTTTTGCCCTAACGAAAATTGTCTCGCCATGTATCTTCACTTCTGTCTGACCCTCAAGCAATCTTCTGCCCAGCGACCCCTTTGCTTGATATCCAAATATCAATAAAGTATTCTTGGGATCTGATAAATATTTTTTTTCATGGTGCAATATCCTGCCAGCCGTAGACATGCCTGATCCGGCGATAATTATTTTTGGCGCCGGAACTTCATTTATTTTTTTTGATTCTTCAACTGTTTCCGTAAATTTAAGGCCGGGAAATTTAAAAATCTCATCGCCGGAACTTATAACATATGTCGCTTCTTTATTATAATAATCATCATACCTGCGATAAACTTCCGTTGCTTTTATCGCAAGCGGACTATCTATAAAAATGGGGATTTGTGGCACGCGACCATGCTCTACAAGATCATTCAATTCATAAAGCAGTTCCTGGGTGCGCTCCATGGCAAACGCCGGTATCATCAATACCCCTCCGGATTTGACTGTTTCCTCTATCGCGTCTTCAAGGTATTCCTTCCTTTGGTCGCGATGTTCGTGAAGTCTATCGCCATAGGCCGATTCAATTACCAAATAATCCGCTTCATCAATATATTCAATCGGTTTTATAAGGGGGGTGGGGGGATTGCCTAGGTCTCCAGAGAAAACAATTTTGTTTTTTCTGGCTCGCCCATCGGCGGATAAACTATTTTCTTCCACAAAAAATTCATAAAATGCCGATCCTAAAATATGGCCGGAATTCCTGACGCGGCAAGAAAAACCCTTGGTAATCTCAACTCTTTCTCCATATTTCAAGGGAACAGCCAAATCCATAAGTCCGGCTATATCATTTAAACCGTAAAATGGCTGCAAACCCCTTTTTTCGGAATCCTCGAGCATCACATGATGACTATCGGCAAGCATAATTCTGGAGAAATCCAAAGTCGGCGCTGTAGCGTAAAATTTCCCGCGAAACCCGTCTCGATAAAGTTTCGCCGCTCTACCGCAATGATCAATATGAGCATGTGTCAAAAAAAACGCATCAATTTGTTTGGGATCAAAGGGAAAGGGTTCGTAATTTTTTTCCTCCGTAAACCAAGAGCCCTGGAACATCCCGCAATCAACAATAACCTTCTTATTATTGGCCTCTAAAAGATAACAGGCTCCTGTAACAATTTTTGTTCCTCCGTAAAATGTTAGCTTTGCCATTGTTGTCTAAATTTATGAGCGGACATTGTATAGCGTAATAAATTTAGCTACAACAATGAGCGCCCTGTTAAATAAAATTTGAACATATCCTTCAAATTTTAACTTTGATTTTTGAAAAAATCAAAGTTATTTAACAGGGTAAGGTTTCGTAGCCAAAATTTGCTCGCTCTAAAAACTTCAAATTTTGGACGAAGCCCTTATGATCGCGCAAATATTAAATCCCTTATGATCATAAAAGATTTTTTGGGGTCGCAATCCTGCGTCTTTGGCCATATCCGATATCCCCTTTTTGCAAAATGCGTGATGATAACGACGAACTACAATATTTTTATCCGTAGTGGTGTAATCAATAAACAAATCTCCGGAATCCAAATCTGCAACAGACACGCCATCATACCATCCCCTTAAAAATCTTCCTCCTATTATTTTACCAGAAATTTTCATTAAAAAAAACTTTAAAATCTCAAAAAGATGTTTTCCTTGCCACAAATTCCAGACAGAAATAAAGATACACCCGTCGTCTTTCAGGATTCTCTTAAATTCTTTCAAAACATTTTTTCTCAACTCGCGTGACGGCAAGTGATGGAAAACGGCAATTGCAAAAATATGATTAAAATATTTATCGGGAAAATCTATCTTGAAATCATCAACATCAAAATCCATAACTTTAAATTCCATGCTTCTTTTTGTTTTTATCGCCAGTCCTCGAGCCGATTGATCAAAAGCAGTAACATCCTGATATTTTTGACGAGCAATATTGATAAATTCCGGCACGGGATCCACGCCCTTATAAACTATGTTTTCTATTTCCAGTGAATCCAACAATCGGCCGTTGCCACAACCAAAATCCAGCACCACATCCCCCGGCTTTACAAATTTGGCAAATTCTTGCATAATCCGCCAAGAAAATCCCCTGGTCCTGTCAAAATCTGCGGCGATACTTGAATAATTAGAAAGGGTTTTTTTTATTAAATATTTAACGGTTTCTTTTTCCATGGCAAATAAATCAATTAATCAACGGGTTCTAAAAAATATTATTTTTACCGCTTTAGCGCATAAAAAGCTAAATGGATTTAAGTTTTCCCAGATTAAACGCCAATCCCTAAAAAATGTTTCCGAGCAAACTGATGCCAGCCGTATTCCCAAAAATACCGATCTCATTTCAGTTTATCACAAACTCATCCAATCTAGAAAAATTACAGCCAATTCCGCTCTTGAAGATATCCTGCTGAAAAAAAGGGTCAGAACATTATCTGGCATCGCCTCAATCACTGTCATCACTCCGGATTTCGGATGTCCGGGAAAATGCATCTACTGTCCAACAGAAAAAGGCATGCCCAAAAGCTATCTTTCCAATGAACCGGCCGTGATGCGCGCGATTACCAATAAATTTGATCCTTATAGGCAAGTAAAATCCCGCCTGGAGTCTCTTTGCGCCCAAGGACATAAAACCGATAAGATTGAATTAATTATAGCCGGAGGAACATGGTCAGCAATACCCGAAAAATATCAGATTTGGTTTATTCTTCGCTGCTTTGAGGCAGTAAATCAAACTAATCCGTCGTGGCGAATAAAACTGAAAACTAAAAACAAGGAAAAGTTTGATAGAAGCGCGAAAATTAAAAACTTACTAAAAAGATTAGATGCCGCGCAAAAGAAAAATGAAACGGCGAAAAACAGGATTATTGGATTAACGCTAGAAACGCGGCCGGACTGGATAAATGAAAAAGAAATAAAAAAAATGCGCGAGTACGGATGCACGCGCGTTGAACTCGGCGTCCAAAGTATTTATGACAATATTTTAAAAAAATGTAGCCGCGGACACTCCGTCAAAGAAACAATTTTAGCGACAAAACTGCTAAAAAATTACGGGTTTAAAATTAATTATCATATTATGTTGGGCTTACCCGGATCAAACTCCAAACGTGATGAAAAAATGATTGAAGAATTATTTATAAATCCCGATTTCCAGCCGGATATGCTAAAAATTTATCCTTGCGTAGTTTTGAAAGGAACACCACTTTACATATTATATAAAAATGGCAAATATAAACCCTATTCCGATAAACAAATTATAAATATCCTAAAAAACGCCAAAACGAAAATTCCGGAATATTGCCGCGTTGTCCGCGTCATTCGCGATATTCCCACTCCGAGCATTGAAGCTGGCGGGAAAATTTCCAATTTGCGAGAAATTATTCATAAAGAAATGGCAAAAGAAGGCAAACAATGCCGATGCATCAGATGCCGAGAAATAAAAGACTTGAAACCCGAAGCTCATAATTTAAAACTTATAAGAAAAGACTATTCAGCTTCTGGCGGAAGGGAGATATTTTTATCTTTTGAGGATACTAAAAGCGACAAATTGGTCGCGCTTTTGAGATTAAGAATAAATAATACGGAAGAAAAGATGGCAGAATTATCCCATTCGCTCATTCTCTCCCGCCCAGCCGCGGGCTCCGAGGATGCGTCTCATTTTTGCTCCGCTTTGCTAAGCGGAGACCATGCCAAAAATGGCCGCAAACCCGCTCACGGGATAATTCTGCCATCTTTCATCTTCCCAATCTTGCAAAACACCGCTATCATCCGCGAGGCGCATACCTACGGACAAATGGAAAAAATAAATAAAAAAGGGGGTAAATCGCAGCACCTGGGCCTTGGAAGAAAATTAATAAAAGAAGCGGAAAAAATCGCAAAGAAAGAATTCGGCTTTTCAAAAATTGCAGTTATCTCCGGAATCGGCGCGAGAAACTATTACAGAAAACTGGGATATAAGCTAAAAAATACCTATATGGTAAAACTTCCTAAGAATCAATAAAATGCGCGCGCCTTTTATTGTATAAACCTTATAAATATTGCTAGATATCAAAAATCTCTGCTTCTGTTTTATCTAAAGCGCTTCTGATAAGCTCATCAATATCCAATTTCTTTTCCATCTCCATAACATCCTCCACTCTGGCTTTCGTTTTTGGGTGTTTTGGCACAAATAAACTGCAGCAATCCTCAACCGGTCTTGAAGAAATATCAAAGGTTCCGATTTCTTGAGATAACTTTATTATATCCTCTTTATTTTCTCCTATTAATGGTCTCAAAATAGGCAAATCAATAGCGCTGGAAACAACTGCAATATTTTCCAATGTTTGCGAAGCAACTTGACCCAAAGAATCTCCAGTTATAAGCGCTTTCGCGTTTTCATTCTTCGCAATTTTTTCCGCGATACGCATCATAAACCGACGATATAAAATCACGCCAAAAGACTGCTCGCAATTCAACATTATTGATTTTTGTATATCCAGAAACGGCACAAAATATGCTTTAGAATAAAATTGATATTGCGTAAGAATTTTTATAATTTCTCTAACATTTTCTTTGGATGCCAATGATGTTGACGGATAACTGTGAAAATGAACAAAAATAACCTCCGCTCCGCGACGCATTATTTTCCAGGTAGCCACAGGCGAATCAAATCCTCCGGATATTAAAGAAACTACCTTGCCGGAAGTTCCCGGAGGAAAACCAGAAAGACCTTTTATTTTTTTAAAATAGAAAAATGTTCCTTGGCTGGATATTTCTATCACGATATTGATGTCAAAATTTTCTAAATCAACTTTCGGTTTCCTGCCGGCTTCTTCAATTTTCTGCCAGACATGGGAACCGATTATTTTATCCGTTTCTTGAGAACTGTATTTGAAAGATTTGTCGCCTCTTTTTGTCGTTATCCGAAAAGATTCAAATTCTTCATTTTTTAATGTTTCCCATATATCTCCTTTTAACGCCTCTAAATCCCTTGATCCCTTAAACCCAACAGCAAAATAAGCAATCCCAAAGACTTTTTCCAGTTTTATTATAATTGAATCAATGCGTGAGTCGGCGTTTAATCTGACAATAATTCTTCCGTAGACCCTGAAAATATCGTCAACTTTTTCGGACCTTAATGATAATTTAATATTTTCCAAAAGAACATTCTCAAAAAAGGCGCGATTACGCCCCTTTAAGGCTATTTCGTGATAATGAATAATAACTATTTTTTTCATTATTCAAATACTATCCAAGTCTAGCGTAAAACTCAACACCTCCGATTTTATATCGGAGGTGTCTAATAATTGGTGATTTTTTAAAAATTTTATACCTTGGGCATCTTGACTTTAATTACTCCATTTTCAACCTTCACTTTATAAATTTTAAGCGGCTTTATTTTAACAAGCGGTAAACCCAATCCTTTTAACAGGGCATCAAGATCATCTTTTAAAAATTTTAATTTTGGTTTCCTGCTTTCAAGATTCGCAACTTCACCTGTCTGCACGTTAAATTGCGTTCCGTGCAATGGGCATTCTATGTTATAACCATCAAGCTCTCCATAAAAAAGGGAGACTCCCATATGACCGCATCTGTCGGAGATAGCATAAATTTCCCCTCTAACATTAATGATAAGAAGCTCTTCGTTTTGCACTTCAACTTTGATTTTACCGGTAAAATCTTCCAAGCTGGCGACCGGTATATATTCATTCTCTTCGATATTTTCTGCCATTTTAATTAGTTTCTAGTTTTTAGTTTCTAGTTTTTAGTAAATTTCTAAAAGACAGAAGCTAACACTGAACCTGTTTTATACTTTAATTTTACTCTCACCCCTTAAAAATGCAACAGCTCGCTAATTTATAACCATCCCAAAACCTGAATAATTAAATAACCCAAGATAGTCATCATTGATATCGGAGGCAAGGCCGGCATTGGTTTCTTGAATTTTTGCGATACAAACAAATAATAACTTAAAATCATCCCCAATACGGCAAACAAGGCAACAATTATTCCACCGGTCAAATTAGAAGCCGCGACATTGGCCACAAGAAAAATAGGCAAACCAACATCTCCTCCGCCAAGAAACACAACCCCTTGCCCGGGTTTGGCTTTTTGAACACCCCAAAAATTATATTTAATTTTCTCAGGTATAATAAACCCAAAAATCAAATGCCTCTCTATCATGGTTTTTGCCATTTTTACCATATGTCCGGTCAAATATACGGAAACAATATCGTAAACCGCCAAAGCGGCAAGCAAAATAACTATGACTGTCGGCGTCATTTGCAGGGCCAAAATACTTGAAAAAGAAGAAATAGAAAGCAAAAATAAAAAATTATGTAGAAAAATAGACGGGAAGACAAATCTAGCTATGATTAAAGCAACAGAAAAATAAAAAGCCGACGCTTGATTTATGAAGAAGGAAAAGAAAAAACTAGCTCCCAAAAATAAAGTAAACACAAAAAATATATTCATCAAAAATCCCGATATTCTTGATTTTTGAGATAAGGCGAAAATCAAAACAGTGCCAATCAAAAAATAAATTACAAAATCAGACACCGATATTTGCTCTGCCGTGATTTGCGCCCCCGCCATCACCCAATCCACTCTTCTTGCTAAAAAAATACCCAAAAACTGGGCAATGGAAAATAGCGCTAATTCCTGCAAAAATAATTCTGTTTTGAAATATTGTAAAAATTTCTGCAAATTTTTATATCTTAAATTTTCATTACAACACCCCCACCTCTTTCAGGGTGTTCTCGTAGGTTTTAATGACAAATTCCGTATCGCTGTGCGCTGGTTTAAAATAAACATCGTGCACCAAATTATTTCTGATTTTATGGGCCTGCCAGATTTCATTGATATTGGAAATTTGATTTTGATTCACCCCCTTTAATCTTTCCCCCATATCGCGACCCTTAAAACCCATATTTTTTAAAAGCTCGTCCATTAATTTATCGGCCTCAATAATGGATAATCTGTGGTCCGATTCTATATGTGATTTGGATTTAGCCACAATCTCCTGCCATTTTTTTGTCATTTTTTCTTTGCCCTTTATTTCATGCACAGCTTCAATTGTTTGGACTAAATTACCTATTCTTTCCCAAAACTTTTTGGTTTTAATGCCTAAAATTACTATGCCAATAAATAAAACAGCTGAAAAAACTCCGGAAAATAATTTAATCCAAAAAATTATTTGTTCCCAAGTTTCCGAATAAAAAAAATCTAGAAATAAATTGTAATCAAACGGATACACGCTTCGCGTACATTTGACTATAAACATTTAACATTTGACTGAATTTAGTCAATTGTCAATTGTCAATCGTCAATTGTTTTTATAAACTCTGCTCATAGAATTTCCCTGCTTCAAAAATTGTTCCTTCATCAAAATGTTTCCCAATAATCTGGAGCCCCACTGGCAAATCCCCAATCTTTCCGCAAGGCAGTGACATCGCCGGGAGCCCCGCCAAATTCACCGGAACAGTATAAATATCTTCCAAATACATTGAAAGAGGATTTTCTGTTTTTTCTCCGAACTTAAACGGCAGATTTGGGGTTACCGGTCCCATAATCAAATCAACATCTTTAAATGCCTCATCAAAATCCCCCTTGATTTTTGCGCGAATTTTTTGCGCTTTCAAATAATAAGCATCATAATATCCGGCAGATAACGCATAAGTGCCGAGCATTATGCGCCTCTTTACTTCTGGTCCAAAACCTTGATCGCGAGAATTCAGATAAACATCTATTAAATCCCCTTCTTGCCTTGAAAAACCGTACTTAATGCCGTCATACCTTGCCAAATTGGAAGAAACTTCCGACGGCATTATAATATAATACACGGCAATTGCATATTTTGAATACGGCAAGCTAATCTCTTTTATTTTTGCTCCGGCTTGTTCAAATTTTTTAATCGCCGCCATCACTTTATCCGCGATTCGCTCATCCAATCCTTTGTCAAAATATTCTTTGGGCACACCAATCGTCATTTGATTTATTTTTTTAATCGGCAATTTTAATTCTCCATAGTGAACCGAAGTGGCATCCATTCTGTCTTTTCCGCAAATCGCGTTAAATAAAATTTCCGCGTCCTCCACGGTTTTCGCCAAGGGACCAATCTGATCAAGGGAAGAAGCCATAGCCATAAGACCGTAACGCGATACAGCGCCATATGTCGGTTTGAATCCCACTATTCCGCAAAATGCCGCCGGCTGGCGAATAGACCCGCCCGTATCCGAACCTAAAGCTCCCAGACATTGATTGGAGGCGACAGCCGCGGCCGAACCGCCAGAAGAACCCCCCGGCACACGTTCTAAATCTTGGGGATTTTTGGTTTTTTGAAAAGCCGAGTTTTCCGTGGAAGAACCCATGGCGAATTCGTCCATATTGGTTTTCCCTAAAAAAACCGCGTATTGCATTCGCAATTTTTTAATAACGGTCGCATCATATAAAGCCGTATAATTTTCCAAAATTTTAGAACCAGCCGTGCATTTTTCCCCTTTGATTAAGATATTGTCTTTTATGGCAAGGGGTATTCCCAATAAATCAAAATACTCGCTCTTGGCAATTTGACTATCGGCTTCTTTTGCTTGAGCTAACGCAGAATCTTCCAGCGCCGATAAATAAGCGCCGATTCTATCATCGGTTTTTTTGATATTCGCCAATACTTCTCTCGCCAATTCAACTGCGGAAAATTCTTTTTTCTTTAAGCTATCTATGGCTTTTTTGATTGTAAAACTTTCTAAATTCGCCATTTACTGATTCTTAACTCCTAATCGCTAGTTACTAATTATCAATAATCATTTTTCAAAGGATCCGGCATACCACTCAAAACCAGCTGAATACCAATCAAAACCGCACTCTTTAAATCCCGGACTTTGGAGATGTTGGCCCGATACAGACTCCATATTAGTAACACCTAAAATATAAAATTTCCCCCTGGATAAATCGCAGCCATTACTGCCAGCAGGATATAAATTATAGCGATAACCACCGGAACCACCGGAACATCCTTCAAAAACAGTATCTCCGGGAACTTTCGTAAAATGGTTTCTATGATTTATAAAGCAATCTCCCTTAAACAACCTTGGGCCAATTTGGTTGCCACCGGCAAGAAAACTATTGAAACAAGAAAATGGACGACAAATTACCGGGGCGATTTGGTTATTTGTTCTTCTAAAAAACCAGATATCCATCCTGCCGGATATGCTCTTTGTATTGTAGAACTTTACCGGATTGAACCGATGAAAAAAGAACACGAAAGGAAAGCTTGTATCAAGGTTTACCCCAGAGCTCACAGTTGGTTTTTAAAAAACATTCGACCGATAAATCCGATTGTTCCGGTCAAAGGACAATTGGGGATATTCGACTTAAAACTTTAAGCGGTTACTCCGACGCCCGGCAAAGAAGTGAATATTCGCAGTTATTCTGGCAAAAGATGTGGTCAGAGCATTTAAAGTCCGATTTTTCTATCTCTTCCCTAATCCCAATAATTTCCTCGGTTGCCTTTCTTAATTCATCG
>LBUA01000002.1 GCA_000992345.1 Parcubacteria group bacterium GW2011_GWD2_38_12 | reverse complement strand
TAGTATCCTTCCAATTTTTTCAAATGACTATGTTGACGAATCTTCATTAAAGCTTTTGCTTCAATCTGGCGGATTCTCTCGCGAGTTACGCCGAATTCCTTGCCAACTTCTTCCAAAGTATGGGTCACTCCATCATCCAAACCAAAACGCAATCTCAAAATCTTTTGCTCGCGCGGAGAAAGATCGTTCAAAATGCCGCCAATCTGATCTTTTAAAATATGCCGCGCAGCGGCCTGATGAGGCATAATCTCTTTTTCATCCTCAATAAATTCACCAATCGCGCTATCTTCATCATCATCTCCCACCGGTGTTTCGAGGGAAATCGTCTCTTGAGCGATTTTTTGAATATGGCGAACTTTCTCCACCTCAATGCCCATTTCCGCTGCCACTTCTTCAGACAATGGCTCGCGGCCCAAATCCTGAAGCATTCTTCTTTTAATCTGCGTATATTTAGAAATCGTCTCCACCATATGCACGGGTATGCGAATAGTGCGCGCTTGATCGGCGAGAGCCCTGGTGATGGCCTGTCTAATCCACCAGGTAGCATATGTGGAGAATTTAAATCCTCTGCGATAATCAAATTTTTCCACTGCCTTAAAGAGGCCTATATTCCCTTCCTGAATCAAATCTAGCAAAGTCAAATGCGGACTGCGGCCGATATACCTTTTGGCAATAGACACAACGAGTCGCAAATTCGCCTGCGTCATTTTCTTTCGCGCCTCTTCATCGCCGCCTTCAATTCGTTTTGCCAGCTCCCTTTCCTCCTCGGCGTTAATCAGAGAGATTTTACCGATCTCGCGCAAATACATCTGCACAGAATCTTGCGACAATTGATCAACATCCAGCGCTTTGGCGCGCTTAGCCTCGGAAGCCTCTGTTTCTTTTCCAGTTTCCAATTCCAATAATTCTTTTGCTTCCTGCAAAGTGATATTTTCTGCCTCAATTTTTGAATATAAATCTTCAAGAAGAGCGATATTTCGCTCAATCTGCGGCAATAATTGAATTATTTCCGAAAAAGTCACGAACCCGCGCTGTCTGCCGCGAGTTACCAATTGCTCGATTGCGGATTCATATGCTGCCTGTTCCTTTTTGGAAAGTTGCATAGGAACAATTATTTTTGCTTTTCTGCGAGACGGCTTCTTCCTCTTTTTCGCTGTTTTCTTTTTGATTGATTTTTTAACGGTTCTGGCGGACTTTTTGAATCTGCGCCGGCGGACTTTTTTTAATTTTTTAGGCATTATATTTTTTTAACATTGAATTATGAAATATCTCAAAAGCCATTTCTAATTCAATATTTTTATCTCCGCCAAAAGTTAATTAACATTTGGCGGAGATATTCACTATTAAAAATAAGAATTCTCCCGCAGAAAACTGCAAGATATTAAACATTATTCCGTCACGAGCGGATCAAGCGCTTGATGCAACTCTTGACTTAGATTTTTAAATTGTTGCATTAAAGTTGCAAGTGATTTTTCATCAAGAGACTCTTCGGCCTCCTGTATTTGAAAACTTATTTTATTTAATTGTTCCTTGAGAAAATGTATCTTAAATTCTTTCAAACAGAATTTTATCTCTTCTTCCAAAGACTCAATCTCCTCCATAGCATCAAGAGAAAATAAAAGCTGGTTTGCATAATCTAAAAGATGTTCCGCTTCTTCTTTAATCTGCTCTAAAAGATCATCCTCGGCTTTTTGCAATATGCTAAGTAATTGTCCGGAAGGATAGCATAAAATCGGTTCAATTTCAAGGCCGACAATATCTTTTTTTAATTTTGGATCTTTAAGCACACAAGCAACAATGCGCTCTCCCAAAAGCTCTTCTCTGGGTTTTTGCTTATTTTCTTTTACAATTTGCCGCGCGCTGTCTGAATCCAAAAAATCATTGGTCTTAATTTTCGCAATTTCTTCTTCAAGCGCCTCTGGTTTTATTTTTAATTTTTGGCTGAGCAGAGAAATCCAGTGCGATTGCTCAACCCTGTTCTTTATTTTTTTTATTTGCAAAAGTAAAATCTTAGATACATCTTTTTTCCCCTGGGCGGTCTCCAAATTGTTTTTTGATAAAACATTATCGAAATAAAACTCCATAAATCCTCGGGCATTTTTAATTTGATATTCCCATTTATCCGGATGCTCTAAAATAAAATCAGCTGGATCCTTGCCAGATGGAACAATTATTACTTTTATATTGAATTCCTCCGAAAGCGCCGCGTCAATCGCCCTTTTGGTTGCGGCCTCGCCGGCATTATCCATATCAAAAGAAAAATATATATTGTCGCTTAATCTTTTTAAAATCTGCAGGTGGTCGCGCGTCATTGCAGTTCCCGATACCGCAACCGCATTTTTCACTCCGGCCTGATGACACATTATCAAGTCCATATATCCCTCCACCAAAACGGTGAAATTATTTTTCCTTATATCTATCTTGGCTTTATCAAAACCATAGAGCACCCTGCTTTTGTCATATATCAATGTCTGGGGAGAATTGATATACTTGGCTTCATCACTTTTCACTTTTTTACCTTCACTCTTCCCCTCAAAAATCCTCCCTCCAAATCCGATAATCTCACCGCTGGAATTGGCTATCGGAAACATAATCCTTCCGCGAAACCTATCAAAATATCCTGTGGAATTTTTTTCGCTTTTAACCGCAAGGCCGGCTTTTTCTATATCTTGTGGCTGAAAATTTTTGGCGGCCAAAAATTTCAAAAGCCCGTCCCAAGAAGAATCCGGGCTATATCCAATTTTAAATTCATCAATAGTTTCGTCTTTTAATCCGCGCTTTTTTAAATATGATTTTACTTCGTTATTTTGCTCTAAATTTTTCCTAAAATATTCAGTCGCGGCCCTGCAAATATCCAAAAGTTTATTTCTTTCCGTTCTAATCTGCGGATCTTCTCTTTTTAAAATCACCCCGGCTCGCTGAGCCAAATTTCTCAAGGCGTCGCCGAATTCCAAACCTTCTATTTTCATCACAAATTTAAAAATATCTCCGCCTTCACCGCAACCAAAACAATGCCAGATTTGGCGTGCCGGAGACACCATAAAAGAAGGGCTTTTTTCCGAATGAAACGGGCAAACCGCTTTAAAATTAGATCCGGCTTTTGAAAGTTTTATGTATCCGGATAAAACCTCCACAATATCAAGGCGGGATTTGACTTCTTCGATAGGAGTAAGCATAAAAATAGCTCTCAGTTTATAACTTTTAGCTTATAGTAAAACTTTCAGAGATTCAAGTTGTAAAAAATAATCTATTTTAACAAATTAACTCCGGTATTAAAGTGCGATTTTACCTCCAAATATCTCGTTGCCAATCCTAATGTCGCCGCAAAAAAAACGGTGTCAATTTCGTTTTCCATATTATTTGATTTTAGATATTCCGAAATTAAATTTCCCAGTTGCGGCCTGCCGATTTGAGTATTAATACTGAAATTCTCAAAAATATATTCGTCAAGTTTTGGCATAAGCCCTGAACCGCCGGATAAAACTATTTTTTTAATCCGCCGCGGCGAATTTTTATTATCAGCTTCATAAAAATTAATAATTTTTCGAATCTCATCTATCAATGGCTGTAAGACCTCCTGCAAAACTAAAAATATGCGCCCATCTTCTTTGTCCGGATTAAACCCATACGTCATTTTAAAAACCTCCGCCTGCTCACGAGACACATTCAATTTTTCGGACAGCTTTTCGGTAAAATTTTCTCCCCCAAAGTTGACAACGCTGGTCAATTGCAATAGTCCATTGTCAAAAATACTCAAAACGCCGTATTTACCGCCAATATCAACAACCAATGTCCCGTCATGTTCAATATCCAAAGACCTTAAAGCGCACAGGGAATTCAGATCAAAAAATCTGGGAACAAAATTCAATTCTTTAAAAACCGATTTATACTCATCAACTTCTTTTTTGAGCGCGGCGGCAAAGAAAACAATTTTCTCTCCGTTAATATCTTGAACAAAAAAATCATAATAACAATCATCAAAGTTTATCGGCATTGTCTTTTTTGCTTCCGACATTATCTCTTTATCAGATATTGCTTCTTGTCCGGTAAATTTAAAAATATGACTGAAGATTATCGTATCTGGCAGAGCAACGGCTACCTCGCTTCTTACTATGTCGCCAGCGTATTTCTTTATTTTCAAAACTAATTGTTTTTTCTTTAAAATTTTTCCCTTTTCCACAATCCCCTCTTCAAGCTCTGAACGCGACAAAAACGATACCTTAATCTTACCCAGAAACTGCGACATCTGCAGAATCTCAATGGAACTATCGGATACATCTATGGCTAGAATTTTTTTGGGAAATAAAAACATAGCTTAAAAATTATTTCTAAATTTTCGCTAAATGCTCTTTAATTTTAGAAACAATATCTTTTATACCGAAATTCGCCTTTACGAGATAATCAGTAGCGCCAAGTTTTAATCCCTTATTTATATCAGTCTGCTGACCGAGATTCGATAAGATGATAACCGGTATTTGATTTATCTTGGCATCAAGTTTTATCTCTTCTAACACTTCAAAGCCATTCTTTTTAGGCAACAGTAAATCAAGTAATACGATATTTGGATTTTCTTTCTTAATGACACCAGCCGCATCTTGACCATTATCCGCTAAAACCACGTCAAAACCCTCCTCTACAAGGCGAAGTATTAAAATTTTTGATAAAAATTGGTCATCTTCGACAAGAACAATTTTTATTTTATTTTTCATAATATCCATATCCGTTGATTATAGCTGAAAAAACAGTTTATTCAAAACAGAACCAGCTATCTTCAATAGCTGGTTAATAAAGGTCCCCCGCGGCAAGCCGACGGGGTATTTGTCGGAGCTCGCTTTACTCGCGCTTTCTCACCGCAAACGGTGAGGTATTAGACCTTTATTAACTCCTCGGATCGAAAATACAAAAGATTACTTTTGTATTTTGCTCGCTCTACGTCGTTAATAAAACATATACCGAGTTAAAAAACAGCCATTTTATCTGGCTGTTTTTGATTATTTAAAAAGTTTTTTCTGGATATTTTCTTTGCCTATTTTTACCTTTACACCGAGTTTTTCACAAAGCTCAATCCAACTCTCTCTGCTTTTTTCGGTTTGAGCTTTCTTTTCTTCGGCAGAAATAAACCCTTCTTCACGCATCGCTTCCTCGATTAATCTTTTTTCTTGCGCCTCTTCAGCTCTTTCCCTTCTTTCTTCTTCCCGTTTTTTTACTTCTTCATCAGAAAGAAAAAAATCCGGCTGAACAGATTTTTTCTCGCTCATAATTTTTCTCCTTTCACATTTTATTTTTGAAATTACTATATATCATTTTCAAAGGAATTTCAATGTGCCATTTAATCAAATAATTCAAATAACTTGCAATATGAATGCGCGTTAAATTATTCGTAAAAATATCAAAAATCCCCTTGCCCCTATCCGACGCTCTGGCATGTTTATGGACAAAACTTGTGAAAGGAAAATATATTATTTTGAATCCCGCTATTTTGAATCTTCTGCACAAATCCGCATCCTCAAAATACATAAAAAATCTTTCATCAAATTTTCCGCCTATCTTGGCAAATCTTTTGCTGGCCATCATCATGGCGGCGCCCAAAACCCAATCCGGCTCAAAAGAACCGCTCATATTCACATCTTTATACATAAATTTATCCAATATCTTTTTTCCCAGCCGGGTTTTCCCCAAAAAAGTTCTCCTGGCTAAAATAGTCGGCAATGTGTAATTCCTGAAATATGTCTGCTGGACAGAGCCATCGGGATTAAAAAGGCGCGGCGCCACAATGCCAACATTATCATTTTTTTCAAGATATTCAATCAAATCCAGGATATCCTTTCCATTCGTAAAAATAATATCCGCGTTTATTTCAAAAATATATTCTCCCTTTGCCCTGCCAATACCGGCATTAGCGAGCCTGGCAAACCCGACATTTTTTTTATTTTCAATAAATATGATTCCTGGATATTTATTTTTAAATTCATCTAAAATCCCGCTATCAGTTTCTCCATCAGAAACAATAATTTCATAAGAAATATTTTTTACATCTTTCAAGATAGCGTCTAGGCACAGCGTCAAGACTTCCGGCGTCCGATAATGAGGAATTATTATGCTAAGTTTTATATTATTTTGATTCATATTCCCCGAATTTACCTTCCCAAAAATCCTCAATTCCGCGCATTATCATTTTGGAGGTTTCCCTTTTAGAAGGTAAAATTGCCAATTTAATAATTTGTTTTAAATAATGCATCACGCTCCAAATATAAATACCTGCCAAAATAATTTTAGGCGCCTGTCTTTTGGAAAGTAACAAGGCATTGCGAATGTGATAATAATGAATTTTTGGATTTCCTAGCGTTGCAGTTGTCCGAGAAACTTTATGATAAATTTTAGATGCTGGAGCATATATCATTTTATAACCCGCTTTCCTAATGGATAAACTCCAATCCGTATCTTCATAATAAAGAAAAAATTCTTCCGGCATTAATCCAACCCTTTTCAACACTTCCGACTTAACTAAAAAAGCGCAACCAGTCATATATTTTGTTTCTCTCGGGTTCGTCTCGCTTGGATTTTTGTCTATCTCTTCATATTGCAAATGTCTGCCTCCGCCAAGCCATGTGAAATCTCCGCCGCCATACCATATACGATCGGCTTTTAATAAATCATCAAAATCAGGATGAAAATATATTTTCGGACCGACGACGCCGATTTTTTCGTCACTCTCTCCTATTTTTATCAATTCATCCAAAAAATTCGGCTCTACTGTCGTGTCATTATTTAAAAGCAACACATAATCAAATTTTTCATCCAGCGCTTTTTTAATACCAATATTATTGCCACCGGAAAATCCCAAATTATCATTTAATCTTAGGATCTCAATTCCGCTTATACCGGCATATAGAGACTGAAATTTTACAAAAGAACCATCACCAGATCCGTTATCAATTAAAAAAATCTTATAATTCCGGTAAATTATTTTTTTAATGCTTTCAATACAATCAACGGTATCTTTGGCGTTATTCCAATTAACTATAATTATTGCTACTGATGGATACATAAAATTTACAAATTTGCGGAGGCAGAACATAGTCGCTTCACTTCTTGTTCTGCACTATGCAAAATCTGGTCGCGACTACGCTCGCGATTTTGCGGTGTTTTTTGGACGAAGTTCGAAACTATTTCGAGCAAAATCCAAATGATTAAAAATACTAATGCGGACGAGGCAAGGCGAAACAATTTGTCTGGGGTTTTGGATTCGCCCTGCCTCGGCTGTATTCCCGCCCGCAGGAGGGGTCTGGGGAGGAATGCGGGCGGGTTTCGGACTGGGGGTTTTCGGAAATTCGGCGGCTAATTTCAAATTCACTCTTATATTCTAACCGAAAATTTTGCTAAAACAAATCTTTCAAAATTTTCGGTTTCCTTATCTGGACGATTTGAATATTCCTGATAAAGTTCAAAAATCAAATCTCGTAATTGATTTTTTTCAAATCGTTCAAAATATTCTTGAGATTTATTTTTGAAATCCTCAACCGTGACTATTCCAAGTTCACCACATCTTACTTTTAAGCTTTCGCTTTGCGATAAAAATTTCTGGAATTGATCATCGCTAATACCAGAAATTTTTTGCACAAAATCTTCATAAGATTGTGGTTTTTCTCCCTTCTTAAAAACATCATTGTAGGTTCTTATAAATTCTTCGCACAGCAAGCTAAAATATTCCTCGCCATAATCCTGTTTTAGTTTTTTATTGGCGAGTTGGGATATTTTTTCTTTTTGTTCGTCCGTCAATAGTTGAGATAATTTTTCAACAATAGGATTTATCATGCTGTGCGAAAATTCATGTTCCAAATTATCAGGGTTGTCTATGTGAGTTTTCAAAACCAATTCTTCACCAAAGACAAAAGCACTGCCTGTGTTTATTCTATCAAGTGGGTCAGTCGGCATCAAGGAAATTTTCCTTATCTCAGTTGTTTTTGAATCAGGTTTGAAAAAAGCAATCAGTTTTTCAATTCTTGCTTTTGTCTCGTCTAAAATTTCCCCGCGTGCTTTTTTGTCTTTCTCAATTTCAACGGTCATTTTTTCTGCTAATGGCGACGAAGAAAAAGATTGACCAAATATTTCAAGCACGCGAAAAAGCTTTTGTTGAAGCTCTTGCGGATTTTTAATATACGATTTGTGTTTCGTTATCATTTCAAACGCTCCCTCATTTCTCTCTGGATGTCCGTAAGTAAATGCAAGTGTGTATAGAACTTCTTCATCAACGCCACCTTTTTGTAGGGCACGAATTTCATCTAAAAATCCTGAAACTTCAGAACTTAATGGATTTTCTGAAAAATGATTTTTTACATCAACAGCTAATGGGGTATCATCGGTTCCCCATTCGGGATTTTTAGCTTTTAAGATAAAAGAAAGTAATTGTGCTTCTCGTTCTTCACGAATAGAAATTTCTGGAGTTTTTAAAACTTCAAAACTAATTTCTTTTTTCTCAGGTTCTTTTGGTTTTTCCATTTTTGGATGAAAATTTGGTTCAAAATTTTCCATAAAATTATTTGATCAATTCCTCAATATCAACATTAAGAGTTTTGGCGATTTTGCTCACAACAAACACCGCAAAATCGCGAGCGTAGTCGCGACCAGATTTTGCGGAGGGTGAGAGATTCGAACTCTCGAAGGGATTTCTCCCTTACATGCTTTCCAAGCATGCGCACTCGACCACTATGCGAACCCTCCATATTAACCAAAAACTAAAAACTAATAACTCAAAACTTATAGCAATCTCCTTTAATCATAAAAACTTAGGAGGGCGAATCCTCCATAAAAATTTATGACCGAGCTTCTTTTTCTCCCCTCCCCCCTCTTTTTTCCCAATATTTACTTGCGATTAATTTATTTTTCAGCAAAGCCGCCAAAACATAACTCGAATCTTTCTGATTATTCCTATCAACCTCTCTTAATTCATCCATCCTCTCGTCAATATCGTCGTCGCTTAATTCTCCGCTTGTAAATTTACTGATTAACCCGGCATCTTCTGCTTCCATTTTGGCGCAATTAATATCCGACCAGTGAGGATCATCGGCTATTTGATTGTGCAAATTATTACACAATATTTCGGCGTCATTTGATTGTTCAAAACCGTTTTCAATGGACATTTCTTTAATGAACTATTATTAATCCCTTCCCCTTACTTTTCTTAGCTTTATACATCGCCATATCAGCCCTTTCAATCAATTCATATAAGTTCAAAATATTTTCTCGCCCCTTGTTAATTGCCGTAATAATTCCAAAACTGGCGCTTAATCCGAAACCATTTATCTTTGCCGATTTCAGGCGTTTCTTCATTTTTTTCGCCACTTCCAATGTTTCTTTTTCGCCGATACCAACTAATCCAATCACAAATTCATCCCCTCCCCAGCGACCGATAATATCAAAATGCCTGACGGAATTCTTAAAAATTTGAGTGGTGGCTTTCAACGCCCTATCTCCCGCCTTATGGCCATATTCATCATTAATCACTTTCAAATTATCAAGGTCGGCGAATATCAACGAAAAATTCTTGAAAGAAACCTTTCTTCTTTCTTTTCTCTTTAATTCTCCTCTTAACTCATCAAAAAATTTTTCCGCTTCCCTGATAAATCCCTGTCTATTATAAAGCCCCGTCAAAAAATCATAATCAACCAAAGAAGAGAGGCGGTTAATTTCTTTTTTTTGAGTTTCAACCAAATGATGAAAATTCTTAATTTCTTTTTTTAATTTTTTAATGGTTTCTTTCATATTTTTATCTTCCCATCAATCCAGAACTCATTAAAATCCCCAAAATAACAGCGCTAGACCACAAAATTAAAGACGTGGAAGTGCTAATTATGCCCAAAATTTTGAATTTTTTAAATCCCTGCGCTTCAAATGGATTATCTAATTCCGCGAATTTTCTCATTTTTTTGGTAAGATATAAATTAACATAAATCCCGTGAAAAACAATAAAAACTACCAATATCTTTTTAACTTCCAGAAAAAAAATATCTTCTTGGCTAAACCAAAAATTCTCAAGCCAGACTCCGCTGACAAAAAGCAAAGCCAACCCCGTCCATATTGAAAACGAGAAGATGGGCGTTATTTTTGCGGTCGCCTTGAAAAGACCTATATCTTTTATTGATTTTGCCGAGAGTAGGGCCGTAAATATCACTCCGCCATAACCAAGGACAAGCCCCAAAATATGTAGAAATTTTATAAAAACGTAAAATGACATTTAACAATTAAAATTAAAAAATAAATTCCCTATATATTCATTCCCCGAAGTATCTTTATTCTTTCTTCAATAGGCGGATGCGTCATAAAAAGTTTAGCCAAAAAACCAACTGCTTCTTTCCCTTTAAATGGACTTATAATATAAAGATGAGCTGTGGCATGATTGGCGCGCGCAATAGATATGGGATAAGAAGAAATTCTTTCTAAAGCCGAGGCAAGACCATCGGGATAACGTGTCAAGAGCGCGCCCGAAGCGTCAGCCAAAAATTCCCTTTTGCGGGAAATTGCAAGATGTATTATGGATCCGACAATTGGCGCAAATATCGCCAAAACAATGGCAATAATCAAAACTAATTCTTTGATTCCTTTATTGTCGCGATTTCTGCCACCATAAAAAGAAATTCTCCAAAACCAATCCGAAATCAAAGACACAAATCCAACAAGCATAACTATAATCGTTGATAAAAGTATATCGCGATTCCCAATGTGAGACAATTCGTGCGCCAAGACACCTTCAATTTCCGATCTTTCAAGCTGATTCAAAAGTCCCGATGTAACGGCTATCACCGCATGTTTGGGATCACGTCCAGTCGCAAAAGCATTGGGCGCAAGATCATTTATAATATAAAGCTTTGGCATCGGCAAACCGGCGGTGATGGAAAGATTCTCCACTAGACGATACAATTCGCGATTTTCATTTTCACTTATCGGCTGAGCGCCCGACATCGCCAAAACAATTTTATGCGAATACCAATAACTAAAAAAATTCATTAAAAAAGCAAATGCCACGCCAAAATATAAAATTCCCGAATTGCCATATGCCTGGGAAAAAATCCACGTCGCCCCAATAATAAATACTAAAAACCCGGTCATAAGCAACCAGGTTTTGTGAATATTCCTGTCTTGTTCTGTGTATAAGGTCGCCATTATTTTAAAATATGCGGCATATTGCCAATCGGCTGAAATTTAAATTTGTCTAATTTTTCGTCCAACAAATCCTCCAACTCCAATGCTCGCTTAAATTCTTTTTCTAATTGTTCAAATTTATTAATCTGGCCATAAGTAAAAATCAACACTTCTTGGTCAATAAACTCAACATCATGGGTAAAACCGTTGTCCAATAAATTTGCCAATACATCGGGGGTAAATATCTCTAGTGCTTCGATCTCATATTTTTTTGGCGCCGATAAAGAAAATTTCTTTTCAAATTCTCTGGGAAGAGGTATTTTCTCTCCAATATCCACGCCATAATAATTAAATCTATTATTTAAATAGATGTGAGGAAAAGATCCTTTAAATTTAAAAACGAATACGGTATAACAGTACGTTTGCTTAGTTTTGCCAGAACCGATACTAAATTCATAATTAAAAATTCTAAACTGCCTATCATTAATACCGCCATTAATAACATTAGAAATGGCCCTGTTATTCCCCTGTTTAAACATTAATCCCAATTCTTTCTCGGGATAACCATAGTATGCGTATTGCCATCCGTTAAGCTCTGCAAATCGTTTCCAAAAAGAAGTTCTGATTTTATTTTGCGCCGCGACAACATACAAAACAACAATAATAAAAGGGAAAAAAATAATATCCTCTCCCCAGCCGGCCCATATTCCCAATGTCACATGGGAAATAAAGGCAACTACCACAAGACTCCAAAACTGCCAGCGAATTTTTATCTTATCCCAAGTAGCTTTCCAAATATTTGTAATTTCCGGCTTTGAAATTTGAAAGAGCATAGATTGAACATAAAATCTAAATTAATAATGCCTTGCGCTTCATTAATAATTTTTTTAGAAGCTAACTTTTACCGGTTCTTTTGCCTCGCTTTGTTCCAACTCAAAAAATTCCTGCTTTTGGAATCCGAACATTCCGGCGATAATGTTATAAGGGAACATTTCTATTTTGGTGTTTAAGTCGCGGACATTGCCGTTATAAAATCTACGGGCGGCTTGTATTTTATTTTCCGTATCAGAAAGCTCATCCTGCAGTTTTGTAAAACTTTCAACGGCTCTTAGTTGAGGATATGCTTCAGCAATCGCAAAAATAGATTTTAAAGCCGAGGTCACCATATTATCCGCCACTTCTTTTTCTTGAACTGTTTGCGCGCCAAGAGCTTTTGCGCGAGCGTTGGTAACGGCTTCAAATGCTCCCTTTTCATGAGCCGCATATCCTTTCACGGTCTCAACTAAATTAGGAATCAAATCATATCGCCTTTTGAGCTGAACATCTATATCTGCCCACGCTTCTTTGGTGCGATTGACCAAACGCACAAAACCATTATAAACAGCAATAAACCAAACAATTATTATTGCAATAATTGCAATAATAATATAAATAATTTTCATATTTTTATTTGTTAATTATCAGCTAATAATTAAATTATAACCCCTTTGAACTAAGACAGGTTCTCATTTTATCAATGACTTCCTGGGGTTCAAAATCGGCTTTCACTAAATAATCGCAAGCGCCTAATTCCAATATTTTTCTAACTTCCACCGGCTGGCCGGAATTGGAAATAACCAAAACAGGGATTTTCTTTAACTCCTCGTCTCCGTGCATTTCTTCCAGGATTTGATAACCATTCTTTTTGGGCAACATAATATCAAGTAAAATCATGTCGGGATTTTCGTTTCTGATACTATTCATCCCCGCCTCTCCATCAGCCGCAACAATTACTTCATAGCCCTCTTTTTCTAATTTTTTAGCCAATACATTTCTAAGCACATCCTCGTCTTCAATTATTAAAACTTTTTGAACCATACGCTTTGCGAACATTTGACTATTAACATTTTCCGCCAGAAGCGGATCCGCTTCTGGCGGAAACATTTAACTGAACTTCGTCAATTGTCAACTGTTAGTTGTTGATTATTAGTTATTAGAATTCTACCAGAATTTTATGCAATTGGCAACGTAAAATGCATCTTAGTGCCTCTTCCCTCTTCTGATTCCACCCAGATAATTCCCCCGTGTTCTTCCACTATTTTTTTTGCGATAAACAATCCCAAGCCGGTGCCGTCGGTCTGCATTCTTATCACATTTTTAGCGCGAAAAAACTTGGAAAACAACTGCGGGAGCTGATCTTTTGGTATGCCAACGCCGCTATCCGATACAATAACCTCAATAATGCTCCTATAATATTTAAATAGCACTTCCACTTGCCCGCCCGGGGCTGTATATTTAACCGCATTATCAACAAGATTCTCAATCACCATTTTCAATTTTAAAGAATCCATTTTCACTTTGGGCAATGGCTTTTCTGGCTTATGATATTTCAGACTTATAGATTTATGCTTTACGATTTGCTGAAATTCCTGAATTGATGTTTCAATCAAATCTTCAAGTGAACTTTCCAAAAACTCATATTCAAATCTCCCAGCCTCAATCCTTGACACGTCAAGCAGATCATTTATGAGAGCAATCATTCTTTCATTACTTTTATATCCTTGGTCAAGGATATTCTTCTGCTCCTCATTCACCGGTCCGACATCTCCATCAATGACCATTTTAACGGCCCACTTTACCGCAGAAAGCGGAGTTCTCAATTGATGCGCAGCCACTGATATAAACTCGGATTTTAATTTATCCAGCTCTCTCAGATTACTGACCATGAGATTAAACACATCGCCGAATCTTCCAATTTCGTCCTTTGATGTTTTCTCAATGCGCTGATTTAAATCACCTGACGCAACTTTTTGAGCTACCGCGGAATATTCTTTTATTGGAACGATAATTTCCCGGCGCAAAAATAAAACCAAAACTACGGCAAGAACAATAATCAAAATAATGGTGGCCAGGGCCATGCGAAAACGCAGATCATTAATTCTATCTTGAAATGCGTTTACAATATTATGAACCTCAACTAAACCAACGATTTCAGAACGATTCTGAGGATTTAAATATATCGGCATAACATTAACCTCAACTTCTTGCCCCTCATGAATACGATTATATGAGGCGGAAGCGCTTTTTCCGGAGATTATGTCATTTCTTATTTGTTTATACTGTTCCGAATCCTTATTCGGCTCTTCACGATCCCCGGCAGTCGCCGCAATGACATCCAAATTATAATTAAAAATAAAAGTATCGTGAAAAAAACCAAACCTCATCATATTATCAGTGATTGCTTGTAGCGATTGCAGATTAAATTCCCCTGTTGATATCACCAACCTTGCGCTCTGCTCAACAGCAATTGAAATCATCTGTGATAATCTTCCCGCATCTCTGACATCCTCGGGTTTTTTAGATTTGGTTCTTATTTCTACTTCAATAACATTAATAACTCTTGAATTTTTGTCATCAATATCCGATTTTATCGGTATAAATTGCTCAAAATAGAAAAAATCTTTTTCCTCTTTTCTATTTTCAACATATTGTTGACTTTGAATAACTCCCTCTAAAATATCCATGTCATCCTTTTCAGCCCTTTCGCCTATAAGATTATGTTGCGTAGCCGCCACATAATATCCATACGGATCAAAAACCTTAATATATTCAATCCCCGAAACGGAGCCAAACTCATCAACAACCGACTGTAAAGATTTCTGTTCTTTACCAATCTGAATAAACATTTTTTCAATATCCCCCCTCATCATAAAAGTAACAATTTCAGCTTCATCTTTAATCTGCTGTTTTAGATTCTTGCTTTCAATATCGGTAATAATCCAAAAAACCACCGTCAAAACAATGACTAGCGTAGATATTAAAATAAAATTTATTTTATTTGAGAGCGACATCTATAAAAATTTAAAATTCAAAGCGCAAAACACCAATGTAAAGTGAAAAATTAGCTAAATATAAAATTATTATAACATTAAATTTTATCCTTTAATAACCGCTATTGGTTTTAACTCGGCAACTTTTTTAGCAATTCCCGCGCCCTCTACCACATCAACGACTTCACGCACATCTTTATAGGCGAGTGGCGCTTCTTCGGCAAGACCGGGAGTAGACCCGACCTTCACATGGATTCCTTCTCTTTCCATTTCCTCTCTCAATTCATTGCCTCGCACTTCTCTTTTCGCTTCATGGCGCGACATACGCCTCCCCGCGCCGTGGCATGATGATCCAAATGATTCTTTCATACTATCTTTTGTGCCAACAAGAACAAACGAAGCAGTCCCCATACTGCCGGGAATTAAAACCGGCTGACCAGCACTGCGATACTCTTTAATTATTTCTTCCTGCCCAGGTCCAAATGCGCGCGTCGCTCCCTTGCGATGCATAATCACCTTCTTATATTTGCCTTCCATAAAGTATTCTTCTATTTTTGCGATATTATGCGCTACATCATATACAACAGAGAGCTCCCCTCCGGCATCGCCCAAGATATTTTTCCAAGATTTGCGCACTTCATGAGTTATCATCTGGCGATTGGCCCAAGCGAAATTTGCCGCTGCCGCCATGGCGTCAAAATATGCTTTGCCTTCCGGTGAAGAAAATGGAACGCAAGCCAACTCCCTGTCGGGCAAAATAATTCCGTATTTTGGCATCGCTTGCATCATAATACGAATATAATCAGTTGCCACTTGATGGCCGAATCCGCGCGAACCGGTGTGAATCAAAACAACAATTTGATCTTTCTTGAGTCCAAAAATTTCCGCTATTTTTTCATCAAAGATTTTATGCACCCTATCCACCTCCACAAAATGATTACCCGCGCCCATTGTGCCAAGCTGATCTTTGCCTCTGGATTTTGCGTGACTAGACACTTTATCCGGATCAGCATTTTCTAAACACCCGAAAGATTCCAGAAAATACGCGTCATTTTCTTTGCCAAATTCCTTATTTATCATCCATTTTGCGCCCCGCTTTAAAACCTCATCAAAATCATCGTCATTTAATCTTAATTTTCCTCCCCTTCCAACGCCCGACGGTATTTCGCTATACAATTCCCGCGCTAAACTTTCTAAATACGGCTCAACATCCTTAAAAGATAAATTTGATTTCAAAAGTCTGACGCCACAATTGATATCATACCCGATTCCGCCAGGCGATATTACGCCAGTTTCAAAATCCATCGCCGCCACTCCGCCAATTGGAAATCCATATCCCTCATGAATATCCGGCATCGCCAACGCATATTTTTGTATTCCGGGAAGAGTCGCAACGTTTATCAACTGATTGAGCGATCTATCAGTTAAAATTTCTTCCAGCATTTTCTCTGTCGCATACACTCGCGCCGGCACGCGCATATCAGAACGAAAACTTTTCGGAATTTCCCAGAGATAATCATTTATTTTTATTAAATTGTCTTTATTGATTTGCATTATTGCTTTACGCTTTACATTTTTTATATATCAAACACAATCACCGTCTCAAAATTCCCTTTTTCGTTTTTCTTTATTTCCACTTCGTGATATGTCACCGCCTTAATATCTTCATCAAAATCATCCACTTTTATGCCATAAATTTCCGCTTTAAGCGCCTTTTCTGAAAATTCTAAAAAATTAACTTCTGTATAAATTTCTTTATTGGTGTGAGATTGATATAAAATATCATTCATAAAATCAATCAACAAAGATGTTGCATCTGCTGACTCTACCTCAATAATTCTCTTTTCTCTTTCTTGCTCTTCTGCCTTTGATTCTTTAATAATCGTCATCATCCCCTCAATCGCCGCCATAAAAAGCTCCGGTAAATTATCCGCTTCAACTTTCAATCTAATATCAGCGACATGGGGAAGTATTTGATATGATTTCATTTTATTTCAAAATCTTTGTAATTTTGATTTGTAATTTGTAATTTTTGCTTTCGATTTTTGCGTTTTAATTTTTTGAGCAGAACAAAAAACTGATGGCGTTCTGTACGCCACTCTCCCTTTTCTATTTCAAACTTTTGCGTAGTTTTTCATACGACTAAATTCTATCATAAAACAGGTGAGCAAAATATATCCTCTTTTGTTTTGATGATTTTAAGGGTGCTTAAAATATAAAACTTCGCCAAAAGCGAAGTTTTATATTAATTTTATTATATTCTAAATTCTATTTTCTAGATTCTAGATTCTTGTATTTTCTAATTATACTCATCGGCTCTACCTTTTGACCGACATTAATAATAAACAAATCCTTCACGCCGCCGTGCATTGAATCAACCTCTTTCCCATTTGTCGCATTTATTATTTTTTCAACTTTCATTTTAATATTTTTTCCTTTTGGCTGTACAATCTCAATCCCCTCTCCCACATACAACGCATTGTGCGGTTTCACAAAAATTTCATTTTCTCCACCACTTTTAACTTTAAACTTTAAACTTTCAACTTCTATTGTTTGTCCCACAAACTCCCAATCAGACCCTATACTGCGATTTTCATAATTTTGCATACCTTGGCCGAAATTACCTTTAATAAAAGCATTGGTGTATTCGCGATTTACGTTTTTATATAATTCTTCTTTTGATTTTTCAATTACTGATTTTTTATATCCAGAGTCAATTACTTGGCGATACGCCTTCACCACAGTCGCCACATAATGCACGCTCTTGGCGCGACCCTCTATCTTAAACGCATCAATGCCAGCATTTTTTAAATCTTTTAAATAATCAATCAAACACAAATCTTTTGAATTCATAATATAGCTTCCGTGTTCATCTTCAATCAATTCCATCGGCTCACCTCTCGTTTCTTCTTGTATTAGAATTTTGTTTTCTTCTTGATTTTCTCCGCCACTTTTCACTTTTCCTTTTTCACTCTTTACTTTTTTATACTGCCAACGGCAACTTTGCGCGCAATCGCCAAGATTGGCTGACCTGCCGCTCATCCAAGCCGAGAGCAAACATCTGCCCGAATACGCCATGCACATCGCACCGTGAACAAAAACTTCCAGCTCTAATTTCGGCACGCGTTTTTTAATCTCTTTCATCTCTTTTAGAGATACCTCGCGGGCCAGCACCACTCTTTTGACGCCTTGTTTATGCCACGCCTCCGCCGCCTGCCAATTAGTGCAATTGGCTTGAGTAGAGAGATGAATATTTGCCTTCGGCAATTCTCTTTTGATAATCGCTATCACGCCCGGGTCAGACGCGATAAAAGCATCGGGAAGTTCCTTCTTAAATATTTTTAAATACTGTGGCAATTTATTGATATGCTCATTGTGCGCAAAAATATTTACTGTAATATAAACCTTTTTGCCTTTTTTATGCGCATACCTGATGCCCTCAATCACTTCTTTTGTCCCGAACATATTGATGCGAGCGCGCAACGAAAAATCCGGTATGCCGCAATACACGGCATCCGCTCCATATTTAAACGCATATTTCATTTTCTCCAAGCTCCCAGCCGGAGCTACAATTTCAGGTTTGTCTTGAGCTTGTCGAATGAATTTTTTCTTTTTCATATCAAAATAATATACTGCCAATATTATAAAAAATCAATTTACTAATTGCGCTTTGAGTTAAAATTTAAAAACCTCTGCCCATTTTATAGGCAAAGGTTTTAATCTATCGACCAGAAAAAAATTCCACAGCCGCATATAGAAAAAAAATAAGCAAAATTACCGCTGTAGTCACCAAAAGCAAGTAGCCATCAGAATAAATAATCGCGCCAACCGCCACTAAGCAAAAAACAATAGTAATAATGTCCATCACGGATGTATTGATATTTCTCATATGCCTTCTCCCTGTTTATATGAATTGCTTTCCATCGCTTGCCTCCATTTTTGAAAGAACTGTATGTATTTGTTTTATATCACAATAAACTAAAAAAATGCAATTCTTCTATTTTCTTTCCGCGAGTATCGCCTCAATAATCTTTTCTTCTCCTTTGTGATAGATTTTCAGCTTTATGGAATCGCCAATATTATGATTCTGCAAAAGTTTTGACAAGGTGCTGTCTTTGGTTATTTTTTTTCCGTTAATCTCCAAAATAATATCATTTTCCATTATTCCAGCTTTATCCGCCGGGGAACCGGGCACAACAGCGACATCCGCTTGATTCTCTCCTTTTGCGATTAATGCGCCATAATCAACGGGCAGATTGTTTTTCTGTTGAATCTCTTTATTTATCAAAATATACCTTACTCCTAAAAACGGCTGACTGATTTTTCCGGTTTTTTTGACTTGATCCAAATCTTTTTTCGCTTTATTTATCGGCAAAGCAAAACCGATATTTTGCGCGCCTTGCGACATTGCGGTATTTATGCCGATTACCTCGCCGGAAAGATTAAAAAGCGGTCCGCCGGAATTTCCCGGATTTATCGCCGCATCGGTCTGAATTAAATCGTCCAGTGTTTCCGTCATGCCTCCGCCACTGGCCGTCACCGTCCTAAAAAGCCCGGAAACAACTCCAGTAGACACCGTATTTTTAAATTCGCCGAGTGCATTGCCGATAGCCACCACAGTTTGACCAACCTCAATACTGTCGGAATCCCCTAATTTCACCGCCGGCAAATTTGTTTTTTCTATTTTAAGTATCGCAATATCTTGCATTGGATCTTTGGCAAGTACCTTTGCTGGATATTTATTGCCATTATTCATAATAACCGTGAATTCCGCCCCTTCTTCCATCACAACATGTTTATTTGTCAAAACCAGTCCGTCGCTTGTCGCAATAAATCCAGTGCCCGAAGAAACCTCCTTTTTTTCCGTACCTTTTTGGCGATATTGAGGTATTTGCAATCCACCGCTAAAAAAATCATTGCCAAACCCTTGAAACGGATCAATAAAATATTGTTCTATCACCGGTAAATCTTTTGTCGCAACCACAGACACAACGCTGTCTTGAGATTTTTTTACAATATCCACAATTATCTGTTCCTGCGTCGTTTGTGGTATGTATTTTTCTATTATCTGCGGCTCCCTTATTGTTTCTCTTTCAATTACTTTTTCCGGAAGATATTGAGACAAGAAATTCATCACGCCAAAATCCACTCCTGTATTTTTAAGTCCATATAGCAACCCAACAAAAGACCCAATGGCAAGTAGAGACGAGAAAAAAGAAGTGATGATAATAGTTTTAAGTAACTGTTTCATACTTTTAAGAATTTCTAATTATCAATTTTTGTTTTAACTTTCTTTTTTAAGTTCCTCCAACAATTCTCTTTGTTTGTGCGATAAATGTTTCGGCACTAATACCTTTATTTTCACAAACATATCGCCGTGTCCACCCCAAGAACCGCGTTTGGGCAATCCCTTCCCGGAAATTTTAATTATATCCTGCGGCTGGGTCCCCGGATCAATTTTCAATTTTACACTTCCATACAAAGTTGGTATTTCCATTTTATCGCCGAGCGCCGCCTGCGTCAAACCGATAGTTAAATCATAATAGATATTCACGCCTTCATATTTAAAATGTTTGTGGGGCTTAAAATGCGCCTGCACAAATAAATCTCCTGCCAGAGCTCCATGATTACCCGCCTCGCCTTCTCCTGAAAATTTAATCATTTCTCCGTCCAAAATCCCTTTTGGGATTCTCATTTTAAATAAAGTTGTCTTTTTTGCTCTTCCTTGACCATGGCACTCTCCGCAAACTTTTTTAAAAAATTTCCCCTGGCCATGACATTTCTGGCAAGAAACAATTTGAGACATTGTGCCAAATACGCTATTGAAGGTTTGATTTACTTGTCCGCTTCCACCACAACGCGCGCAATTTTCCGGATCAAATCCGCCTTGACCCTTGCATTCATCACATAATGATACCTTCTTAAAATTCACCTCCACATCTTTACCGGAAACAGAATCCTCCAAATCAATATCAAAATCCATTTTAATATCCTGGCCACGGCGGCTTCTTGATCTTTTCCCGCCTCCGAACATTTCTCCGAAAATATCTTCAAATCCGCCAAAACCGCTAAAATCAAAACCTTGACCATTAAAACCTCCGTCGCCCCCCCATGATCCCCCTCGAGAAGAAGAGCCTCCGGAGTTATCATTGAATCCAGTGCCGAATCTGTCATATTGCGCCCTCTTTTGATCATCACCCAAAATTTGATAAGCCTCATTCGCCTCCTTGAATTTCGCCTCATTTCCGTGTTTTTTATCGGGATGATACTGATGAGCCATTTTTCTGTAGGCTTTTTTTATTTCATCTTTTGACGCTCCCTTCGGAACGCCTAAAATATCATAATAATTTTTCGCCATAACTCTCGCAACATGAAACATGTAATATGAAATCCGCCGCGGCGGATTTCATATTATGTGCTTCATGAGTTATTCCAAGGTCTCCTGTATCACTGATTTATTTGCAATATTTAAAACTCCGCCGGACTTTAAAACAAAAAATATAATTCCGGCAATGAAAAGCGCAATATCAACAAATAAAAATCCAACAACCTTAAAACTGAAAAAGAATGCCACTGCTAGTATAATGGGCAGATAATTTTTATACGGCGATAATATTTTTTCAAGAAATGAACTTACGCCGTCAGCCAAGGTGGTTACCAGGCTCTGGCCGCTTTTTATTTCAATGTCAAATTTCTGGCCATAATCACTTCTTAACTTCACCATTGCTTTAGGATTATTTTTTACAAAATTATCTACAATCAATTTTTGAATCTCCGGATATTGCAGCGCTTGCGCCATGCTTGTCGCGTTCTCCGTCATTTTTGCCTGCACTTTCTTTTGTAAGTCCGGGGTAAAATCTTTTTGGGTGATTATTATTTCTCCGCTGGCAAGCGCCGACACCACCAATAATTCATCAGTGGTCATTTCTGGAGAATAAAAAGGCACCTGCGCTTTAATCTGCCCCTCAAGTAATGGCATAAAATATCGGATTTGACTCTCGCTTACCCTCACCTGTCCCTTAGAAAAATTATACTGATAAAGTAGCGCTGTCAAAAGCATAAGCGCAATTAAGAAATACATATTCATGTCCGTTTTTGCGCTAAATGTGCGCACTTTCAATCGCTGGGATCTTTCCCTAAAAACCGCAAGATAAGTAGATAAAGACAAGATAATACCTACTCCCGCGGCGATCAATAAAATTTTATCTCCATTGAAATTGCGGATAAAAAATGCCGCAAAAACTATCGGCAAAATCACTGTTGTCAAAATTCCAATTTGCTTGCGAGAAATTGTAAAATTAAGCGCGATAAAAACAAGTAAAATGATAAAGGATAAAATAGCCTGCGTCATTAAATTGCTGCCTACATCGCCGATTGCAATCATTGCCTTTAGCGAATTCCAGAACCAAAAAGACGATGTCAAAACAATAAGAAAAGATATTATGGAAATGGCTGTATTTCGTGAAAATGGCATTCGTTATAAAGCATGAAATCCGCCGCGGCGGATTTCATGCTACGTGATTTTTATTCCTCAATCTTTCCCTCTTTCACTTCTCCTTCTTTCGCCTCTCTTTCTTCGCCCGCCGAAGCTTTAGCGGAGGCGGGTCCCTCTTCTCCCCCAGCTGGCGGATTCGCTTCTCCTTGCGCCTTATACATCGCTTCACCTATCTTTTGCGCTTCGCGACTTAAATCTTCAATAGCTTTTTTAATAGCTTCTATATCTTGTCCTTCTTTAATTTTTTTAAGCGCTTCAATTTTTTCTTCCATTATTTTTTTCTCATCAGCGCTTACTTTATCTCCAAAATCACGTAATGTTTTTTCTGTGGAATAAATCAAATTTTCCGCATTATTTTTCAATTCCACAGCCTCTTTTTTCTTTTTATCTTCATCGGCGTGAACAGCCGCTTCTTGTTTCATTTTTTCAATTTCTTCTTTGGAAAGACCTGAGGAAGATTCTATTCTCACGGATTGTTCTTTATTTGTCGCCTTATCTTTGGCTTTGACATTCAAAATGCCATTGGCATCAATGTCAAAAGTCACTTCCACCTGAGGCACGCCACGAGGAGACGGCGGGATGCCATCCAAAATGAATCTGCCCAGTGTCTTGTTGTCCCCCGCCATCTCGCGCTCACCTTGTAAAATGTGTATTTCTACAGACGGTTGATTGTCAGCCGCGGTGGAAAACACCTGGGAACGGGATACCGGAATGGTTATATTTTTCTCAATAATCTTTGTGCAAACTCCGCCAAGCGTCTCAATACCGAGCGAAAGCGGTGTCACATCAAGCAATAATACATCACGGACTGATCCTTGCATAATTCCGCCCTGAATCGCCGCGCCAAGGGCCACCACCTCGTCGGGATTAATGCCTTTATGTGGTTCTTTATTAAATAATTTCTTCACCACTTCTTGAATGGCCGGCATTCTGGTTTGTCCGCCCACAAGCACTATTTCATCAATTTCCGTTAATTGAAAACCCGCTTCTTTGACTACTTTTTCCGTTTCCTTAACCGATCTTTCAATCTCATCGCGCACAAGCTCTTCTAATTTTGCTCTGGTCATTTTCAAGTTAAAATGTTTTGGACCATCCGCGCCGGAAGTTATAAACGGAATATTTATTTCGGTTTCAATGGTGCTTGAAAGTTCGTGCTTTGCGCGCTCAGCGCCTTCTTTTAATCTTTGCAAGGCCAAAACATCTTTGGAAAGATCAATGCCCTGATCTTTTTTAAATTCATCAATTAACCATCTTATAATTTTTTGGTCAAAATCATCTCCACCAAGATGCGTATCACCACCAGTGCCGCGTACTTCAATGGTATCTGCCGACACTTCTAGAACTGATACATCAAAAGTTCCGCCTCCGAAATCATAAACAACTATTTTTTCCTCCTTTTTTTTATCCAATCCATAAGCTAATGCCGCGGCCGTTGGTTCATTGATAATTCTATTTACTTTAAGCCCGGCGATTTCTCCCGCGTCTTTTGTCGCCTGCCTTTGAGAATCATCAAAATACGCCGGCACAGTGATAATCGCTTCTTCTATTTTTTCGCCCAATTTTTCTTCGGCATCAGCTTTTAATTTTTGCAAAACCATTGAGGAAATCTGCTGGGGCGTATACCATTTATCATTCATTTTAATTTCCACGCCACCGTTTGATGCTTCACGAATCTCATAAGACAGTAGTTTTTTGTCGCGCTGAACTTCCGGATCGGAATATCTGCGGCCAATCAAGCGCTTTGCCGAAAAAATAGTATTTTGAGGATTAGTGACCGCTTGGCGTTTTGCAAGTAACCCCGCCAATCTGTCGCCATTTTTAGAGATGGCAACTATGGACGGCGTCGTTCTGTTGCCCTCTTTATTTTCAATAATTTTTGCCTCACCGCCTTCGACAATTGCTATTGCTGAGTTGGTGGTGCCTAAGTCTATTCCAAGTATCTTGCTCATAGTTTTGTTAAAAATTTTCAATTTCTAATTTCTAATTTTCATTAAATATCTAATGAATTAATTTTTAAACTGTTTAGAAATTGGATAATTGAAAATTTAATAGAAATTAAAAATTGATAATTAGAAATTGTTTTACTTACTAATCTTTACCTTGCTCGGTCTTATAACTCGGCCGTCCAATTTATAACCTTTTTGTAATTCTTCGAGTATTATTCCTGATTCTTCGTCGGATTCTATATCTTCAAGCGACTCATGCAATGTGGGATCAAATTTATCGCCAATGCATTTTATTTCTTCTGCTCCCTCTCCCCTTAAAATCATCTCCAATTGTTGCCGAATATGCGATACCCCCTTAACCCAATTATTATCTTTTAAATCTTCCGGCATATGATTCAATGCCATATCAAAATTATCCAAAATCGCTAGAAATTCATAAATAATTTTTGACTTCATATAAAATCTTGACTCTTCTTGTATTTTCGTCTCATCTCTCTTGTAATTTACGAAATCCGCTCTCTCTCTTTGCCAACCCAAAAGATACTCCTCGGCTTTCTGTTTGCATTCGATTAACTCTTTTTCTAAATTATTTTGTTGATCTTCCATACTTTTAAAATTTTCAATTTCTAATTTCTAATTTTTCATTAAATATCTAATGAATTAATTTTCAAACTGTTTAGAAATTGGATAATTGAAAATTTAATAGAAATTAAAAATTGTTTTACTCCAATAATCTCTTAACCGAATTTAATAATTGTAAATTACGTTCATAGTCCATCCTCTGCGGGCCGAAAATCGCGATGCGCAAATCTCCCCAACGCGACGGAATTGATGAAATTATCAAACTAAAATCTTTCGCTCCGCGGATTGGCATTTCATTACCGATATAAATCTTTGCATTCTCACTAAAATCCTTTTCTTCCCTAACGAAATCTTCAATCTCATCATCAATTCTGTCCAAAATATCTCCCACCTTTGCCGAGTATTCAATACTTTCAAATTCCGGCGCGCGAAGCAAATTTTTAATTCCCGCAAAATGAAATTCGTCGTCAGCATCATTATTTATCCACCCCATTGCCATATTATTTGAAGCATTCGCCAGAGATTTTACGAGGCGACGATTAAAATGCTCGGAATTAACAAATAGTTTCACCATCTTCTCAAGATTGTCCAATTTCTGGCGCTCTTTTTTAATACTTAAAAGCAATCCGTCAACGAAATATCTGTAAGCCTTGCTTGTCGGCACTCTACCTCCTGAAGTATGCGGTTGTTCTAAAAATCCCCTATCCTCAAGCTCTGCAAATTCATTGCGAATAGTGGCAGGACTGAATCCGAGCTTGCATTTTTTCACAAGTGAAACCGAAGCTATCGGCTTGGCAGTCTTGATATACTCCTGGACGGCAGAATATAAAATTTTAGTTTGTCTTTCTGTCAGCAAATTAGATTTTAGATTTTGGCTTTTAGCTTTTAGCCGCCAAGCTGGCAAATAAAAAAGCAAAGCCAAAAACCAGACCATCCTGAATTATTACTATCCATAATATGAATTTAGCAGTCTCGTGTCAAGAGTGCTAAGCTTTACATTGCGCGCGCATTAAAAATTCATCATTGAGAGACGCAAAAGATTTATTGATTTATTGTTTTCCGCAGTCAAAAAACATAAAAACTGAGCCCCTGGGCTCAGTTTTTTAAATTTTATCTTATATTTCTATGCTGTATTTTCTGGGAGTAACAATTAATTTCGTCCTTTGCTTCAGTAGGATGCCTGCCAATATGAAAATGGCGCCGATTATCAGACGCGCATATTCATATTCATATGACGGGCCAAGACTAAACGGGTCCACATCTATTCCTATGCTTACAAGATACGCTCCGCTAATCAGAAAAATGTTTGGCGCCAAAATACGAATTGCGGCTATCGCGCTGATTCCCCCTCCGATCGCCAATAGTGATCCGAGTCCCAATAATCCAGCCAAGGGGGTTTTTGAAATTGTTTTTGCGGCTATAAAACTTCCTCCGAAAATCATCATTCCCAGAACAAACAGAGCAAAAAGAATCCTGGGAATAGATGAAACTAAATACCACACAAAAAGCAGTGATGACGATATTATCACTATTCCCTCAATGGGGATATTAGAAAAAACAACCATTAATACAAATAATACGCCGGCCAATATCAGTCCGAACATTTGCTTGTCCTCCTTTTTGAATTTTAAAGGATCTGTTTATCTTATTATTTTGCTAATTGTTGACTATTATTTGTCAGTTGTCAACTTCAAAAAACATTTCTTTATTGAAACGCTTGATATTGAGTCATCTTTAAATAAGTAATGCTCCAGGTATCCGGATCGGTTTCAAAGGCGCCGACCTGATACTTGCCGTTTTGGATTAAAATAGACCCCGAACCTTGCGCTGTTTGATTATTACCTGCGTAATAAATTTGCGTTGGCGAAGAAAGCTTTGATTTAAGATATATTTGAGTTTCACTGCCCCTACCCTCAAAATACACACGACCGGAAAAATCAGAATAAGGGGCTGGGAGCGTGAATTCCTTCCAAGTAGTAGCGCCTTCCGATTGGTAAGAGCCATGATTTAAATGGACGCCAAAAGGCGATGGGGAAAGACCTCCGCCATAGCCGGAAGGACCAAAGAGAGTAATGTCAGTAATAATATCAACAACTGGACCCAAATTAGCTTGCGACCCAACAGCTTGAAAATTCCACTCAGCTAAAGTGGTCTCAGGAATACTAAAACGTGATTCTCCTGTATATAATCTAATCTTAAAACCATTGCCGTCCTTACTTACTAAAGCAGGAATAATTGGTACAGATTCTCCTATTTCGGAGGTAATCCCAGTAGTAGATAAAGCAGTAATAGATGGAACGGTTACGAAGGGATTGGTAAAAGTAATTGTATATGTGTATATTTCACCTAATTTATTGTAGGTTGAACTAAAACCCGTTCCGTATTTTTTAGTACCGTTAGCATTAATCGTTCCGTGAATTATCGTTTCTCCAGCACTATCAGCGACCAAGCTACTTAAACAAGACCCGCCTCCCACATCAGTACAAATATCCCCGCTGGAGTGAATTTGTCCAGATACGTCCAGAGACTGACTTGGGCTGATAGTCCCAATACCCACTTTACCTTTTTCTACTATTAGGCCTACTTCCGCTCCGCCGGTATTTAACCAAAGTCCTCCAACCTTGGTCTGGGCTATAGAAGAAGTGGTTAAGGGAGCTTCTGTGTTTCCATCGGGAGGAGTTTGAGTTGGCTCGGTCCAGGCATAAACAACTCCTATAAGAGATAAGATTATTAAAGAAAGAGTTGTGGTTTTGAGAGAATCTTTGAGCATATTTATATCTTAAACCTTGGGGCTTGAAATTTGAGTCTTCAATCTTCAAGGCTTCAAGTTTTAGGTTTTAAATTATTTCGGCGCGGATAATGATTCCAGGATTCTTTGTCTTTCCTCATCGGTTATATTACTGGTTGTTTTTGGCTTAAGTGGAGCTGATAAATTTTTCAAAATCATCAAGTCCTCTTCTGTGAATTCGGTTTTTCCCTCAGGCGCAGTAAGCGATTTTAAAATGCTCTCTCTTTCTGTCTCTTGCGCTGTTAGTATTTCTGAAACTGGCGGCTCTCCAGCCTCTTTTTTAAAATAATAATTATATCCGAAATAACCGCAGATTATCACTATTATTGCAATAATAACGCCTATTAAGATTTTTTTATTTTGCTCCATATACTTTTAGCTTTTTTAAGTGACGTCTTCTTAAATATATTATATACTGTATAAAGATTTTTGAGTAGTGCGTCTATGATATTATATATTATGCCCTGTGTATATTTATGAATATTATAACAAATAAAAAGACGGCTTGGATAGACATTGAAAAACCGTCTAAAAGCGACATTGATTATTTAGGGCAAAACTTCAAATTCCATGATGTTGTCTTAAACGAACTCATCCCCGACACGATAAGAACAAAGGTTGATGCTTATGATGATTATTTTTACATTGTCCTTCACTTTCCATCTTTCAATAAAGAAAAGAGGATAACCCGCTCGCAGGAGCTTGATATTTTAGTTACCAAATCGCACATTATTACCTCGCATAAAGAAATTTTAATACCGCTTAAGGCAATTTTTGACAAATGCAATATCTATTTAGAAGAGAGGGAAAGGCATCTGGGAAACGGATCGGCAAAGCTGTTGTATTTTATCCTGGATGAGCTGTTAAATACATGTTCTCTGCAATTGGACAGTATCTCGGAAAATATGGACAAAGCAGAAAGAGCTATTTTCCTTGGCTTGGAAAAAGAAATGATAAAAGAAATATCAATTCTCAAAAGAAATATCCTTGATTTTCGGAGAGCAATCAAACCGCAAAAACAAATCCTGGAATCACTGTATCTGACAATAAATAAATTTTTTAACAGCAGTGAATATCTACCTTTTTATAATGACCTTTTGGGCCATCATCTGCGCATTTGGGACACGCTGGACAGCTACAAAGAACTTTTGGAATCGCTGGAATCCACCAATGCCACATTATTTACGTCAAAATTAAATGAAACAATAAAAATACTGACTATTTTTACCGCCCTGCTTTTGCCCGTTTCAATAATAGTCGGAATCTTTGGCATGAATGTAAATATCCCGCTTCAAAATCATCCGCAGGGTTTTCTTATAATTATTGCAATATCCGCAAGTCTTCTAATGGCGGTCTATTTATTCTTTAAAAGAAGAAAGATATTCTAAACATTATTGAAAATAATGGCAAATTTAAAAGCCTTACCGGCACATATGCCGGTAAGGCTAATTTTATATGCACAATATATCAACAAAAACAGCAAATAGCCACCCATTCCCATCTTTCAAAAGAATCTATAATGTGTATACTATCATTATCTTTAAATTACCATGAATAAAAAATTAGATCCCTCATATCTCCCGCCTCACAACGAAGAAGCCGAACAGCATGTTCTAGGCTCTCTTTTGATGGATAAAGATGCGATGCTTAAAATCGTGGATTTTTTGCAAGTTAAGGATTTTTACAACAGAAATCACCAAATGATATACGACATAATGCTGGAGCTTTATCAAAAATCCGAACCCATTGACATTTTAAGCATTTCCAACAGATTAAAAGAAAAAAAACTCCTCAAAGATATCGGGGGATCAAGCTACCTCACGGCACTGATAAATTCCGTCTCCAGCGCGGGATTCATAGTTAATCACGCCAAAATTATCCAGAAGAAAAGAATACTTCGCGATTTAATGAGCGCGTCATACGATATCGCAGAAATGTCCCATAATGAAACAAATGACATTGATTCATTGTTAGACAATATTGAACAAAAAATTTTTGGCATATCCCAAGAATCATTAAGACAAGAATTCATACCGATTAAAAACGCTCTAACTGAAGCATGGGAAAGGATAGAAATGCGACATAAAGGCGAAGTTGCTCGCGGAGTGCTGACTGGATTTCAAAAGCTGGACAATCATCTTGCCGGACTCCAACCGTCCGACCTCATCATTCTTGCCGCTCGCCCGTCGCTTGGAAAAACTTCTTTAGCGCTCAATATCGCAAAAAATGCGGCTCTTAAAAATGATATCCCTGTCGGCATATTTTCATTGGAAATGTCCAAAGACCAAGTCGTAGACCGCTTAATCGCCTCCGAAGCAAAAGTTGATTTATGGAGATTACGAACCGGCAATTTTGACCTGACCGGAGAATATAACGATTTTGCCCGTATTAGAGACTCTTTAGATAAATTATCCAAAGCAAAGATATTTATAGATGATGCCGCTTCTCCGGATGTCCTCCAAATGAAAACAATGGCCAGACGCCTGCAAGCCGAGCACGGATTGGGACTTATTATTGTTGATTATCTGCAATTAATAAAGCCCCGCGGAAATTCCGACAATCCAGTCCAACAAATCACGGAAATATCCCGCTCGCTCAAAGCCCTTGCCAAGGAATTAAATGTACCCGTCATTGCTTTATCCCAACTTTCCCGAGCCGTTGAGCAAAGACCGTCAAAAATCCCGCGACTTTCCGATCTTCGCGACTCCGGCTCTATTGAACAGGATGCCGACCTCGTGCTATTCATCTATCGTGAAGAGGAGAGGGATAATCCCAATAAAAAGAAAAGTGAAGCTCAAATTATTATTGCCAAACACAGAAATGGACCAGTGGGCAAAGTGAATCTGTATTTCAATGACCAATGCGCGACATTCAATGATATTACGGATAACTATGCGGGCAGTGAACCGACAACGGAATCGGGAATAGAAATAGAATTCTAAAACACAAAACATGAAACATGTAATCCGCCGCGGCGGACTTCATGCTTCATGCTTCATGAACATTGCTTCCCCGCCAATTCCAAAATCTAATAAAACATTTTACTAAATTCCCCAGTATCGGTTCGCGTCAGGCGACCCGGTTTGTTTTTCATCTTCTGCGTCAGCCAAATGACCAATTCACAGATTTTATAAATGAACTTGCCAGATTAAAAAACGAAATAAAAATTTGCCCGAATTGTTTTTTCATTTTTGATTCCTTTAATTCAGTTCAGGATAAGAAAAACGGCAAGGAAAATAAAATTTGCCAATTTTGCTCCGACCCCAAAAGAAATCAAAATATTATCTGTATCGTAGAAAAAGAGGCGGATATCCTGGCGATAGAAAAAACCGGACACTACGACGGCACTTATCATATTTTAGGAGGAAATATCTATACTCTAACTGAAGAATCGGAAAATTTCATTCTTAAAAATTTAAAAAATCGACTGGAAAAATCGACTGGAAAAAATATAGAACTAATCCTAGCGTTAAATCCCACTCCCGAAGGAGATGCCACCGCGTCATTTATCTCAAGAGAATTAAAAAATCCGAACATCAAAATCACTCGCCTAGCCCGCGGACTCCAACGTGGCGCTGATGTTGAATATGCTGATCACGAGACACTAACTCATGCGATTAAAAATAGGCAATAAATAAAAAACCCTTCTCAATATAGAGAAAGGCTTTTATAAAATTTATTTTTCATGAAGAACGGAATGAAAAACGGAGCTGGATGATATAAAATATCTTACCGCTTTCTCTATCACATCCTGTAGCGGTTTTTCCATTACGTAACATAACGTCTTAAGGTATTCCATCTCCTCAACAGTTAATGTTATATATGAAATCACTTCAACTGCTCCTTTATTAGTCTTTTTCACCCTCGCTTTTTCTTCGTTATAATCCCACCCACCAATTTTATCACCCATAAATCCTCCTCTGGATTTTTTATTTTGTCTTGATATTTACTATTTCAAGCTCCGTAAAATGTTGTCTGTGCCCCTTTTTTCTGCGCTCTCTCTTTTTGGGTTTGAATTTAAAAATAATCACTTTTCTGTCTCTGGCTTGCTTTAAGATTTTAGCTTCAACGGATGCCCCGTCAACTTTTGGCTGACCCACCTTAATATCTTTTCCGTCATCAACGAGTAAAACATCGGATAAAATAACATTTTTTCCGACTTCGCCTTCCAATTTTTCCACTTTTATTTTTTTGCCGGCTTCAACAATATATTGTTTCCCGCCAGTTTTTATTACTGCTAAAATCATTTGTTATTTGTTATTTGTTATTTGTTATGATTATACACAAAAATTAAACCTTGTCCAGCCATAGTGGTAATATACATACTCCTATTTAATGCTTATTTAATACTAACAGATCTTTTACCTTATGTTCGCCATGGCGAACATAAGGTAAAAGATAAATAATAGAAAATAGGGGACGTCGCGCAACGATCTTAAACTTATTATTTCCACCTATCATCATCCCCCATCTCCTCCTGCGGTTTTTCTATAGCAAGCGGTTCAAGGCCTATGGCACTGCCGGAAATTCGCAAAACATCTTTATCAATTTTACCAAGCTCTTTATACGCCTGATTATACATATTAACGGTTGTGCCTAAATTACTGCCCATCTTTTTCATATAATTTTCGTAACTTGCCAGATGCCGTCCAAGCTCTTCAACTCTTTTTCTTATTTCTTTTGCCGATTCTTCAATCTGAAGAGCTTTAAGTCCCTGTAAAACAGTCTGTAAATAAGCTAGAAAGGTTGTGGGCGATACAATCATCACTTTCTTATCGCCAGCCGCATACTGTATTAAATCACGAGTGGACGATTTAATGGCTCCGATTTTATTTATTAAAAGATCGTAATAAATTGCTTCGGATGGGATAAACATAAAGGCAAACTCCATTGTTCCCTCTTCCGGTTTTATATATTTAGCGGTTTCATCAATGCGACTTTTTAAATCTTCGCGAAAAGCCGCTTCAATGCGGATACGTTCGGTGTCATCTTTCACTTCTAAAAGCCGATTATAATTTTCCAGACTGAATTTAGAATCTATTGGGATTATTCTATCTTTTACAAAAACGACTGCGTCAACAATCGTCCCATCTTTAAACGCATATTGCATCTGAAAGGTTCCCGGCGGCAAAACATTTTCCAAAACGGTCTTCAAAAAATATTCTCCCAGCACTCCCCTTTGTTTGGGATTTTTTAAAATATCCTGTAAATTTTCCAATTGTTTCGCCACATCAACCACCTGCCTTTGCCCCTCCCCAACTTTCATCAATTCAATTGTAATGTCTTTTATAATCTTCGCGCTCTCCCCAAATTGATGTTGAATGGCTCTCGTTGATTCGCCAAGCTTGCTATCTAAAACTCTTGTGATTTCTTGAATTTGATTTTGAATTAAAAGTAAAGATTGTTCATCATTTTTTGGCGCGATTAAACGACTCTTTAAAAATAAAAAAGTTGCCGCTACACCAGCCAAAAGAATCAAAAGAATAATAAAAAAAATTATTTCCATAGTTTTTTTATATTATATACAGATTTTCCTAAATAGCAAAACCAGGATATCTTCCGAATAAATCAAATTTACGCAAATTTATTTCAATAGAAATTCCAATCCTAAAAAGATTATATAAAAGAAAATTAAAATTATCCCGTGCTTATAAGTAATGGCTTTTTTATACCTGACCATTAAAGCAAAGGTAATCAAAGATAAAGACATCATTGCCAAACTGGAGAATACGATTTTAAAATTATTTATATGAATCGGCGACAAGATGGCAACTACCCCTAAGATCAGGGCGGAATTAGCAACCGTTGACCCCAAAACATTCCCAAATGCCATGGAATCCTTCCCACTCAAAACCGATCTTATGCCAAATGTAATTTCCGGCAAAGTCGTGCCAATAGCCACTAAAATCAACCCAACAATAAACAAAGAAAAATTTAAAGTTATTGCTATATTTGTCACGGACCAAATTATAATTGCGCTACTACCAAAAATAACAATCAACCCTGCGATAAATTTTCCCATATTCCCGAAAAAATCCTTCAAATCCTTAACATCGCGCGAAACAGAATTATATATCTTATAATCTTTTCTGCTTTTTTTAATTAGATAAACTATATAAATTAAAAATAAAGATACCAAGATTATCCCGTCTGTCCGCGAAATGATTCCATCTAAAATAAAAATTACGGGGGACATGGCTATTGCGGCGGCTACGAAAGAACTTCTCTGGGATTCATCGGAAGTTATTTTAATGGCTCTGGCAAATATAGCGACCAAGGCTACGGCCAGGGTGACGTTAATGATATTCGCTCCAATAATATTCCCAAGGGATATTTGAGGTTTATCCGATAATGCGGAAGAAATGCCCACAAAAAATTCCGGCAAAGATGTCACCACGGCCATCAATACAAAAGCAAGGACATATTCCGAAACCTCAAGAAATCTGGCCATAAAACTCAGGGAAACCACTAGAATCTTGCCAGACCATACAAGGATATAAAACGATACAGCGAGAATGATAATATAAAATATCAATGATAGCTCCATATCTTTTCTATTTATTTTTTATTCCTGAAAAATAACTTAATTAACTCAATAAAAATAACATTGACTATAGCAAAAATTATAATGACAAACCAATCAAATTTTGTAAGGGGGGTTGTTTTCAGCAAATCTTGCAACGGCTCAATATATACAGCCGCAAGCATCATAATAATACCCGCAAAAAACGCCGCCAATAAATACAGGTTTGAGAAAATATTTATCTTAAAAATACTCTTCCTTAAACTCTTTAAACTGAATATCCCCGCCAGCGATTGAAGCGCAAGAAGCATAAAAACCAGGGTTCTCGTATGATTTATATTGCCACCATTTATATTGTTGAAAAGTACGAACAAAACAAAAATAAAGATATCAGCGGAAATTCCATAAATAAATATCAAAATTTTCATCTCTCTGTCCATTAAAGAAACTTTATTTTCGGGTTTTTCATTCATCACATCCTCTTCGCCCGGCTCCATCGCAAAGGCAAAAGACGGCAATGAGTCTTGAAATAAATTCACCCACAATATTTGCCCCGGAAGGATCGGCAACGGCAACTGAAAAATCAGACTCAGCACAATTAAATTGACTTCAGTAAAAGCGTCTTTCAATATAAACACTGTAATCTTTTTTATATTATCAAAAATAATACGCCCTTGCCTGATAGCGGAGACTATCACGCTAAAATTATCATCAAGCAAAACCAGGTCCGAAGCCTGTTTAGCCACTTCCGTCCCAGACCCAAGCGCTATGCCGATATTTGCAGCCTTTAGAGCTGGGGCATCATTCACTCCGTCTCCCGTCATCGCAACCGTTTCCCCCTTTGATTGCCAAGCTTTGATAATACGCAACTTATGGGCTGGAACAGTGCGCGCATAAATTGAAATTTTATCTACAATCTTTTCTAATTCTTCATCTGTTATCGCATCTAAATCTCTCCCCTCTAAAATATTTTCTTCATCAAAAATAAATCCCGCTTCTTTGGCAATAGCAATCGCTGTATTTTTATGATCTCCCGTTATTATAATCGGCCTCAAACCGGCTCTTTGCGCAATTTCCAAAGATTCTTTAACGTCTGACCTTAATGGATCAGAAAATCCTATAAACCCCGTAAACACCATATCACCGATTAGATTATTCCAATCAAAATTCAATAAATCATCATCTAAAAATCTATAAGCAACACCCACCACCCTCAAGCCTCTTTTCGTAAATTCATCAAGTTTTACGCCAAGAATATTTTTCCATTTTTCATTCATTTTATCGTTATAATCATCAAGGTCGACTACTGAACTTAATGACAAAATAGTCTCTGGAGCGCCCATAATATATAAAATCTTCTTATTTTCTAACTGATGAATACTGGCGCTATATTTGCAAATCGGATCAAACGGCAAATAATCAATTCTGGGCTGCATTTTATCAAGATCAATTTTGTTTAATCCGGCATGCAAGGAAGCTGATACGACAGCCTTTTCAAGCGGATCGCCGTGGAAAATATATTTACCAAGCTCACTCACTCCAATATGCTCAATTAAAATATCGCTAACCAAGGATCCAATCTTTAAAACTTTTACATGGCTCTCCTTTGATTCAAAGTCTAATTTTTTAAAATACTTTCCATCTCTTTCCAAAAATGAATTTGCAGTCAAAATAGCGCTTACCTGCATTTGTCCCTCGGTAAGCGTTCCTGTTTTATCGGTACAAATAATAGTGGCGCTACCGAGAGTCTCAACCGAATTCAATCTTCTGACAAGTCCCTTCTTTTTCAATATTTTTTGCATGCCGATAGCCAATGCCACACTCACTCCAACGGGCAAGCCCTCGGGGATGGCAGCAACAACAAGCGCGACAGAAATCAAAAACGTTTCAAGAAAATTCTGCCCCAAAAATAAACCTATAAAAAATATAACGAAAACTATAGCCACAATAAACAGCGACAAAAGCAAACTAAATTTCTTTATCTTTTTTTGAAGAGGTGTTAACTCTTCCTTGATTTCTGTAAGCTGTAAAGATATTTTGCCAAGTTCAGTATTTTTACCAACGGAAACGACAACACCCTTGCCGCTTCCACCAACAACGGATGTCCCAAGAAAAGCCATATTATTCCGATCAAAAACCGGAGTGATTATGGGCAGGATTTCTATTTTTTTATCAATAGGCCAAGATTCCCCGGTTAATGGGGCTTCATCGATTTTTAAATGGTCGGATTTAAAAATCCTAATATCGGCGGGGACGCGATCGCCCTCGCGAAGCAATACTACATCGCCAACGACAATTTCGGTGGCATTAATCTGATGAGGAATGCCATCTCTCAAAACGATAGCCATGGGAGTGGCGGTTTTACGAAGCAACTCCAATACATTAGACGCTTTTTTTTCTTGAAAAAAACCAAGCACCACATTCACCAATATCGCAAGAGTAATAACAATAGCATCAATATAATCGCCAAGAAAAATAGTAATAATCAATGCGCCGGCAAGAACATACACAAAAGAATTTTTAAACTGGCTTATAAAAATCTTGAAAGTCTTTAACTTTTCTTCTTCGGCTAATTTATTGATTCCGTACTTTTTTTTCCTACGAAGAATATCATTCTCTTTTATTCCTGCGCTGATGTCAGATTTTAAATCTTCTTCAATTTTCCCGATAGATAAGCTTTGCCAATTCATAATAATTTAGTATTTATCAATTAGTAATATTTTAACATATATTTGCGTTCTACTATAAAAAACATAGAAAAAATAAAAAACGAAGCCAAAAAGGCCTCGTTTTTATTGTTTTTTCTTTTTAATTTGTTAAGGAGCCAAATGCTTGAGTTTTAAAGCAAAACTCGCGCTCCCATATATTTATATTACCCTTATTATATTTTTTTGCAATAGTCCGTCTAATGCAAAACCCTGGAATCAATCTCCGTAAGCGTTCTTATTTTACAAGAGCAATCCGGGCAGAGAATATTATAAGTCACCCTATTGCGCTCGCGAGAAATTATTTTCTTCACAGCATTATTTCTGATCCCCATCCACTCGCATCCAATGCAAATCTCAATATCTCGTTTTCTATACCCACTTTTTATCAGTTCCTTAATTTTCTCGCCAATCTTTTCCATATTCAACGGTTTTTTCATAATAATCCTCCTTTTTTATTATCAATCATTATTTCCTTATTCATTATTTGATTTTAAAATAACTCACCATTTATTGATTAATCCTTTTTAATATTTGATTCTTAACTTTTATATTCCTTTGTGACCCTACCGGGAATCGCCTCTCGCTCTGCTGAGCTCGAAACCTTCGCCCTCTCTTTGAGGGCTGCGGCCCGCGGTTCGATTATCTTAGTCACATTCAAAAAGAAAAGAAATTATTATTTATGGATACTTTTTTTGAATGTGGCCCTACCGGGAATCGAACCCGGATTTGAAGCTTGAGAAGCTTCCGTCCTAACCATTAGACGATAGGGCCGTGTTGTCAGAAAACTCTACATAGAGTTTTTTAGAATTTTCAATTACTAATTTTCAATTTTCAAACAATTTCTAATTTCTAAATAAATATATAATACTAAATGCTAAAAATCAATTAAAAAACCACCATATGTGTGCGTGGGCATCACTCTAAAAGATTGACTTTTTAAACTATATGTGATACTCTAAATCAAAATCTTATGCGGAGGTGCTCTATATGCTCCATCATAGAACAGATGATTTAGACCAAAGAGCAGCTGACATAGCCAACCGAGAAGCTGAAGAAATCTATAGAAAAACCGGCAGCTATCCTCAATGGTTGGCAGAGTGGAAGCGTGTATATAACGAAGCATTCAAAGAACTTTCGTCATAATGTCATGGGAGCGCAAATCAAAAACGGTTCGCCAAAGGCGAACCGTTTTTTCCTTTTAACTTTTCAGCTATTTAGCTCTTTGAATCTTAAGCTATTGGGCTGTTTCTAATAATCCATTCCGCCCATTCCGGGCATTCCTGCGCCGCTACCAGTTTCTTTTTCTTCCTTAGGCAACTCCGCAACTACGGTTTCAATCGTCAAAAACAACGCAGAAACAGAAGCAGCATTTTGTAAAGCTGAGCGAGTAACTTTCGTCGGGTCAACAATTCCGGCCTTCATCATATCTTCATATTGGTCGGTCAAAGCATTATACCCCATTGTGCCTTTTAATTTCTTGACTTCCGCAACCACAACCGCTCCATCAACTCCGGAATTTTCCGCAATCTGTTTAAGCGGCTCTTCCAGCGCCTTCTTTACGATATCAGCGCCGGTTCTCTCGTCGCCATCAAATTTAACATCGTCAATCGCCGACAAAGCGCGAATTAAAGCCCCTCCGCCACCAGCAACAATACCCTCTTCCAGGGCCGCCTTTGTCGCTTCAATCGCATCTTCAATGCGGTGTTGTTTCTCTTTTTGCTCCACTTCAGTTGCCGCGCCAACTTTAATTACAGCCACACCACCGGATAATTTTCCAAGTCGCTCCCCTAATTTTTCTTTATCAAATTCTGAAGTCGTATGCCCCATCTGCGCTTTTATTTGTTTTACTCTTTTTTCAATATTGGGTTTTGTCCCTTTCCCTCCGATAATGGTCGTATTCTCTTTGCTAGCTACGACTCTATGCGCCTGGCCGAGCATACTTAAATCAACATTTTCCAATTTCAATCCTCTCTCCTCGGAAATCACCTCGCCTCCAGTCACGATAGCGATGTCTTCAAGCATCTCTTTCTTTCTGTCGCCAAATCCCGGAGCTTTAACGGCGAGAGTTGAAAATGTCCCGCGCAATTTATTCACCACCAAGGTCGCCAACGCCTCACCATCAATTTCTTCGGCAATTATTACAAGCTCTTTTTTTCCGGCTTGGGCTATTTTTTCTAAAATCGACAAAATATCATTTATAGAGGAAATTTTCTTATCAGTAATTAAAATATACGGAGAGTTAAAAACGGATTCCATTTTTTCGGTATTTGTCACCATATAAGGAGAAACATAACCGCGATCAAATTGCAGTCCCTCTACAATCTCTTCTTGAAGACCGAAAGTTTGAGATGCCTCCACGGTCACGACCCCGTCTTTTCCGACTCTGGAAAATACTTTAGAAATCAATTTGCCGATTTCGTCGTCTTTCGCGGAAATTGTCGCGACTTGCTCCACCTCCTCCGGTTTTGATATGGATATTGACTTAGAATGTTTTTTTAAGGATTGCACCACTAAATCAGTCGCTTTTTCAATGCCACGCCTGATGGCAATGGCATTTGCTCCGGCAGTAACATTTTTAAGACCGGCGGAAATTATAGCTTGAGCAAGCAATGTTGCGGTAGTTGTTCCGTCGCCAGCCACATCATTGGTTTTGTTGGCAACTTCTTTTACGAGTTCCGCGCCCAAATTTTCTATTTTATCTTTAAGCTCTATATCTTTGGCGATTGTTACGCCGTCATTAGTGATAAGGGGAGCGCCGTATCCTTTATCTAAGACAACATAAGAACCCCTTGGCCCCAAGGTCACTTTGACGGCATTTGCCAATTTATCCACGCCATTTTTTAATGCTTGGCGAGCTTCTTCACTAAATATGATTTGTTTTGCCATTACTTTATAAATCTAAATTTCCAAATCTCAAATTTCCAAACAAATCTTAAATCTTAAAAATTAAAATATCAAACAAAATACATTTAAAGTTTGGAAATTGATTACTTGGAAATTGGAAATTACTTTTCTATTATCGCGATAACATCCTCTTCCTTCACGATAAGATATTCTTTATCTTTAATCTTGATTTCCTGCGGGCTATATTTTGCAAACAATACCCTATCGCCCTTTTTAACAGACATCAATAACCTCTTTCCATCACTACCTAATTTTCCGGGACCTGCGGCAATCACAACGCCTTCTTGCGACTTTTCTTTATCAACTGTCTGAGGCAACACTATGCCGAATTTTGTTTTTTCTTCTTGAGCCATCGGCTCAATAATGACATGGTCTCCCAATGGTTTAAGTTTCATAATTAGTTTGTGGTTTGTAGTTTATAGTAATTTATTACTATAAACTACAAACCTATAAGCTATGACCTAGATTGTATTTAGCACTCTGATAAGTTGAGTGCTAAATAATTCAACTATCTTAACAATTTAAAATTACATGTCAATGGGCGAACAAAATCTCCGCATACTGCATACGGAGATTTTGTTTTATTTATTAGTTTAGCTTTACCGCTAATTGCTTATTGCTTTGGCTATCTAATACCCTTTTCTAGGGTGTCTAAATCGCTACCTAAGTCATTAAGTTCGTTCTTGCCGAGTTCCTCATTTAACTCATCAATCTCTCCGCTCTCCTCATCAATTTCAATTTCCTTCAACTCTAATGACTTATCCCCCTTTTTCTGCTTCACTTCGTTTCTCAAATCATCGCCAAGATCTTCAAGTTTAATTTTCCCATCCTCAACTTCTTTCTCAATGGCTTCTATGGCTCTTTCGTGTCCCCTTTTTGAAACTTCAAGCGCATGCTCTATGGCATCCTTTGCTTGTTCGGGCACCTTTTCCAGAACCTCCTCTAAAACTGCAATTTGTCTTACTGATATTGCTTCTATTTTTTTAATTAACTCCGCGACATCTTGTCCCTTCGCCTTTAAATCCTTTATGTCATTTTCAACATCCGCGTTTAACTCCTCATACTTGTTTTTTATTTTCTCTGCATGCTCTTTTTTAATATCGCCCATATCCCCCAGCGCTTCAAGCTCTGCCAATCTCTCGCCGGCATATTGCAATTTCTTTTCAGCTCTTTTCGCTTGATTAAAGGTAATTTTCAAATTTATCCATTCTCCCCAATTATCTAAGAAATAAAATACGCTATTTGGAGTAATACCCGATGACACTTCAAGAATATGGGGTACAACAAATGTCCTGGCGCTAACAGAAGAAATCATCAGAAGAAAACCCGCCAAAGATACTAATAATTTTATTTTCATATGTTTTTAATGATTAATTAATTATTATGTTTAATGGATTCCTGCGGTTATCATCATTTAGTCTTGGTCTGGAGATGCAACCGGCGTACCCGAGGGAGGCGTCAAATTAAGCAATTGCGCCCTGATTATCTTATTCACATTTTTTATTGCCTCCTTTAATGATTTATGGGCCAATATCAGATGCCTATTGGCTTCTCTTGCCAATTCATTGGCGTCTTTGGCCGTCTTTTCAAAATCAGTCGCGCTTAAAACTTCTTGATACTTGGTTTTTGCTTCCTGATATTTCTGTTTGGCCTCGGCTAAATGGCTTTTTGCATCTGCAAGAGATTTTTCCGGCTCTAAGACATTTTTGCCTGCGGCTTTCAACTCGGCAATTTTCGCCTCAACTTTTACGATATTTTCTTCAATCTTGACTATTGCCTTATTGATACGATGAACAAGCAATTTTCCAATGAAATGCTTGGAGTATGATTTTACTCTTCTAAATTCTACTCTAATTTCTTGAATGACGGTTTTTAATTCTTCTTTGGTTTGAGCGCTATCAATTTTTGTTTTCAATGATTCCAATTTGGAAATTTCCGCATTAATTTGTCCTACCAACAAATTCTTGTCTGCCTCAGATAAATCATCGGTTGATTTTATTTTTTCTCTGATTTTTTCCAGTTCTTTTTTCATTCTTTCAATCATTTGCTTTGCCATTTCTTTGGCCTTGGTATTTTTAACTTCTTGTTTGGCTTTTAAAAATTCATCTTTTGATTTCAAATATTGATTTTTTGCCTCTTCAATTTTCTTTTGTGATTCAATTTTAAGTTCAGCTTTCTTTTTTGATATTTCTTTCTGCAGATTTAAAATTACAGATTCTTTATCTTGTCTATTGCTTGAATCAGGAGAAGCGTTATCCGCTAAAACATAATTAAATACCAATGAAAAACTAAAAATTAAAGTTAGCAACGAAATGACTATTTTTTTCATGATTTTAGGACAAGAACTTAATTTAATAAAAATTCAATTAAACTCTTGTTTGGGTCTATTATTTTCTGCTAATTAAGAATTATTCTATACATATAGAGCATAGCATATCCCGAATTTAAATCCAAATTAACTTATAAATGGATAATCTAGATACTAATCAGATTTTTCAATTCTTTGGGTAGGGGCGCTAAAAATATCATTTTTTTGCTGTTACCTGCGCCTTGTGGTATATCAATTTCTAAAGACTCGGCGTGCAAAAAATGCCTATTTAACGTCTCAAGTAATACCCTATTCTTCGGTCCATATTTTAAATCTCCGGCTACGGGATGACCAATGGCAGAGAAATGCGCCCTTATTTGATGTAGTCTGCCTGTTTTGGGCAGAACCTCGACCAGGGTGAATTTCTTGCCCTCTATACTAATATTATGACGCAAAACCCTGTATTCTGTTACGGCCTCTCTTATTGTCCCCCTTGCTTGTCTGACATTTTTAACCGCCACCTGTTTTGTGGGCATTTTTCTTTTGCGGGCGATCGGCAGATTAATTACTCCTCTCTCCCGGGAAATATCGCCTGCCACAAGAGCAATATATTTTTTAATAACCCGCCTTTCTTGAAATTCTTTTTTAAAAAATTGGAACGCCTCATTATTCCGCGCAACAATCATAACTCCAGACGTATTTTTATCCAAACGATGTATTATGCCCGGCCTTAAATTCTCTTGTCCTGAATTTTCTTGCCCCGAGATTGTTAAAGAAGTCAAATCCGTCGAAGAATCACCGACATTTTTTATTTCCGGATATTTCGCCAAAAGTCCGTTCACTAAAGTGCCGCTTTTTTGATTTTCTGAGGGATGCACAGTCAGACCGGCTGGTTTATTGATGACAATAACATTTTCATCCTCATATAAAATATCCAACTTTATCGATGAATCCGGCTCAAGAGAAATACCTTCGCGTTCCGGGATTTCTATTGATATAACATCGCCAACCTTCAGAATCAACCCCTGCTTCACTTTTCTATTATTAACTTTTATGTTTTCCTGATTTATCAATTTCTGTAAAAAAGCGCGAGAATAATCTTGAAATTTTTGAACTAAAAATTTGTCCAAACGTTGACTTTTTTCATTCTCGGATATTGTAATATTCATATTCTCCATACTAACTCATAAAAAACAAAAAGAGCAATCCGCTTTAGCAGATTACTCTTTATTTTTTGATTCTAAATTCGTCCAGAAACATTGACCTCAATTTCAAAAACTCCAGATATTTATTATTGCCCTTTTCGTCCCTTTCCCATTTTTTGACGATATACCATCCCAACATCCTGAATCTTGCCGCCAATTTATTGCCCTCTCTATATAAAGACCAGACCCTGGACAAAGAATAAAATCTCTTCATAGCATTTATTGTTTCTTCCTGCATATTTAAGGTTGTCATTTTTTGAGCTTCCAAAACAGTATGATGAGCGTCAAAAAGACTCCAATCCCGCGTTAAAAGATTCTTCTCTTCTCTCTGCCATAGAGGTGTTCCTGGTAATGGTGTTAGATTTAGAAATTGAACTGTTTCTATTTTTGTATCTTCAACAAAACGACAAGTTTCATCTATGATATCGGAATTATCATTTTTAGGATCAAAAACAAACATTCCGTGAATATTTATGCCGTTTTTATGAAACGCCTCTATACATCTCTTAATCTTTCCAATATCCTGCTTTTTATTATATGCCTCAAGGGTCTTTTGGTTGATTGACTCAAACCCCACGTAAACGTACTCACATCCGGATTTTCCCATAAACCTTATCAAGTCTTTATCGCTGGCAATGCCGACATCCACCTGAGCGCTCCAAGTCGGACGCTTATTTTTGGGCAAACTCATTATTCTCGTCAAAATATTCCATGTTCTCTCTTTATTTATCGTGAAATTATCATCATAAAAAAAGATATGCCTTGGCTTTTGATCTTTTATCTCCTCAAAAACATTATCTTCGTTGCGATAGCGCATCTTTCTGCCAAACATCACTATAACACTGCAAAAGTCGCAACTATGCGGACATCCCCTGGATGATACTATTGGCGTAATCTTCATCTTCGGATTTCCGTAAATCAAAGAGAAGTCGGGAAATGGAAAATTGTTAAGATCTTGCGATGTTACAGGGCGGGATGGTTTTGTCTTTATTAATAATTCATCCATCTTATACGCAATTCCGTTTACATCTTTTGGATTAGAATCATTTCTTAAAATCGCATTCACTAATTCTGGAAATGACCACTCTGCCTCGCCTATACACACGTAATCTGCATATTGCGCCGCTTCTTCTGCCATAAAAGTCGGATGTGATCCGCCAATAATGACCGTTTTCCCCATTTCTCTGCATCTTTTAGCAATCTTATATCCGCCAATAGAGGTGCAGGTGATCAAGGATATGCACACAATGTCCGCTTCTTGGATTTTCTTCCAATCTATCCCGTGAAAATTTTCCACAATAATCGTCACATCATAGCCCATATTTCTTAATATCGTCCCGAGCAAAATAATGCCGATGCGAGGCAATAAAACCATTGAGAAAACATGGTGCCCAGGAGATTGAGACTCAATCAAAACAACCTTTTTTCTGGATCCAGATTTTATAAGCATATGTCCTCCAATTTTATATTTTTATTTTAAGGTGCCTTCCATAAATCAAATACTATAGATTCAAAAATATTTTTGCAAGGGGGGTTAATCCATTATACCGAGGGCCTTGTTTTTCATTTTAAGCTTAAAATCCGCCAAGCCCTTTTTACTTTTCAAATGTTTTTCAAATTTGCCGGCTTCTTTTTTGTCCTTGAAAAATTTTATGGAAACCAAAATAGATTTCTGATTTTTTTCAAATTCCCCGCCAAAATCATCAGTCAAGCCAATGCAGAGTTTTTTATTATTTAAATTCTTCAGAACATAAACGCAGGGCATGATGTTTTTTATTTCTTAATTTCTCTAAAAAACTCCTTATATAAATCCACGTCGCCGTTTTTTTCTATTTGTTTGTCTTCGTATGGCGCGGCAATACGACGATAAAATTCATCGGCAATATTTTTAAAAACGCCAACTGTTTCGGCAATTATCCAATAACGGATTTTCCCAAATTGCAATTTGATGACTTTAAGCGCCAGACGCGTGCAAACATAATTCAAAACGCCACCAAAAGCTCCTTCGTGGCCGCATTCTTTTGCTTGCCAAACAATCTTCTTGGCAAGCTCATCTATCAACGGATTTAATTTTTCTCTTTCTTTTTGAGGAATATAGGGCATTATATTTATTAAATTATTTAATAAATATATTCTAACACCAAAACATAACCCCCGCCATATATATGGCGGGGGTTATGTTTTGGTGCGCGGTACAGGGATTGAACCTGTGACCTTCATCCCTCACCAACAAATGGTGGGCCCGTCCAGACTCGAACTGGAGACCTCTATCCCTCACCTTTTACTGTGCACCCTGCAGGGATTGAACCTGCGACCTTCACAATGTCAATGTGACGCGCTACCACTGCGCTAAGGGTGCGTATTTTAAGGTGAGGGACAATGTAGCGCTCTAACCAACTGAGCTACGAGCCCATTTTGGTGAGGGATCAATGTGACGCTCTACCACTGAGCCAACCGCGCAAAAATCAATAAAGGGTATAACCCCAGGGCAAAATCCCAGATCGTTTTGAGTTGCTGCGCTCGCGCTGGTCCGCCCTGGAGGGGGCAGAGTATTTACCCTTTGTTGCCTCCTTGGCTCGGAAATACAAAAGATTACTTTTGTATTTCCCTCGCTCTACGTCAGCAATAAAAGTAAAATACTATAAATTCATTATTGGTTCAAGACTAAAAAACAAAAGCCTGTCAATTTTTGACAGGCTTTCTGGTCGTCATTTTTCCTTATGTTTTTTGTTATTTATTTTCCAGAACTAGAGGTTAGTAAAACATTTTAAGAAATTATAATGCTCTTCCGTGTCCGATTTTATTATCAATCGGCACTCTTTTAAGACATAAAGGACAATCAGACTCATCCCATGAATTCAATTTCAAATCAACGAGTGAAAAGAAATTTGAAATGCCGCAAAAATCATTAATCTTTGCGCCCCCCCTGTTAACTAAAGCCCCAAGACCAATGACAATACCGCCAGCCGAATGCGTCGCTTTAATGACTTTTCGCGCCGAATTTCCCGTTGTTATTATATCTTCAACAATCAACACTCTTTTGCCGGCGATAACCTTATCATAGCCACGATTGAAAATGAAACCGTTCTTATCTTCTGTTTTTTCAGCGTAAACAGCAAGCGCCTCTTTACCACCCCTGCCATTAATTTCGCTTAAGTGATAAGCAACCCATTGGGAAAGAGGGATTCCGCCAAGCACAGGACCAACAACAACATCTACATCAACAGATGAAAAATGCCCGGCAATCAAAAGGCAAAGCCAATATAATTTCTGAGGATACAGATAGATTGCGTCTTTATTGATGTAAATTTCTCCGTGCTTTCCCGACGCGTAAACGAAATGACCATTAACAATCGCTCCGACTTCTTTAAGCAGCTTAATAATACCCTCCTGATTATCCATGGCATTCCTCCTTTTATTATTTTTTAAGGTTCTATATTTCCGGTGGGGGTGGATGGAATCGGACCATCGACCCCAGACTTATAAGGTCTGTGCTCTAACCACTGAGCTACACCCCCAATAATTTTCATTTTTCTCTTCGCCGCTAATTTAAAAAGATTACAAAATTTGCCGTCTTTGGTCAAACAAAAAATCAATTCACTAAAGAGAATTGATTTTTTGTTTGGTTAAATGTCAATTGTTGATTGTCAAATATTTATTTATGCCGCTTTCATCAGAAGATCAAATTCGTCGCGCTCTATTGTTTCAGCTTCCATAAGCCGCTTTGCGATCTGTTCTAGTTTGTTGCGTTTTTCCGTAATAATTTTTTTAGCGGTCTTATAAGCGTTCCCCATAAATTTTCCGACCTCCTCATCAATCATCGCTGATATTTTTTCGGAATAATTTCTTTCTTCATGGATTTCTCTGCCCAAAAACACCATTTCTTCTTTATGACCAAATGTTCGCGGACCCAGCTTATCCGACATGCCATATTGCGTGACCAAACGCCGCGCTAAATCCGTGGCCACCCGCAAATCATTGGAAGCACCGGTTGTCAATTCTTCAAAAACAATTTGCTCTGCCGCATATCCGCCAAGAGACACGGCTAAATCAGCCAAAAAATGAGACTTGGTATGCAACCGCCTGTCTTCAATTGGCAATTTCATCGTGAACCCGCCGACTCTCCCGCGAGGAATAATGGAAATCTTATGCACCGGATCAGAATCTTTAAGCGAAGCCGCAATCAAAGCATGACCTGCTTCGTGATACGCGGTAATTTCTTTTTCTTTCTTGGATAAAACATTACTTTTCCTTTCTGGGCCAAGTAAAACTTTTTCCATAGCATCGTACAAATCCTGCTGATTGAAAAATTTTCTTTCCCCGCGCGCCGCGAGTATCGCCGCTTCATTTACGAGATTAGCCAAATCCGCTCCGGAAAAACCCGGAGTTCTTTCCGCGACTCTTTTTAAAGAAATCTCCTTGTCGAATATTTTATTTTTTATGTGAATTTTTAAAATCTCTTCTCTTTCGCTGATATCCGGCAAATCCAATACCACTTGCCTGTCAAACCGGCCCGGGCGAAGCAAGGCGGGGTCCAAAACATCGGGTCTATTGGTCGCGGCTATCACTATCACATTGGTATCTTTTTCAAAACCATCCATTTCCACCAAAATTTGATTTAATGTTTGCTCTCTTTCGTCATTGCCTCCGCCAAGTCCGGCGCCGCGCTGACGGCCAACGGCATCGAGTTCATCAACAAAAATAATGCACGGCGCGCTTTTTTTGGCGGTAGTGAAGAGATCACGAACACGACTTGCGCCGACGCCGACAAACATTTCCACAAACTCCGATCCGGACATATAAAAAAACGGCACACCCGCTTCGCCGGCCACCGCGCGCGCAAGTAAAGTTTTCCCGGTGCCAGGAGAACCCATAAGTAAAACTCCTCTGGGTATACGCGCGCCGATATCCAAGAATTTTTTTGGCTTCCTCAAAAATTCCACGATTTCTTTCAACTCTTCTTTGACCTCCTTTAGTCCCGCCACATCGGCAAAGGTCACCTTTTCCTTACCATTGGCTAATTTCGCTTTTGATTGACCGAATGAAAATGCCTGCATTTGACTTCCCTGCACTTTGCGAAACATAAACCAAACAAAAAATCCGATAATCAAAAACGGCAACAAGATAGAAGTAAAAATACTAATCCACGCTCCGTATTCCGCCGGCTCTTTAATTTCCAAATTCAAATTAGTTATCTTTTCCTGGACTATACCATAATTTTTTAAAGTCTCAGTTAAAGAACTTTCTGATTCTTTTAAAGTCTTTGCTTTGGAACCATCTTTCAATTCAATGGTCAAATCACTTTTTTCTATGGAAATTTTCTGCACTTTATCTTCGTTTACCAATGAGATAAATTCAGAAAAAATAATTTGTTTTGGCGATTCTGTCGGCTTTATAAATAAACTAAAAGCGCCTGCCAAAATAAACAGGATTAAGAATGCTATTAAAATATTTCTTGTTAGAATTTTCATGTGCTTACGCTAAACCGATACAAAACTACGAATGTATCCGAATCTACAAACAAATTCACTAATTCAATAGTCGGCGGATTTATTATCTGTCTTCTAATAGACAGACATTCGCCCGGACAGCATAAATTCGTATATTAGTATCAATATAATTTTCCCCATCAACAATATATATTGAAGTTTAAGATATTTTTCTATAAAAATCAATAATGTAAAAAACCCCCGCTAAATTTTTAGCGGGGGTCTGAGTGTAACTTTTAAGCCTCCTGGGCAGAAGCCTTTTTAACCACGTCATTGATGACTTCCTCGGATATCCCGTTTATCGACTCCCCGAAGGCGACAGCCACTTCGGCCGTAACATCCTTCATGGCCTCTCCGGTTTTATCCTTCTCGTGGACGACCTTTTCAGAATCTTTGGCTTCAACGGCCTCATTTTCAAAACCGCGAAGCACATCACCAAGGAAGTGGCGGAGATCTTTAAAAAGTTCTTCTCCCTCTATTGCATTGGTGATCTTCCCTGCCCTTACATACGTCAGGAGCAGGTGACGCTTGTCTTTCCTCATCTTCTCGTACGCGGCAACGACTTTCTCTCCTCCGCGTATTTCAAGGATGTGGAGGGTTTTGTAATCCTTCACCTCCAGAAGGAGGTTAAAGGAAGGATCCCACACCTCATAGGGCTTTCCTTCCTTATCCCTGCCCTCCCTCTTTCTCTTGGGAGCGGACAAAAATATGAAAGGCTTGATGGGCTTCTGCCCTTCCGCGGGAACCTTTCCTTCAAGAACTTCCGAGAGAGTGATTGTGGCCTTGGCCTTCATTGCCGCGACCTTGTCTTTCTCTGCTCTCCTGAAGATGGCCTTCTCGGTCTTAATGAGCATCATTAAGCGCTCGGCAAGGACCTTGTTGGCCGCGGTCAGCTCAAGCGGCACAATAACCGTGCCGTGCCCCACAACTGTATGTGACGGCGCGGTCTTATTCTTGAGCGCCTCTTTCTCGGAAGCTGTCGCATACCTGAATCTTTTGGTAGCGACCATATCCCGCAAGAACAAATCCGCTCCCACGGGGACGCCTGTTTTGACAACCACTTCCGTTACTAACTCAACCTTACGGATGAGATAGGCAACGGCAACATGGCTCTTAAGGCCGTCGTCCACAGTCATTATCGCAGAAACGATCTTGGAAAGCTCGCAATTGATCGCTTTGTGAATGGCCTGCTTGGCTGGGGGAAGTAACTCTACCTCCCCGCCGCACTCATGCTCAATACGGGTTTTCTCCGCCTCGTTTTCGGCCTTCATTTTGCCCAGGTTCTCTGCCCAAGCCTTTCTCTCTCCGTACGAGGGACCCTTAACGATCACCTCGCTGGAGTTGACCACGCCTATCATGGAAATATTCGGCAAGGCGTTGAGGTCTCCTTTGCCCTTACTGGTCTCAATGGCCTTTTTCATGGCTATCTTCATCGCTGTTGCATTCTCTTCTTCCGCTTTCTTGTCCTGTTCCATGTCTTCCTCCTCGCGGTAACCATGACCGCTTCTTATTTTTTTGTTAACTTCAACTCCTCAAAAACACCCCGTCGCTACTACCTTTATCGTTATCGCCTCTTTTACATGCTCCACCTCCTTTTAAATTTTTAAATATCAATTTTATGCCATTGTACCAGATTATCTGTTTTTGTCAACCCCGTAGTGAAACTTTAACAATATATCAATGAAATATTTGTTTTTTAATCAAAAACTGCCAATAATCTAAAATTAATCTTTTAAAAAACGCTTTTTTGCGGTCGCCGCGACGAACACAATCAAAGTTCTACTACGGGGTCAAAACAAAAAAATCCCCGCTGCTTTTGCAGCGGGGCGTTATTTATCTCACAAAATAACCCACAGAATTTTTAGATCCGAAAGAAAACATTCCCTTCCTTATCATACCTATTGTTATCAAGCTTTCTATCGCAAAGCGACAATCATCAAGACTAAAACTATTTTTCTCTTGCTCGTTCATTTTCAGCCAAACTCCTTCATATAATCGATAAAAATTAAACCATTTCCCAGGCTCACAAGTCATCTCGCGAACCCTTTCAAAACAAGTCATTACAAACTTTTCCTCTTTCGTCATCGGACAAACTCCAAGACTCATTTTCTTCACTATATTAATGAATCTGTTTTTGGCGACCGCTCCTTCTTTCGGCGACTCTATCTTTTCTATTAAATTAAACAAATTCACCACTTTAGTAGACGCACTGGCCAGCACTGGCGATATAAAGCCCGTTGTCACAATATGCGCCTCGCAACCCGCTTTTTTAATCTTTTCACATACAGAATCTTCTGCCGATTTATTGTCACTTATACCAAAGGCCTTATTATCATCACTTACGATAATAACTGCTTTTAACTCAGGTATCATCAAAGAAAATTCAATGCTTTCAATCATCTTCTCATCTGCCGCATCCTTTTGGGGCGGCACGATAATCACGGGAGTCTTATCTAGACTAAAAAAATTCTTAATCACAAAATCTTTGTCTTCCGTAGAGGTTGTGATGTATGCTTCTTTTTTCAAGATACGACCGATATCATTCGCATAACGGATAACAGCGTCATACATCGTGGGAACATCTATTTCGTGCCCCCTCTTGGAAATAGTAGACAATGAAGTGTTGTCATAATCAAAAACTACAACAACGCCATACTTTTCTTTTATTGTGTCAGTAGATAAAGGAATGTCTGATATTATATTTTCTTTATGTGCGGTCTTGTCTATCACTCCGCCATCAGAACCAACGGAAACGAAACCATTATTCACTATCGACCTTCTTATTACTACAGAAACTTTCGATAAACAATTAGACTTTACTTTAACCGCCAAAATATCCCTTTCTCTGCCATGTAATCCATTTTCGATCGGTTCAATATATTTTTCATTAATTAATATCCTCAAAAACCGTTCCGCTGTTACCCTCAAAAAACCATCAGTAAGAGCCGTCTTAACTGGATTATCTATTATCCCCTTATCATCCGCCTTGCCAACAAGCCACTTCAAGAAGTCATTTCTTTTTGTGTAGCTTCGCTTTCCCAGCTTTCTCACAATCCACCTCCATTAGTTTTCAAAGAATATAAACATCTTATATCAAAATTATGTCAATTTGTCAAATTTCTGTGCTCAGGAGATGATTTAAAGAAGTAGAAGCCCCATTTTTACTTCGCTCTTGTTTTCCTTTATTGCGCTAAGTGCCGGAGGGGAGATTTGAACTCCCACGAGGTTTCCCTCACCAGCTCCTAAGGCTGGCGTGTCTGCCAATTTCACCACCCCGGCAAATTTTGTTTTACTTTCAACCTTCCACTTTTAACTTTCAACTTTCTACTCAAGTGGATTTCTTACCACCGGATATAAATCCGGCGATTTATAATTGGATCTGAAAACAATCGTCCTTATTAAATTATTATCTTTATCAAAAATATCTCTCGTCAATTTCGCCTTCATGGAACCATCGGGGTTTTTATCATACTCTTCCGGACCGGTCAAGACGACTTTTCGGCCGTCATCTGTGCCATAAAATTCAAAATATAATTTAGCGCCCTTTATTTTCGTTTGTATTAAAAGATTACTTGGCGTGTCGTTTACAAATTTCAAATCCGGACTCGGCGGATAAATCGCCGCATCAAAACCCTGCGGACTGTAATATTTCACTGGAAATGAGTGCGGATATCTTTCGCGAATCTCAAGGCCAGTCAAAATCGCCGCGCGAAAAGCAGTAGTGGAAACTTGGCAAATCCCCCCTCCATATTCAGGAACAGTTTTATTAGTCTTTATTACGAGCTCGGGCAAATAACCCTCCTCCGGTCCCACTTCTCCCAAGATTTTCACAAAAGAAAATTCTTCCTTCGGAGCAAGCATTATGCCGTTAAATTTTGCGGCGCCAATTTTTATATTATGGACACGATTTGACGGACTGCCGGAAAAATCACTACTCCCAGTCGCAAGAAGCGAGGTTAATCCCAAATTTTCAATTTCATTCGTATCTATCTTCGCTTTCACTTTGTCCATCTCCAATTCAACTGATTTTCCCAATCCGTCTAAAGTCGCTAATATCTCTGTGGAACTATTTTTAACGTTGATATATCTGCCATCGCGAGACAGCGTAAAGGCCTCTACCCTCCCTCCCTTTTGCACTAAAACAGCATCCACTGGCTCTTGATTAATATTTTGTGAAATTTGCGTCAGATATTCCGATGTTTTATCCTCGGCAAAACGAACATCCAAAAAATTTTTGTCGCGAGACAACTCAAATCCAATCCAACCTCCTATTGTTTTTTTATCAACCGGCCAAAAATTATTATTATATAAAAGATTTATTCCCGGATGCTTGATTAACAAATCATTGGCGCGAACCAAGGCATCATCAGCCATTTCGTCTGTTGCCTCGGGATAAACAGCTATAAAAGGCACGATTCTTTCTCCGGTATTTAGGTTTCCCGCCAACTCCTTAATATCTCTCTTCAATTTTCCGCGATCAATCATATTGCCGCTGTTAGAATATTGCGCTTTAAATTCCATCGCCATATCATCAAAATAAACCGAGGCGTCGCGCCTATCTTTTTCGTATGATTTAAAATTTTTCAAATAATTTTCCGTCTTCTCATCGTCAAAATCAACAATCATATCAAAATTTCTACCTTTTAATAAGGTTCCCAATTGTTCATAAAAATTAACCAAAAAATTGCCTTTCCGTCCAACTGCAAAAACAGATTCAACGGATTTTTCCGCATCCAATTTCACGCCCAGATTATTAAAAGTCGTTTCGTGTCTTTTTTCTCCAATCTTTAAAATAATTTTTTGGGACAAAAAATCGTCAACCGCCCTTTCTAGCCGCTCCCTGGCATCGTTTGGATTCATGCCTCCAACGTCAATGCCGGCAATTTTTATGCCAAAAACTATCTTTTGCGCGTTAATTGCTCCAATAAAAACAGCTGACAAAAAAACCACGGACACGCAGCTGATTGCCAAATATAAAAGTGTTTTTTTAATAAGTTTTATCATTTATTTAAGAATAATATCACACAAACAAAAACTGGCCAAAAGTGACCAGTTTTTAGAAACAATCATTATGTCGTGAAATCGTTAGCCGGCAATTTTTATTTTTTTAGTTTTTACTTTTTCTATTTTGGGCAATCTAATGGTCAAAATGCCATTTTTAAACGATGCGACGGAATTTTCCGAATCAACCTCAAGGGGTAAGATTACGGATCTTGAAAATGTCCCCCAATAACATTCCTGATGAAAATAATCTTCGGCATTCACTTCTTCGTCTTTTTTTCTTTCTCCGCGAATAGTTACCATATCATTGGTGATAGAGATATCCAAATCATCTATCGTAACTCCGGCAATTGTTGATTTAATGACAATTTCCGTCGGCGTCTGATAAACGTCAACGGTCAATTGCCCCTCAACTTCACTATGCTCGCTAAGCAATATCTCCTCTTTTACTTTTGGTTTTTCCGCAATTTCTTCTATAATTTTAGGCTTGGAAATTTGTTGTGTTTGTTGAACTGGCGCTTCAGGAATGGAAACTTGGGGATGCGCATCCAGGGACGAGGCAGCTAACGGCGCCGGGGTGGCCTTTAATTCGCCTGATTGAATCTTAAGAGAACCTGTTAATTTATCAAAAAAAGACTGTGCCATTGTTGTCTAAATTTATGAGAGGAGCTATTGCGTAGCAAAATAAATTTAGCTACAACAATGAGCACACAGCACATAATTTTACACTCGTTTTGTTTGTAATTTATTTATAGGATTATTAAAGGTTATTAGATAAAGATTTTTAAATTAATGAAGCAAGCGTAAAGTTATGTGTTGAATTAGGGCAAGCCCTTAAAATCTCTTATTCCTTAATCTAAAAAATGCTATTTTTATGAAAATTATTCCTAAAAATAAAATTAAAGGCAAAACATAATTCCCATACCCCCAATCTGATACCATTATAGAATAATTGTAAATAGTGTGCAAGCCAACGCCGAAAATAAAACCTAAAAATAAAATTATTCTGGCGTGATATATAATCGCCAAAGCGAAGAAGAATCCGATAATGCCAGACGCCAAAGCGTGAAGCAGTGTTGCGGTGATAAATCTTAAAAACAAAAAATAAATCGCCTGATCCACTCCCTTGAAAATCTCCGGCAAAACAAACAAAATATTTTCAATCGCCGCAAAACCAAGGCCCGCGGAAATCATATAAATCATCGCGTCCGTCGGCTCATCAAAAGCCACGTCGTGAAGAATTCTAATTTTCACAACCGCATACTTTACATACTCCTCGATGAAAGCCCACCCCGCCACCATAATAACCGGAAATGCCGCCACAAACGCCAATATTGTTTTATCCGCAGAACCTAAATAATTCAGCGCATATTGAAGCCCCATAGCCGCTCCCCCGGAAATCATACCCAATATAAAAACTTCAAGAATAATCGATTTTGGTTCAGGATGAATATCGCTTTTCAAATAATACGAAAGCCAAATCAAGCTAGGGAGAACTCCGAGGATAAAAGCGAAAGCAAGAAGCATAACAGCTCAAAAGCTCAAAAGCTAAAGAGCTCAATAGCTAAAGAGCTAAGGAGCTAAAGAGCTAGGGAGTTAATTATTGGACCAATTTGAAACAATAAGCAGTTTTTTATCTTTTATGGGTAACTCACTCCAAATTTCTTCCGTGATAAATGGCATAAATGGATGAAGAAGTTTTAATATATTTATCAATGTATGAGATAATACTATCTTAACATCATTCGTATCTTTTGATTTTGACTCTTCTATGTATTTATCGGCAAAATCATGCCATACAAAATCATAAATCGTATGTAGCGCCTGTCCAAAATCAAAATTATCAATATCCTTATTCGCATATTCAATAGTCATTGATAATTTTTTCAACAAAGAATCGCCTTCGTGGCCGTCTAGGGCATCGTAATTTCCGCTTTTTGGATCGTTTTCTTTCGGCAATTCATAATAAAAATTATCTCCTGTTTTCTGCAAAACAAATCGGCTGATATTCCAAAGCTTATTGGCAAATTTTTTACCGGCGAGCAAATGCGATTCTTCAAACTTCATATCTTGATTGCCCATCATCTGATAAATCAATCCGAAACGCGTGGCGTCTGCCCCGTATTTTTCTATTAAATCCAGGGGATCCACTCCTGTGCCGAGAGACTTGGACATTCTTTGTCCGCTTTTTGCAAGCACTGTCGGATGAATAATTACTTTTGCAAACGGCATCTGTCCGTCCATAAATTCAATACTTGAAAATATCATTCTCAGGACCCAAAGATTTATTATGTCTCTTGCCGTAGATAAGACTTGAGTGGGATAAAATTCTTTTAGATCTTTTGTTTCTTTATCTGGCCATCCCAAAGTTGCAAACGGCCACAACGCCGATGAAAACCAGGTATCAAGTACGTCCTCAGACTGTTTCATTTGACATCCATCACAAAAAGGACATTCCTTTGGTTGCTTTATCGACACCACAGAATGCTCGTCGGACAAATTTTTATTTTTAAATTGTTTGGAAATTAGAAATTGAGAATTAGAAATTCCTGTTTGGTTTTGACAAAACCAAACAGGCAGTCGGTGCCCCCACCAAATCTGCCGAGAAATGCACCAATCGCGTATACTGGATAACCAATCTAGTGATATTTTCTTCCATCGCTCATTATTAAATCTGACATTGCCATCCTCAATCGCTTTTTTTGTTTTTTCTGCGAGCTCATTCATTTTTAGAAACCATTGCTTACTCGGCTGGGGCTCAATAACGGAAGCGCAACGATAACATTTTGCAACTCTATGGGCGCGCTCTTCTATTTTTTCAATTAAATTTTGTTTTTCAAGTTCCGTAACAACTTTCTCTCTGGCGTCTTGCGTGGAAAGACCCGCAAAATATTTACCCGCATCATCGGTCATTTTCCCATAAGCATTTATTATGGTAACTCTTGGAAGATTATGACGATCCGCAATCTCAGAATCAATTATGCTGTGATTTGGCGTCACCTTTACCGCACCCGTCCCAAATTCTTTTTCTATTGCATCGTCGGAAATTATCGGTATCTCACGATTTACTATCGGTAAAATTAATTTTTTACCAACCAAATCTTTATACCTTTCATCATTAGGATTTACAGCCACTGCAGTATCGCCAAGCATCGTCTCTGGTCTCGTCGTCGCGACGATTATATAATCTTGGAGTTTGGAATTTTTCACTATCGGATATTTTATAAAATATAGCTTTCCTTTTTCTTCTTCATGCTCAAGTTCAAGGTCCGAAAGAGAAGTCTGGCATCTTTTACACCAATTGATAACGCGTTCGCCTTGATAAATAAGCCCCTTTTTATAATAATGCAGAAAAGCCTCTTCAACGGCTTTTCTATAATTGTCATCCATTGTAAAGCGAGTTCGCGACCAATCGCACGAAGCGCCTATTCTTTTCAATTGATCTAAAATTTTATTTCCATACTCTTCTTTCCATTCCCACACTTTTTCTAAAAATTTTTCCCTGCCAAGATCGTGCCGTGAGATCCCTTCTTTTTTAAATTTTTTTTCCACCACATTCTGAGTGGCAATACCGGCATGATCCGTTCCTGGAAGCCACAGGGTTTTATACCCTTCCATTCTTTTTTTTCTAATCAAAATGTCCTGAATTGTCGCATTAAGAGCATGCCCCATATGAAGCGAACCGGTAACATTAGGTGGCGGAAGCATTATGACATAGCTTTTAGCTTTTAGTCCGCCAGCTGACGGATAACTTTTAGCCACTGGAAGATTATCGGGATTAAAATAGCCGCTTTCCAGCCACTTTTTATAAATTTCATTTTCTACTTTTTGGGGATCGTATGGTTTCGTAAAATCAGCCATAAAGTTAATTCATAAAGCTATAAAATAAGTATGAAAATTCAAATTCTATATCAATAATTTAACATTTTTTTAGCAGTTTCTCAAACAAAAAAGAATGGTTAGAAAAACAGATTGCGTGAGCAATCTGTTTTTCTTTACTGCAATTTTTTAATTTTTCACTTTCAACTTTAAACTTTTATAACACCTGCACCAAAATCAGATTCGTACTGCCAAAATGGCCGAAAGGAATGCCGGCGGAAATAACAATTTTATCACCGCGCTTCACGAGTCCCGACTTAATGGCAATATTTCTCGCCTGCCTTACCATTTGATCGGTTGATTTAAGAGATAGCGCCTTAACAGGCACAACGCCAAAATTCAAAGACAATTGCCTCAAAACTTCAATATGCGAAGAGGTTGCCAATATCGGCTGGCTGGGCCTGAAAGCGGAAATAACCTTGCTGGTCCAGCCCGATTCTGTAAACGCCACAATGGCTTTCACATCTAAATCTTTAATAATATGATTTATGCCATCGCCGATGGCCAGAGTCACCTGATCGCTGATGGCAAACTCTTTTTTATTTGGCAATAGATTACCAAAGGGAAATATTTTTTCGCTTTCTTTAATAATTTTTGACATCATTTTTACCGCCTCTTGCGGATATGCTCCAATTGCCGTTTCCTCCGAAAGCATCACCGCATCAGTGCCATCAAGCACGGCGTTGGAAACGTCACTCACTTCCGATCTGGTTGGTAAGGGATTTTTTANNGTAGCCGTAATTACCGGCTTGGCATTAGCATTGCATTTTCTGATGATTTCTTTTTGCACTCGAGGAATATTTTCAAGCGAAATTTCAATGCCTAAATCTCCGCGGGCAACCATAATCGCATCCGCAACGTTTATTATTCTATCCAAATCAGCCACTGCTTCGGGAGTTTCAATCTTTGCGATTATCTTCGTCATTTTATGATGTATTATTTTACGAACACCCAATAAATCATCAGCGTTTTTTATAAAAGAAAGAGCAACAAAATCAACGCCGTTTTCAAGGCCAAACTCCAAATCTCTTTCGTCTTTCTCCGTCAATGGCTGAATATCTATTTTTATGCCGGGTAGATTCACGCCCTTAAAGGAAATTATCTCTCCTGACCCGGCTGCGATTACTTTGCAAAAAATTTCCAATTTTCCCCCCAATAAACTTTTTTTAATACTTGCGACCTCCAATTTTATAGTGCCGTCGGCAATTAATATTTCATCGCCTTTTTTAAGATTTTTAATTATAAATTTTTCCATTGGAATGGTTTTTTCATCTTCCTGCGTCTCAGCTATTTTTATTATCTCTCCTTTTTGCAGAATTATTTTGCCGTCAATTTCGCCAACGCGAATTTTCGGTCCCTGTAAATCCTGCAAAATCGCAATCGGCCGCTTTAAATCTTTTTCCAATGAACGAATAATTTTAATTATTCTAAAAAAATCCTCATGTTTCCCATGAGAAAAATTCAACCGAAAAACATCCGCTCCATTTTTAATAAGCTCCCTTATCATTTCTTTTTTATTCGATGACGGGCCGATCGTGGCCACAATCTTAGTTCTTTTCATATTTTTATTCTATATTTTACTTTCTGGTCTTGGGTGTCACCCAAAAACCAAGGCGCGATTTTCCTCCAATGGCCAAACGCGTCTGCGCCTCAAGTCCCGGCATAGCCCCAAAAACAATGATCACCACTGGCAATAAAATCCACTGTAGAATCATCCACACATATTTTCCGCGCCCATATTTTACCGGACGCGGCGGCAACAAATTGATCGCCAATACTGCGGAAGTTATGAGACCAAACATAGCGAGTATCATGATAAATCTTGAAATTCTGGGAAGATTATAAGCAATGAGAGAGCTGTTGAATTCCTCTCCACCCAAAAACAATGGCAGCCACCCGAACACAAACATAATCAGGGCATTGGTTGACCAAGAATGAAATCCCTCAATAACAAAAAATCCGTAACGCCATTTTTTTATCGCTGGCATTATTTTGTTTTTCAAAAATCCGAATAAAAAATATGGAATATTTTCCGCTCCAAAACCCCAACGACGAATCTGCTTATATTGATTTATGGCCGTTTGCCTTGATGTTTCCGCCACATTAGCGTCCATATTTACCGGGAAATACAGTGGTTTGATTTTATAATCTCCATCGTACCTGAAAAGACATTGCCAAAAAATGCGCGAATCTTCGGAAACCATATTTACCTGCCAAAAATCCACATCAACAAGCGCCCTAAAACTCATAGAATGGGAAGAAAAAGTAATCATTTTTTCCGGCCTTTCTTGTTGCATCATATGCCAAAACGTAGAAGAAAAAGCAAAAACCCTCGCAAATGACGGCGCCTCCCAGATATTATTAATATAAAACGGCACGGGCTGAAAACTGGTTCTGAGCGGATTTTCAGCCGTCAAAAAATTATACGTCAAACAAGCGAAATATCCATGATGAATGATGGTATCCACATCAAAAGCCGACACGATAATATTTTCATAGGGAATTTTTAATTCATCTATGATTTTTTGCGCCTGCCGTCCGGCAAAAGCGATATTGGAGCCTTTGCCGGGGATATCTCCTTCCAAATCTTGAGGATGCGAATAAATTAAAAATTTTCCGAATTTATTTTTATACTCCTCCTCTATTTTTTTCGCGATTTCTTGCGCCTCCCGGCCAGCCCGCGCTTCCGTTGCAATCACTACAATAAAATTGTTATGAGGGAATTTTTCATTCAAAAGCGCGTCTAGCGACGGCTTTATAACCTCGTAGGACTCTTTATATACGGGAAAAATTACGAGATGGTAAATATCGCGCCAATCTTTTATAAGATGCCCATAATTATTTTTGGGGAAATCTTCCAATCTCTTAATCCAATTTGTCTTCATATTTTCCCGAACTTTTTTATAAGACGACCTGAGATGCAAAGTCAGATAGAGAGTTTTCACAAACCAATAAATATCAAACGCAATGATAAAAATTGCCACTTCAAACGGCGCTATCCAAGAAAAAATAACTAAAACTGTTAATGTTATCCACACTAAAAAAGCCGGAAATATTTCCAATAATCTATAAATTATTCTCTCTTTTTTATCCTTTAAGTCGCTAGACTGAGCGACCTTTAAATAGTAGTATTTTTCTGGAAACATATTAAATGAAAATAGCATAGATATTGATTTTTTACCAGATTTTTACTATTATTTGGAAATTGTTTGAAGGTTAGTGATTGGCAATTGGTATTTGTTTAAAAAGTAGAAATTGAAAATTAGAAATTTCGTAAAATTATTAAAAAAATTTTACGACTTGGCCCTATCGTCTAGTGGTTAGGACAACAGCTTTTCAAGCTGTGAACAGGGGTTCGATTCCCCTTAGGGCTACAAGGAATAGTTGGTAGTTTTTAGTTAATAGTTAGTAGAAAAAAGAACTTTAAAAAATAACATAAGGGGATAACGCCATGACCAGACCCGACGAAAAAGAAATAGAGAAGTTTGAGAAAATAATAGAGTCAATAAAACAGTTGGAAAAAGCGCTAAAAATAAAAATCAAGGAGGCGAGAATGAATCCATTGGATGGAATAATGAAAATGCGAAAAAAAATCATCAAAACACGCGATACAATAAAACGGCTCCAAGAAAAAGAAAAGAAGTTACTTAAAGAAATTCAAAGTAAATGTAAACATAAATCCATAATAGAAACCCCCCACCACGAAGGAATTTTTGGTATAAATCCACCACGCAGAATCTGCCTGATGTGTAGCATCGAAGAAGTCAAACAAGATGATAAATGGGGATGTGGATATAAAACACTAAGAGAAATACCGATTAGAATAGTTACGATAAAAGAATTCTATACTTATAGAGAGAGCTCAAATCTTTTGAAATGAAGCCGGTTCCCGTAGAATAATCTAACTGAAAAATCAAACGGAGCGTTACTAACGCTCCGTTTTTTTCTGGATTTTTTAATCAGTTAGTGGTAAATTTTTTATATGATAATTCTCGCCATTGAAACATCATGCGATGATACTTCTGTTGCAATTATTTCCGTTCTAAACGAAAACGATCGCAACAAACTAAAAACTAAAAACTATAAACTAAAAACTGATTTTAAAGTTTTAGCAAATTTGGTATCGTCGCAAATCAATATCCATAAAAAATGGGGTGGGGTCGTGCCAAATCTCGCTTCCCGCGCTCACGCTAAAAATCTGCCGATTGTTTTTAAAAGAGCTTTAAAAGAAGCAAATATAACAATAGAGAATATTGACGCTATTGCTGTCACTATTGGTCCCGGCCTTGCGCCGTCATTGCTTATCGGCGTTCATTTCGCTCGCGCCCTTGCCTATAAATATAATAAACCGATAATTCCGATAAATCACATCAATGGACATATTCTTTCCGCTTTTTTTCAAAAAGCGGAAAATGTCAAATGTCAAATGTCAAATGTCAAATGTTCTTTTCCCGTGATGAATTTAATAGTATCTGGTGGGCATACTTCATTATATCTAATGAAAAATTATGGCAAATATGAACTTATCGGAAAAACACGCGATGATGCGGCTGGCGAGGCTTTTGATAAAGCCGCTAAAATGCTCGGACTCGGCTACCCGGGTGGGCCTGTCATTGCGGCACTTGCCGCAAGACAAGTTGAAAGTTTAAAGTTTAAAGTTAAAAGTGAACTCAAATTTCCGAGGCCGATGATTAATTCCAAAGATTTTGACTTCTCTTTTTCCGGATTAAAAACTGCGCTATTTTATTTTTTGAAAAATTTTTCAAAAACAAACAAAATAACTGAAAAAGTAAGGGAAAAAATCGCTCATGAATTTCAACAATCTGTTATTGATGTTTTGATATCTAAAACAATTTCCGCCGCCAAAAGATATGGCGCAAAAACCATCGCGATTTCCGGCGGCGTATCCGCCAATAATGAACTTAGGAAGCAAATGGAGATAAAAGCCGAAGAAAATAATTTAAAAATATTATTACCGCCAAAAAATATGACCACCGACAATGCTTTAATGATCGCAATCGCCGGATACCACAATCGCGACAAAAAAACTATTTGGGACAAAATTGATGCTGATCCAAATTTAAAACTCTGAGAAAACAAAAACAGCCACTCATTAAGAATGACTGTTTATAATTACAGCAATCCCACAAAATGAAAGCTTATTTTTATTTTGTGGGATTGCAACGTAATTTCAAGGGACTTTTTCACCTATTATCCTATTGCAGATTTTACAACGATAGATAACACCTGATTTACCTTCCTCTGCTTCAAATTTCATCGGTCTCCCCTTAACCCATCCGCACTCCATCCGCCACTCTCCAAATTTAATCTTGGCGCAAAGATATGCCATTTCTTTATTAGCTCCGCAACCGGCCTGCGCCCTCCTGAACGAATTGGTTTTTACTATTTCAATAAAAGGCTCACTGTTTTCAGAAAAAAGACTCTTAATGTAAAACGAAGCAACGCCGCGATCATGACAAATTTGTCGGATAAAAATCAATCTTTCCGACAAAACACTCATCAATGAAAATCGGATATCTGTAATTTTTCCATTAAATTTTTCAAGTTTATCATTCTCATTCTGCGTTAATCTTCCAATAATGGATTTCAACTCCTTATCGATCGTCATCGTAAATCCTCCTCTTTATTTTTAAAAGAACTGAGCCACCTTACTTCCCGTTGCTCTTTTTCGCTCCGATAATTTTATCCACAATACCGTATTTTAACGCTTCGTCTGGTGACATATAAAAATCCCTATCCGTATCTTTTTCCACCTTCACAATCGGCTGGCCAGTATGTTTTGATAAAATCGAACTGAGTTTGTCTTTCATTTTCAAAATATGCCTTGCGGAAATTTCAATATCAGTCGCTTGCCCCTCAACTCCGCCCATCACTTGATGAATCAACACTTCGGAATTAGGCAAAGAAAATCTCTTGCCTTTCGCGCCTGCAGTAAGTAAAACCGCGCCCATAGAAGCAGCCAATCCTACACAAATCGTAGAAACGTCGCATTTAACATATTGCATAGTATCATAAATGGCAAGGCCGGCCGTCACTGATCCGCCCGGACTATTGATATAGAGTTTTATGTCTTTTTCGGAATCTTGATTTTCCAAAAACAAAAGCTGAGCAATAATAACATTTGCCATATTATCCGATATCTGTCCGCCAAGAAAAATAATCCTATCTTTTAAAAGACGGGAATAGATATCATAAGCCCGCTCGCCCTGAGGGGATTTTTCAATAACTGTCGGTATTAGATATGTTCCGTATTCTTCGTCCATA
>LBUA01000001.1 GCA_000992345.1 Parcubacteria group bacterium GW2011_GWD2_38_12 | reverse complement strand
CAACCGCAAAAAGTTGAAAGTTTAAAGTTTAAAGTTAAAAGTGAAGCAAAAATTAAAAACAAAAACCTTCAATCTAAAAATAAGTTTCAAATTTCAAACTTCAGGTTACAAGTTCTCGGTCCTTATACCGATGGACAAGCGTTAAAAACCACTCTCAGATATTTGCGTAAAGTTTTTCCGTATTGTACCTGCAAAAATCAGCATGAAATTCTCTGCCTCAAATCGCATTTGGGATTGTGCGTGGGGGTTTGCTGTTTGAAACAACGGCGCGGAATTAATGCGGAATTAACGCGTAAAAACTCAGAATTTAAAAAAGCGTATGCCAAGAATATCGAAATAATCATTAATATCTTGTCTGGCAAAAGAAAAAATATTTTGAGAAAATTAGAAAAGGAGATGAAAATCGCGGCAAAAAGAGAAGATTTTGAGAAAGCGGCATTTTTGAGAAATAAAATTAGCGCGTTGAACAATGTTTTTCAGCACAAAATTATCGGAGTTAAAGATTATGATCCCCGCAATCATGGGGGTCGAGCATCAATAATTGCGGCAAGGGATGAAATTAGCCGCATTTTTGGCATTAAGATTAATAGAATTGAATTTTATGATGTTTCCAATATTTCGGGGCAATTGGCTACGGCTTCAATGGCGGTTTTTGACGGAGAGAGAATTAACCGTTCAAAATATCGCAAATTCAAAATAAAGACCATTTTTGGCGCGGATGACCCCGCGATGATGAGAGAAATTTTGACGCGAAGATTGAATCACAAAGAGTGGGGAACGCCTGAGTTGATTATTGTTGACGGAGGCATCTCTCAATTTGGCGTTGCGCAAAAAGTTTTAAAAAACAGCAAAATTAAAGGCGCGTCACTTGCCAAAAATCCGGATAGATTGTTTGTGAGTTCTTTGAAACAAATATCACTTAAAGATTTATCGCGGGATTTATCTTTATTTTTAAGAAATCTCCGCGATGAAGCGCATAGATTCGCCATTGCTTATCATAGAAAATTAAGAAGCAAAAAATTAAAAAGCGATTTTTATATAAAATAAAAGTTTCTCGGGACAATCTCCGCCGAAATAAAAAATACCGGCATATTTTGCCGGTATTTTTAGTTGGAAATTAAGATTTCATATTCGCTCATATCCTTAAGTAACCCCTCGACTCTTTTTTCTATTTTTTGTTTTGTCTTGGCATCGGATACGTGGATTTCTATTTTTTGGGGATATATCATTATTTTGGATACTCCTTTTATCATAACTATTGTTTCAATTGCTTGTCTTAGGGGGATTTTTACACCTCGCTTATCTATTGTAGTATCATCTCCGTCCATGGTCGTTATCCTCCTTTACTTTTTATTTTTTAAAAAACTAATCTACTTATATCTCAATGCTGCAAGAATATTTATACGCGCCGCGCGCCGCGCCGGCCAAAGCCCAGTGAATAATCCGACAATGGTGGAAAATATTAAAATAGTCAATATAAACCACCAGGGCCTTTCAAAGAGCTGGACCTTTCTCCCTCCCAGCGCTCCCGCCAAAATTCTGATCATTAAATTAAACCCCTCGGAACTGATATAGCCGACTAAAATTCCCCCTACTCCGCCCAGAAACCCCATAATAATTGATTCGGCTAAAAATAATTCCCAAACATTGCGATTGGATGCTCCCAGTGATTTCATAATACCGATTTCTTGGGTTCTTTCAAGTAAGGCGATTGTCATGGTGTTAAACATTCCAATGGCGGATACGGCAAGAGCCACGATTCCAAATAACGCCAGAACTATTTGTAAGACCTGAAAAACTCTGTTTGCCTGTTCTACGGTATCCGATAGCGCGGCAACAATAAATCCCATTTCTACGGATTTGGTGCGAACCGCTTCAATAGAATCATTACTTTTAACACGCACTTTTGCGCTTTGATATTTTGTAACTCCGACATTTTCAAGGCGCGATAATGGAAAATAAATTAAACTTTCAGCTGAGTCTTCTATTATCCCGCTTATTTTAAATTCGGTTTTAAATTCCACGGTTTGGACTTCTTCAAGACCGGTCTCTGTTTGCGTTGGAATAAGCAATACCACAGAAATTGATTTACCGATTATTTCGTTTAATTGTTCTTCTGATAATTCTTGTTCAATATAAGTAAATCCCAGAAGTTTGACCATGGGCAATGAAATTAAAATTTTATCTTCCTCTCCCTCTTTAAATAATTCTCCCGCATCTGCTGAAATTCCGGCTAATTTAAAATAATTGGGCAAAACTCCATTTACTATTGTGTTGGCAGTTATGTTTCCCAGGGAAATTTGTCCAGCAACGGATATCAACGGGCTGACATAAGAGACTTCTTGCAAATCAGTAAGACTTTTTACGGATTCTTTATCAAGGGGTATCAATCGTTCGTCGCGCGTTGCAATATCTAAGCTTAAAAGCGCGTCTGAAGTTGCGATTTCCTCAATTAAAATTCTTTGAAGTCCGTATCCGAGCGAAACTAAAAATAATATCGCGCCGATGCCGATGCCGATGCCTAAAATTGTTAAAAAAGTTCTCATTCTTCTTGTTTTGAACATTCTGGATGCGATCGCTAAAACATCAATTGCTCGCATTGCGTCAGAAACCTCGCCAATCGGGACCTCTGAAAGATTTTGCGGCAGGAAAGCAGCTTCTTTTGAAGTCGGCATAATAATTTTCCGCAAAGATTTGACAGAAAAGTTTAATTTATTGGCCAGCGACAAAGTCGCGGATAAAATCACTTTTTTAAAATTTTTGTAAATTTTTAATATAAAAAATTCTGCAAGTTCAAATGGAATGTTGAAAATTTCAATATTAATTTTTTTAATTGACCCGATGGGGAAAAGAATTATTTTATAAATTAATATGAACGGCGATAAAGCCGCTTTTAAAATAAATCCAGGCGTTGATTTGATCAGATTGGAAATGTATGCACTGGTAAGGAAATTATAGATGTTTTTTATCAATAGGGGCGACCATACAATGAATACTTTTTTTGTTAAAAATCTAAGATCATGCCCTATAAAATCCTTGAAGGAGAAAAATATCCTCAATAACTTTCCTCTTGATCTCATAATTGATCGCGACAGCGAATAAGCCAATTTTTGTTTCAGGCGGGGCAATGCCGTATCGTAAGACTTGATGAAATATTTTATGTTGCTGAAAAAATGAGCAGTTGGAGACCGCCTGATAATTTTCAACGCTATCCCCTTTTCAATGCTTGGAGTTTTTTTCTTGAATAATAATATAAATTTAGCAGATGTTTTTTTAAGGGAATCTATTGTATTAAAAATTATCGGTTTGATTTTTTGCGCGATTGATAATTTTTCCACAGGAGAAACCTTGGAAATAATTTTGGATGCAGGTTTTTTATAAAAAATATTGATTAGTAATTTCTTCACCAGAGCAGCAATACTAGATAATAATTGGCGGCTTCCCATAAATGCGAAAATTAATGCTTTCTTAGCGGTACTGAATATTGTTATTGGCAGTTCAAATAAGATATTTTTAGAAATTGAAAATATCAAGATAAATATTTTTTTAAAAATAGTGTGTGGAAGAAGAGCCAGAGATTTTAGGAATAAAGCGGACTTTTCTTTGAATATCTTGGAATGAGCGAGCGAAAATGATTTGTTTATTATTGTTTCATTCCACCCCGTTTTTAAAAGTTCAATAAAAATATCGTTTTCAAGCGCTCCTTTTTGCAGATTTTTCTCGATATATTTAGAAACTTCTTTAATCGTATTCTGATTATGTATTTTCTGTTTTTTCTTTCTTTGAAAATAAAGGTTTATATTTTGCGGACCAGAAATAGAAATAAATTTTAAAAGTTTAAACATTTCTCTAAACCCATTTTTCAGATATAAGAATGGCGACGATAGAATAATGTCGATGTTTTTAAGTAAATGGGCACGCAAGAAAGCGCCATCAATATCGTTTTTCTCCCAGCCGCTTTGTTCTAGAAGTTGATATATCTCTATATCGGAAAACCCTCTTTTTTGGTTTTCATATATATAACGCGCAAGTTTTTTTGTTGAAGCCATTTTACAATCTAAGATTAGGTAATTATTTTTTGATCTGTTCTTGTTCGCGGTTTCCTTTTATTAACTCTCCTATAGTCAGTTCTTTTTGCGGAGCGGTTATTTTTGGCTCTGTTTGTATTATTTTTGGCTCTACGGCTCTTGCAGTTTCCGTACCGTCAATCTGCATTGTTTCAACAAGTTCTTTGGCCATTTCTTCTCGCTTTTTGCTTTTTTCTGCGGCAGATGATTCTATCGGTGATATTGTTGTTGATTGGGAGCTAAAGCCGGACAGAGATGATACAAACGGCTGTTCTAATTGCGAGGATACGGTTACTTCTCTTTGTTTTGGAGAGAATCTCTTTTCCCCGACGATAAACCCGTCTTTCATATAAATAATATGAGTCGCATATTTTAGGAGTGACGGATCATGAGTAACTAAAATAACGGTTTTTTTATCTTTAACATTCAGATCATATAAAATATCCAGCACTATCTTTGCTGACTTGGAATCAAGGTTTCCAACCGGTTCATCGGCGAAAATAATCGGTTGTTCGTTAATGAGCGCACGGGCTATACCCACTCTTTGTTGTTGACCACCGGAAAGCTCACTCGGCAATCTATCGGCTTGAGGCAGTATGTCAAATCTTTGAAGTAAAATTTTCGCGCGAAGCAATCTTTTTTCACGCGATATGCCCCTAAATACCTGAGGCAGGGCTACATTGTCTATAACAGTTAAAGTCGGTATAAGATTATACGCCTGAAAAACCATGCCAATCTGGGCTCTATGAAATTTGGCGGATTCCATCGGAGAAAATTCCGTGATGTTTTTACCCAGCACAAAAATTTTTCCTGAGGTCGGTTTTTCAATGCCGGACACTGTATAGAGCATGGTGGATTTTCCACATCCGGACGGACCGAAAAAAATCACGAAATCTTCTTCGTAGATTGTTGTGTTTATGTCTGATAATGCTTTTGTTTCACTTGGCTTTCCCCAGTCATAAATAACGTTGACATTCTCTGTTTTTATTGCAATCTCTTTTTCCATGTTCCAGTATTGAAAATATTACGCCAACTTTAATAGTTCCTTTGTTTGATTGGCTAAATTGAGTGGAGATAATTCCGTTTTTTGATAGTACGCATCAGCGCCGAGTTTTATGCCAGCCATTTTGTCCGTGGTGCTTTGCAAATTAGTGTAAATCACTATAGGTATTAAATGTGTGTCCGAATCTTCTCTTAAAATCGTCAACACCTCAAAACCGTCAATATCGTCAAGTAGAATATCTAAAATAATTACATCAGGAATTTCTTTCTTGGCAAGTTCTATCCCCTCTTTCCCCGACGGTGTTTTTAATATTTCAAATCCTCTTGATATAAAACTATCGCCGATTATCGAAAGCATGTCTTTATTATCTTCTATAATAAGCGCCTTTTTGTGCAATAAGTTTCTCTCGGCATCTTCAATCCCGCCGCGAGCGATTATTTTTGCTTGTGCCATAAGATGAATATAGTGCAATAAATAATTATAAATATATTATAATACATAAAGAAATAATAGACAATCAAGAAATACCCAATACTAAAGACCAAAAACATATTTAAATTTTTTTAGTGTTTAGTCTTAATTGGTTTTAAGTTTTAAGTTTCTCGGTTATAAATTTGTAAGCAGGGCTCGCGGCGCTTTCTGGAGCGCGGGGGTTGAAAAGAAACGGCGTTTATGATATGCTGTTTGGAATAATAAATTAAATTAAAAAATACAATGGATTACTTAAAAAATAATTGGCTTCAACTGGTCCAGTTGGCGCTTTCAGTTTTTTTGATTATAACTATTTTAATGCAGCAAAGAGGCGCAGGTCTTGGCGGAGTTTTTGGTGGCCAAGATATGGGTTCATACAGCACAAAACGAGGGATTGAGAAGATACTGTTTTATACTACAATTATCCTCGCTATTTTATTTTTTGTTTCTGCCTTTGCGCAGATTCTCCTCTGATAAGTAAGTTAAGTGAGCTCTCGCTCATAATTTAAATAATGAGTATTTTTTTAAAACTCAATATTCCTTCGTGGCCAAGATGGCGCGCCTTGTCTAAGGTTCTGGCCCTAAGAGAACGCTTGATTTTGCTATTGCTCGTTTTTATTTTTATTTTAAGTTCTCTTGGCATATTCATAAATTATTATTATAAAAATACCGTTATAGTTCCGGCATGGGGCGGACAATATAAAGAAGCCCTAGTCGGATATCCGCAATACATCAATCCGTTATTTGCGGAAACCAATGAAGTCGACGCGGCTCTCAGGGTTTTGATATTCTCCGGGTTGATGAAATATAATAATACCGGACTATTAGAGCCGGACATTACTGAAAAATATGAAATTTTAGATTCCGGGAAAACTTATATTTTTAATATCCGCAAAAATGTTTTTTGGCATAATGGCAAGCAATTGACTGCTGATGACGTTGTTTTTACCATAAATGCTTTTCAAAACCCAGAATATAAAAGTCCGATGGCTTTAAATTGGCGAGGCGTGAATATTGAAAAAATTGACGATTTTTCCGTAAAATTTTCATTAAATAACGCTTTCGCGCCATTTTTAGAAAATTTAACCGTTGGCATATTACCAAAGCATATTTGGGAAAATATTCCTCCGTCAACCGCTCAAATTTCCGATTATAATTTGTCTCCCATCGGCACGGGACCGTATAAATTTCTAAAAATTGAAAAAGATTCTGAAAAGACGAATATAGTAAAGAAAATTGATTTGAAAGCCAATGAAAATTATTACCTTGGCAAACCGTTTATTGATATTGTTACATTGAAGTTTTATGATTCAGAAGAAGATACAATAAAAGCATTCAAAGACAATGAAGTTGACGGAATTTCTTATTTATCTCCGCAAAATAAAGATAGAATTTCATCAATCAGGGAAACGATTGTGCGAGAATTAAAAATACCGAGATATTTTGCAATTTTTTTCAATCAAACAAAAAGCAGGGCATTAACCGACAAGAAGGTGCGCAGGGCTCTCGCTTTTGCGACGAATAAACAGCAGATTATTGATGAGGTTTTGCTCGGCCAAGCCGATGTCGTTGATACCCCGATTTTAAGGGGAATTCTGGGAATAGAAAATTTTACCGCGACTTATGATTTTTCATTGGAAAAAGCCAAAAAAGAATTATCCGAGTGGAAAGATAGCGACAAAGACGGCATATTGGATAAAAAATTCTCTAAAATAGATAAGGAACCGACAAAATTGGAAATAACCCTCTATACTTCGGATTGGGTGGAGCTGGTTAAAATTGCAAATCTTTTAAAACAGCAGTGGGAAGCAATCGGCGGCATAAAAGTGAATATAGTGGTTGAAAATATAAATGATCTAACTCAGAAAGTTATAAGACCCAGAGAATTTGAATCCTTGCTCTTTGGGGAGATATTATATATGGATCCGGATCCGTTTTCTTTTTGGCATTCTTCCCAGAAAAAAGATCCCGGTCTTAATCTTGCCATGTATGACAGCCCGGATGTTGATAAATTACTTGAACAAGCAAGGCAAACGATGAATTATAATGAACGCATTAAAAAATATGATACTTTTCAGCAAATAATAACTGAGGATCTGCCGGCCATATTTTTATTTAGTCCGCATTATCTTTATGCGATGTCCGGTTTGATTAGGGGCGTTGATATTAAAAATATCGCTTCTCCAGCCAGAAGATTTTCCAATATAGAAAAATGGTATATTAAAACGCAAAGGAAAACAAAATAATTCCGAACTTCATTTTTTCCCGAATATTCCTTAAAGAAGATAAGCAGGGATTTCACTTTTTTAATTTTATCTGGTATTATTTAATCGCATTATGAATTCTCTCAATTTCAGGGATTTACTCTTGTCTATCCCCTCTCAAGCAGAATCCGGATTAAAGGCCTCTCAAAATATAAAATTGGCAAAAAAACCGGATCAAATAGTGATTTGCGGTATGGGCGGGTCGGCTTTAGCTGGAGAATTTTTGCAAGCCGTTTTTAATGAATTTAAAATAAAAATTCCTGTGTATTTACATAAAGATTATGATCTCCCATTGACAATCACAAAAAATAGTTTTATGGTATGCATATCTTATTCGGGCAATACCGAAGAAACCATCTCTGCATATAAAAAAGCCCTATCTCAAAAATTAAAAATTTTAGCTATGGCTAGCGGCGGAAAATTGAAAGACTTGGCAATAAAGAACAAAACCCCGTTCATAAGCATCGATTTAAATAGTTTACCGCCTCGCCTATCCGCATTTTATATGTTTTCAGCTTTAGTGGGCGTTGTGGTAAATTCTAAAATATTGCCAATGAATGTTATCCGTCAATTGAAAGATGGAGTCAGGAATTTGAGAATTAAAACAATTGAAGATAGCGCAAATGATATTGCCGCGAAAATCGGCGGAAAAACGCCGCTCATTTATTCTTCTTTGAAGATGGATTCATTGGCTTATTTTTTAAAGATTAGTTTCAATGAAAACGCTAAAATTCATGCATTTTCAAATTTTTTGCCGGAATGCCAGCATAATGAGATTCAGGGTTTCGCAGACGAATCATTAAACTTGAGATTTTATTCCATATTTTTAAAAGATAGCGCAGATAGTCAGAAAAGAATCAATAAAAGGATGGATATTATGACGCAAATGATTAATAAGAGAGGTTTTGATTTTTCAATTGTAGATTTTGACACTTTTAATTTAAAAAATATTTTTGAGAAAATTATTTTTACGCTCTTTATGGGGGGATTTTTGTCTTTAAAATTCGCTGATATAAAAAATCAGGATCCGATTTTGACCCCCCTAATAGATGAATTAAAAAACGCCTTGAATAAATAAATTTTGCGTATTTGGGGCGGGGCAAGGCGCAGATTTATTTCACTCTCCAATGCCGATGTGGTGAAATTGGCAAACACGCACGCTTCAGGAGCGTGTGCTGCAAGGCTTGAGGGTTCAAATCCCTCCATCGGCACCATTATTAATTAACACACTAAGATATTAAATTATGGAAGAACAAGAGAAAAAAACATCCCATACGCCCATAAGAAGAGCGTATCCGGGACAACGTCATACGGGAAGAAGATACGGACAGGGGCAAAGAAAATATTCCCCCCCTGGTTTTAGCGCTGGTTTTGGGCGTAAAGATGTATCCTTGGGTCAAGCCGGACAAATTCAACCAAAACGAGATTTGCAAAAAACAGTCCCGGAGCGCAGTAGATTTGCTGGTTCTCGTCCGCCGCTCCAATCTCGCGATGGGCAAAGAAGACCTGCTTATGCAGGAAGACCTACTCGTACAGGCGAGTCTGCCGGAGAAACAAGACAGACGGAATCGAAACGATCCGGACGATCAAGAATGAGGCCGCAACAGATGAGATTTCACCCTTCTATCCCAAGAGAGGGGGAATTTGCTTTTCAGGAGATGCCAACTTTTCCGATTGATATTGCAAACGAGAATTTAAAAATTGTGCCGCTCGGAGGTTTTGGTGAAGTTGGACGCAATATGATGGTTTTAGAATATAAAGACGATATTATAATTGTAGATGTGGGACTTCGTTTCCGCGAAGAGGATATGCCTGGCGTAGATTTTATTATTCCCAATATCTCTTATCTCAAGGGAAAAGAAAAGAATATTCGCGGCATATTTATCACTCATGGACATTTTGACCACATTGGAGCAATTCCTTATTTGATTGAAAAATTGGGTAATCCGCCGATTTTTGCCACCCCCCTTTCGCGCGGGATAATTTTAAAAAGGCAAGAGGAATTTCCTAATTTGCTCAAACTGGAAATACACCCAATTGATAAATCAAAAATAGAGCCGATTTCCCTTGGGCATTTTACTGTTGAGGCATACCATATAAATCACAATATTCCCGATGCCATCGGGCTTGCCATACATACTCCTGTCGGAACGGTTATTCATACTTGCGATTTTAAATTTGATTTTACTCCGGTTGGTGACTATCCGACTGATTTAAATGTATTTTCCAAATTTGGCGAGAAAGGTATTTTAGCGTTACTTTCCGACAGCACCGGCGTGGAACAGGCTGGCAGTACTTTATCCGAATCGGTTATTATGAAAAATCTTGATGAAGTTTTTCAGAACACTCAAGGCAGACTAATTGTATCCACCTTTTCCTCTCTTTTATCCAGGGTTCAACAAATAATCATGCTGGCAGAAGCTCATGGCCGCAAAGTTGCTATTGAGGGGTATAGTATGAAATCTAATGTGGAAATCGCGAGGGAATTGGGATATTTAAAAATTCAGAAAGGCACAATAATTGATATAAAAGATATTGATGAATATCCGCATAATAAAGCCGTGATTATATGCACGGGCGCGCAGGGAGAAAGTAGCGCAGCGCTGATGCGTATAGTTAATCGTGAGCATAGATTTGTCCGTCTTCATAAAAACGACACTGTTGTATTCTCCTCTTCTGTGGTGCCGGGCAATGAAAGGACAGTGCAGTTTTTAAAAGATTTAATCGCGCGTCAAGGTGCGAAAATTTTCCATTATAAAATGATGGATATTCACGCTTCCGGTCATGCGCAGGTGGAAGATCTAAAAATGATGATATCTCTGATAAAGCCGAGATATTTTGTGCCCATTCACGGTCAATTTTATATGCTACAGCTTCATGCTGAATTGGCTAAGGGTTTGGGATATACCGATGAAAATATAGGCCTTATTGAAAATGGCGATATTTTAGAATTAAATCCGTCCAAGATAAATATTATTAAGCAGGTTGTTCCGGCAAATTATGTTATGGTTGATGGACTTGGCGTCGGAGATATTGGAGAAGTTGTGCTTCGCGATAGAAGAATGCTTGCGGAAGACGGAATGTTTGTAATCATTGCAGTGATAGACAGTAAAACGGGTAAAGTGCGTGGTAACCCCGATATTATTTCGCGCGGGTTTGTATACCTTCGCGAAGCGAGAGAATTGCTTTCCGAAGTAAGAAAACGCGCCAAATATATTGTTGAGAAATCAGCATCCAGAGCGGATGCAGAGGCAAATTATGAATATGTCAAAGATAATATTCGCGATAAAATCGGACAATATTTATTTCAACAAACTCAACGCCGTCCGATGATATTGCCAGTAATTATAGAGATATGATACAAAGAAAACGTAAAACTAAAAATGCAAAATGCAAAGCCAACGTACAGTCGAAACAAACAATACCAGAGAGCGGATTTCACAAAAAAACTTTAATTTTACAAACCCAGTAAGGAGGGAGAGATGAAAAGAGAAGTGAAAATAAAAGATCAAATCAACAAGATAGACAAAGGGGTTGCTTATTGGAACATTAAAATAGAAAAAATGCAAAAAAGGGTGCAGGCGGAAATACAGAAATTGGAAGACGAGAAAACTACATTGGAGATGAAACTGAGCACATTAAAAAAAGCAAGATCAAAAAGATGCAAACATAATGGAAAAATAATTAAGAGATATAATGCCAGAAGCGACGCTTCATTTGAATATTTCTTGATTTGCGCAAAATGTGATCAATGGATTGGCTCTCAAAGATTTGATGGATCCGTAAAGTGCCTCGTGTCATTGACAGAAAAGCAACTTGAGTAACTCGTTTAAATGATAATACCGCGATGGAAAAACCATCGCGGTATTTTATTATCTTGTATTCACAGAAAGCATCCTGGTGAGTAAATCTATCCTATCTTTTAAGGATTCTTTTGTGCTGGTTTCGATAATGACTCTCATAACTGGTTCGGTGTTGGATGGACGAATATTAAACCACCAATCTTTAAATTGAATGGTTAATCCGTCCAATTTTATTATTTCCGCTTGCTCGCCTTCTTTGTTTGTCCCAGAGAATTCATTTTCAATTAATTTCAAGGTTTGTTGAGAATCGCGAACTTTAAAATTTAACTCCTCGCTTATAAAATATTTTTCAAAAAACGGGTCAAAAAGTTCAGAGAGTTTTTTTGTTTTTTGGCTCATTATCTCCAGTAAATACAGAGCCGGTATGATGCCATTATCAGAATAAAACTCATGAAGTCCTTGGCTTGATTGGCCGCGGAAATAATAATGTCCGGACATTTCCGCGCCAAAAATCGCATTTTCTTTCCGCATCCGGTCCTTAATATAAGAGTGTCCAACGCGGTTCATTATCGGCAATCCCCCACTTCTTTCTATTATTTTAAATACCGCCCTTGAAAGCCTTAAATCACAGATAACTTTTTCGTTGGGATGTTTTTTGAGAATGTATTCGGCAAGTACTGCGGTCACGAAATTTCCAGGTATTAATCTGGCTTTTTCATCCAACACGAAAAACCTGTCTCCATCGCCATCCCATAAAAATGCTCCGTCGGTCTTTTGATTTATTACGATTTCTTCCGCTTGCTTTCTGGTCTCTGGTTTTAGGGGATTGGGATCTTTATTCTTGTCATCCGTAGGCTCAAAGTTTATATTTATTGAATTTATTTCGTCCCCGAAAACTTTATATGCCAATTTCCCAGCCGGGCCATTTGACGGATCCAGCACAATTTTCAAATTTTTATCAAGAGCTACGCTTTGGAATGTCTTTAGATAATTTACGTATTCATCTGTTAAGTCAATTGATTTTACCGTTCCTTGTTTTTGCGATTTGTGAAAATTACCCTCTGTGACAAGATCGTTTATATTTTCCAGTCCTAAGCCAATTCCCAGCGGAACAGCCATTTTTTTAACGATTTTTACGCCATTATATATGTACGGATTATGCGAGGCGGTAATCATTACCCCTGTTTCGTAATTTCCCTTTGCCACGGCAAAATAAAACATCGGACTTGTGCAAACGCCGATATCTACAATATCAACACCTTGATTCATTATCCCTCCGGAAATAGCCTGAAATAAGGGATAGGAAGAATCTCGATGATCGCGACCAACTAAAATTTGTGTCGGAAAAAAATAATCACTAACCGCCTGCCCGATTCTATAGGCGATAGTTTCGTTCAACTCTTCTGGGTATTTTCCTCTTATATCATATGCTTTGAAAATTTTATTTATTGTTTCGCGGTTTTCCATTGATTTTAATACAAAAATAAATTATGATTTTATCTTGTTTAGTTTATCATAAAAAAATAAAAACCAAAAATTATGGCATTACAAATAGGAATTGTTGGTTTACCCAATGTCGGGAAGTCAACTTTATTTAAGGCATTAACCAAAAAACAGGTGGACTGCGCCAATTATCCATTTTGCACTATCGACCCGAATGTCGGTGTTGTTGCCGTGCCCGATGAAAGATTGCAAAAATTAGCCGATTTTTCAAAAACCAAAAAAATTGTGCCTGCCACCATTGAATTTGTGGATATCGCAGGGTTGGTTAAGGGTGCTTCGCAGGGCGAAGGATTAGGCAATAAATTTCTCTCGCATATACGCGAGACGGATGCGATCGCTGAAGTAGTGAGAATTTTTGAAGACCCCAATATCATACATGTTGAAAGCAGGATTAATCCCCTCTCGGATATTGAGGTTATAAACACAGAACTGATTTTGGCTGATTTAGATTCGGTGACCAAACAAATCGAACGCGCGCAAAGAAATACTCGTACGGGCAACAAAGACGCTATTTTGGAGCTTGGGGCGCTGACAAAAATCCAAGACGCTTTAAAGAAGGGCATTCTCGCCTCCTCTATTGAATTTTCCGAAGCGGAAAAGCCATTTATAAAATCTTTTGGTCTTTTGACTATCAAACCAATATTGTATGTATTAAACAAGAAATCAGGAGCGGTTAATTTAGACGAGATAAATGATGAAAGGTATGTAAAGTTAATAGAATTTTTTGAAAAAAACGGCAACATTTGGACTACGGTTGACGCTAAAATCGAACAAGAATTAAACGAGCTTTCCGAGGAGGAAAAGATTGAATACAAAAAAGAGCTTGGTGTTAAGGATGATGGCGGTATCAATCAATTGATTCACAAAGGTTATGAACTTTTAGGATTGATAACATATTTTACGACCGGTGAAACAGAAACGAGAGCTTGGACTATACCGAAAAATTCTGCCGCTCCTCGCGCTGGCCGCGCCATCCACTCCGATTTTGAAGAAAAATTCATTCGCGCGGAAGTGATATTCTGGCAAGATTTATTAAATACTGGCTCATTTGCCGCCGCCCGCGATAAGGGACTTTTGCGTACCGAAGGCAAGGAATACATTGTAAAAGATGGTGATGTTATGGAGTTTAAGGTTTAAGAGGACATTATTGAAAACGAAATAATTGACTTTGGTTAATCTTTGGATTATAAATATGGCAAAGAAGGTTCTTAAAAAAGGGGGGGGTTAATCGAAATGCAGAAAAATAATAAAGATGAATTCAACTGGCTACTTGTCTGTGGGGAATGTGCATTTTATTCGGATAATCAAATAGGCGGTGGTTGCTATCACCCTGAAAATAATAAGCATTCTTGTTGCGGCTTTCGCATGGATGATGGGATGCTTGATGCTTTGTTTGGTGTTTTTTGGCCCAAAAAGGAGCGGTGTGGTAGAAAGGCCTTATATTTTCAGCCAAAGACCAAAGAATCGGTTGAAGCCGTAAAGGAAAAAGATGATGCTTTGTTTACTAAGAGAGCCAAAGAATTCAAGGATCAGCAGGAGTTTTATGGACGCATAGAGAATGCTCTTGAGTTGCACATAAGACAAGCTTTATGTGGTGTTGATTACAATATCTGTGAGTGCCAGAATATAACCTTCCGATATCGCAACAAAGAAGGAATAAAAATTATAGTTGATGCCCTTCTGAAGCAATATGATATTAAAAAGAAGGACGCGGGTGCTTGATATAATGAAAATGTGAAGAATAGAACAATAAAATAAGGAGGTTGGGTATGTCAAAGATATGCAGACTGGCATACATAAAAGAGGGGCGTCCCAAAGAATGCGGAGGAGAAATTTTAGAAACAGGTCTTGTGCATACTACATTTAATACGCCGACTGGTGATAGATTGATCCCTCCAGTATTTTTTTACAAGTATTGCAAAAAATGCGGCGCGGTAAGTTATATACGGGACCAAAACGGTTGCTGATTGTCATATTATTAATAAGGTATTATATTCTAGGGTCAAAGACCATTACTAACCCCCGATATCTGGGGGTTTTTGCTTGCTTTTTTTATTATTTCATAGTAGATTATACTCAACTTTGGTAGGGGTATCTAAGGGTTTTGTCTAAAATTTGAAGTCCGCAGAACGTATAAATTTTAGATACAAAACCTTACCCCGTTAAATAACTTTGATTTTTAAAAAATCAAAGTTAAAATTTGAGGGGTATTCTCAAATTTTATTTAACAGGGTGCTCAATTTTGTAGCCCCATGAAATAAAATAATTAGGCGCTACATTTTCAAAGTAAATAATTGATTAATTCCCTTTCAATTATAAATTAATTAAATAATTTATATTCCATGGGGACAAAATCGGCATGACACAATACGAAATAGCATATTTTTTAAATCCGGATATTAAAGAAGAGGAAGTACAAAACGTCTATCTTCAGAAAATAAAAGATTCAATTGCTGAATTTTCCGGTGAAATCATCAAAGAACAAACAGTCCAGAAAAAAAAACTCACCTACCCCATAAAAAAAGCAAAGCAGGGTTATTTTGGCTATATGCTTTTTAATCTCAACCCAAGGGATTTGAAATCCCTGGACAAAAAATTAAGATTAGAGGATTATATTTTAAGATATCTTGTTATTACTGTTGATAATAATTATTTGTCCTTCATGAAGCGCCAAGAAGAAGAAATCAAGGAAAAGTTCCAAAGAATTACTCAGCCAAGCGAAAGTCAATCAAGAAAATCTGTAAAATCCGAAGATAAACTGAAATTGGAAGCGGAGATAGAAAAGAAATTGGAAGAAATCCTAGAAAAAACTAGCTAATATAATACCAATATACGAATCGATACGAATACAACGAATCCGCGGCGGCGGATTAGTATAATTCGTATGCTATTAGTATATTAGTATCGCGCAAGCAAAGTGTATGAATTTAAATAAAATATTTCTTCTCGGTAATGTAGCCAGAGATCCGGAATCAAGAACTACTCCCTCCGGACAAACTGTTGCTAATTTCTCAATAGCAACAAATAGAATGTGGACGGATAAAGAAGGACAGAAACAAAAAAAGGCGGAGTTCCATAATATCGTGGCTTGGGGAAAGTTGGGAGAGATATGCGCCCAATATCTTCAAAAGGGAAAACTGGTTTTTATTGAGGGTCGTGTTGAGACAAGGTCATGGGATGCGCCAGATGGCACAAAAAAATATAAAACAGAGGTTATCGCGGAGGGAATGCAAATGGGTCCGAAGCTGAGCGGCAATTCTTCTGATAATAGATTGAGTGATGAAAAACAATCGAGTTCCGGCGAGGAAATCCCGGTTATTGAGAGCGATGGAGAAATAGAGATGAAAGATATACCATTTTAAGAAAATATAATGCCAATATACGAATCGGTACGAATGCAACGAATAATACGAATGAATTTCATTAGTATTATTCGTATCATTAGCATGTATTAGTATATTAGTATCGCGTTTACATGTATCACAAACAAAATACCATTGAGATTTTAGAAAAAAAATCCTGCTATTTTTGCAGGTTGAACATTGGCTATATTGATTATAAAGAGTCTGAACTTTTAAGAAAGTTTGTCTCTATGCAAGCTAAAATTAAGCCAGTAAGACGCAGTAAATGTTGCGCAAAGCACCAAAGAGCCTTAGCTTTGGCAATTAAAAGGGCCAGATTTATGGCCTTGATGCCGTATACGAATTTATAAGAGTTTATCCACAGAAATATTAATAATATATTTTAAAACAAAAACCCCGATTAAGGGGTTTTTGTTTTAAAAGAATTCTAATTCTTTGAAGAAATTATCTTCTCTCTCTTGCTTCTTCGCTAAGTCGTGAAAGAAATGCGGATGCTTGATCTTTACCTCCAAGACCGAATGCCAAACCGCCAGCAATAGCTAGCATGGCAATAATTCCGGTATAGAGAGTACCAAGATAAATTTGGGCAATGCCGAGCTGTTCAACAGCAATTAAGAAACCCAATATCAATACCGCCCATTTTGTTACGAGACCAGCAAAATTTGCAGCGGCAAGTTGCGCAGCCGAAGCGGATGCAACAACGATTCTCTGTAAGAAATTGGAAACGATAGCGGCTATCAACAAAATAACAGCGGCTATTACTACATTAGGAATGTAGAGTAAAATGTCGCTTAAGAATTGAGATACTGCTGAAAGACCGACAATATCGGACGATACCAATAAGAACGCGATAATCAAGAACCACCTCACTAATTCCCCAATAAATTTTCCGGCATCAAGTCTCCAACCGAATCTTGAAATAACTTGATCAACTTTAAGTTTAGCTAGAGCATTGTCAATCTTTGTGAGAGCAACTATGCTTTTGATTGTTTTGCTAACAGCATGCGCCAAAACCCAACCGATAATGAAGATAATGATTGCCACAAAAACATTTGGCAATGCAGAAAAGAATTTATCCCATACCGCTTGGAATGAAACAGCAAAAATATCGTACCAGTTTTGATAAATCACTTTTTGTTTGTTTATTCGCATTTATTGATTTTAAAAGTGGCCACCCTTAAAATCATTAGTGCTTTATTAGATTATTAATTTAAATTATTAACTACTAGTAATTAAGAACTTTCAAATAAGTAATATCGACCAGTTAAAGCAGATAGGACTGTCTTTAAAACAGTTCTGCTGATTAAATTATACCAAAAATTTGGCTTAAATAATATACCCATTCTGCCATCTCCTGTGGATAACCTCAAAAAGCCGCCATTTAACATTTAACAAATAACATTTAACTTGGGCGCCTTGATTTTTCACTAAAATCTCTATATATTTATATGGTTAATTGTTAACTACTAACTGTAAATTTAGTCAATTTTGCGCGTGTAGCTCATTGGTAGAGCACTTCACTGATAATGAAGTGGCAGAAGGTCCGATTCCTTCCACGCGCACCAATATAATTATAAAAACTCGGCAGATCTGCCGAGTTTTTGATTGTCAATCGTCAAATGTCAATCGTTGGGAGTTACTTCAGATGAATCTCTTCGTCAGTTCTACGCTTTTATCTCCTGTTCTTGCCACGCTTCCTGTAAGTGGCAAAGCAAAATAAAAAGTCGTTCCGCGATCTTCTTCCGAACTAAACCAAATACGTCCACCCGATGATTCCACAATAGCTTTCACTATGTAAAGACCAAGCCCCGTGCCTTCTGGCGCATGTTTCATTATATTTTCTCCCCTGAAGAATTTTTCAAATATCCTGTGTTGCTGATGAGCCGGTATCCCGTATCCCGTATCAGTTATTTTGAATAGCACCTCTTTATCAATTTTTTCAATGCTTAATTTTATTGATTTTTTCTCTGGCGTATATTTTGAAGCATTGGAAAGAATGTTGATTATTACTTCAAAAACAAGTTTGGGATCTATATTGATATTGGGGATATCGTCTTTGGGCTTAATGAATGTGAAAACTTGTTTTCGTTTTTCAAAAATCGGATTCATTTCTGCTATTGTTTTTTGAGTTAATGCTACGAGATCCGTTGGCTGGGGATCAATAATAATTCTGCCGGTTTCTATCCTAGAAACATTCAAAAGAGCATTAACTAAGTCTATCATTCTTTCAGTGGATTCGTTGATTTGAGAAAAAAAATCTTTTTGTTTTGCTGTTATTTTTCCTGCATCTCCGTCAAATATTAACTCTAAAAACCATTTAATCGCGGCAAGCGGAGTACGTAATTGATGGGAGGCCACTGATACGAATTCAGTTTTTGCCCTGTCTATTTCAAATTCATGTCGCATATCGCGTAGGGTCACAACTCCGGAGATGATATTTTTATTGGCATCAAGGATGGGAGCCGCGGAAATTGACACTATAACCTCAGTATTATTTTTTTGTGGCAAAGAAAGAAAGGATAGATTTATGGTTTTTCCTTGTTTCCATGTATTATGAATCATTTTTGATAGTCCCCCGGTTTCATATGTCGCTAAATTAGCAAATTTTATTTTAGTAAAGATATCAGAATCTTTCTTACCGAGTACTTCTTCTTGTGTCCAGCCAAACATCTTTTCTGCAGCCGAATTAAAAAGCATTATTTTTTCATTGAAATCAACTACATAAAGTCCGTCATTCATATTGGTCAGTATGGCTTGTGTTTTCGCGCTTTCTTTTTCAATATACTTATTTAGGGTAATATAGTCGTCAAGTATATTAAGTGTTGCTATTCCCGAATCTCTAAGAGACTTGTTGGATCGATCAATTTCTTGAAATTTTATATTTAAGTCTTCGAGCAAATTTATGATTGCCTTCTCTTCTTCCTTTTTGCTGTATTCTTTGGTTTCGTATTTATTTAAAAAAATATCTTTATTTGCCATAGCTATATTGTGAAATTGTAATTCTAGCGAGTCCACAGGTGAAAATTTACTTTCATCTGGAGCGAGTGACGGAATTACAAGTATCATGACAGCGCTTATTCTTGCGTGGCCTGCCTGCCGTCAGGCATAGCGTCTTCCAATTCGCTTATTTTCTTTTTTAATTCCAGTATTTTTAATTCTCTGCCGATTGTCAGTTTTTGCAATTGTCTCAACTCCTCAAGTTCAAGACTGCAAGATTCCACTTTTTCCATTAGCCTTTTTTCTGTTGCCGTTTTTTCTTCATGCAACCTCTTAACCTCATTATCGTTGGAAATTTTTATATAAAAGATACTGCATATTGTGGTGAGTAAAACAGAAATGTGATTTAAGAGTTGTTTGGTTACTTCGCTATCGCTCTTATTTTTTAGATAAAATTCCAATACGCCACATGGCGCATCTTTGCGAAAAAATGGGACTTCAGCAATATTGGAAACTCCCTCCTGTGTCAATAAAACGCGTAGAGAATTTTGCATAAGCGAAATATCGTTGAGAGTTACTTCTTTACGGTCAAGGGATTGTATTATTTTATTGCTTGTCGGAAAATCTTTTTCAAATTTTTCTATTCCTTTTTCTGATAGTCCATATTGAGCAATTAACTTTAATTTCTCGTTGCCATCTTCCAGTATCCAGCAGGTTGTCATATATGATTCAAAAAGATTATGCAACTCCCCGCTAAATTCCTTAATAATATTTATTAAATCATTTTGAGGCGCGCTAAAGATTTTTTGAATAATTGTATTTAATTTATTTATTTTTTCGGAGTATTCATGATGAATTCTACTGTGATCATCGGCGGATTTTTTACATTTCTCCATCTCTAGACGCGCATTCATTATTTCGCGAAGATGAATGTCGTCTGCTATTAAAATATATCCTATCGGATTATTGAGCGCTTTTATCAAGACAGCGTTTAATTGAGTCGGGATGATTTCTTTGTCTCTGGAAATGAGATTTGTTTGTAATTTTAACGGTCTGTCCGATTCCATCAGGAGTATTTTATTAACGTCTTCATTCGATGCGAAAATCGACGCCAGATTAGTCTTTTCTATTTCTTTACTGTCTATTTTTAGAATTTTCAGGGCGTGATCATTCGCGAAAGATATAAACCCGTCAAGATTAACCCAGAAAAATGCGTTGTCTAATAGGGGCGACACTATGGGAATTATCGTTTTTATGCTCGCTTCAATATTTTTTCCCGGCCTTCTTCTTATTAAAATAATTAAAACAGCGCTTAAAATAAAAAATATTATAAGAAGCGCGGCTAAAATAGAAATATATATGTAGGCGGATATCATATGCATTCATCTTACAACAAAAAACCCCCACTTGCCTAGGCAGTGGGGGTTTTTGTTGTTCAAATCTTTATAGTTGTTCCGAGTATTTTGATTTAGGCCTCAAAATAGCCAGCCGATGTTTGGGGCGTTCGGCTAATGCCCTGAGATTAATTGTCGAATTCCAACAATCAATCCAATCGACTCCTCCAGAGAAAAGCATCTCTATTTTTACGTGTCTATCCCGCAAAGGATTGGCAGAGGTAAAAATATATTGAGATTTGTCCGACTGAACGGACTCCCTAGAAAGGAGATGTTCCATGCACAGCTTCCGCTACGCATGCCTTGTTACGACTTCGTCCCTGTTACCGAATCTACCTTAGAACCATAATAATAATGATGCTTTGGGTATCCCCGGCTCCCTTGACGTGACGGGCGGTGAGTACAAGACTCGAGAACGTATTCAACGCGGCATAGCTGATCCGCGTTTACTAGCAATTCCGGCTTCATGAGGGCGAGTTGCAGCCCTCAATCTGAACTGAGGATACTTTTTGGGATTGGCTCCACCTTACGGTTTGGCAGCCCGCTGTAGTATCCATTGTAGCACGTGTGTGGCCCAGGGTATCAAAGGGCCATGCTGATTTGACGTCATCCTCTCCTTCCTCCCATCAAAGATGGGCAGTTTCGTCTGACACTTGTAACAGACAATAAGGGTTGCGCTCGTTTCCCGACTTAACGGAACACCATAAGGCACGAGCTGACGACAACCATGCAGCACCTGTTCTGCCGTCTTGCGAGGGCCAATCTTTCGAAAGGCTTTCGTCAGAATTTCTAACCCTGGTGAGGTTCTTCGGTTACCGTCGAATTAAACCACATGCTCCACTGCTTGTGCGAGTCCCCGTCTATTTCTTTGAGTTTTAGCCTTGCGGCCGTACTTCCCAGGCGGCTGACTTAACGCGTTAGCTACGACACTTGAAGGGTCGATACTTCAAATGTCTAGTCAGCATCGTTTAGGGCGTGGACTACAAGGGTATCTAATCCTTTTTGATCCCCACGCTTTCGTTTCTCAGTGTCAGGTCAGGGCCAGCAAGATGCCTTCGCCTTTGGTATTCCCCATGATATCAACGGATTTCACCCCTACACCATGAGTTCTACTTGCCTCTCCCCACCTCTAGTTTGCCAGTATCGAATGCGGCTCCACAGTTAAGCTATGGAATTTAACATCCGACTTATTTCAATGCAAGATAAATCCTGCACTGAATTGCTTCTTTCGAAACAAACAAACCACCTACAAACTCTTTACGCCCAATAATTCCGGATAACGCTCGGGGTCTCTGTATTACCGCTCCTGCTGGCACAGAGTTAGGAACCCCTTATTCATAATATACCGTCAAATGTACCCTTGCGGATACATCTTTCTCTACTATAAAAGAAATTTACACCCCGAAGGGCTTCATCTTCCACGCGGTGTCGCTCGATCAGGCTTTCGCCCATTGTCGAATATTCTCGACTGCAGCCTCCCGTAGGAGTAGGGACCGTGTCTCAGTTCCCTCGTTGGGGGCCATGCTCTCACACCCCCTACCCGTCATAGCCTTGGTAGTCCATTACACTACCAACTAGCTGATAGGCCATAGGCCTCTCCCAAAGCGACTTGCGTCATTTACTGAATTCGCCGAGGCGAATTCAGACTATCGGTTATTAGCCAACCTTTCGGCTGGTTGTCTCCGTCTTTGGGGAAAGTACCAATGTGTTACTAACTCGTTTGCCGCTATCCAACTCCAGTTCTTGCGAACCGGGGCTGGACCGCTCGACTTGCATGCCTTATCCACACCGCCAGCGTTCATCCTGAGCTAGAATCAAACTCTACTAGAAGATTTCATTGCTCAAATGAAATCTACCTCGTTTTTATAAATAAAAAAGAGGATTTTTATTCGGAACAACTATAAAAATTTGGACTCTCAATTAACTATTTATTTTTTAAAAAACTCTTCGGTTATGTCTTTATGAATAACACAACCGCGAAGACTTTCATATAGTAAAAGTCTTCGCGGTTGAACTACTTAACCCAACTATTTGAATTTAATGGAATAGATTTATATTTTAGTCGAAATTATAAACTTGTCAACACTAAATCTTTATTATTTCTTTTTCTCTTTTTTTATTTTGTGAACGGCAATTTTCTTCCCGGAAATAATCTGATTTTTAATAAGCATATTATGCACAGTATCGGAAGCTTTGGCGCCCTTTGAAATCCAATATTTTATTTTTTCGGCGTTAAATCCCCTTTCATCGGTTTTGGGATCATAAAAACCCAAGGTTTCTAAAGATCCGCTTTTGGGTTTGCCAGTATGTTCAATGACCACTAATCTGAATTTTGCGTCATTTCTTTTCCCGACTCTTTGTAATCTGATTTTTAGCATGAACATTATTTTATATGAAAATTGTGATGGAGTCAATAGTTTGTTTATCAAGTAAAAAGCGGCGATTTCTTTAAGAAATCGCCGCTTTATTTTTTATAATTTCTAGGGGCGAGGCAAATGAATCTTTCTAAATTCATTTGCGAGACCCGACGTAATTATATGCGTGAAACAAATATAATTTCTAGGGGCGAGGCAAATGAATCTTTCTAAATTCATTTGCGAGACCCGACGAAATTTCAATCCGCCAACTGATGGATTATATTTTTCTTTCAGGAAAATGCGGTTTTTGCCCGATATCGCGTCCGCAATATCTTGCGCCTTCTCCGCATTTACCGTTTTTCAAACACGCGGGGAGAAAAATTTTTAAAAGATCTCTCTCCTGAAAATCCATATATCCCTGATCTATCAAATTTCTTAATCCGCTAGCCAAATGATAAATCTCTTCTTGAGCGCACCAGCATCCTCTTTTTGACATCTCATGGATGGCAGAATTTAAATCAAATTCTTTTTCGTATTCAACCATCGCGCCATAAGGAATAATCGCTGTCACAAGCGTTTTATTATCTTGATCTTGCGATAAATCCCAGGCAATATCCCTATATAAATTCATAATTTCCAATGCTTCATCTTCTAATCTGCAAAGCGCTGCGAGCGGCGGCAAATAAAAATTTCCCGTTATGCGCGGCTCAGTTCTATTCGTTGTCCTGTGCCTTTGATCTTGTCCCATGGTAGCCACCGATATTTCCACCTTTGTCTTGAATCTTGTTTTCCTGTTTTTCATAAAACAAGGGTGAAAATTTAGTAAATCAGCTGGGTGAGTCATTGATTCCTCGGGAAATGCAGATTCAGGATTATATTCTAAATCAATTAATTTAATTTTTGGTTTGTATAAAACCTCGATATTATCTCCATAATTGAAATCCGGCGTCCATCTCCAGAATTTCTCTGATTCTTTGGAATTAACTGATTCAAACATAAAAGCAATATTTGGGCACTTTTGGATGATTAAATCCGCCATTTTTCTAGAGATATCTTTTAATGTCGGAGACCATGCTGTTTGGCATAAACTGGAAAGTGTTGAAAGGTTGATTGTGAAAGTCGCGGCTGTTGGAAATATGGTCGGCAGAAATACCCTTAACTGTTCTTGCGCAAATTTCAGAGCATTTTGATTGATATATTTTTCTGTGGCAAGAGGCCGTTCTTGTTTGATATATTTCGCGGCGTGTTCCATCGCAACGATGAGATTATCTTCATAGATTTTCGCGCCTTTTCTCACAAGACCTAAAATAGCGGCAAATTGCCTGTCTTTCAATGTTGGCCAGTACGCATGAATATAGTTTGCCAGAGCCGTAAAATCGGGCTTGGAAAACATACTGGAACAAAACCGGCCTGATCGCTGGCTGGAATTATAAAACGAATGCGCAAGATGCAATCCAAAGGTAAAATCGCTGATTGCCAACCCCTCCAGCCAAAATGTCGCATATATATGCTGAAGTATTGTGTGATGTCCCGTGTCAAATATCCTGTTTTTCAAATTAATCACTTTGCCTATATGCGGCTTTTCGCCTTCATAACATCCATAGGCCGCAAAAGACATCAGTGCTTCAAGCTCCTTGCCACAAGCAACTTCTTTTTTGCCTGATTCTTCTTCAAGCATCGTCAACCCAAGCAATTCAACTTTTATCATTTCCGCCTCTCCTTTTGTTTTCAGTTTTCATGAATTTTTCTGTATATTTCAACGCTGATTTCATAATAAAAAGTTTCAGGGCTATTTTTGTTATTGCGGTTTTTGATTTAATGGGAATTCGCAATTTCAATGCCAGTTTTATCTCTTGTTCCATTCCTTTGGAAATTCTATCGCCATAAAGCCAGAGCTCATCAATATATTTTCTGCGAAAACATTCTAAGTTTGCGGCTATACCCAATTTCCTGTCTTCAATAATCTCATCATCTAGATATTGCAAAGACACAAGATACGGAGCAACAGGAATTATCTCTTTTGAATGAATTTTCTCGCAAATTGCCAATACTTTTACCACATTTCCTTTAATGTCGCCGCTAATCGGATGCGCGATAAATACGGTTTTTACTCTCATCGTTTCCTCCCTTATCCATTTTTCAATTGTAAAAAAACTCTAAAATCAGATTATAAGAAATAGGCACCTCTGTCAATTTAGATGACTAACTAAAAAGATTCTTTATATCCGCTTCAGTGGGTTCTTTCTGTTTTAAATATAATGATTTTTTTCGTTTATTATAAGGCACTTCTGCGGGAGAGGATAAATATTCAACGGCAACCTGACAGATATACATGCCAGGATAGATGGCGATGGCCAAATTTGATTGGTTGCTGATTTCCAGGGTAATTGTTCCCTCAAAGCCAGGGTCAATAAAGCCGGCTGTGTGCACCAGTATTCCCATGCGAGCGAGAGAACTTTTTCCCTCCACCCTGACCGCAATATTATCGGGAACTTTTATATATTCCACCGTGCTGGCCAGAATAAAATCTCCGGGATGCAAAATGAAATTTTCGCCGATATTAAGTTTGTGGGTTATCGTAAAGTTGGGCGGCAATCCTTTTTTAATATCAAGCAAACTATGTTTTTGAGTGTTGAATGTTTTGAAAATCGGACTTAATTTTAAATCAATGGAAGCTGGACCGATTTGATCGGGTTCTAGCTCCGGACTAAATAATAAATCCCCTTTTTTAAGGATTTTTTTAATATCTTTATCTGACAATATCATCGTGTAAAAATTTAATGATTATTATCTCAGTATACCCCAATTCAATTAATCTAAAAAACTTTTTCTGTGTATTTCGCATTGGCCGTGTTCGGCGATTTTTTCGAAATGTAGTTTTGTGCCATAACCCTTATGCCTGTCAAAACAATATTGAGGATATTTTTCGTGATATTTTATCATTATCTTATCGCGCGTGACTTTAGCAATAATAGAAGCCGCGGCGATAGACCAAACTTTATTATCTCCATTTATAATGGAATGCTGGTCAAAATCCAAATCTTCAATAATATCTCTTCCATCAATTAATATAACGGATTTTCTTTTACTCGCCAGTCCGACGATCGTCGGACTGGCGAGTGGGGAAATTTTTGGTTCCTTTTTTATTAGATTCTCTACCGCTATCTTCATCGCCATCAATGTTGCTTGTAAAATATTTTTTTTATCAATCACTTTTTCCGATATGATTCCGATTCCATATTTAATATCAGGGTCAGTTGTTAAAATTTCAAAAAGCTTTTCTCGTTTTTTCGGCGATAATTTTTTAGAATCTTTCACTTCTAACCATAAGTCTTTCGCCAAGGACGAATCCCCCACTTTCAACTTTAAACTTTCAACTTTAAACTTGGTTATTGCCAACGCGCTGGCAATAACCGGTCCTGCCAGTGGCCCCCTCCCCGCCTCGTCTATTCCAATCACAAAATCGTAACCTTGTTTTATATATTTTTGTTCAGTGGAGAAATCCATATCACAATAATAAATCTATTTTAAAAATAACAAAAGCCCTGATTTCTCAGAGCTTTTTTGATTGTTTCTTTTTTCTTTTCTTTTTTCTTGACCTTCCACCACAATATTGCCATTTTCTTTTTCCCGTCCTACTCTTTATTTTTCGCGATAAAGCTGGATGATCACCCTTCCTGGTGGGCATAGTCCATGTGGGTATAGTAGGCAGATGATTTCCCATGCCGAGCGCCACGAGTATTAAAAATATCCCCCTTCCCATAGCTTCTAAACCTCCCTTTTTATTTTTTAAAAAGCATTAATAATTCTTCCAAATAGCACTCAAATTCATTATCTCTTGTTTTTCGTTTTCCGTTGCACCCCTCCTGAAATCCGCAATTTTCTATTGGGCATATTTCATATAAATCAAGAAGAATTCTTTCTATTACCGGTTGGCTTTCTTTCGTATAATATATTTTTATACGCGCCATTTAACACCTCTTATTTTTGATTAATATTTTATCATAATGATGCTTATAATCAAGTATTGCAATTTAACTTTAAACCTTTAAAATTCAATTAGAAAATAAACTTGCTCTATGTTTTTAGTTTATTGGCATTTTGATTAATTTGCTAACGAGCTAACGAGCTAACGAGCTAACGAGCTAAATTGAAATTCACTCACCTTCACGTTCATAGCCATTATTCTCTCTTGGATGGTTTATCAAAAATAGACGCCCTTGTTGAATATGCTAAATCTTTGGGCATGGAGTCTTTAGCATTGACCGATCACGGTGTTATGTATGGCGCCATTGAATTTTACAAAAAAGCGACGTCAGCCGGCATCAAGCCGATTATAGGATGCGAAATATATTTGGCTAATAACACAAGACATGACAAACGATCGGGAATAGATGATAAAAGACATCATTTAATTTTACTCGCTAAAAATACCGAGGGCTATAAAAATCTTTTAAAAATTGTCAGCAAGGCTCATCTTGAAGGATTTTATTACAAGCCTCGTGCGGACAAAGAATTGCTCAGGCAATACTCTAAAGGACTTATCGCAATGTCAGCTTGTCTTGGTGGAGAAATTCCCCGCGCAATTCACGCCGGTCACATTGAAAAAGCGGAAAAATTAGCCCTGGAATACCAAGAAATTTTCGGCAAAGGAAATTTTTATCTGGAAATTCAGCCCCACCCCAATCTTGAGGGACAAGATTCCGTAAATAACGAATTAATAAAAATTTCAAAGAAAACCGGCATACCGCTTGTTGCCACAAATGATTCCCATTATTTAAAAAAAGAAGACGCTGAGGCGCAGGACATTTTATTGGCTGTTCAAACTTCAAATTTTATGGATGACGAAGATCGTCTAACGATGAAAATGGAAGATTTTTCCTTAAAACCAACCGAGGAGATGATCAGTTCATTTGAGCGTGCTCCGGAAGCTATAGAAAACACAAAAATCATTGCCGATTCTTGTAATTTAAAAATTGAGATTGGGAAAATCCAACTCCCCCATTTCAAAGTGCCTGGAGGATATACTCCCCAAACATATTTAAAGGAATTGTGTTTTAATGGCCTTAAAAAAAGATACGATATTAATCCGGAAGATATTGAAAATCCGAAAGATTTTATAAAATCTATTCTGGATAGGTTGGATTTTGAATTATCGGTTATAGAAAAAATGGGATATGAACCATACTTTTTGATTGTTCAGGATTTCGTGAATTGGGCAAAATCAAACGGCATAGTCGTGGGTCCGGGCCGCGGTTCTGCCGCCGGTTCCATTGTCGCCTATTTGACAAATATCACCAATATCGACCCAATAAAATATGAATTGCTTTTTGAAAGATTTTTAAATCCCGACAGAATTTCCATGCCTGATATTGACTTGGACTTTGCCGATACGCGCAGACAGGAAGTTTTAAATTATATATCTCAAAAATACGGTCAAGATAAAGTTGCTCAGATTATCACTTTTGGGACTATGGCCGCACGCGCCGCAATTCGCGATGCTGGCCGCGCCTTGGGCTATACTTATGATTTTTGCGATCAATTGGCAAAATTAATACCGCTGGGGTCAAATTTAAAAGAGGCTCTGGAAACACCGGAATTTAAAAATCAATACAATAATGACGCGCAGGCGAAAAAATTAATTGATTCAGCCATAAAATTGGAGGGCGTAGTACGCCATGCTTCCACTCATGCTTGTGGGATTGTAATCACTAAAGATCCCCTGATAGAATCCGTGCCATTGCAAAATGCCGCCCAAGATGGAAATAATATTATTGTTACGCAATACGAAATGCACGCTATTGAGGATCTAGGTCTTTTAAAAATGGATATTTTGGGTCTTAAAAATTTAACTATCATTGAAAATACTTTAAATCTTATAGAAAAAAATCACGGCGTAAAAATTGATATTGATAAACTGCCTCTTGACGATAAAAAAACTTATAAACTTTTTCAAAATGGAAAAACAACGGGAGTTTTTCAATTTGAATCTGACGGAATGAAAAGATATTTAAAAGAATTAAAACCGACAGAATTTGAAGATTTAATCGCCATGGTGGCGCTTTATCGTCCTGGCCCAATGGAGCTTATCCCGAGTTTTATCGCCCGTAAACACGGGAAAGAAAAAATTGAATATCTATATCCTGCGCTTGAAACAATCTTAAAAAATACTCATGGCATTGCTGTTTATCAAGAACAAATTATGGAAATGGCAAAACAAATCGCTAAATTTACTCCCGGACAAGCTGATACTTTGAGAAAAGCTATTGGAAAAAAGATTCATAAATTATTGCTTGAACAACAGGAAGTTTTTATGCAAGGATGTCTGAAAAACGGCGTGCCAAAAGCCATTGCCCAGAAGCTTGCCGATTTATTGGAGCCGTTTTCAAGGTATGGTTTCAACAGGTCTCATGCCGCATGTTATGCTCTCGTCGCCTATCAAACCGCATATCTTAAAGCAAATTATCAAAACGAATTTATGTCCGCCTTACTTACCGCTGAAATTGGAGATATTGAAAGAGCCGCTTTCTTAATTGATGAGTGCAAATCGCTGGGTATAGATGTTTTGCCACCAGACATCAATGAAAGTTTCAGTATTTTTAATACAACGGGGCCTAATACTATTCGTTTTGGATTGACCGGTGTGAAAAATGTCGGAAAAAATATCGTGCAGGCAATCATAGATGCGCGCGAAAAAGAGGGAAGATTTACGGATATTGAAGATTTTATCAATAAAGTAAAACACAAAGATTTAAATAAAAAATCCTTGGAAAGTTTGATAAGATGCGGGGCGCTTGATTCGCTTGAAGAAAGAAAACAATTGCTGGAATCAATAGATATATTGCTTAATTATTCCAGGGAAGCGCAAAAATCAGTTTCCAGCGGACAAGACAGTTTATTCAGTAATTTGCCGATTAAAGATATTGAACCCTCGATAAAATTAAAAAATTCTCCGCCAGCTACCAAAGAAGAAAAGTTGGGCTGGGAAAAAGAACTTTTAGGTCTTTATGTTTCTGACCACCCATTGAACGAACATAAAGATTATTTAGCTAAAATTTCTGTGCCTTTTGCAAAGCTGGCGGGAGTTAAAAAAAGCGAAGAAATCATAACCGGCGGCCTTGTTTTGGAAATAAAAAAGATTTTAACCAAAAGCAATGAATCTATGCTTTTTGTAAAAATAGAGGATTTATCCGGCAAATCGGAAATAATTGTTTTCCCGCGAGTTTTGAAAGAAACGGAAGCGGCAAATATTTGGCAACCCGGCGCCATCATACTGGTAAAAGGCAAGGTCAGTGACAAAGACGGGCAATTTAAAATAATCGCCAATAAAGCGAAGATTTTAGAAAAACAATCGCTTCCAGTTAACGGATAAACACTAGAAAAATCGACCTAAATATGCTAAGCTAGTTGATAGTTTCTAATTTAAATTTTGCATTGCTAGCGCCAATAACATATTTATGAATATCGAACAAATACGACACTCGCTCGCTCACTTGCTCGCGGCGATAATACTTGAAAAATATCCTGGCTCAAAATTAGGTATTGGCCCGACTATTGAAAATGGTTTTTATTATGACTTTCTTTTGCCGTCCCCTATTGGACAGCAGGATTTGTTTAATCTGGAAAATAAAATAAAGGCCTTAATTAAAAGAAATATCAAGTTTGGAAAGGAAGAAGTTACAGCTAATCAAGCTAGAGAATTATTTCAAAATCAGCCGTTTAAATTAGATCTTATTTCTGAACTTATTTCCGGACCGGCTAATCAACCCATTACAGTCTATAAGACTTTTCCAATCTCCCATGCCTACCGGCAGGCAAGCAACCTCCAACCCCAAAACTCTGTATTTACGGATTTATGCGCCGGTCCGCATGTCCAATCAACAAAAGACATAGATCCGGAGGCCTTTAAACTCACTAAAATCGCAGGTGCATATTGGCGCGGAAGCGAAAAAAATCAAATGCTCACTCGTATCTATGGCGTGGCTTTTGAAAGTAAAAAAGAGTTGGAAGATTATTTGAAATTGCAAATAGAGCTTGAAAAAAGAGACCATCGCAAAATAGGAAAAGATCTCGGACTATTTGTATTCTCTGATTTAGTGGGTCCGGGACTGCCACTCTATACACCCAGGGGCGCTTTTATTAGAAAGCAAATTCAAAATTATTCCAATGAACTGAGAAAGGAGATTGGTTATCAGGAAGTACATACGCCAAATATCAATAAAGCTGAACTTTTTAAAATCTCGGGTCATTATGTAAAATATAAAGACGATATGCTTAGGGTAGTCTCTAACTATACCAAAGAAGAATACTTTTTGAAGCCAATGAATTGTCCTCAACATACCCAGATATACGCTTCTCAATTGCGTAGCTACAAAGATCTTCCTCTACGTATTGCTGATTTTGCTAACCTATATAGAGATGAACGCCCAGGAGAGCTTTCCGGCCTTACTCGCCTGCGCGCTTTTTCTCAAGATGATGGCCATTGTTTTTGTCGTGAAGATCAAATAAAAGATGAGTTTACTTTGGTGCTTAAAGCGATAGAGAAGGCAATGAAGACATATAAGATGAAATGCTATATTAGATTGTCTTTACGTGACGAGAATAAGAAGGAACAATACCTAGGAACTGACGAAATTTGGAAAAAATCCCAAAAAATCCTGGAAGATTTATTGAAAGAAAAGAAAATTGAATATATTAGAAGCGAGGGGGAAGCCGCTTTTTACGGTCCTAAAATGGATTTAATTGTGAAAGATTCTTTAGGCAGAGAGTGGCAACTCTCCACAATCCAACTGGATTTCAACATGCCCTCTAATTTTAATCTTGAATATATTGGTCAAGATGGACAAAAACATACTCCAATCATGATTCATAGCGCCTTGGTCGGTTCCCCAGAAAGATTTATGGGTGTATTGATCGAACATTTTGCCGGAGTTTTTCCTTTATGGCTTGCCCCAACGCAAATTCATATACTTCCAATTTCAAAAACCCATAAAAAATATGCCAAAGAAATAGATGAAAACTTAATCGAAGCGGGATTCAGAACGGAATTAAAAGATGAAGACGAGACAGTTGGTAAAAAAATTCGCGAAGGGGAAATACAAAAAATCCCCTACCTTTTGATAGTTGGCGATAAAGAAATAAAATCTAAATCTGTTTCCGTCAGAAAAGCTGGTAGAGGCGACATTGGAGCTATAAAATTCAAGAAATTTTTAGAACAAGTACAAATTGAAGTTGAGAAAAAGAAATAAGGACTTTGTCCGCCTCGGGCGGATATCAATTATCATTATTCCATCCGCCGCGGTTCGCCGCGGCGAACTCGATTTTGAAACAAAATTTGCGCATCACGCAAAACTCTGGTTCAAAATTTTTATAAAATCGGCATGACTTTACGCAAAAGGCGCATTTTATTTTTTATATCTATAGTATTTTTTTTAATACTGACCCCCATATTAGTGGAATACTCCCGCGGATTTAGATTTAATTTTAAAACCTGGCAATTTGTAGAAACAGGGGGGTTTTTCTTTAGAATCCACTCCCCTACGGAAGCGCAAATATCGTTAGACGATAAGTCGGTAAAAACCACTAGTGCTTTTTCATATTTCAACAATGCTTTTATACAAAACCTGACTCCGGGAACATATAACGTCAAAATCTCAAAAGACAATTATCAAGATTGGCGCAAAATACTCAAAATTGAACCACAACTCGTTACAGAAGCCCAAGATATAGTTTTAATACCCGAAGATTTAGAATTAAAATTATATAATAAACCAACTCAAAAAATAAAAGATTTTTACTGGTCTCCGAGTAAAAAATCGTTGGCTCTCATAAAATACAACGAAAAAAACCAAACAATCCTGGGAATATTAAATTTAGACAGCCGAAATGAAACAGAAATATTGATCTCAAAAAACATTATTACTCTTAATTTGCAAGATTGGCGAGAAGATAATAATAGGATTGTTTTTCATTCTAAGAACGAGGGCGATTTTATAATTATAAATGTCATTGACGGAAAAGTACAAAATCTTGATGCTATTTTACCTCCTCAAATATCAATAAAAGACATTACTGATATAAAATTGGGGTCCCAAGACAACATTTTTATACTAAAAGATTCATATTTATATATGTTCAATACTTCTTTGAGATTATTGATGTTCTTGAAAAAGAATATCGCCTCAATAGAGCCGGCCAATGGGGATTCTATTTATTACATAACAAAACCAGATTTCTTGTTCACAAAATCATTTTTTAAAGATAAATCCCTGATTTCCGAAGAAATTTTGGGAACCATCAAATTCAAACTGGGCGAAGATATCACCCCCAAGATAAATATACTAAACTCCGGTCATATTTTTATAGATGAAGCAACAACCGGACTATTATTAAAATTTTTAAGTCAGAATAATAGCTTTTTAAAAATAGATGAGAACGTAACAAAATTTTATCTATCTGATGATGAAAAAAAGATATTATATCAAAAGAAAAACGACTTAATGGTTTATTATCTTGAAGATATAAAAATTCAGCCGTATAAATACGCCAACCAAAAAGAAGTTGTATTAAATATTCCGCAAGAAATAATATCCAGCCAATGGTTTGAAACAAATAAACATGTTTTCTATAGTTTCGGCGATAGCATAAAATTCATTGAACTTGACAATAGAGACAATCAAAACATCGCCCATATAATCGACTCCTCAAGTCCCGATATTTTTTATGATGGTATCAATGAAATGCTGTATATTTTGAGTAACGAGAATATGTATACAATAAATTTTAGCGCTATCTAAAATTAACAGTGCTATAAAACCATGGGTGTCAAAATCATAAAAATCCCCGTCCGTTTAAAACGGACGGGGATTTTTATTTATAACTAACGCTTTGACCAACGTGGAGATTTCCTTGCTTTTTTAAGGCCGTATTTCTTTCTTTCTTTCATCCGCGGATCTCTCGTTAAATATCCCGCTCTTCGTAATCTTTTTTTAAAATCAGCATTAAATATCACAAGCACTCTTGCTGTTCCATGACGGATAGCTTCTGCTTGAGACTTTAATCCTCCGCCTGAAACTTTAACGCTTATTTTGAATCTATCCAAACTTTTCATCTTTTTTAGAGATGCTTCGGCTATTCTTTGCAAAATATCAGTAGGGAAATATTCCTTGTAATCTTTGTCATTTACAATAATACCTTGCCCCTTTGTAAATAATCTAATGCGAGCTGAGGATGTTTTTCTTCTGCCAATAGCTTCATAATACCTGTCTCCTTTGGAATTTTTTTCTTTTGGGGATTTTTCTAGTTTTACACTATCCTTACTCTCTTCATTTGGGACGTCCTTTTTTTCTATTGTGTGAGTTTTTGTCATTTTAATATTTTATTTATTGTTTATTTTCATCGGCATTTATTTTGGTAACAGAAAGTCGCGATAACATCTTGGCCCTTAGTTTATTTTTAGGAAGCATCCTGGAAACTGCCAATTCCAATATTTTTGCAGGATTTTTTGCAAATAATTTATCCATTTGTTCTTTTTTTAAATTACCTATCCACCCGCTATGTCTATAATAAGTTTTTTGTTGCATTTTTTTTCCGGTCACCACTATTTTATCAGCGTTAACAACCTCAACGAAATCACCATTATCCGATTGATAGCTAAAAATGACCTTGTGCTTACCGCGAAGCAACGTGGCAATTCGTGTCGCAAGACGACCCAAAACCTGGTCTTTTGCGTCGATTGTATGTTTTTTTCGTTCTATTGATTTCATAATAATTTTAAATTTATTTTACAAGTTCAAGCAAAGCCATTTTCGCGGAATCGGATTTTCTAGCGCCAAGTTTGATTATGCGCGTGTATCCGCCATTTCTGTTTTTATAATTTGGAGCGATCTCATGAATTAACTTATCAACTATATTTGGATTTAATAATTTTAATAAAATCCGACGTGAGTGTAAACTATTATTTTTTGCTTTAGTAATGATTTTTTCCGCTTCCGGAGCGAATTCTTTCGCTTTTGCCAAGGTCGTTTCTATTTTTCCGTATAAAAACAATGACGAAATCACGCCCTTTTTTAATGCTTTTCTTTGACTTGCCGGCCTGCCAAATTTTCTATTGTTTTTTAAATGTTTCATGCGCTTCGCAGATATTCGACATTTGACTTAATCTCGTCAATTGTCAATCGTTATTTTATTCTTCCCTAAATGAAAGTCCTAATTTCATTAATGATTTTTTGATTTCTTTAACTCCTGCATCTCCCATACCATCTATTTCTCTTAATCCAGATTCCGTCTTCTTGATTAAACCGCCGACAGTTTTTACGCCTCCAGCAGTAAGGGTATTTATTGTCCTTGTTGAAAGATTTAAATCTTCTATTTTCATCTTTGTAATATCTTCTATTGATTCCTTTGATTCCACTTCAATAATTTCTTTTGATGATTTCCCGTTGGAAACCTCTGCGCCCTGAATAAGAGAATTGAATTGATCAATTAAAATATTTATAGCTTTCCGGAAAGATTCTTCCGGAGATATACTGCCATCTGTTTCCACTAATAATTTGATGCGATTAAAATCGGTTCTGTCCCCTACGCGCATATTTTCCACTTCGTAATTAACTTTTCTTATAGGAGTATAAATGGCATCTATGGCAATTGCTCCGATTTCCAATTTCTCTTTCCCTCTTCGTTCTACAGGAACATAACCAAGACCCTTTTCAATGGTCAACTCAATTTCAAGCTCAGCTTTTTTATCTGTTAAAGTGGCAATGTGAGTATCTTTATTTATAACCGTTACTTGGCTTGGGGCGTCAATATCTTTAGCGGTAACCTTTCTCTCGCCCTTAACTTTCAATGTCGCATATTGAGGTTGATCACCATCCAATTTAAAACGAACTTGCTTTAAATTCAAAATAATTTCAACGACATCTTCTATGATATTGGGGATTGTCGAGAATTCATGGCTTGCGCCCTTTATTTTAACTAATGTAACAGAGGCGCCCTTAAGAGACGATAAAAGCACACGACGCAAAGCGTTGCCGATGGTAATGCCATATCCGGGGTAAAGATTTTCTATTTCAAAAACCGCTGAATTCCCCTCTGACTTAATAATTTTATACTTTGACGGGAGAGTAATCTCCATACTTTATTAACATTTAATATTTAACATTTAACTTGTTCGCTATGATGCCTTTAGTTAATTGTTAGCTATTAATTGTTGATTATTGATTTTATTATCTTGAGTAATACTCTATGATTAAATTTAAATTAAACGGCACTGCTAAATCTTCTTTCGCAGGTAATGATTTCATTTCCCCTTTTAAATTTTCTTTATCCAAGCTCAACCATGATGGAGGGTTGTATTTTTTCAATGTTTCTTTTAAATCTTTGAAAGCGGCGGAATTCTTGGAATTAGGCCTGATTTCAATGACATCGCCTATCCTTGCCTCATAAGATGGTATATCCATCTTCCTTCCATTTATATAAAAATGACCGTGTCCGACCGCTTGATTGGCAATACTTCTTGATCTGGCGAATCCCAATCTATAAACAACATTATCCAGCCTTCTTTCTAATTTTGATATTAAAGCATCGCCAGTTCCTCTTTTTTGAGAAATCTTCGTCACATAATTTTTAAATTGCTTTTCCGATAAATTATAAGCGAATCTCGCCTTTTGTTTTTCCCTTAATTGTATGCCAAATTCAGAGAGATTAGATCTCGATTTTCCGTGAACTCCGGGCTTTGTTGCATTGCGAACCATCGCGCATTTTTGAGAAAAACAACGATCGCCTTTAAGAAATAATTTCTCACCGGCTCTTCTGCAAATTTTACATTTTTGATCAATTTTCATGCGATTATAATATATATTTTAAATTCTCCTGACTTTTTTCGGCTTACATCCGTTATGGGGAAGAGGCGTAACATCTTTGATTGATATTATATTCATGCCTTTATTGGCGAGAGCGCGAATAGCGGCTTCTCTGCCACCACCAACCCCCCTTACAAACACGGAAACATCAGAAATCCCCATTTTCTTGATTTTCTCCATAATGGTTTCTACAATCTTTGTAGCAGCATAAGGAGTTGCTTTTTTAGCTCCCTTAAATCCAAGTGATCCAGCCGAAGACCATGCGACCATATTGCCATTATCATCGGTAATCGATAAAAGAGTATTATTATAAGAAGCGCTAATATGCGCTTGTCCATGAACAATTTTTTTTATCGCAATACTACTGGAAGTTTCTGATCCAGTTTCTTTTTTAGGCTTAATCTCCTCTGGTGACGCCTCTGATTTATTTGTAATTTTTTTTGTGACCATTCTCCGATTTTATTATTTATTTTATTATCTATTTCTTCTCTGCCGCCTTGCGACCGGAACCGACAGTTTTTCTCTGGTTGCCTCTTCTGGTGCGCGAATTAGTTTTCGTTCTTTGTCCTCTGGCTGGTAAACCCTTCATATGACGGATTCCGCGATATGAACTAATGTCTTTCAATCTTTTAATGTTCATTATTATCTCTCTTTTTAAATCGCCTTCCACCCGATATTTCTTCTCTACAATATCTCTTAATCTTCCTATTTCTTCTTGTGTTAATTTATTGGCTCTTGAATTCGGATCTATTTTTGCTTCATTTAAAATTTTAACAGCCAAAGATTGGCCAATGCCATAAATGTACGGCAAAGCCGCTTCTATTCTTTTATTCTCTGGAATTGTAACTCCTGCGATACGAATCAATTTTTAATAACATATGACATTTAACAGAGGACTCTTGACATGTTTTTGTCAGTTGTCATTTGTCAGTTGTCATTTGTTGCTCTAACCTTGTCTTTGTTTATGTTTCGGATTTTTTGAGCAGATAACAAAAATACGACCCTGCCTGCGCACAATCTTGCAATTTACACACCTTTTTTTAACGGAAGCTCGAACCCTCATACCGATTTTTTCGAAATTTTAAAACGGAGCTTTGCGGAGTGCGCAAAATTTAGTTTCAAAATCGAGTACCCTGTTAAATGCGCCTTTTGCGCCCCGTGAAGCGGGGTTTAACAACGAATCCCCTACTTTAATCTTTTAATAATACGTCCTTTGGTTTTATCATAAGGGCTCATCTTAACTACCACTTTATCTCCCGGCAGAACCCTTATATAATGCAATCTCATTTTACCGGAAAGATGCGCCAAAATCACAGAATCATTATTCAACTTTACTCTAAAGGTTGCCGATGGCAAAGCTTCCTCCACTATTCCATCAACCTCATATTCTTCGCTTTTATTGACTACAACATCCTGATTATTTTGATTTTCTTGAGTCATAAAAAATATAATTCCCCAAATTTGGGGATTTATTTTAAATATAAATTAACAAATTATTCACCATGAGTCAATACCTAATAGCTCAGAGCTACTTCTCTATGATAATATTTATCTTGTTTTTATTGCTGGGAGCTTTTTTTACCCAAAATGGACTGAAGTTAACCTGAGCACCGTCCATTAAATCCTGACTCAAAACGTAATCTCTTATTTCTGATTCATTTTTTCCGGCAAATGCCGTCTTTAAATCCTCCTCATTAAAAGAAGCTGCGATATCTTGTTCTATATTCGCATTAAAAGTCATTATTCCGGCAGAAAAATCAATATCCACATTACTATATCTTTTGCGTATATCCTTAAATACTATTTCATTTCGCATTATTTTTGTTTCTATATTCTTCGCAACAAGAGATTTCATATCATCCTCTTTAAACAAAAATGCCATAGCTGAAACTTTTAATGAAACGGAAAAATTTTCAATAACTGTCCCCGCTTGGTCGGAAATTTTTTCTTCTAAAATTTTAACAGCAATCGCATTTTCCATAAATTCCAAGTCTTTTGGTAGATTTTCTTTTAATTCATTTTTAGCTGCCTCCAATAATTCACCCTCTATTTCTTTTTTGGCATTTTCTATGTCATCTAAAACTATGACTATTCCCTCGCCTTTTGATCCTCCCCGCATCGCCAATGTTGATTTTCCATAAAATACATTGAATTTTGAAGTTCCCTTAAAAGCCGGCATAGTAAATTCACTCGGCAATATATTGTAATCGGAACCGGCAATATCAGCGACAACTTCAACCTCTATCGTCCCTGGCACGACTTTTTCATTTTCTATTTTAGCAGGAGGAACGGTGATTTTTTGAATAGTCTTAAATATTTTGCCATCGGATGTTTCAAATCTTGTGCCTCCAATCCACGTCGGACTTTGCGGCGGTGTATAAACATTATATATAACGATAGTTCCCCTCGCCTTACTTTCAGAACCCGTTCTCCCCGTTGCTTTAAATTGCGCGGTTTTTTCTTTTTCCACCTTAACTATTTGTCCGGGTATTTTATTTTTAATGGTATCTATTTCTGACATTGAAATATCGGCAGTAATCGGTATATCCACAACAACCGTTTCTTTCTTGGGTAAAACAGTGATTGTCGTTTTCGGGAGAACAATTATTGCGGATATAGTTGCCACAATAACGGATGCAATGATAAAAAAGATTATTACGTTGGTTGTTGTAAAGATTCTTCCCGTAGATTTATGAGGTTTTTCTTCCCCCCAAAATCCAGTCCCCTCTTTTTCGTCAATTACGGACTCTCTTAGGTCTCTTTTGACAATGGGTTTTTCTGTTTGCAATCCAGGCGTTTTTCCTTGAACTGCCGTTTTATGTTCCGGTTGACGATAAATTATATCCAAAACTTTTGGATGTTTGTGGGTATCCGCGGAATATCTGTGAGTATCTTCGGTCGGCGACAATAATTCTAAAAACTCCTTCTCAACCTTGAAACCAATATCGCGAGCCAATTCAAGGCCAACCTCATCTTGGCTTACCAAAACTACATTCTTCCCGGATTTATCAATATCTTGTTTTAACAGTTTCAATTCAGAAAGGTTGTGAAAGATTTGCGCTCCCATCGGAATAGCAAAAATAATATTATGATCATCAAGAATATTGAACCTCTCAATGACAGACTGCGCGCTTTCTTCTAAATCAATATGTAAAATTTTTGAAAAATATTCCATTTTTTTAGAATGTAAATATCGAAATTAAGAATACCAATACAAAATTCGAAATTATCAAATGTTAAACTCTGATTTTGAAATAATTATACCACATTTTTACGAGTCTTACCTATCTTAGGATTGCTTTTATCCGACGCACGCCCGCAGAAGAAGATTCCTCCTTTTGTATTTTAAATTCCCCCATCTCGGATGTATTTTCTACGTGGGGTCCGCCACACACCTCTTTTGAAAATCCCCCCACACTATAAACCTTCACTCTGTCCGGATATTTTTCTTTAAAAAATGCTAAAGCCCCCAGATGAACCGCTTTTTCAAAAAGCATTTCCTCATATTTTACATTGAGATTTTTTCTGATTTGTTCATTTATCAACTCCTCCACAAGTTTTATTTCCTCCGGTGTCATTTTTCGGTCAAAAGTAAAATCGAATCTCAATCTTTCAGAATTTATGTCCGACCCCATTTGTCCAACTGTCACGCCCAGTATTATACGTAGGGCCTGATGCAACAAATGCGTCGCAGTATGCAACTTTTTTTTCTTTTCAATCTCCTCAAAATTTTCAACTTTTGACTTTAAACTTTCAACTTCCATACCATGCCCGCCAAATTTTACTTCTGCCCCCTTACGAGACACTTCTTGATGTTTTTCCAGCTCAATATTAAACTCTATTTCATCAACAGCCAGACCATACTCCCGCGCCAATTCTTTTATCATCTCAATCGGGAAACCATAAGTTTGATATAAGTCAAAAGCTATTTTTCCGGATATTTTTTTAAGCGCATCATATGCCATTTCTCGCGCATCTTTCTCTTCTCTCATTGTAGTGTCGCCAAACACGGCGGAAACCGTCCTTTCAAATTCTTTAAGCCCTCTTTCAAGTGTCTTATTGAATTTATCCACCTCCTGCCGAATAGCTTTTATTATTTCCGGTGATTTCAAATCAAGTTCAGGATATTGAACTTTATATATATCAATTATTGCATCAATAATTAGTTTGAAATTTAATTCTAGCTCTAAAGTTCTTGAATATCTGACAGCTCTGCGTATTAGTCTGCGCAAAACATATCCCCTACCGATATTTGAGGGCATAACACCATCACAAATAATAAAAGCGCTGGCTTTTATATGGTCGGCGATAATTCTAAATGCTTTTTTTATTTCCGGATTTTCGTTGTATTTTTTACCGCAAACTTTCGAAATCGCGTCAAAAATAGGCTCAAAAATATCCGTTTCAAAAACAGTTTCCTTGCCATTAAGCACCGCGACTGTTCTTTCCAGTCCCATTCCCGTATCTACATTCCGTTGCTTTAGTTTTATATATTCGTATTCTTTTGCTTCTTCTATTTTTAGTTTTGCGTTTTTAATTTTTAATTTTTTCTCGTATTCCATAAAAACATTATTCCAAATTTCTATCAATCGGAAATTCTTTACAAAGTCGGAAAAATTGCCTTCCAGTATGCCTTCTTCCGGTCTTGTATCATAAAATATCTCTGTATCCGGTCCGCAAGGCCCGGTTTCTCCGGCGATCCAAAAATTATCATCTACCCCGAGCGGGATTATGCGAATATCATTTTTCATGATCTCATCTTTGCCAGCCACTCTAATATTCATGCCAATTTTTGAAAAAACGTTTTTCCAAATCTCAATCGCCTCATCATCGCAAGGTATTCCATCTTCACCTCTAAAAACTGTCACATAAATTCTTTTCGGATCCATATTAAGCCATTCTTTACCGGTTAAAAATTCGAAACTCCATTCAATTGCTTCTTTTTTAAAATAATCACCAAAGCTCCAGTTGCCCATCATTTCAAAAAAAGTTAAATGGCGATTATCGCCAACATCGTCAATATCAGCCGTTCTTATGCATTTTTGAGAATTTGCGATTCTTTTCCCGCCTAGATGATTTTTACCAAAAAAATATGGCACCAAGGGATGCATGCCGGCTGTCGTAAAAAGCACGGATTGATTTTCTTCACGCGGCACCAAAGAGGCAGACGGTATTATCGTATGTCCTTTTGATTCGAAAAATTTCAGAAATTTTATTCTTAATTCTTGCGATGTCATCCCATTAAATCTCATTGACTTAAATAATAATTTATCTTACCATAAAATAAATCTCGTACATTTCAAATCCAATCTGGAGGCATTAAAATGAATAATAAGATAGTGAACGCGATTTTTACGGTCTTCTTGTTAATATTTATGATACTTGATCTAAGCGGAATTAAATACGCATCTGTCGCCGGAATAATGACTGCTTCTCTCTATGCTTTTCTGCACTCCAGAACTATTGGCTCGCCAATCAGTTTGAAAATGGGTTACCTTTTTATTTCGCTTTTTCTTATAATGGGCGGAACAGCTGAAATAATGCTCGCAGGAAAAGAAATATCTATGTTTAGTAAATTTCCTGGACTAGTCATACTTCAGGTATATCTTTTCTCGGGAGCAATAGTATCGTTTGGCATATACTTTCTGCTTGACAGAAATAAAAAAAATAAAAAATAACTTTCCTCTCGCCAAAAAATCGGTGAGAGGATTTTTATTTTAACCAATTCTTATAAATTTTCTCTTGCCAATCTGCAATATTTCTCCTCCATCAAGCGTGATTTCCGCGCCCCAACTGCCAATAACTTCATTATTTAGTTTAACTCCTTTTTGTTCTATTAATCTTTTCGCTTCTCCCTTGCTTTTTACCGCTCCGCATTTCAAAAGTAAATCAACGATACCAATCCTTCCTTTCTGAATTTTTAACTCATCTATCTTTTTGGGTAATTCTTTTTTGGAAAATACTCTTATAAATTCGTCTTTCGCTTTCTGAGCTTTTTTCTCCCCATGATAAATTCTCACGATCTCAAAAGCTAAATTTAATTTTGCATCACGGGGATTTAATTTCCCAGATTTCATATTGTTGCCTATCGCCTCAATATCTATTTCCGGCAAATCAGCGCAAAGCAAGAAATATTTTATTATTAAATTATCCGGAATGGACATTATTTTACCAAACATATTATTCGGCTGTTCGTTAATGCCAATATAATTGCCATAACTCTTGCTCATTTTACGAATTCCATCTGTACCCTCAATAAGCGGCAAAGTTATAATATCTTGTTCCGGCATATTATAATGCTTCTGGATTTGCCTCCCCATTAATAAATTAAATCTCTGGTCTGTCCCACCGATTTCAATGTCAGATTTTATTTTAAAAGAATCATAGCCCTGAAAAAGCGGGTAAAAAACTTCAAGTAAAGTAATATCTTTCCCTTCACTGATTCTTTTTTGAAAATCGGCGCGATGCAAAACTTGCTGGATACTGCCAATGCGAGAAAGTTCCAAAATAGAATCGGCATTCTTGCTGAACCACTTGCTGTTATAATGAATTTCAGTTTTTTTAATATTAATTATCTTCCCGGCTTGAGAAAGATAATTTTTTAAATTATTCTTGATTTCTTTTTTAGTCAATTGTTTCCGAGTCTCCGATCTACCCGATGGATCGCCAATCATAGCCGTAAAATCACCAATAATTAAAATAATCTTATGGCCAAGATCTTGAAATTGTTTTAATTTGCGAAACGGAATGGAGTGGCCAAGATGAATATCTGGCGTTGTCGGATCAATGCCAAATTTAATCCGTAACTCTTTACCGGATTTTAATTGAGCTTCAAGGTGCTCTTTAACAATAACATCCTCAACGCCACGAGTTAATATTTTTTTTATTTTATTCTCGTCAGTAATTATCTTAGCCATATTATTTGCTTTCTTCTTCCAATTCCTCCAACAACACAAATGCTTCTTTTGGAGCGTGGCATTTAGGGCACTGCTCTGGCGACTCCTCGCCGCTATAAATATAATCGCACTCGGTACATTTCCATTCCCATTCTTTAAATTGTTCTTTTGGTTCCATATAAAAGTTGAAACTTGAAGCTTAAATCTTGAAGCTTGTCCGCCTCACAGATTAAGTTTCAAGCTCTAGGTTTCAAGTTTTAAGTTATTTAATTTTATTTTTAACCTCTTCTAAATCTTTTTCTATTTTTTCTAATTTATCAATTATTCTTATGCTTCGCTCAAGCTCTGATTTTATTTCTTCTTCTGTTTTTTCGGCTAATTTTTTCTCCTTTTTTAATCCCGACAATATAATGCGATCGCCGATAAAAAAGGAAACAAATAATCCCGTGAGCAAAAGTATGGCGGAGCTGATTATAACAGACATGACGCCGGTCATAAAGAATAATCCATCCGCGATTTTCCATACACCGCGCCAAAAAAGAACAATTGCCACACCGCCAATAAACGCATATAAAATCACATAGCGGCTTAAAATTTCCCTCACCTTATCCTCTGTTTTATCAAAAAATTTAAGCAGTTTTTTAATCATAATCATCAATAAGTTATCATATTTCAGTTAATGAGTAAACTCTAAAATACCGACTGAAAAATGCGCATTGCTGGCGCAAGAAAATAATCAAACCATATTTTCTTATACATTGACGGTTCAAAAATCACGCAATTTTGCTTCCAATCCGAAATTATTTTTCCGAGGTCATCCACCATTTTTTTATCGCGAAAAAATATACCGGCTTCTAAATTATGGTCAAAAGACAGTGGATCAATATTTTGCGATCCAACCATCCCTTCAGCATTATCGATTATCATCGCTTTGGCATGGTTCATTTCTCTTTGCAGATAAAAATTTATGCCTATCCGATGAAATTTTGAAATATAAAAATAATTCACTCTGTTGAAAATCCAGTGGTCAGTATAAAGCGGCAATATGATTTCCGCGCGAACCCCCCTTAGAATCGCTTGATGCAGAACACCTATTAACCATCTGCGCGGAATAAAATAGGGCGTAACTATAATTATTTTTTCTTTGGCATTTTTAATTCTGTTTTGATAATGCTTTTTAAGCAATTTCTTTTTGCCTAATTGCTGATGCTCTAAAAACCAAAGTTTCGTTTTTCTGAAAATATTTTTTTTATTATTATAAATAAGGACTTCAACATCTTTGCCTCCGCACATTTCGTAACTTTTTGCGAACGAACGAATAACGCTTTTTACCATAACCCCCGTAAATCTAACCTGTAAATCATTCCATTTCTGGAATGATTTATGGATATTAACGCCTCCCAAAAAGGCGATATTCCCGTCAATAATTAAAATTTTCTTATGCGCGCGACTAAGCCAATAACTGAAAAATAACAATTCTGCTCCGGCTTTTCTGATTTTTTCAATTACTTCTTTATTTAGTTCCTGGCTTCCGAAGGAATCAATGATTATCTTCACCCTCACGCCCTCTTTTGCTTTCTTCTCTAAGATTTCAAAAAAATTATACCCCTCGGTATTATCAATAAAAATATACATTTCCAGAAAAATAAATTTTTTCGCGTCCTTAATCGCTTCCAGCATCGCGTCCCAGGCCTTCTCCGAGGTTGTATAAAATTTATATTGCATAAATTCATTACACTCAATATGAAGCTCATCTTTATTATTTTCCCATTCGTCTCTCTGTTTTACTATATCTATCCACTACTTTTCTAAATTCTTTCCCCGAAAAATCAGGCCATAAAGTTTCCGTAAAATACAACTGGGCATTGGCCACATCCCACATCATAAAACCATCCGACCAATGAGGCTCTCCTCCCGTGCGAATCACCAAATCAACCGGAGGCAAATTATTAGTCCAAAGATTATTTTTTATAACATTTTCATCGATTTTCAAATTTATATTCCCTGTCTTTAATTTTATAATATTTTGTATTGCAGTCTGCATTTCATCCATTCCGCTGTAAGCCATCAAGAATGTTAAATGATAATTTTGATAATTCTTGGTTGCATCAATGGCTTTTTCTATAGATTCTTTTGTTTTTTTGGGAAATAATTCCCGCCATCGCCCCACAACGGCAATCCCCGCCTTTTTATTATGTATGTCTTCATTTTGAACTATTTTTCTGAAATTCTGCTCGAAAATTTTCATTAAAAAATTTACCTCCAATTTGGATCTGTTAAGAATATTGCTCATGGAGCAACCCCAAAAAGTAAGATAGGGTATCTTTAAATCTAGGGCGCATTTTATTACTTCTTCTATGGATTTAATCCCTTGGCGATGACCCCTAAAAACCGGCAATGAATTCTTTTTTGCCCAACGTCTATTACCATCCGGGATTATAGCGATATGTTGCGGTATATTCATGTAATCCATTATGACATTTTCGCTTGCGTTTGTATAACAAAACCCTCTTCATATGAAGAGGGTTTTGTTTGGTGGACCCTATCGGGCTCGAACCGATCACCCCCTGCTTGCAAAGCAGGTGCTCTACCAAATGAGCTAAGGGCCCATAATTTAGAAATTAGAAGCTAAAATACAATATAAAAAATATTAATAAAAATCAAGCATAATACTTTTTCAGAGCATTGTAGATTATTTTATCCAATAACTCCGGAAATTCTATTTTTGCGGCTTTTGCGGCTTGAGGCAAAAGCGAAGTCTGGGTCATACCGGGCAATGTATTTAATTCTAAAATATATATTTCATTCTTTGGAGTTATTATGAAATCCGACCTTGAATATCCACTACAACCGAGCAAGGCATGAGCCGCAACAGCAATTCCTTGAATTTTTTGAGTTAAATCTCTTGAAATCTCGGCTGGCGTCACCTCCTTTGTCGCTCCCTCTTTATATTTTGCTTCATAATCAAAAAATTGATAACTCTTTCTTGGTATTATCTCTGTAACCGGTAAAGCAAAATATTTTCTATTCTCCCGAGACGGATAATTTTCCAAAACTCCGCAAGTGAATTCCCTGCCCTTTATATGCTCTTCAATTAAAACTTGATTGTCATATTCAAACGCTTTATGCACTGCATCAAAAATATCCTTTTTATTTTTAATAATGGATGTGCCTACGCTGGAACCGCGAGAACATGGTTTTACCACCCAAGGGCCGTCCTTTGAAACACTTTCGAATTTCTGTAAAAATCCCCTTTCGCCATATTTCAATAATGCTGATTTAGGAATTAGAAATCCGTGACTTTCAAATAGTTTTTTGCTTTGGGATTTATCCATCGCAATCTGCGAAGCAAACACGCCAGACCCCGTATAGGGCTTATTATACTGCTCTAAAATAACTTGAATTTGCCCATCTTCACCATATTCGCCATGCATCGCGATAAATGCCAAATCTATATCATGAAGCGCTGTTTCTATCTTAGCTTTTGCTCCATTAATATGCCATTCACCGTCTCTTGATATTTTAATCGGTTTAACTTCATATTTATTACTATCAAGATGCTTCATTACTTTTCGACCAGTTTCCAAAGACACCTCATGTTCCGACGACGGTCCACCCATCAAAACGCCAATTTTTAATTTAGAATTATGAGTCATTATATTTTATGATACTTGATTATAAATAAAAATTCCTATATATTATATAACATATTTTTCAGAATTTTACATTCATTCCTTCATTCTAAATTCTATCCGCCACGGCAGACTAAATTCTGTAAATTCACGCGCCGGTAGCTCAGTCGGTAGAGCAGCTGCCTTTTAAGCAGACGGTCGAGGGTTCAATTCCCCCCCGGCGCACCAGACAGGAAATTTAGTACTTTTACAAAAACGAATAAAGGAGGTCTTTTATGAAAAAATATTTCATTTTTATAAAAAGTAATCACGCGCCTTTTTTTTCGGATGAATATGATATTTATATGAAGGCAAAAACACCAGAAGATGCTATTATCAGAACCCGCAAGGGCCATAGCCATTTCGCCGGTCTTGCATTAATTGAAGTTTATAAAAATGCCGATTCTTTTCATGGAAATAAAAAGCCTTTAGCAATCTGGTCGCTTCATAAAAAAAATAAAAAGAGCCGATAAAATCGGCTCTTTTATTTTAATTGTTTATCTTAAAAAAAGATCAAACCTCTTCCACATATTTTTGAAATTTTTCCGATACCCTCCTTAAGAGATCCATCTCTTCTTGAGTAAATATGTCTGAAAAATCTTTTTTTGCCAAATTTTCCGTAACTTCGCATTCCTGCATATATGGACCGATGCACTCAAGTAATCCCGAAAAAAATAGTCCATCTAACGCATACCCAATCTCTTCACAGTATGGAAAAGACCATATATAATTTTGCGCGAAACTAAAATCATTGAATAAATCCGCAAACTCATTTTCTTGAGACAACTTATATAAAACCGTATCTATTTTCTCTCTGTTATATGGAAATCTTTTCCTTGCCCCGATAAAAGCGAAAATAGCCACCACCACATCAGAAGGAACTCGAATCTCTCTCCCCATAGCGCGCCTCTTTTTTTATTTATTTTAAAATGAGCCAAATACTTTCTTAAAAAAGAATACTATAAAATTAATCAGAAATCAATTCTACAATAAAATAAAAAACGCCGGAATCTTTTGATTCCGGCGTTTAGGATATATCCTCGGCGAAAGGATTTTTTGCTGTTATTGCTTACTGCTCCGTTACGCGACGGCGACGGTGGACTCGGGATAGAGGAATAAATCCTCCTTTTCCTGCGAAACAGCCGCTATTATTCCCGCGCCGATTGACAATAATGACGATACCGGCTCGAGAATGACGACCTTGTTGTCTGCGCCCCCTTTTACGTTGATTGTGGATCCTCCGTGTCCCAGACCGATGCTGTGCGTTTCCCCGTTAGACAGAACCACTGTCATTGCGCTTCTGTTCGGCCTGCCCAGAAACACGATATCGGCTTTGTAGGATGTGACAGGCCATGAATGCGCCAGCCAATCCTTCTTGCTGATATCCTTAAAAGAGATCCTTCTGACCTCCTCTTTGACCGTGAAGAAGACCATGTTGCCCTGGGTCAGCCGGATGTTCTTAACGGCTTCATCCAAGACTATTCCCGCGGACATCATGCTTCCTTTTGGATCGATGATGCCGTAAAGAAATCTTGACTCCTCCTTTTCGGCCTTGTAAGCGGGAAAAAAGGCATTTACCAACCCGATTTTTTGCATGTTCGCGGTTATAGCCGTGATCCACGAAAAAACTGTCGGGTTGATGGGGCCTATAATCTCGTTCAACGCGAAATTATGGCCGGCAACGTCTTTCCTTATCTGTATGTTGCCTATGACTGTGGGATGCGCGTTCTTTCCGCAGAATACCGCCGGTATCCTGACTCTCACCTTTTCGGAAAGTGATACAAGCTCCGAAAGGTAAGCGACACTCAGCGACTTCTGGTCCGGCGAGATAAGGCCCACGATCCGCTTCGGGTCAAACTCCGCCAAAAGCTTTGGATCCGTTATCTCATGTATCTGAATCTCGATCGGTTTCTTCGGCATCCTGTGTTCCTCCGTTTTTTTGTTTTTTTGTTTTGGATAACCTTTCGCCGAGGCTTATCCCCTTTAAAGAACAGGGTGAGAGTTTATACTACTATATAAATACTGTCAAGTCTTATTATGAATAATCCGATAAATCACTCCCGCTTTATCATCGGAAACATAAATAATCCCGCCTGGTTGAATCAAAATATCAACAGGTCGGCCAAGCGCCGTGCCGTCACTTTGAAGCCAACCGGAAATAAAATCTTCTTCACTAAAATAATTTCCTTGTGAGTCTAATTTATAACGGGCAATTTTATATCCCGTCGGCTCTGTACGATTCCATGATCCATGATACGCTACAAGCAAATTATGCCAATATTCCTCCGGCCAGCCCTCTTCCGGAAAAAACGCAAGACCAAGCGGCGCGGAATGCGCGGGAATATCTATATAACTTGATTGTGGCTCTTTTACAAACAGTGGACGACTATATGGACTAAATTCATAATCTTCGATATTTTTACCGTAAAACCATGGCCAGCCATACCACTGGCCTTCTTCAATTATATTTATCTCATCCGGCGGTAAATCATCGCCCAAAAAATCCCGCCCCATTTCCGTTGCCCAAATCTTACCAGTCACGGGATGTATCGCCATAAATACGGAATTGCGAAGTCCTTTGACAAATTCCTTCAAATCGCTTCCATCGGCATTAGAAATCAAAATCCTTCCTCTTCGCCAATCTTTTTCTTCGCAGGTATCGCAAGACGACCCGATTGAAGTCAATAATTTATGGTCATTTGGTTCTGGCAGAAAAAGAATTGTTCGTGTGAAATGATTGCCGCCCCCGGGCAAATCAATAATTTTTCTTTTGTTAAATGCTTTTAATTTTTCCGCGTCATAATCATATACCGCGACTTTATCCGTTTCCGCGATATAAAATTCGCACTTTTCAGTACAACGCGTTATAAGTCCATGCGGCCGATTAAGTCCCTCAACAACAGTTACAACCTCATCAGCAATTCCATCGGAATTCTTATCCGGCAAAGCAACAACTTTTCCCTGCGACGGTATGCTCGTAATAATATTTCCCGCATAATCATAGGTCATAACGCGCGGACCCCCGAGATTTTCCGCAAAAATAGAAATAGAGAAATTAGGAGGAAGTTTCAATGGAAAAGATGTGTTATTTATCGCTTGCTCTACTCTGGATTGCTCTTTAATAATTCTTGAGATATCTTCTGCCGGACTTTTAATCGCAGGCCAAATGCCGCGCAAATTTTTCCAATAAAAATTGATAATAAAACCACCCGCAACCACTGTGGCTAACAATAATATGCCAATTATAATTTTCTTTATCATAAAATTTATCCGACTAGACTCCCTGACCGAATTTCTCTGTCTGGCGATAAAAGCGCGAGGCCGATTTCATCACTCGCCGCAAGAACCATTCCCTGACTTTCAAGGCCCATTAATTTTCTCGGTTCTAAATTAGCGACTATTATTACTTCTTTTCCAATCAAGCCTTCTGGATTATATGCCCTGCCAATGCCAGCAATAATTTGCCTTTCATCTTCCCCTAAATTAACTCTTAACTTCAACAATTTTTCTGATCCCTCAACTTTTTCTGCGGTAATCACTTTAGCCACCCTTAATTCAACTTTTTTAAATTCTTCAAAATTTATAGTCATAAAATTGCAATTTTCAATTACTTTTTAATAATAGACGCAAAAAATAATATAGGAAAAACAATAACAGCATTAAAAATTCTTCTTATCCGCCACGGCTGGATAATAAGCCGCCACAACCATTCCAACCCCAGGCGACGCATGAATTTTGGGGCGCGTTTAACATTGCCGGATATAAAATCAAAAGCGCCTCCCACTCCAATCGCCAATTTTACCGAAGGAATTTCTCTTAGATTATCATAAATCCATTTCTCTTGCCTTGGCGCTCCAAGAGCCACAAACAAAACATCGGGACTAGCCGATTTTATTAATTTACAGCAATCTTTTAAATTGATGCCCCCATCCAACCAACCGGAAATTTTTAAATCAGGAAATCTCTTTTTTAATCTATCTGCGGTTTTTTGAGCAATGCCATCCCTGCCTCCGAGCAAATAAACGGATTTACTCTCTTTCTCGCAAATTTTGCAAAAATCTCCGACAAAATCAACCCCCACTACCCTCTCCATTAGGGAATCTTTCAAAAATTTTGATGCCAATATCAACCCAAAGCCGTCGGCAACACAAATAGAAGCGGAGTTTAATATGTCCCTAAAAAAATTATCTTTGTCTGCATGCAAAAGTATCTCCGGATTGCAAGTCACCATCAAATTTTGCTTATCATCACCCAAAAGCGCCCGGGCTTTCTCAATAGCGTCTTGAAAAGTTATATTGTCTATTTTTACTCCTAAAATTTCGATTTTCATTTAAAACTGTGATTTTGAAATTATCTGCTATAATTATTACACACTATTAGTTAATTGTTAAACATTGCGTTTTCCGTCAAATGCTAAATAGTAACTGTCAATTATTGATCGCTTATGTATTTATTGGAAACAATTCCAGCCGTAAATATCCCCCGCGAACATCCTCAAATTTTGAGCTATTTTTCCAATGAACCAGTTAGCCGCGGAACATTAATACTAATACCCCTTCGCAACAAACCAACCCCCGCAATAGTTCTTTCCCAGACAGACATTAGCTCCCAAAAAACTCAACTTAAAAAATCGTCTTTTACGCTAAAAAAAATAAATAAAATAATTTCTCTTGAACCGATTTTCTCGGAAAAAGAATTTATTTTTTTAAAATGGTTCGCTGATTATTATTTTCTGCCGCTCGGACTGGCTCTAAAAACAATTCTACCCACAAAACTACTGAAAGCGAAAGGGCCATTAAAAACAGGGTTGCGAATTACGAATTATGAATTACGCAACCTTGAATCTAATTCTTCTCTCTATTTTTCTGATGATCGTATTGATTTTTATATTCAAAAAATTAAAGAAAACTTAAAAAATAACAAACAATCTTTAATTCTATTTCCAGAACAAATAAATGCCTTGTCATTTTTTAATCAAGTGAACTTAATTTTTGAACCCAATCAAATCAGTTTTTTATCTGGAAATCTTGCGCCGAAAAAATATCTCGATGAATGGCTGAAAATCGCGTCAAACGACACAAAAATAATAATCGGCGCAAGATCAGCCATTTTCTCTAAGTTTTCCGATTTGGGATTGATAATAATTGACGAAGAACAAGACCAAAGTTTCAAATCATGGAATATGCGTCCATATTATAATAGCCGCGAATGCGCCATAAAACTCGGGGAAATTTTCGGAGCGGAAACCATCTTGGCTAGCAGTACTCCATCAATTGAAACTTATCATAAAACAAAATCAAGAATCCATCCGCCAGCTGGCGGACAAGAATCAAAAAAAAGCAACTATCGAAGTTCAACTTCGATAGTTGCTTCCGCGCCTCCCTATGTCATTCCCGAGAAATCGGGAATCCAGACCCAACATCAAATTATTGACATGAGAGACGAAGTCAGAAAAGGCAACGAAATCATATCTGAAGATTTAGCGGCGGAGCTTGAAAAAATCTCGCAAAATAGTAGGCAGGCAATTTTATTTATCAATCGTCGCGGATCAGCTACTTTTATCTTCTGTCGAGAATGCGGATTTTCTCTGCATTGCAAAAATTGCGACGTACCAATTGTTTTTCATAAAGAAATTAAGGGCGAAAAACAATTACTTTGCCATCATTGCGGACACAGAGAAAAATCCCCGGATATATGCCCAAAATGCGGCGGACATAAAATAAGATACAGCGGCATTGCCTCCCAAAAAGCCGAAGAAAAAATAAAAGAATTATTTCCAGATTTAAAAATAAAACGCCTGGATTCTGAAACGGTATTATCAACACAAGATATTCAAAAAGCAATTTCCGATTTTAAGGAAAAAAGGGTGGATATTATTCTCGGCACGCAAATAATATTAAATAAAGATTTTCCAAAAGCGGATATTGTTGCTGTATTGAGCATTGATACTATTTTGAATTTGCCGGAATTTAGAACCGATGAAAGGATTTATCAAATAATCAATCAGCTTAAAAAATACCGAGGAAACGGCGGGACGTTTTTACTCCAGACATTCAAGCCGGAAAGCGAAATATTTCCCATTGCTCTAAATTCCAATTTTGCTAAATTATACGAGCGTGAGATAGAAGCAAGAAAATTATTCAATTATCCTCCATTTTTCCGGTTAATAAAACTTACCCATAGAAACTCTAATCCCCAATTAGCATTTAAAGAATCACATAAGATTGCTGAAAAAATCAACGTACTCTCCGGTAACTCGGAAAATTTTAAAATTATTGGCCCTGCGGCCGGATTCATCCCTCGCATTAAAAATCAATATGTCTACAATATAATCATTAAATCAAATCTCGGCATAAAAGATAGAAATAATATTTTAAACATCATCCCGACAAAAGATTGGACAATAGATATAGATCCGATATCGCTGATTTAATCTTAACCTTAAGTTCGCCATGGCGAACTTAAGGTTAAGATTAATTTTGATTTTTTATAGATTTTTTCTACTTAATCTATCTCTTTCCTAATTGTTTGATAGAGCCCATCTCTTTACTTATTCCATGCCTGCTCTCACGCAGCTTCATTGTTTTTGTAGACGCTTTTTAATACCATCCTTCCCAAATTCTTCTATATCAGTACTATCGAACTTCCATTATCCACTGCAACTTAATCCCGCTCCTAGTCCTAATTTTAAATTATAAGCAATATTACTAACAAACTGTGAAAATAATTCTTTTACTCCGCGATTGATATTATTATAAAATACTCCTTTATTATCTACCGCCACCAAGACCTCCGATGTGGATTGATAAAGATTTTGGGCTTTCTTGTATGCAGGCAAAACCAAAGCAATTCCTTCGTCCTGTTCTTTTTTAATCTCGTCTAGAATGATTTTTATTTCACCTTCACTATATACATTTTTTCTTTCTGCCATTTCATTTTGAGTGGATACATTAGAATGAAAATAAGGAAGGGGGTTGCAACAAATCTTCAAGCTTGAGACCTAATTCATTCACTTTTCGTCTATATTTGATCAGATTAGCATCAACATCTCCAATTTCTTCTCGTAATACTCTAAAAAAATCATAAATGGTAAATTTTTCGTTTATTCCCAATTTATCCTCTAATATTTTAAATGCCTGAATTTGTTTATCCTCAGAAGGTTCAAAACTTTTAAGATGGCGACTTGCCCGCCTGTGGCATTTCCTCCATTGGATTTTTACTCATAAATTTTATTGTTATTAAATTATTATTTAACTTAACTTAAGTTATTCGACCAGCCTAAAATAAATTGCCGAAATTTATAAAAAAATAAATTAAAAAACTTTTTATTATTACGCCTAACGTATCGGGATTAAGCGAAGTTTTCTGGAGCGTAGCAGAAGAAAATTTGGGAGAAAAAATTTTGCCTTCACCTATTTACTATAAAGAGCAAAATTTTTGAACCAGATATGCCTTGTTAAAAGAGCCCTTTTGAAATTTTTTTTGGCGGTTGGCTTGACATTTCCTTTTTTTGCAGTAAACTTATTCAAAGCTGTCATTCAAATAACCTGTTTCAAAAGGAGGAGCAATGGAAAAAGAAATATGCAAGATGGTGGCAGAGATTTATGCTGGTAAGGACTGGCATAAAATATCGGTGAAGGAAGAGAAGCTCGTCGCTCTTTTAGAGAAAGGAGGATATACTATCCCAAATAAGCCTGCTAATGGTTTCGTTGGCAAGGCCGCATAGCCTTATTACGAAGTCCAAAACCGCATGGTACGCCCAGCGGTTTTTTCTTTTCCAAAAAAAATTTCAAAAGGGCTCAAATATAAAATGAAAAAATATTTTTGAACAAAATTTCGTCTAACGTATCGGCATCATCTGAGGTTTCGACACTTCATTATTAAAAATATAAAAGAGTGGCGAAATTTGGGTCGAGGGAAATTGACTTTCCTTTAAGATTTAAATGTGTCAATTTTTCGAGCCAGATATGCCGTGTTAGCTGATGTGCACATTTATATTTTAGTTAATATTGTCTCAGTAATTAAAACTAATTGATTTGTCTGTGTTTGCAAAATTTGACCGTATATTTTCATCCTTGAGTTGTAATTAGACATAGCGCCGTTATTGACTCTATATGTTTCTCGACTTTTTATAGTCTCGTTGTTTTCTTTGGAAAGTCTGGAGATTTTTCTGATTTCCATTAGTATATTGGTGTCTTTTTTTAATTTCTTTGGAATACTGATAAATAAAAGGTCAGAAAAATCTCCATTTAATAAATTAAGTGGAATAACTAGAGATTTGCCTTGATCGATTATTCCAAGTTCTTGATTTATATATGCAAGATTACTTTCCAATGTTTCTTTGTTAGTCTGCAATTCTTGTTTTAAAGCGTCAATAATGGCGCGTTCCTGTTTTATTGATTTTCTCCATTCCCATAGCATTGTTAAAACAAAACCAAAGACAGTGGCTCCAACTCCGCTAAAGAAAGCAATTAATAAATCAGTTGTGGTCAAATTTTGCAATTCCATTGTTTTTAAAATAAATGCGCATTTCAGCTAACTCGTTTATATGCGAAGTGTTTTCTGATAATATACAGGATATTGCATTTTATCCGAAATATCTATATACTTCGACCTATATCAAATATTATCATGGAGCATTATTTAAAACAAGCTGAAAATGAGCTTAAAATTCGTAATTATAGCGGGAAAACAATTAAAAGTTATTTAACCTGCCTTAGAGATTATTTTCTCGCAAAAAATGATAATTTGCAATTTGCCGATATTGATTTTATAAGAAATTTTTTGCTCCATAAAAAAGAAGGGGGGCTTTCTTCCAACACAATAAACGTCTATCTTTACTCTATAAAATTTTTTTATTCGAACATTATTAAATCAAACAGTAATATCAATCTCAGGTTTGCAAAAACATCGAATAAATTGCCTATTGTTTTATCCCGCGCTGAAATAAACAAAATCTTAGACAGTATTTCCAATTTCAAGCATAAATTAATAATTGCCTTAGCTTATGCCGGCGGTCTGCGCGTGAGCGAGACTACAAACCTAAAAATTAAAGATATTGATTTAACTGAACTGACCATACATCTAAAAGGAGCCAAGGGAGATAAAGATAGAATCACTATTTTCCCAAAAAAAATAAAAAATGATATTATAAGTTTAATCAACAACAGGACGGGAAACGATTACTTGTTTAATAGTGAGCGAGGCGGAAAATTGACGGAACGGACGGCGCAAAAGGTTTTTGAAAACGCCCTGCGAAAAACCAGCATACAAAAAGATGCGACCTTTCATTCTCTGCGTCATAGTTTCGCCACTCACCTACTTGAAAATGGCGTTGACGTGCGTTATGTGCAAGAATTATTGGGACATCAAAACATCAGGACAACGCAACTTTACACAAAGGTGACAAATCCAAGTTTAAAAAACATTAAAAGCCCGCTAGATGTATGATTTTACCAATACAAACTGGAAAAGATAATAAGATTTTACGGGCAAAGTCGCAAAAAGTAGCTGATTTTAGGGATCCAAAAATTCAAAAATTGATAATTGACATGAAAGAAACCCTCTCCTCCATAAAAGAGGGTGTTGGACTCGCCGCTCCGCAAATCGGCAAGAATATCCGTATTTTTATTCTATCTCCAGAACTTAGTGAACAAACCGTGTTCATAAACCCCATTATCAGAAAATCCTTTCGAAAAACTCTTGTCACGGAGGGTTGTCTTTCTTTGCCTAAAATTTATGGAAAAATTAAAAGATCAAAAACCGCAAAAATAACGGCTCTTAACGAAACTGGAAAAAAATTCCAATTAAAAGCCGACAGTCTTCTCGCTCAAGCTTTTCAACACGAAGTCGATCACTTGGATGGTATTTTATTTATAGACAAAACAAGGGAAGTTTTTAAGCTAACAGCTAAAAGCTAAAAGCTTTTTTATTTTCATGAAAATAAAAACAATCTTCATGGGCACTCCGGAATTTGCCGTGCCGATACTGGAGGCGCTTATTAAATCTGATTTTATTGAGGTTATTTCTACTGTCTGCAATCAAGATAAGCTAGTCGGCAGAAAACAAATTCTTACTCCCCCACCGACAAAAATATTGGCCGAAAAATACAATATCCCCGTCCTGCAACCGGATAAAATACGCAAACCTGAATGGACGGAAAAAATAAAAGAACTGAATCCGGAATTGATTGTAGTTGCGGCCTTTGGCCAAATAATACCAAAAACAATTCTTGATATTCCAAAATACAAAGCAATCAATGTCCACGGTTCGCTTTTGCCAAAACTTCGCGGCGCTTCCCCTGTGCAATTTGCCATATTGGAAGGATATGAAAAAACCGGAGTGACAATAATGATTATGGACGAATTAATGGACCACGGACCGATTCTTTCCCAAAAAAAAATCAAAATTGAACCAAAAGAAACGTCAAAAACATTATTCGAAAAAATGGCAAAAATCGGAGCATCGCTTTTAATTGAAACCATATCAAAATGGATATCCGGCCAATTGAAAGTGACCGAACAAAATCACGATGAAATGACGTTAACTAAAATACTCTCAAAAGAAGACGGAAAAATAAACTGGCAAAACAGCGCAGAAAAAATTGAAAGGCAAATCAGGGCTTTTAATATTTGGCCTGGAACATTTTGTTTTTTTAAAGACCGGGATGGCAAAGAAAGAAGGCTAAAAATACTTGAAGCCGACATTACGGTTTGCGCAAATAAAAAATTGAAAGATTACGGATTTTTATTTACGGACGGAAAAAATAATTTATTCGTTAAAACCGGTAAAGACTGTTTAAAACTAACAAAAATCCAGCCTGAAGGGAAAAATCAAATTAATGCCACGGGGTTTATTGGTGGCTATTCATTCCTTATCAATAAAATTTTAAAATAAGATTACAAAAAATACCTTAAAACAACGGAAGCAACAGCAAAATATAATATAATACTCAGCACATCGCGTATGGCAGTGGCAAGGGGGCCAGTCACTATCGCTGGATCATATTTAAATTTATAAAAAACCCAAGGGATAAATAGCGCTAAAAAAGACGCGACCAATATAGTAATAAAAAACGATATTCCTAAAATAAACCCAAGTAGAAACGAAGACCACCATAAAAATAATACCAGTGATATTACGATACCCAAAATCAAGGCAAGAAAAAAACTTACTTTTAATTCACGCCATAAATATTTTTTAAAAATAAGGTTATGCTCTATCGCTAAACTGCGTATTAAGATTGTCTGCGTTTGGCTACCGACCGCATCGGCCATATAAACTACCGCCGGAATAAACGCGGCAAGAGCCACCATTTTTGCAAAAAGATTTTCAAAAAACCCAACCATCACTGCCGCAATTATACCTCCCAAAAGCCCGACAATGAGCCAAGGAAATCTCTTTTTAAAATGAGTAAAAGCTGAAGCGAATATTAAATCCTTTATCGGGTTTTCGAAATTATGAATACCCACTGATCGTAAAACATTTTCAATATTTTCCTGGTGCAAGGTCGTCAAAATCACATCAGACGGAACAATGCCTAAAAATTTATTTTCATTATCAACGACCGGTATTGATTTCAAGTTATATTTAATGGCCAATAACGCCACCCTCTCTCTGTCGGTGTGGGGTCTTACGACGATCAGATTAGTTTCCATAATCTCAGAGACAACACTATTTTTGGGACGACGAAATATTTCTTTTATGGACGTAACGCCTACTAATTTATTCTCAGTATTAACAATATAAATATAATTTATTGTCTCAAAATCTTTGGTTTTTTCAAGCAGCAATTTCTCAATCTCTTCGATTGTTGATGATGGTCCGGCAATTGGAATGTTGGCGGTCATTATCCTTCCTGCAGACTCGGGAGGCAGATATTTGGTTTCTTGTTGATCCACTTTGTTATTATTCATTACCAATATTTTATCATAAAAAAACAAAAAGCCCCTCCCCAGTTTTTGTAAAAACTGGGGAGGGGCAAAACTAACAACCCTCACTACAGCGAGCCACTGCCCGCAACATCCATTTTTTAAGTGTAAAAATGTTCATATTTTCCCTCTTTCTACTTTCAATTAAATTTCCGACCTTTCTATAGCATCAAAATTCACTACTGGGCAAACTCACAAAAAATGTCGTGCCCTTGCCCTCTGTTGAAACAAACCAAATTTTTCCGTGATGCGCTTCAATTATTTTCTTGGATATAAAAAGTCCCAATCCGGAAGCATTCGGATGCATAACAGCCGCATTGGACGCCCTGAAAAACTTACTAAATAAAGCTGGATGTTCCCCCACGGGGATTCCTATGCCACTATCAATGAAAGATACCACCGCGCTATTATCAATTTTTTCAATCTTAATAGTAATTTTGCTATCTTCTTTGCTATACTTAACCGCATTATCTATTAATCTTGAGAAAACCTGAGTTAATTTATCCTTATCGCCATCCACGTTTATAATTTTTCCGCTTTTTAGCTTACCAACTTCCAATTTGATGCGCTTTATGGCCAAACTATTTTTAAATCCCTCGGCAACAGAACTCAATAACGCTTCTATATCCACTGCCTCCTTTTTAAGTCCGATTTCCGTCTCCTCTATCTCAAGCGCCAAAAATAAATCCGAAATGATATTTATGATATTCTGATTATTAAGATACACAGTCTTAAGAAACTTTTCCTGATCTTTTTTAAATGACCCGATATCGCCGCCAAGCAGCACCTCCAGATTCCAACGAATGGAATTTAACGGCGTTCGCAATTGATGAGATACGACATTGATAAATTGCGATTTAATATGGTCTATCTCTTTATGATGCTCTTCTAATGCCACTCTTTCCGAAACATCGCGCACTATAAACTGCAGGAATTCTTTATTGCCGTATCTCAATAAACTGATGCCGATATCCACCGGCAAAATCTGATTATTTTTTTTCAAAATACTGACATTTTCAATAAAACAAATGTTTTTTTGCAAAGCAACCTTAAATTGCTCTTGGCACCTTGCCATATCTTCCTTGCTGTAAATCTGGAGGTGATTCATTGCCAACAATTCACCCGCTTTATATCCGGTCATTCTTATTGCATTTTCATTCACTTCTAAAAAATTTCCCTCAGCATCAGATATAAAAATTGCATCAACAGCGCCATTAAACATGATTTTATATTTTTCTTCCGATTCTTTTATTTTTAAAGAAGATGCCTTAATGTCACCAAACAATTCCCTCAATTTTCTAGTCATTATATTAAAATCATTGGCCAAATCTCCAAATTCATCTTTTGATTCTAATTTTATTTCATAATCAAAATTGCCTGCGCCTATAATTTTTGCGCCACGCTTTAAATTTAAAATATTCCGAATAATAAAATAATATAAAAATAATACCGCGATAATTATCAAAATAACCAGCAAAACAGACCCGGAAATTAAAACTTCTTTTCTTAAATCAGAAATTACAGAAAAAGCTTCTTCGCTTGATAGCCCTACGACCAAAGTCCAGCCGTGCGTCGGCAAGCACATAGAAGCCCCTAAAACTTCTATGCCTAAATGATTTTTATAAATAGAGGTTGTTTCTTCTTTGCGGCGACAAGCTTCAACGAGAGGTGAATCAATTTGTTGTTTTAATAGTCCTTCATTTTCGTAAATTGAGGGCGTAATTAACAAGCCATCTTTATTAACTAAATATATATTTAGAGTCGTTCTACGTCCTCTGGTTCCGGTCAATGCTCCGAGTTCAATTTGTTTTTGCCCGCTTAAAACTTTATTGATCTCGGATAGAGAAATTTCATTCATTATATATCCCAACTTAATACTTTTATCCACGGTGAAAAGAGGCGCGGCAACCATTAAAACCGGATCCCTTGTGTTAAAATGAGAAGCAATAAATACATCCGATATATATACCGACCCATAAGTCAGATTGGTTTGGGAGAGATTTTTAAAATACTCATCAACTGACTCATCAAATCCGATTTCTCTTTCGTCGGTACTGGCTATAACTTTTCCATTGGTATCAATAATCAAAATTCCCAATATCGTGGGGTCAATGCTTTGCTTATTGTTTCGTAAATGGACATTTAATTCATTGACAATATCTTGGGGTTGATTTTTCACTGTAATAATTTTTTCAACGCTCTCACGAATCAATCCGTCACTGCTAAAATCAACTGCTCTGCCCTTTATTTGCTCTAAAAAAGTTATAATAAAACCCTCTTCCGCCTCAGCGAGTACGGTCAAATCTTCAAATACTTGTTTTTTTAAATTAATTTCCGAATAACCGAGTAAAAAATAAAAAACACCGAAAGAAATAATAGAAAAAATGATGACGAAAAGAATAATAAATTTTGTAATTATGGACACCGTGAAAATGTAAAAGTCAAAATGCAAAATGCAAAATGACAATTAGGAATTAAAATAATATACCACCAAATACCTATAAAAAACTCGCATTTATTTATATTTTAACATAATAAATACTAAAAGTCAGTAACAGAAAATCGCGGCGACATTCCCGCGATTTTCTGTTAACTTTTTTAGAAATAGTCCAGCTTTATCTCCCTCCTTACTTCACTCATTGTCTTCTCAGCATTTTCCTTGGCTATTTTTGTACCCCTTTTCAAGATATTCATAACTTCAGCCGGATCTTTGGAAAACTCTTTTCTTTTTTCTCTTATTGGTCCTAATAATTCCTCCAAAACTTCATTCAAATATTTTTTCACCTTCACATCTCCAAGCCCTCCTACCCGATATTGATCCTTCATTTTTCGTATCGCCTCTTTATCTTTTCCGAATGCGTCAAGATAAGTAAACACAGTATTGCCCTCTATATTCCCAGGTTCTTCCGCTCGAATATGATTTGGATCAGTGTACATACTCATCACTTTTTTCGCCACTTCTTCTTCTGAGTCGGACAAATATATGGCATTGCCCAGAGACTTGCTCATTTTCGCTTTACCATCTATACCAGGCAAACGAGAGACCTCAGATATTAATGGTTTAGCTTCCACCAGAATATCAGTTTTATAAGTAGAGTTGAACTTCCTGATAATTTCGTTAGCTTGCTCTATCATTGGCAGTTGATCTTCTCCCACTGGTACTAAATTTGCTTTAAATATGGCAATATCAGCCGCCTGACTTACTGGATAAACAAAAAATCCTGCGGGCAAGCTACGTTCAAATCCTTTTTGTTTTATCTCATCTTTCACGGTTGGATTGCGCTCAAGACGACTGACGGTTACTAAATTTAAAAAATATATGGTCAATTCCGCAATTTCCGGAATCAACGATTGAATGAAAATAGTATTAACATTGGGGTCAAGCCCCACAGCTAAATAATCAAACGCAATTTCTATCACATTTTTTCTGACTTTTTCCGGATTATCAAAATAATCAGTCAAGGCCTGAACATCAGCAATAATAATATACTGATTATATTCGTTTTGAAGTTTTATTCTATTTTGAAGAGAGCCAACATAATGACCAAGGTGTAAAGGTCCGGTCGGCCTATCTCCTGTTAAAATTATCTTTTTATTATCTGTCATAATTAAATTTAAATATAAATTTTATGCGAGTTACTTTGAAAATATTATTAAACTAAATTTTCAATTCTATGTTCTTTCGCACCCACAAACCCTTATCACTCTTTTAATTTTAACACAGAACCGCTTTTTGTGTCTTCCAATAAAAATCCTAGCGATTGAATTTTATCCCTCAAAATATCCGACTCCCGATAATCCCCGCTCCCTCTCGCCTCTTCTCTTTTTTTCAACAACTCCCCGACCCCGGTATCTTTTATTTTATTTCCCAATTTAATTAAATAATTATCGTAAATTTTCTCAATAAATCCCAAAACCCCGTCAATCTTTAAAATAAATTTCCTGATTTTACCGGCCTGCTGAAAATTTATAGAATCAATGGATTTATTCACCTCATTTATAAAATTAAATATCTTTGCCAACGCTTCGCTGATATTTAAATCGTCATCCATCGCTTTCCTGAATTCCTTTTCGCAATTGCCGATTAATTTATCAATATCCACTTTATTTTTACCGTTATTTTCTATTAAATCCAAATTAAAAAGAAAATTTATTAATTTCTCGGCAATTGATTTAACTTCAATAAAATTATTAAAATTAAAATCCAAAATATGCCGATAATGAGTCTTGATTAAAATTATCTTCAGAAACAGTGGGTTATACCCCTTTTTAATCACGTCTTTTAATGTATAAAAATTTCCGAGAGATTTGGACATTTTTTGACCATCCACCAACAAATGCGCGTTATGCAGCCAATAATTCACGAATTTTTTACCGGTTACGCCTTCAGACTGAGCAATTTCATTGGTATGATGGGGGAAAATCAAATCTTCGCCGCCGCAATGAATATCAAATGTCTCCCCTAGATTTTTTATCGACATAGCCGAACACTCAATATGCCAACCTGGACGACCACGACCAATCTCAGTGTCCCAATACACGTCTCCGTCTTCGGGACGCCACTCTTTCCACAAAACAAAATCATTGATATCTTCTTTTTTATATTCGTCATCAATACTCAATCTTCCGCTGGCATTTTCTCTTAATGTCCGTTTTTCCAGTCCAGCCAGTTGCCCGTAATTTTTAGATTTAGATATTTTAAAATAAATTGATCCGTCGGATCTATATGCCAAACCCTTCGTCTCCAACCTTTTTATTATTTTGACCATTTCGAAAATATAATCCGTAGCCCTTGGCATCACATCGGGCATTTCAATATTCATAGATCTTAAATCACTTACAAACTCTTTCTCATAAAATTTTGTAAATTCTTTCAGAGACTTTCCCGCTTTTCTGCTATCTCTGATGGTTTTATCATCCACGTCAGTGATATTCATAACATGCTTCACGCTGTATCCGGAATATTGCAAATAACGCTTCAAAATATCAACAAAAATATAGGCGCGTAAATTACCTATATGAACATAGTTATACGCCGTCGGTCCGCAAGAATACATCAAAACTTTTCTATCTTTTATTGGCTTGAATAGCTGTTTTTTCCTGGTAAGAGTGTTATAAAATTTCAGCATAAAAATAAAACTGGCACTAATAGCCAGTTTTATACTATCAAAATAATAAAATTGAAGCAATTTATCATGTGACCGTCGGCTTGACCTGAGTAGAATCAAGGGGCAACTTCACGCAGAAAGTACTGCCTTTTTTAATACCTTCGGATTCCACCCAAATTTGACCGCCATGAGCAAGGACAATTTGCTTGGCCGCATAAAGACCAAGACCAACTCCGGTAACATTGACTTTGCTTCCTTCCGATCCCCTGCCAAATTTATTGAATAAGTGACCAAGTTCTTTAGAATCTACGCCTATGCCGGTGTCTTTGACTTTAAACAATAACGCATCACCATCTTTCCCTAAGCTAACATCAACTCCGCCTTTGGGGGTGTATTTCAAAGAGTTTTCAATTAAAATTTCAATAACTTGTTTCAATTTTATACCATCTGCTTTAATAAGGGGCATTGGCTTTTTCGGTTTATTCCAGCGCAACCAAAGGTCTCTATGTTTTGCCTCAAGCTCAAGTTCCATTACTATCTCATCAACCATTTTTTCAAAAGATTCGTTGGTAAACTCATATTTGATCGTGCCCGCCTCCATACGCGATAAATCCAGCAAATTATTCACAAGCGCAATCAATCCCTCGTTTGATACATAAACTTTCTGCAAAACATTTTTTATCTTATCACTTACCTCGCCATAAATATTTTCCAAAATCATTGATACATATCCTTTGGTAATAGATAAAGGAGTGCGTAGCTGATGAGACACAATAGAGATAAATTCCGATTTTACTTTATCTATTTGCTTGAGCTCCTCATTGGCATGCTTTAATTCATGAGTCAGCTCTTCTAATTCTTCACGCTGCGAAACTTCTTTCTTCACGCTGCGAATAAGGAATATTCCAAAAATTACCACAAAAACAAATACGCCCCCGCTTAATAGTCTATCATTGAGTGTATTGGCCATCAAAAACTGTGCCAATACTGCGATCCAAATAGCAAAAGACAGTAATTCGGTGGCAATGACTTTTACATTAAAAAGACCGTGCTTTAGAATCGCGTAGGATGTGAGGGCGATAAACGGAAATGCAAATATTGCACCTAAAGGAGTGAACCTAGGATTATCAAAAAATGCTGGCAATATAAAATTAAATAAGATGAGAAATACAAAAAATATTAATGCTCCTATTAATAAAAATACCAATTGGGTTCTTTCAGCCCCTTTTCTATTGATGATTTTTTTAATTAAAATAAAAAATCCGACTACTGTTAACCCAATAGACAATAGACCAAAAAATATTATTCCTGGAGCAATATCCATCACTGAAGATTGTCCAGCTGGAGCTAGTTTTTTTATTCCCCTAAAAATAACTGGCGTTAAAGTAAGAATAGAAACAATAATTACCAAGGGAACAATGCAAAATTTATATAATCTGGGGAATATCACTTTTTCTTGTGGTGCAACATAAAACAAAGTAAAAATACTGAACACTTGCCATACCGCAGAAAACATCACTAAACGCAGAGTCCATAAAATAAAATTCGATGAACTAAATTGGTAACTTAAATAATTAAACAAACTCCAAACAATCGTCATTGTAGAAAAAAACAAAAAAGCTTTATTTGTTGCACTTTTGCGATTACTAAAAAACACCAAAAAACCTAAAATACCGATCGCAACAATCATTATCATTACAGAAATAAAGCTGATTTCCGGAGAAATTATCATAATTTTAATTCATATTATACATAAACTATACCAAAAAATGACGCACAAAAAAAGACGGCTGTTTTCAAGCCGTCTTTTTATATTTTGTTATTTAATAGCCCCCGTAATTCATTGTTTAATAAATCGCGCTCAATTCTTGAAGATAATTTCTGGAGGTTTTTTTGACGATCTGGCGCTTGGCTCTCCGCCGTAGCCGACTCTGAAAATCATAACAGGCATCTCATTGTTAATGTCAAAAGTTTTTTTAACGTTTTCGTGAGCATTTTTTATTAGCTCAATTTGTGATGAAGAAAATTTACTAGTTTCTCCACCGGATATTGCTTGCATGAAAAAAAGCATCCCCGCCATAGGCTGAGCGCTTAGACCCATCTTAGTGACCTTGAGCCACAACCTCTGCATTAACCTTCCGGCAATGATAAAATCCCTAGAGGTGTTATTTTTTACAGCAAAGGCAACCATTGCCGAAGCATTGGCATAATTCACCGCGTTACCCTTGGCTATAATTTTATTTAATCCCAATTTATTGAACAGATTCATTGCTGGCCAATACCTGAACAACTTTAATGCGAATTGGACTGGGGATGGCAATTCAAGCGTCTTTATATAAAAACCCAATCTTTTTTCCAATTCTTCTTTTTCTGTCCAATTAATATGATCAAAGAAAAAATTGTGAATGAGTTTGTTTTCAAACATTACTCGCTCGTTGACACTGCATAAATTTGCAATATCTTTCATTTTTTCGGGATCATAAACAAAGATAACCCTACCTTCCCCTATTTCATTTTCTACATTTTTTAAATCTTTAAGCTGCTCATCGCTTAGGGGTATATTTTTGTAGGGCTTCCTATTCGTTACTCTTTTAACAATACAAGAATAAAGGGATTCATTTTTCTGCTGATCTGGCAATAATTCTACAAGGCTAATGGTGGCGATGAAGTCAAAATCTTTATTATCCGGCAATAAATCTATTTCTGCATTATATCCAAAAATGGGAGCGGTTATTAATATATTTTCAATCAAAGCTCCATGCGCAACCAAAGATCCTTTTTGTCCGAAATTATAAAGCGACCGATCTCTTTCTGGAAGATTAAAAATATGGATTTTATTGCTATTTACTTCAAATCTCCAGGGCTGAGAATTTTCTCCAGATGGCGCATTGACTGCAACTTCAAGTATTTTATTGATTATTTCTTTGTTCATTTTTTATTTATTATCATGCACTGCCCATTTATGTTTTGCGGTTGATTGAAAGTATCTATGATGCTGGTATGACCAAAAAATAACTTTCGGAGTTATTTTGTTTGGCGCAGATCTATATTGATCATTAAATTCAGAATTTGTCTTATTAAGATATTCTACCACGGCTTGCTTTATTTTTTTATTCAACCCCTTGCTTGGTTTAATATTTTTTTTCATTTCAATATTTACTTCAAAATATTCATCAAAATTTTTATTATATTTTTTAATTAATGTAAACTTCCCGGTAAAATACTCCTGAAAATCTTTATTTTCTATTGAATGCTTTATCTCCGCTGGATGAATATTTACTCCCCTTACCACAATAGTAAAATCCGCCCTCTCATAAACATAGACAAATGGAAGTTTTAATATCTTTTTATCAATACCGTATTTTTTTGCCTCTTTTATTACATCAACCCCTACCAATCTTAATTTGGCTATCATTTCGTCAAATTTTATCACCCCTCCTACATCGGGAAAACTATATCTTAAAAGAGGCATAGAAAACGCTCCCGATCCAACAACCTCACCATTAATTTCTTCAAAATATGTAAGATGCGGATAATATTGCGCTAAAGTAGGCAATGTCAATCTATCTTTAAATAATTCTTTTTTTACGGCTATATTCTTATTAGCAATATCACGAATTAAATTAGAAAAAGATGTCTCGTGGGCCATAGTCCCCAATTCAACCGTGCCATAAAGATTTACCATATCTGTAAATTTATTTTTTACTCCGGTTTTTTCCGCAATATAATCTTTGAATTCTTCCGAATATCCTTCGGCAGCTGTAAAAATCTTAATGTTATATTTTTTAAAATCCACACCGTAAGTAGGAGCATCGTCTATAACATCTCTTATAAATGGAGCATATCCCATTAAAATAATTTGATCGTACAGGTGCCCGAATTTCAAAATTGATTTTAAATAGAGATCCTTGTTTGGTCCGACGGGAATGAGCGCTAGGGGGCATCCTTTGGACGCGATTTTATTAAAATTCTTATAAGTAAACAGGCCACCAATCCAAATACCCAACCCAAAACCTACAATGCCGAGGGTTTTTTTATTATAAATATCAAACTGATTTCTCAAAAATATTTCCGCTATATATTCATATTGACTATCTCCATTCTCCCCGCGAGGAAAATAAGTTGGCTCGCCGGTAGATCCGGATGTGGCAGAAAATGTGGTTAAGTGAGAGATATCTCTATCGGGAAAAAGATCTATAAACTCAGAGGTTCTAATATAATTTTTCTTGCTGATTTGCGGTATTTTTTTAAAATCTACAATTATTTTTATATTTTTTGGGTTAATTTTGTGTTTTTTTAGAAATTTCTTATAAGCCGGCACTGTTTTTGCTGAATATTTAAAAATATCTAGCACATTCTTTTCGCCAATTTTCTCCCAGTATGACGGTGGCTTAAATTTTAATAAAGAAATCTCTTTTTCTATGCTTTTTGGGTATTTAAAAAAATTTATTTTTTCCATATTTATTATCCGACTATTTTTTTAACCATTTCATTGGCGACAATATTTGTTGGTTTATCATTATTTGCGCTTATCTCAAAAATTTTATCGAGATTTTCGCCGATTTTTTCAATCTTCTTTAAAATTCGTTGTTCATCATATTCGCTATTTTCATATTCATCAACTACACTAATCAACCCTCCTAAATTAACAACATAGTCAGGAGCATACAAAATTCCATTTTTATGCAATATCTCTCCAATATCTTCACTAGCAAGTTGATTGTTCGCTCCTCCTGCTACTATTTTGCATCTCAGCTCTGAAACTGATTTATTATTTAATGAGTGTCCGAGGGCGCAAGGAGAAAAAATATCAACAGCCTGCTTATGAATCTCATCGGGACTTACCACTTCAACTTTTGGAAATTTATTTTTCATTGAATCGGTCAATGATTTATCCGTATCAGAAATAAATATTTTATCAGCATCTTCGTAAATCAACCTCAACAATTCACCTCCTATTTTTCCGACTCCTTGTATGGCAATACTTATTCCACTCAGTGATTCTTTTTTTAATATTCGCTTAACAGATAATTTGATAGAAAAATATAATCCAAATACCGTAAATTCCGTAGGGTCGCCATTGAATCCTACTAAATAATCGCATTTATCTTTAATTGATTTAATATCTGCCAATGTCAATCCAACATCAGTGCCAGTAATAAATTGCCCATTCATCTCGTTTACGACATCAGCATACGCCGACATAATGTTGTTTTTATCATAATTGCCTCTTGGCGCTATAATCACTCCTTTTGCTCCACCATATTTTAATCCGGCTAAAGCCGATTTATATGACATCATTTTAGATAACTCTAGAGCATCTTTGAGGGCGTCAATATCATTTGAGTAAGACCAAAGCCTTGTTGCCCCAAAAGAAGGCGTAGATTGATTTTTTCTATGTATTGCAATAAAACCTCTTAATCCAGACACGGGATCGTCAAAATACTTGACTGCTTCATGGTTATCAAATTCTGGCAACTTTTCTATTAGATCCTTATTTTCATTCAAATAATCAATCATAAAATTTATTTAAATTTCGGAACACCAATATATTCCCTAATATCCAAATCTCTCGTTTCTCCCAAAACAATTCTTTTTATAGCCACTGTAGAAACCACACCTCCCAGCAATGCCGCACTTCCAAGCTGAGACCACGACACAAGCTCTTTATTCAATACTCTTTTTACCGAAGCCATCATTTTGGGATCCACCTTGTCTGAACCGCCAACAATATCTCCTATTATAATTTGTCCTGCCTCCATTTTAGTAAATGGCGTTTTATTATTTATTCTTTCTTGCCAAGACTCAACTTCTTTCCCGAAAATTTTATTATGTCCCAAATCATAACGCTCTATATGTAGCACTACATCATCGCCATTATCAGTAATCATTACTACTGGAATCTTGTATTTAATGGCCAGAATGCGTGTTTGTAATTTCACGCGAATATCATCAATCTCTTCTACAATACAGTCAATTTCTTTATTTTTTAGCATCTCTTCAAGCTTATCTTCAGATATCCCGTCAGGCAAAATTTTCACTTCAGCATACGGATTATCCTCGTATATTCTTCTAGCTGCAACTATTGTTTTATTAACTCCGATCTGATGAACCCCCGCTAAAATTCGATTTAAATTAGTTGTGTCTAATTCGTCAAAATCTGCTATCGTTATTCTTTTTGAAATTCCTGCTTGTGTTAAGACAAAGGCAATATTACTACCAACACTCATTCCGAACACGGCAACTTTATAGTTATATAATTTAATTTGTTCGCTGGCGGTAATTAAATCCTGATTGCGATTCGTTTTAAGTCTAAAATAATCTTCTCCATTTATACATTTAACAATATGCCCATTCCACGGATAATAGAAATATTGATATTGCCCATCTTTACTATCCGCATATTTTTTGAATTCATCGCTACCATAAATACTCTCTTTATCTTCGCCAATATACTTAGTATTGTCAATAAAAAACAATTCTTTCAATTGCTTTGAAAACGCATCCACAAAAACCAAGTCCGGCTTGCCTTCCAGTAAACTGTTTAATTTGTTTTTATCCTTTATTATTATTGGTTTATAAACTTGTTCTATGCCTTTCATTACTTATTTTATATTTTATAGCTGATTATTAAAATTATTTTCTCACGGTCACCGCGACAATACTCGGTGGAGTAAATTTAATATGACTATTACTCAATTTATCTCTTAATGCACTAAATTTACTGGCTAAATCTTCGTCCTTCAAGATGCTTGTTGCCATCTTATTGGATATCACGCACAGGTCAATCAACTCATCGGTATAATCCGATTCTTCCCTTGAAAATTTCTTAATATCAGTATCTAAGCCTTGCCCAACCTCCCCTAATAACATCTCTAATTTAGCTCCCATAAAAGGATCTATTTTGGATTTTCCCATTAACTGAAATGATAAATCCCTAAATTCTTTCAAAATGTCCTCATTTTCTCTACTACTCAATGTCTCCCAATCGTATTCCAACAAGAAAACCTTGTCTTTAGCCACCCTTAAAACCTCTTTAATATCTCTTTTCTGATCTTCTGGCGACAAATGCATCAATACAAATCTTTGATGAACAAAATCAACAGATTCATCAGTAATCGGCAAATCTTTTGCGCTTGCTTGTATGCCGTAAAAATTGAGATGATCTTGCTTGAATTGATTTTCGATATTTTTAAGCATTTCCATTCTCAAATCAAGACCATTATCGTTAATAGATCGCTCTCGTTCTATGTATCGGTTATATGCAATCTTTGCTGGAATATCGATAAGGAAACAAATATCTGGTTCTAACGATCTGTATGCAAGTAAATCAAGTTGGAACATAAGATTTTCATTTTTACCAAAAGTGTCTTGATATACATGATGTGCAAAAAAAGAATAGCGCCATCTATCTGCTATAACAGTTTTATTGATACTGAGTGCGTTCTTAACTTCATGATACTGTGCCGCATGCAATGCTTGAAATAAAAACATTACCGCATTCTGATCAAGCTTGATTCCTGAAGCATTCATAAAATCGGAGACCACACTACGGCGTTCTCCTTCATAAACAGCACTTATAAAAATATCTTTTCCCTTTACATTTTTTAGGTAATCAGCAAGTAGTTTTGTTTGTGTGGTCTTTCCACTACCGGCAATACCTTCGAGGCAAATAAACATAGCATATTTAAATTTCCTTCAAGAATGGCTTTTCATTCTCTAACCATTCAATAAGGCCATCTTTAAGTGCGATAGGTAAAATCTTATAATCTTTTAAATTATTTTTAGCAATACTTACAAATTCAATATGATCTTCTTTGGTATTAACTTTTAATTCATTAGGGACATGAACTTTAAATATAATGTTTATTTCGTGTTGTAAAACATTTTTTTCCAGTGAAAAGATGTTTTCGCATACACCGATAAAAGAATTGATTTTATAATTACTATTACCGATTTCTTCGTGCAATTCTCTCAAAAGCGCTGTTCTTGCTGATTCTCCATCCTCGATGTGTCCCCCGGGAAGAAAAAACCACTTAGCATCCTTTACTCGGCATAGTATAATTTCTTCTCCGTGTACAAGAAGACCGCGAGCAATTGAATGAATGTGTGATTTGGGTCCTTGGAATGTTATCATATTTAACATCTTATCATCTTTTCACTATTTTGAATAGTCGCTAGTAACAATTTTGATTCAAACAAATTTTTTCTCTTCGTAACCCCCCGTCTCTTCTTCAAGCTCTCTTTGCGCCGTCTCCATCTCTGACTCGCCTTCATTGGCGTGCCCCTTGGGGAAAGACCAGCTTTGCGATAACTGACCTTTGACCACCAAAAAAAGGTGCGTGTCACCGATTTTAAAAACAGGCACAACCCCATATGATTTTTCTCGCATAAGATGTGCAATTTAACACTCAATAATGTTTTTAGAAATCTTGATAATCTCCTCAAAATTATCATTGAATGCGATTTTATTTTTCTTTTTATGCCCACACTTTTGACATTGATGAACAATGTCAAAATCGCCGCTTTTTTCTTCTGTCTTTATCGGTTCCATCATACCGCCGCAATCCGCCGCCCTGTCGCCGGGATTTATATCCACATGCTTTGACCAGAGACAAAAGGGGCAATGGTTGGTATAACCATTGCCCCTTTATTTTCCCACTACAATTTTCACAGACAAAGTCTTCTTTTTTCTCTTATTGCTTTTAAAATTTTATCCGATTCTCTTTTCTCTTGTCTGTGAAATAAATCCATAAATCAACTATTATTTTCTAAAATCATACCACATTTTTTATTTTATTAAAACCAATAAGGCATAAAATATATGATTTGTAAAGCTTGTCGTTTGATAATACATATCTTATACTTATTTTAGAAGCTGTTCCTTGTAAACAACCAATAAAAAAATATAAGAATTCATATGGGGAGGGTGAAATGAAAAAGGGATTTATTTCTCTAATTTTCATCATGATACTATCTATCTCCGGCTGCGCGTCTTTGATGCCATCAGAAACGAATATAGCAATATCTCCTTGGTCCGAATATGCTGAAGTGAAAAAACAATTTGAAAAAATAGAACCGTATAAAACAAAAATCAGTGACCTTAAAGATCTATCCTTTGATCCAGAAAAAAATCCCAATACAACATATCTTAATTATCTGAATGTCAGAAATTTATTTATAAACAATCCTTCCGTAAAAACCGAGGATTTGCCGGGGGGAATCCAAGATTGTTTTATCAACTTTGAATACTGTTATGCTTTTGAATTCAAACTGGAAAATATTAAGACTGAAGGCCAAGGAAATATTGTTTTGCGATTACTTAAGTTTAAGGAGGAAAATCTCACTACCGGTCCCAGAGTTTCTTTCAAGGTGTTTCTTGTCGGGAATCTTGTTGTGTATAAATTACCGCCAGAGGGAACACCACATATCCGAAAATATACCCTCAAAAAACGGCCGCTTGGATTACTCCAAGACATAGGCAGTGACTTAAAAGAAAACATGTTCTCGCCTTGAAATCTTAAATAATAAAATCAAAATCCGTCATACATTGTATGACGGATTTTTTGTTGTTTTAATCTATTCCGTCCTAATTTGCATTTTTTGTCGTAATTTCCAATATCTTTTGAAAATCATCATTTTCCGTTGCCTTATTTCTTTTTTCGTATCCACACTTTTTACAACGATGAATAATAACATATCCGCCCCTTTTCATTTCCACACTTATCGGCTTCATCATACCACCGCAATTCGCCGCCCTGTCGCCGGGATTTATATCCACGTGCTTTGACCAGAGACAAAAAGGGCAATGGTTGGTATAACCATTGCCCTTTATTTTTTCACCACAATTTTCACAAACAAAGTCTTCTATTTTTCGCTGAAATTTTTTCTGCATCATTTTATATTATATTTTCTAAATTCTAGATTCTGTTTTTTTAGTTCACCGCGGCGAATTAAATATTTCGTAACCGCTCAAGATTGCTCTTACGGACAAATGTTTAATATCCGCAAAACATTGCCACGGCAATCACCGTTGTCCATAAACCGTCTTTATTGCCAATGGCTGATTGAGTTATATTTGATGATTTAACAATTTTACCGCTCATTTTATAGAGTTGCTCTCTTTCGTCCCAAGATTGATTGGGGTCAAATTCCACTCCTAAGGTTGTCGCGAGCATAGAAGCCGCCAAGTCTTCGGCGTAATCTCCCGCTTTGGCATCAGTCTCGCCAAATGAATGATGCTCGGATAAATAACCGTATGTTTCATTTTCAGCCGGTATGGCCACACCAACAGAAGCGGCAATCAGACGATTTGACTCGTTTGTTTCGTTGCGACTCATAACGCAAAAAGCCACTTCCCCTGCTCCCAATTCCTTGAGCCCATCCTCCTTGGAAACTCTTTTGCATTGAGGAGGAAAAATACTGGATACTGTTACGAGATTAAATCTCTCTATGCCGGCGCTTCGCAACGCCATCTCAAAAGACGTTAATTTTTGCTTATGCACACCAACGCCTTTCGTAAAAAATACTTTTTTAGGAATCAATCTCTTGATGAATGATTTTTGATTTCGTCTATTTTGTCCTCCAAGGAGGATTGCAAGAGGCAAAATCATTATTACACCTCATAAATAAATAATAATAGAAAAAATCTTATCATATTCAATTTATTTTACAATATGCTATAATAATCTTACTGTAAAATTAAACAAACCATCTGCTGTCCGATAAGGTGCTCGACAGATGTTGACTAAATTCATGCAACTAGAACCAAAAGATACGACAATTTTACTTGTTGAAGACGATAAATTTTTAGTGGATATTTTCGCGACTCGTCTTCAAAGCGCCGGGTATAATGTCATTATCGCCAATGACGGAGAATCGGGACTAAAAATCGCGACAGAAAAGCGGCCTCATTTAATATTGCTTGATATTATTATGCCTCAAATGGACGGATATGAAGTGCTGGCCAAGCTCCAGCAACAAGATATGACAAAAAATATCCCGGTAATTTTACTGACAAATCTTGGCCACGAAGAGGACGTAGAAAAGGGTCTGAAATCCGGCGCCGCGGGATATCTTATTAAGGCGCAGTACACTCCGAGCGAGGTCATCAATAAAATCAAAGAAGTGCTTGAAAAATATAATTCCACCTTATAAATCCTGGATTACGAAACGCCTATGGTTGATTTTTTTCAATAAACCAAGACATATAAAGCCGTCCGCCTTAGGCGGACGGCTTTATATGTCATCTCCAAATATTCAATAAAATATCCGCCATATAATAAAACTTTCCAATAATCAACAACACTCCAAACGCCACGAGAAAAATACCGGACATAAAATTCACTCCCTGCAAAATATTTCCGTATTTAACAGTGAATCTATACATCTGACTCCACAATAAAGCCGCAAAAATAAAAGGCAAAGCCATACCCAAAGAAAAAATCAAGAGTAGTATCCCTCCCTTCAACGCCGTACCGCTATAACCGGCCAAGGTCAAAATACTGCCCAAAAAGGGGCCTATGCAGGGAGACCATCCGAAAGCAAAAATTGCGCCCAACAAAAAGGAGTTGAATTTATTCCTTACAAATAAAGATTGGGGAATCTTTATTGAGAAATTTTTTAAAAAAGAACTAAACCTCAAAAACCCTAGCATAAATAACCCCATAACAACGAGAATCATTCCTCCTATTTTAGCCATCGAATTTTGTAATACAAAAATCTGGCTGAAATATCCTACGCCAAATCCAAGCAATATAAAAATAAGAGAAAACCCCAAAACATAAAACAGGGTATTTTTTAAAATTAAAAATTTTCTATTCGCGTCTGTACTATTTTCATGGGGTGCGCTGATTAATCCTAAAAACGGCGGAATAAGGATAAATGAACAAGATGAAAAAAAAGTTAAAATACCGGCAAAAAATGATGCCACAAAAAAATAGACATTCATGATTCACAATAACAATAAACGCTGTCATATTCACGACAGCGTTTATATATTACTTCCAAAACTGCCACCACTTCTTTTCTTTTACTGTCTCCTCGGGAGTCGTACCAGAACCGCTTGGCACACTCACCTTCCCATAATGCTTATTATCGGTGCAGTTGCAAGGATTTAAAGGTTGACCGTGTTTCGGGCAATTTATCGCCTGGCAAACACCCGGCCTTTCCACGACCGCCCCGCACCCCCCAGTGCAAATATAATGTTCCATAATTATAAACTGTCTGTTAAATGTTTTATTTACGACCTTTTAGATAAAATTAACTTTAAATTAGAAATAACCAAGATTATTATACAATTTTTTAAAAAAATGCGAAACATTATGCTTTTATCATCTCTATTTCTCTTTTATATAAATTTATAATCTATCGTTTTTCTTTCCAAATCGCCGGCAACGACTTTAATTTTCACTTTGTCGCCAACAGAATATTTCTTCTTGGTTCTCTGGCCAACAAGAGAATAGGTTTCCTTGTTTAAAACATAAAAATCATCTTTCATATCTTTGAGTTTCACCATACCGCTGGATTTCGTATGGGATTCTTCCACATATATACCCCAATTGGTTATGCCATTGATTACTCCTGTATATGTTTGCCCTATTCTTTCAAGCATATATTCTGTTTGCTTATAAGCAATTGATGACCTTTCGGCTTCCACTGCGTCAACTTCTCTGCGCGACAAACTCATCGCGAGATTGTGATGCCATGCGACTTCTTCGGCGCTCAAACTTTCTCCCGCCAAATGTTTTGCTAAAATACGATGCACCAATAAATCCGCATACCTTCTGATCGGCGAAGTAAAATGTGTGTAATTTTCCAGCGCCAATCCATAATGCCCGATGTTTCTCATGGAATAAATCGCTTTTGCCATTGATCGCATTGCGGCGGTCTTTACCAGCGACTCCTCTGGTTTTCCCTTGAGCTTTTCAAAAAGTTTATTCAATTCTTTGGATGAAATATGTTCGCCCTTCATTTCTATTTCATGTCCCAACATTCTCAGAAAAACCAAAAGTTCATCCATTGCCTCTTTTTTGGGAACATCATGGATACGATAGATAGAAGCTCCTTTATTGATTTTTTTTACTTCCTCGCTAAGATACGTGGCAACTTTTTTGTTCGCCAAAATCATAAATTCCTCAACCAATTTATGGGCATCAAGTCGCGGCTTTTCAATAATATCTATCGGCTTGCCTTTGGCATCAAGTTTAAATTTCACCTCTTCTTTTTCAAAATCTATCGCACCCATCGCCATTCTTTTGCCTTTGAATATTTTGGCTATCTTGTTTAAATTAGCAAGTTCGTCGCAATAAAATCCGGATTTCTCATCCAAAACCTTCTGAGCTTCTTCGTAGGTAAATCTTTTATCGGAATTTATCACCGTTCTGCCAAGCCAAACATTTGTTATGTCGCCATTTGCCGACATCGTCAAAACCGCCGAAAAAGTCAGTTTGTCCTCGCGAGGATTCAAACTGCAAATATCGTTAGACAAAACTTCCGGCAACATTGGTATGGTTCTATCAACTAAATATATGGAAACTCCGCGATGAATCGCTTCTTTGTCGAGCTCCGTGTTTTCTCTCACATAATGCGAAACATCGGCAATATGCACCCCTATCTCAAATAAACCATCAGAAATTTCTCTGAAAGAAATGGCGTCGTCAAAATCTTTTGCGTCTTCGGGGTCAATCGTGAATGTTGTGATATTTCTAAAATTTCTTCTTTCATCTATATCCTTTTGGGGAATTGGTTTGGATTTTTTTTTCAGCGCCTCCGCTTCTTTCTCAACCTTCGGAGGAAATTCGGATTGGAATCCTTTTTCTACGATTATGGATTCCATTTCCGTATCGTTATCACCTTTTTTACCAAGTATTTTTACTATCTCGCCTTCCGGATTTTTCTTGGAATTATCCCATTTTTTTATTTTTACTAAAGCCTTGTAGCCATTTTGAAGTTTTTTGGTTTGAGCTGAAGGGACAAAAATATCCATATACATCCGCTTGTCATCGGGCTTTATAAAACAAAAATTATTTCCTTCTTTTCTGTCTATCGTCCCCACAAATTCCATCCTTGCTCTTTTTAATATTCCTTCCACTTCGCCACTTAACTTCTCGCCTTCTACTTTTGGAAACAAAACAATATCCACTTCATCGCCATGTAAGGCAGTATTTAAAAATTGGGGTTGTATTTGGATATCCTCGTCAAAACCAGCCACCGTCACATATCCGATACCCATTGAAGTTATGCTTATAATTCCTAGCGAGCCCGCAGGCGAAAGCTTGCTTTCATCCGGGGCGAGCGACGGAATCTCAAGCGATGCACGAAGCGTGGCATCGCTTGAAATCCCCATCATTTTTGATTGTTTATTTTCGTTTTTCATAAATATCACTCTATCACTTCTTTATCTAAAAAGCACGCCCCCGCGAAGCGGGGGCGTGCTTTTCTATTAAAATCCTAAACAGTGCCAAAGGTTCAACCTCGGCGCTTCTTATTTGCCATAGACAAGTCTTGTAATTAAACTTAGGATAAAAACAATGGATGCGCGCAATCAAACAATCTGGGATATAGCAATCATAGGCGGAGGACCGGCGGGAATGATGGCGGCCGGACGAGCCGCTGAGCTAGGAGCAAAAGTCATACTTATTGAGAAAAACGAATCCCTTGGGGAAAAACTCCTTCTCACTGGTGGAGGTCGGTGCAATCTCACAAATGCTGAATTTGACACGAGAAAATTTCTCGCCAAATTCAAAGAAGGCGATAAATTTCTTTTTTCAACTTTCTCGCAATTTGGCGTCAAGGAAACGCTGTATTTTTTTCATTCCAAAAATATGCCGACAAAAATAGAAGAAGAAAATCGCGTTTTTCCTATGAGCGATAAAGCAGAATCTGTCTGGGATGTCCTTGTTCAATATATGAAAAATGGCGGTGTCAATATTCTCTCTGACTCCCCTGTCGTAAATATCATTCACGATAAATATGCCATAGAAGCGGTCAAGCTTAAAAATGGGAAAAAAATAAAAGCGCGGTCATTTATTCTGGCAACAGGAGGTAAATCGCGTCCCGACACTGGCTCGACCGGCGATGGGTTTGTCTGGCTTAAAGAATTCGGCCATAAAATAATAAAACCAAGCGCGGCGCTTGTGCCAATCGCCATAAAAGATGATTGGGTCAAACAACTATCAGGATTAAGTTTGCCTAATGTCAGAATAAAAGTTCTTCAATTCGGCCAAAAACAAGAAATGCGCACGGGTAAAATCCTTTTCACACATTTTGGTCTAAGCGGACCGGCAATTTTAAATATGAGCAAAGACATCGGCGAACTTCTCAAATATGGGGATGTTTCTTTGTTGCTGGATTTATTTCCTCATTTTGACCACGGTAAACTGGATTTAACTATTCAAGAATTATTCACCAAACAAAGCAACAAACAATTGAAAAATTGTCTTGGCAATTTATTGCCATCAACACTCGTGCCTATAGTTATAAAAATGTCCGGCATCAATCCGGAAACATTTTGCCATAGCATTCACCGCGAGGAACGCCTTCGACTGGGTAAAATTATAAAAGATATGCCAATGCAAGTATCAGGACTTTTGGGAGTTGAAAAAGCGATTATCACAAGCGGCGGCGTGACGCTCGAAGAAGTGGATTTTAAAACTATGAGCTCGCGACTTTATCCGAATTTATATCTGGTCGGCGATATTTTGAATGTTGACCGGCCATCGGGCGGCTACTCTCTCCAACTCTGCTGGACCACCGGATTTGTCGCCGGCACCGCCGCCACCAATGAATTGAAAAATCGAACTTGGTAATTGCTTAATTTGCATTATTTGTTATATTTCCACCATGGAAAACCCAACTTACCCAATGCGAATCAATAAATATCTAGCGTTGAGATATAAATCAAATCGGAGAGAAGTGGATAAACTCATTGTAAATAAACAAGTCTATATCAACGGGAAACTCTCTCCGCTTGGCACTAAAGTAAATGAAAAAGATATTGTAGAAGTCTGGCAAGATGAAACTAAAACAAAGATATATACTCCCTACGCCAAACCAAAAGGCATTAAACCAACTATCTATAAAAAAGATAAAATTAATAAAAAGCATTCTTTTCCTTTTCGGTAAATTTATGACTTTTAATTAATTTTAGTTTCTTCTCTCTCTTCCATCTTTTAATCTCTATTTCTCTTTTGAGCGCCTCACTGAGATTTTTCAACTTCTCGGAATACTTCAGAGCGACCGGTCTTCTCATTTTTGTATAATGGGCTCCGGATTTTGAATTGTTGTGCTGATGTAATCTTTTTTCCAAATCATTTGTGGATCCGACATAGAGCGACCCATCCGCGCATTCTAGAATATAAACATAATAAGGCATTGATTTTATAAAAATAATCGCGCTAGGCGGATGTCGTCGTAGGAATATTCTCCGCAAAGAAGGCGGTGGACGGGAGATAGTTTTGTGTCGCCGGTCGCCGCGAACGCCTCTTTTATTTTTCTTAAATCGCTTTCATTGGGTTTAAATTTTTCAAAATTCATTTCCACTCCGAGCTCTTTGAGTTTTTCCAAATGAGAAATGATTGTTCCTATAGTCATCTCTCTGCCGCTCGCGATTTCAGCGAGAGACAATCCCAAATTCACAAACTCTTTTGTTTTCTCGTGGGTAGAGACGCGGTCTTTACTGTTTTCTTTTTCTTTATTTTTATTTTTTGCTATTTCTTTTTCATCTGTCGTGCCACCAAATTTCAAAATAAAATCTTTGTGCATTATACGGAGTTTGTCATTGTCAAATTGCGCTATTTCCTGCTCCCATTTTTCCGAATTCAAAAGCAAACTCCTATCAAGCGTCGCGACTTCCGGATGCACAGCAAATGCCATTTCGTTCATCCCCAAAAGCACAAGCCCGGCGAGCGTTCGCAAGCGCGACAATGCCACATATCCTTGCCCGGGCACAAACGCCTTGGATAAATCAATTTCGGCCGCATCCATACTCATCCCTTGGCTTTTGTGGATGGTAATAATCGCCCACGCGAGGCGAAGCGGCAATTGTTCTGCTCTCGCCAATATTTTACCGTCTTCTTCAACAGCCCACTGGACCGGTAACACGGTAATTTTTTTGTCGGAAAATAAACGTACAATCGGCGCGCCATCATTATCAAATCCATCAATAATCCCTAAGGTGCCATTCACATATCCCGCATCAAAATTATTTTTTACAAACATCACTACGGCGTCTTTTTTTAATTTCAAAAATTCCGGCGCCAATATGCTTTTCTTCAATGATTTAACAAGAATATCTTTGCCTTTTATTTGCATTTCAAATTCTTGCGCTTCGCCCGGCAATTTGGCAAGTTCCCTCTCATTAAGAATATCCACATCAATATTGTGCGCATAGAGCCGCGTCGGCGCTATACCATTTGCAAAATTTTTCTCGCATTGGCTCGCCAAAACATCCCGCGTTTTTTGCGAGACAAATCCGCCGCGCATTTCATTTAATATCGCCTCCAGCGTGTTATCTTCGTGCCTGAATTGCTCGTCCAAATAACAAACGCGAATGTCCATTTCTTTCCACGCGCGAGAAGTATTTACAAATTGCACAGAAGAGCCACCCTGCGTAATCGGAGGCAATTGGAAAAAATCTCCGGAAAGCACAACTTGCATTCCGCCAAAAGGATTTTGATTTCCTTTCGCCGCGCGACACACCCGATCAACATTGTCGAGTATCTTGGGGCTCAGCATTGAAACTTCATCAATGACAAGCACTCGCGTTTTATCAAAACGCTTTTGCAAATATTTTTTATGCACGATATACGAGATATCATCGTCGGATAAAAAATCTTTCACTCCCATACCGGACCAAGAATGAATCGTAACGCCACCAATGTGCGTCGCCGCGATACCAGTGGAAGCGGTCACGCCAACAGAAATGCCGTGATTTCTCAGATAGTTTATATATTCGTTTAAAATATGCGTCTTTCCGCTCCCTGGAGCACCGGTCAAATACACATTCCGTCCCGTTTTTAAAATTTTGAGAGCCGTATTTTGTTTCATAGCCCATATCATAACAAAAAAATGCGATGGCGGTAAATCATCGCATTTTTATTATATATTTTTTAAATTTTTACTTATCAAAACATTATAAAATATAGATGCAATAAGGCATTTTACTGACTATTGACTTTTTACAAGCGCTTGCTATTATATAGTTAATACTTACGAAAAAGACCCCTATGCGGTTTTGTCCGCATCGGGGGCTTTTTCTTTTTTATCCCGTAAAATTGTTTTTTGATCATTCAAATAAGCAATCGGCGCATTCGTCCTTTTTAGAAGAATAGAGCAGAGATTTTTAGTATGAGGCGACAGTATTGTTTTTAATTTTCCGCGTTCCTTAAGAAATTTAACCAGTCCGGCATAATCGCCATCACTCGAAACGATAATTGCTTTATCAAATTTATTTTTATACGCATCGCATACTGATTGCAAAACTAAATCCGCATCACAATTCCCTTTTGGTTTCCCATCGCTGTTATACACCACCTCTTTGAATATCAAGGTAAATCCGCATTCTTGGAGATATTTATATAAATCTTTATATTTCGGTATTAAACCAATAAAAATATAGGCGCTTTTTATGCCGTATTTATCAGACAGCCACACTCTAAATCTTTTATAATCCAGCTTCCAACCCAAACCGGCAATGCCATTATGTAAATTCGCCCCATCAATATACGCAAAATTGTTTTCTTTTGAATGCATACCGAATTAAAAACTTTTTAAACATTGGCTTAAAAAGTTTGCTTTTTCATCCCATGTATTTAATTTTTCAAATTTATCAACGTATTCACTGACTTCTGTATACTTATCAGCATCGAAAAATTCTGTCCAAAATATTCCTTCAAAAATCTTTTCAAGATCGATACTAACTGGATTTTTATAATTTTCTAATTTAAATATTATCTTATTGCAACCACTCTTATCTTCTTCGATATTTAGGTCTATGTATTTTCCTGGCGATTTTTTTAAAAATCTGCCTAAAAAGCCTGGTTGCTGTGGTGGATATATTTTTTTACTAACAGCGTTAATAATTGCTTGTTCAATTGATTTTTTAATAATTTCCTCTGATTTATTATTCATATTATCCAAAATACAACTATCTCAAGCAATTAAATTTTGTTAAAAAATTTTAAAAAGGTTTATTTTATCTTGACTTATGAGACATATGCCTTTCTTTTTAATCCTCTTGTTTGTCTAACCAATTTTTCCAATCTTTTTTAAAATTTGAAATATAAATAAGTACAGCCTCTCTCATCTTAACATCAGATAATCTGTCAGACACTTGCTGTAAGGCATCATCATCTCTTACATAAGCCGCAAGAGACGCGATAGATTCTTGGATATTTTTGGAGACCTTAAAATCGCCATTGTCATAATATTGCTTTGCTATAATATTTAGTGCCTCCTCTAAAACATTTTTTTGATATGGCAAAAAAGATTCCGGTATTTTATTGAGAAAAACTGAATGCAGTATAAAGTGAGATGGCCAATACCATTCACTCCAAATTTTAAAAATTTTGTTTGCTTCAGTAAAATTCATATTTTCAAACAATTTACTCTTAATAAAATATCGCTACGATTGTCACAAATACTAATGCTGTTGTGGCAAACGCCAATACCATTGTCCAAAGATTCAATGCTTTTGTTGACTCAAAACTTGAAAGCGAGAATTCTTTTATCACATCCTTAAAATTATTTAAAGATACAGACAATTCTTTATTAGTTTTTGAGTTTAATAAAGCAGTTAAATAGTTTTGAAAAATCGGTTCCTCTGTCGCCGGATTTAATCCATGAGTATAACCACCATCTTGCAACCCCTTAATTATATCTTCTGGCAACGAATTTCCATTATATTTTTTTAAAGCATCTGTTAAATTTCCCATAAAAATTTTATTTAACTTACTCTCTTATTCCATTACCTCTTAAACATTTTTTATAATTATCTTCATAGTTGGCTTGAACCGCTACAAATTCTCGAAGTGAGCCGGTTAAAGTATCTTGTGCCTTATCATTGCAATAACTTCTTATTTTATTCGGTCTATACTCATACCAATAAAACAATCCGCTACCGATGGCGGCTACTAAAATTATTAAAATAATAATTATATTTTTCATATTTCGCTAATTTAAAAAATTTTATAACTCATCATGTGGTAAAGAAATTCCATTTATAATATTCTCTAATTTAATAAGCAATTCTTTAAGATCATTATAATTATTACATTTTTCAATCTTCCTTGTTAAAACTTCCAGAATATCACCATCTCTTGAAAACCAACCATGAATATATTTAGCGTCGTCATTATAAATAGCCCAAATTAAATTTTTAACATTAAACATGCTCCAAAAACTTCTTTTTAATGGTAGCTTCCATATTCTTATTTCAGAGCATGTGCCATTATAATACTTAATAAAAAGCCTAATCAAAACATCATCTAAAGATATATCCGCTTTACCAAGCTTGTGATTTATTGACAATATTTTTCCCATTTATTTTTATTTTTTATCTATTTTTTAAAATCTGTATAAACTCATATCCCTCACCTTCTCTCAAGGTAATGCCGGAATTAGTATTAAATTGCCACGTTTCTCCATCCCAAATAACTTCTTGTTTTACCGGCTTGTGATCGTTTTGAAGGTATACCACTTCTATATCATCATGGCTAATATTGCAAACAACCGCATACAGAGGAGAGCACAAGGGCCTGCTTTCGCCTATCCCAATCCAATCTTTTATTTTTACATCAGGTTTTTGCATAATTTATTCTTTATATTATACACTGAAATCGTAAAAAACGCAAATTTTAAAAAGCCGCCTTTCGGCGACATTCTATTACGGAGAGATTGCTTCGTGCCTGATTGACCACAATCACCTACTGAATCGCAATGGCCATGGACTAAATTCCCGCCTTCGCGGGAATGACAAAACCTATTTCTCTAAATCCAATATCTCATCAATGCGGATTTGGGAGACGAATTCGGGGACATGGCTGACGAGAATCATCGCGCCGTCGTATTTGTTGAGCGCTCCAGCGATGACTGGTAAATGGCGAAAATTGATGTGATTGGTTGGCTCATCAAGTATCAAAAGGCCGGGTTTTTGAATTACCAGTCGCGCAAAAGCAACGAGCCCCTTTTGCCCTTCGGACAAACTGCCGATTTTAGAATAAACCATATCACCTCTAATCATAAAACTCGCAGCGATAGCACGGATGAATTCATCGTCTTTTTTTCCGGTCGCTTTCTCCATCGCCGACACGAGCGATTCATAAACAGTTTCATCAAAATTAAGCGTAGAAAAGTCTTGGCAATAATACCCGACGCGGACACCTCGGGCAATCGCCACGCCCCCTACAGTACCTTTGGCGATGGATTTTAGTAATGTGCTTTTGCCGATGCCATTGGGGCCGGATAAGAGCAAGTGCTGATTTTTCTTCATTGAAATTTTGGCTTTGTGTTCTGCTGGCTGATGATTTTTCATCGTCGTGAAAGATGAGATATTTATAATCTCCCCTATCAAATCCTCTTGGAAAGGAATAATAAACGGCCTGATGGGTTTATCTTCTTTTCGCACATCAACTTTTTCTTCTTCCATCTCCTCGGCTTTCTCACGCATACGTTTAGCGAGCAACCTCATACGTCCGCCTTTGTGCGCAAAAAAGTTTGCCTTGTCTTTATTCTCCTGAATCTCTTTTGCTAATAACGCATTCTTTCTATTTTCTTTTTCTATTCGAACAGAGATTTGTTTCACCACATCAAAATAATTACCGACATATTGTTCTATTTTGCGAGTAAATATATCAAGATACAAAACGCCCTGCGTGAAAGCGTTGAGAAAATCCGCGTCGTGAGAAATAACAATACAAGTCTTCTTATAATTAACTAAAAAATTTGTCAGATGCGCGATACCGGCTTTATCCAAATTGTTGGTCGGCTCATCAAGAAGCAATACATCGGGATCTTGAATGAGCGCCGACGCCAAAAGAAGCCGCGCCTGCTGACCGCCGGAAAATGACTTAATAATCCTTTTGTGCATTTTTTCGTGGCCTTTTAAATTCACCACTTCCAACACCTCATCAATTTTAGGATCTATATCGTAAACTTTTTTATCAAAACATTTCTCAAAAAATTCCCGCACTGTTAAATCCAACTGATCGCGAGGAATTACTTGCCGCGAAATAGCGACAATAATATCCGACCCGATATGCACCGCGCCTGATTCGGGTTTTGCCGCTCCGGTAATGAGTTGAAAAATAGTGCTTTTTCCGGCGCCATTTTGCCCCATCAGCGTGACTTTCATTCCTCTACGCACCGAAAAACCCACCTCTTCAAGAATGGGTTTTTGGGGTCCGTGTTCAAAAGACACTTCATCAAATCTGATTATAACTTCTCCTGCAGCAGAACTTCGTTCGCTACGGGGCTTTGCATTTTGCGACATGCCGATTTTGTCAAAATTTTGAAACGGAGCTTTGCGGAGTGCGCAAAATTTCGTTTCAAAAATGAGCACCCTGTTAAATGCGCTTTCGCACCCCCGCTTCGCGGGGATTTAACAGGGTAAGGTTTTGTTTCTAAAATTTGTGCTCCGCCAGTGCCGATTACTTTGTAATTGAGCATCCTCGATTTTTCAAGAAAAATCGAGACTGGGCGGATTCAAATTTTAGACGAAGCCCTTATCCAATAAATGTGAGCGCTTTGCCTTTTTTATTGCCGCGACCAGTTCGACCAATGCGGTGAACATAATCTTCGTACGCGGCAGGAATATCGTAGTTAATGACATGGCTCACATTGGGGATATCCAATCCGCGCGCCGCCACATCAGTAGCAACAAGAATCTGAATGCGATTATCAATAAAAAGTCCCAAGGCCCGTTGTCTCTTAGCATGATTTTTGTCTCCATGGATTGACTCCGCTTTAAATCCGCGTGCAATCAGTATCTCGGATAATTTTTCCACGCCATGTTTTGTTCTGCCGAATATCAACACCTTGCTGAATTCTTCATTCTTCAGAAGATTATGCAATATATCTATTTTATTATCCGCCGATACCCTCACAATATCTTGATCAACATTTTTTGGAGTATCTCCGGTTTTTACCGAGATAGATATCGGGTCGCGTAGAAAATTTTTAATAAGCGCTTCAATTTCTCGAGACATTGTCGCCGAGAAAAATAACGTATGGCGTTTCTCGGGCATCTTAGACATTATAAATTTCATATCATCAATAAATCCCATATCAAGCATTCTGTCCGCTTCATCTAAGACAATCGCAGAAAACTGAGGAAAAGATATAAAGCCCCTTTGAGCCAAATCTTTCAATCTGCCCGGGGTACCGATTATGAAATGATTATAATATCTCAATTCAGAAATCTGTTTGCCGATAGGCGCGCCGCCGACACAACACACGGAAAACATATTCAATCCCCTGGCAAAACTCTTGAATTCTTTATCAATTTGCAAAGCCAATTCGCGAGTCGGCACGATAATCAAAACTTTTTCTTTATGATTTATCAATACTTTCTGAATAAGAGGAACAAGAAATGCTCCGGTTTTCCCGGTTCCGGTATTGGCAATACCCACAATATCGGATCCGCGCAAAATATGCGGGATTGATTTATCCTGAATCGGAGTTGGAGTATTATATCCTTTAGCTAAGACATTCGCTTTTAAGCGAGCATCAATATTAAAATCAGCGAACAAATGTTCGGGAACAAAATGTTCTGTTGTTTCGGTTATGACCGCTTTATTGATGAATTTTGAAACATCAATATTTTGACCGCGACGCGCGCGACGCGCTGGTCGCTTTCTATTGCCGGAAAATCTACCAAACGAACCCTCGCCGTGGCGAGTGTTATTTCTATACATACCGCTGAAGCTATTTAAAAACTCGCTTTTCTACTGCAATCGCTACGAAAAAAGTCTTTAAACAACCTCCAAAAAAGCAAAATGTCGCACGGAATCCTGCGACATTTTCTAAGAGTAATTGCAATATTGCAATAATTAGCGCGGCCTCAGTGAGATATTTGATACTTTGTTATTTCTTAATTCCCCAATAATATACAACTTTCTTAGCTTTGTCAACCCCCTAATAGGTTTTGTAATTAAAAAGGGTAATTAAAACTACTTCTTTTTCTTATCCTTTTTCGGTTTCTTCTTTTCTTTTCTTTGAGCGTTGTTTCCTTTCGCCATAAATTTACAAGTGTATTAATTATTAATACAATCATTATAACATATAACTTTTTTTAGTAAAATCCCTTAGTTTACAAGTTTATAAAAATAATGTATAAAATAATATGCTTAAAAATTCAAAATCAATATCCTATCCAATAAGGATAAATAAATATCTGGCTCTACATAACCTCGCGACCCGCAGAGGGGCTGATGATCTGATTAGAAGAAAAAATGTATTTATAAATGGTAAAATTGCCGTGCTTGGCGATATGGTCAACGAAGGAGATGATGTAAAAATACCAAGAGATATAGCGAATAGAAAATATTCTTATATCGCCTATAATAAGCCTCGCGGCGTTATTACTCACAGCCCGCAAATGAACGAAAAAAGCATTCGCGATTTTTTGTTAAATACACATATTTTCCCTATGGGTCGCCTTGATAAAGATTCTGAGGGATTAATAATCCTCACGGACGATGGTCGCATCACCGAAAAACTCTTGAGTCCTGAATATAATCACGAAAAAGAATATATCGTAAATGTTAGAACTCCCTTGAAGCCGAGTTTTTTCAAACGCATGAGCGAGGGTGTGAATATTGATGGTTATAGAACAAAGAAATGCAAAATTAGTCGCATCAATAACTTTACTTTTAGAATAATCCTGACGGAAGGCAAAAAACATCAAATCAGAAGAATGTGCGGAGCGCTTGGGTATGCAGTCGCAGATCTAAAAAGAATTCGCATTATGAACATACGCCTTGGTAATCTCAAACCTAATAAAATAAGGCCAATTATCGGAAAAGAACTGGAAGAATTTTTATCACTTCTATAATGCCTACAAAACAAAAACCTCGCGGATATCTATCCGCGAGGCAGTCTTTCCAACTTATCTTTGTTGGCTAGCTACTCCGGTCTAGAACCAAAACTAGCGAGACCGTTGAGAGCTTTTTTGACTGTTTTTATTATACCACAATAACCCGTCTCGGTCGGGTCGCGGTGGTAGCTATAAATTAAATATTTAATTATTTTAATCATTAATTAATGTCCATCGATTTTCTCCGGTGCTCTTTTCGGAAATAAAAATAATTTTATTAAAAATTTTATTTAATATTTTATATTCATCACTTTTCTTAAATTCTTCATACTGTGCATTATTTTTATTTGGTAATTTTTTAATAAACTTCTCACATTTTATAAATAAAAACCGAAGTCTTGATAATAATGGAAGATTCCAATGCTTATATTTTTTACGAAACTCAATTAAAACTTTTTCTGATAAGGATTTGTCATTTGTATCTTTTCCACCATAAGCATAACTAATATGAAGCGCTTGATATATTAGATCATCTAAATTTGGGCCTTTTATCAATTTTTTATACCAACTCAATAAAATTTTCTTTCTCCATTGTAAATAATCTTTCATCCATCCAATCGATAATGTTATTATAGTGCCCAAAATAACACCAAATAACGAAGAAAACCATTGAGTATCCCACCAATGGCGTTGTAAGATGATTTTAATATAAGATTGAATTTGATTAGTGCTATCAGCAATAGAAGTTATATCTTCAGATATTTTAATTATTTGATCTTCCATAAATATTTTATCTAAACAATTATTTACTAACAAAATCTTATTTTAATAGATTAAAAACTAAAACACTATTTGAAAAGACCATTTTATAATGGCTAACATAATTATTATGACTATAAATATTGGGATTATTATCAATGCCGCAACAAAAATGTAACCTACTATTTTGATAATAGAATTTCCTGTTAATTTAAAAAAGTGAGGAATTTTTGTAATAAAACTAATTATTTCTTTTATAGATTTTCTTATGGAATTTGTAAACAAATAAAAATTTTCTAGAAATGTCTTACTCTTGTCTCTTTTTTTATAATATAAAATATATAGAAAAGTAATTAAATAAATAGATGTTATTAATACGCCAATTGTTCTACTTTCCAAATATAATCTTAAAATAGTTTCTATTAGTATTGGTAAAATTAATAAAACAAATATTATAAACAACGATAACAAAAATAATCTTATAAATTCAATTATTTTGTCTTTGTAATTTTGCATTAGATATAATTAATAACTTAAAATATAGCCTTCTCGGTCTCTCAATAACGCACTGACTCGTGCTGCGGGACCTGGATTCGAACCAAGATAGCCGCCTTCAAAGGGCGGAGTCCTACCATTAGACGATCCCGCAAAAAGCTAGAAGCTAGAAGCTAGAAGCTAGAAAATTATATCCCTAAAATATCAATCATAGCAAGCTCAATGGGAATAATAGGAGAGAATGATTTTTTAATTTGATTTTCAGCATCCACTAGTCGGGCCACTATTTTATGAATCTTGGCATTTTCAAATTTTTGCGCCTGGGAGCACAAATTTACCTGTTGTTCGCGTGTCATATCTTTGGCTACGGTGGCAACAAGCGCATTGTCAATCTGACAAATCATCATTTTTCTTAAATAATTAGAAGATGATCTCATAAACTCCGCCATATCTTTTCCCTGATTAAAAAGATTATTGATAAATTTAAAAATTTCCTGATGATTATTATTAATAAGCAAATCAACAAATGCATATACATCTCTCATGTCGGCAATCCCTAAAACATCCTGAACCGTTTCCAAATCTATTTTCCCGCTCGATACGCTAATAATTTGGCCAAGCAATGACTCAGCATCGCGAAGTCCGCCATCGCTGATTGTCGCAATAAAGCTTACAACATCATCGCCGCAATCTATCCCCTCCTTTTTTATAATTCCATTCAGCCTTTCTATAATCTCATTGACCGATAATTTTCTAAAATCAAATCTCTGACAACGCGATAAAATCGTCGCTGGTATTTTATTCGCTTCGGTTGTGGCCAAAATAAAAATGGCGTGCTGGGGCGGCTCTTCCAGTGTTTTAAGCAGAGCATTGAACGCTTCTTTGGTTAACATATGTACCTCGTCAATAATAAATACTTTGTATTTAAGCGCGGCTGGAGAAAATTTTACTCCTTCGCGCAAATCGCGAATTTCATTAATACCCCTATTGGAAGCCGCGTCTATTTCAATGATATCCAGAGCATTGCCATCGTTGATTGACTGACAACTCAAACATTTATTACACGGCTCTATTGGGTCAGTTGAAAGTTTAAAGTTAAAAGTTAAAAGTTTTTCGCAATTTAATGCTTTGGCAAGTAAACGCGCCATAGTCGTCTTGCCTGTGCCGCGCGGACCGCAAAATAAATAGGCATGCGCTACTCGCCCGCTCTTTATGGCATTGACCAAGGTTTCAACAATATGCTTTTGCCCGCTAATCTCGGCAAAAGTTTTAGGACGATATTTACGATATAAAACTAAGCTCATGCAACATAAAACATGAGACATGAAACATGAATCCGCCGCGGCGGACTTCATGCTGCATGCTCTGTGTGTTATAAATCTATAATTAAAATTCTCTTCCTCCGCGCTCTTCACGGCCCTCAGGCAAAAGAAAACTTACAATCATGGTTGTGAACCATAAAAATAAAGACAGATTTTCTGCAAAATTAAATGTCTTTTTAAGTTTTAAGGCTTCCGGCGAATTGGCAAGAACTGGATCGGAAAATATCTTTTTGCCTTTTGGTTTTAAAATGCTGTTTAACCAAATATTATTTATTACAAGCGCCAAAACAAAACCCATTTTTATCCAAAAAACCGCCGAACTATTGAATTGTTCCGCTCTCTCCGCATACATCCCAAGGCCGGAAATAATTAAAACAACAAGGCCAATTTTCACCGACGGAGATATCCACTTATATGGAAATTGGATTTTGGTTAATAATTTATTATTTGGGAATAATTTTTTATACCAACCGTAAATAAGCGACGCGGTAATCACGCCAACAGTCATTAAAATTCCAATTCCATGTAAAAATTTATAAATCTCATACATGCCGATTTTATCGAAATTTTGAAACGAAGCTTTGCGGAGTGCGCAAAATTTTATTTCAAAATCGAGTACCCTGTTAAATGCGCCTTTGGCGCCCCAGCTCCGCGGGGATTTAACAAGGTTAAGATTTACTATCTAAATTTTATTTGCTTTCTGCTCTAAAATTTTAATAAAGCCCTTATTTTCTAAACACTATAAATTTATAACCAGCGAAGTTCCATGCAAGAGAAATAAATGTTGCCATCAATTTGCCGATATTTAACCAAATCTGCTCGGAAATACCAGCAAAAGGAATAACCAAAGTCGTCATTAAATAAACTATTCCAGTATTTATTAATACTCCTATAACGGACACAACAATAAACTCTATAAATTGTTTGCTGGAATTATTTTGCTCGGATTTAAAAGTCCAGTGCTTGTTCCAAAAATAACTATTTATGACGGCGACACTAAAAGAAATAATATTCAATATAGTCAGACTTCCTCCGCTAAAAATCTGGAATTTGAAAGACAGAAAATTCAATATCCCAAAATCAATTACGGTATTAGCTGCGCCAATTGCGCCAAATTTCGTAATCTGCACCAAAACCGGAACTCTCGCGGCAATCAAAAAAACAATCCACATTCCCATCAGCGCCACAATAGGGAAGATTACAAAATAAAAATCCTGAAGAGGCAAAGTCCGTCCGATATTATTTAAAATAAACGGCGTAAAAAATCCGATGATAAGCCCCAACGCCACCGAAGCTATTGCGTCCCCTTTTCTAAACTTAATCACAGGAGAAGCTGATTCCACCGCGACCGTTGCTTGAGCCCTCTGAAATGGTTGTTCCATATGTTTTGCAAACTTCTTGACTTTTAACCTTTGACATTTGACCAAATAGTCAATCGTCATTTGTTAATTGTCAGATTGTTTATAGCGAGTTCTTATCTCTTCTTCTATTATCACTTTATCGCGCCCAAATTTCAAGCGAGAAAGCTGTTTGATGGCAGAGGTAATCTCCAAATCGGGCGACGGAATATCGGTCATTGTCGTGGTAATGTTAAATGACTGAGTCACTGCGCCATTTACCAACAACTTGACCAATGCGTTCCGATTATCCAAATTTATCAAATCATATTCGGAAAATACCGGCTTTAAAAATTGCGTCAAAAATTCCGCGTCTTCCGGTCCAACCCGAAAAAGCGCCAGAGATCCGACATTGCCAAAAACAGCTTTTGAAATATCTTCAGGCAATTGACCAATAAATTGATGCGCCAAATTAAGACATAGCCGATATTTTCTCGCCTCGGATAAAATAGTGGAAATCGACGGAGTGGTGTAATTTTGAAACTCGTCAATGTATAAATAAAAATCTTTTCTTTGTTCTTGGGGCATATCAACACGCGCCAATGCCGCTTGAGTTAATTTACCGACAACTATCATACCGAGCAACTGCGAATTTATATCGCCTATTTTCCCCTTAGAAAGATTTATCAATAATATCTTTTTGTTATTTATAATATCGCTAAAATTCAAAGTGCTTTTTGATTGGCCGATAATGGGCCTCATATAATCATTATTTATAAATATGCCAAATTTACTGGTGATATATGGGGTCAACTCAGCCAACGATCCTTCACCCTTCACTTTAAGCGCCTCTTTTTCCCAAAATTCTTTTACTAAAATATCTTTGCAATTCGCCAAAAGATTATTCCTGAAATCTTCATCAGCAAAAATTTTTGGTATCTCCATCAAAGTAAATCCTTTTTCCGGAAAATCCATCAAAAGCCCCAAAGTATTTCTTAAATATCTTTCAAACATTGGCCCGCCGGTTTCTTTAAGATTATAAAGTCGATCCAATATCACAAGCAGTTCATTGGTAATGAAAGTTTTCTGTTCCGGATGGGCAGGGTCATACTCCAGAAAATTCAACGCTAAAGGCCTTTCAAGGTCGGCTGGGTCAAAAACCACGACATCATCCGCCCTATTTTTCGGCACTAATCCCAAAATGTATTCAATCGCCTCACCGTGCGGATCGATGAAACAGCATCCGTCACCGTTTTCCATATCTTGGCGAATCATATTTTGCAATAAAAATGTTTTTCCCGTGCCGGTTTGACCGATAACATACAAATGTCTTCTCCTGTCATCGCGCGTCATCTTCACGGTAGTCTCAATGCCGCGATAAATATTTATTCCCAGCATCACCCCTTCCTCTGGTAAAGTTACCGGCGGAGGAGCTTTTTTGAAGGTCAGATATCTTATCTTGGGCGTTTCCAAATACGGAGTGGGGAAATGATATATACTCGCCAATTCTTCTGTATTTAAAATCATTTTGCTGTGTATGTGAAAAATCCGAAAGGAAAAATCATAAATTATATCTTCAGCCACCTTACTGCTCAAACGATTAATTTTGAAAGAATTAAGATTAGGTGAAGAAAATTGGGTAAAACTTTTCTCTATTTGCGATAAAATTTCTTCTGCTCTGGCTTTCGTTTGCGCCGAAGCCACAAGATTAATATTTACCGCAAAACCGACTTTTTGCGCCTTTTCGCTGATAATTTTTATTTCCTCTTCTTGGATTGGCGTCAATAATTTTGGCTCTTTCTCTTTTTTTTTCTTGATAAATATTTCATTGATAGTTTCCCAAACGCCGCCCTGCGCCCTTTTGATAGCTCTAGAAAATTCCAATCCTTTTTGCATTTGCCTTATCACTTCCGAACTGAATTTTTGCCAATTTTTTGCAGGAGAAATTAATAGTTGTATCGCTCCGCCTTCTCCCTTTTCCTGCAACTTTGAGAGCGAATTAGCGAACGCGCTTAATGGATCAACTTCCATTTTTTGATATGTGCGAACCGGCATTGCATAATGCTTGGCAAGAGAAACATAAGATGCGGCAGTATATCCACCCGAAACAAAGGGGTTGTAGTCTTTTACTCTCTCATAAAAAGCGCCGGGGAAAAAACTATGAATTTGTCTTTCTAGAATTTCGGAAAATTTTCTCGGGACAGCAATATAAAAAACTATTTCATTGGCATTTGACGACACAGCCATCTCCAGTACCAAGTACGGCTGGCCATAAATAAAATTTTTCAAAAATCCCTTGTCTGTTATCTCCGATAAACCGGTAAAAAACTGTTCCGATATCGCTATAAAATTTTTCTCTTCACGTTTTTCGCCCTCTTTTTCCGGCTTGAATCTCGGCAATGTCACTAAAAATAAAACCATATTCAATGACCGCTCCAATCTCCCCTCTTCTTTCATGCGAGAAATAAAAATTAGCGCGACAATTATTGAAATGGTCAGCGCTACAAATAAAATAATAATAATCAATATTCTGGGGTCTAAATTTAGATTTAAAATCAAGGGCGGTAAGCGGTATGGCGGTATAGCAGTATAGCCGAAGCTAAACCGCTAAAATAGCTGAACCACTGGAATAGCTAACTTAAAGTTCTCTTAATTTTCTGGTTTTTACTAAATAATCATACAATTGATCAGTCAAATAATCATGAAAGCTATCAAGTAATCTGGGATTTTTCATATGTTCGGCAATATGCGCCGCGGCAATCGGACTTTTTTTATGAGCAATACCTATTAACTCCTCAAGCTGTTTCTGCTCGGTCAATTCTTTTAATTTTTGCGCGTCATCTGCCACTTGTGCCTGTTGTGCCTGCGCTTGTGAAGGCGGTAGAGAAGACAAAATCTGCTCTCTTTTTTGAGAGATATGCTCTTTAATAACATCCTTAAAAACCTCTTTTTCGTAAGGAATCTCAACGCCTGATATTCCCGCCAAACGCTTTTTCTCTTCTAAATTTTTTTCAAGTTCGGCGATTTCTTCGTGAAGCTGAGTTTTTGGTTGCGCCTCTAAACTTTGCACTGAATTTGTTTCCATAAAAGCTGGAATCTCCTTCTTTTTATCTTTATGGTTTTCCACGGATTAATTTGATATAATTTATAAGATCGCTTGATCACTTAAATATACAATTTATCAAAACTCATAAATATAAAATCTATCTAATTGCCATCTTGATTATAGCGACTTTTTTCCGTTTCTACAATATAGCCCAGATGCCGCCCGGACTTTACCCGGACGAAGCTATGAACGGCAACAACGCGCTGGAAGCGCTCTCAACTGGAAATTTTAAGATATTTTATCCGGAAAATAACGGTCGCGAAGGACTTTTTATAAATATCCAGGCGCTATCTGTCGCGACATTCGGCAATGAGCCGTGGGCATTGCGACTAGTAAGCGCATTGTTTGGCGTATTAACAGTTTTAGGAGTGTATTTATTGACCAAAGAGCTTTTTTGCAAAAAGAATTATGAATCAAGAATTATGAATCAAGAATTGGAGCCAGAAAATAATCTCCATAATTCAAAATTCATACTTCATAATTCAAAAATTATTGCTCTTTTATCATCTTTCTTTCTCGCTGTGAGCTTCTGGCATACAAACTTCTCCCGTATTGGTTTTCGCGCCATTATGTTGCCGTTTCTCACGACTTTTTCTTTTTATTTTTTATTTAAAGGATTTAGAACTAAAAAAAATATTAATTTTATTTGGGCTGGCATATTCATGGGTCTTGGTTTTCACACCTATATCGCTTTTCGTATCGTTCCAATTGTGGTAATTGCAGTTTTGATTTTTAAATTAATTGAAATAATAAGAACAAATGGCGCCGGCGATATTGAAAATAGCGCAAACAAAAAAGAATTATTAAAAGAATTCTTCTATAACATCGTTATTTACGGCTCTTTTGCCCTTCTTGCGGCATTGCCGATATTCTATTATTTCTACATTCATCCGGATGATTTCATCGGCAGAGCCGGACAGGTTTCGATTTTCGCTTCGGAGAATCCAATAACAGAAGTAATAAAAAGCTCTATTTTGACACTTGCGCAATTTAATTTTATTGGCGACTGGAATTGGCGGCATAACTTTGCGGGTTCACCATTGCTTTTCTGGCCTGTCGGCATTTTCTTCTTAATCGGTATTTTCATCTGTTTAAAAAAATTCCTGAAATTCTGCTACCAATTACTGAAAAAATTCCCGCACAATCCCATCCCCTTGCAACACATATTTTTACTTGCGTGGTTTTCCGCTATGCTTGCTCCGTCAATCTTGAGCACCGAAGGCCTGCCGCATGCTTTAAGATCCATCGGCGCCATCCCTCCAACATTCATACTTGCCGGCCTTGGAACTTTTACACTTTATAATTTTTTTAAAAAGAAAATCTTCCTATATTCCAACAAGAAATTAATTATGCCACTATATTTTATTATCTTATTTTACGTGGCATTTAGCGGATATCGAAAATACTTTGTCAATTATGCTAATAATCCCAATATAAAAGGAGCTTTCTCCGACAATTACGTTAAAATCGGCCGATTTATCAATAATCTGCCCGGGGATATAAAAAAATACGTAATAATAAATAGCGGGGGCGCACTGGTCAATAACATTCCCATGTCCAGTCAGACAACAATGTTTATAACAAACAGCTATAAAAAAACCAACCAACTTGAAAAGAATATAATTTATTTATTGCCGAACGATATAAAAAAGCGAAATTTTTATGATGATAAATCGTATGTTATTATATTAATGGAGTATGATGATAATTTAACAAAACAATTGCAATCTCTGGCTCCCGGAAAATTAGAAAAGGGGGAAGGATTTAATTATATAATTAAATAATCACGCAACATACAACATGAAGCACGCGACATACATTCAATAATTAAAATTCGTATTTTTAAAAATTGATTCATGTTTTATGATTCATAATTTAAATATGTTTGAACGCAAATTCACCAACATCCTTGCTTGCGCATTACTCGGCATAATGCTTATTTTGGCCGTTGCCAGCATGTGGAACGACTCTGTTATTATGGACGAATCTCCCCATATCGCTGCCGGATATTCCTATCTTAAATACAAAGATATGCGCTTAAATCCAGAGCATCCTCCGCTTATAAAAGATATTGCCGCTCTTCCCCTGCAATTTATGGATCTTAAATTTCCTAACGACGGCAAAGCGTGGAAAGAAAATATAAACGACCAGTGGGTTTTGGGATCGCAATTTTTATATGAATCGGGAAATAATCCGGATAAAATAATTTTCTGGGGACGCATTGGTCCGATACTCATAATGCTACTTCTTGGATTTTATATTTTCAAATGGACTCTTGAGGAATTTGGAGATAAAACGGCTTTGATGGCACTGACCCTTTATGTATTTTCTCCAACAATACTCGCCCACGGAAGATTTGTCACCACCGATATCGGAGCGACTGCCGGTATATTTATTTCTATATATTATTTCGTTAAATTTCTGCGCAATAAAACTCCCAAATTCTTTATTCTTGCTTCTTTAGCTTTCGGCTTTGCGATACTCGCGAAATTTTCCACATTTTTATTAATTCCATTTTTAGGATTACTCGCCCTACTCTACGGATATATCCAAACAGACGCTCCATTCAAAGAAAAAATTTGGCGCTCTTTCAAGCACGGTGTAATGAGCGTATCTATTATATCTGCTGGATTTATCTTCGTTGTCTGGCCGATTTATCAGTGGCATACATGGAACTATCCCGCCGAGCGTCAAAAAGCGGATACCATATTCAATTTGGGTTCATTCGGGAATCGCTTATTTGCAGATCCGATTATCTGGATGTCTGACAAACCAATCTTAAGGCCATTTGCCCAATACGGTCATGGGTTTTTGATGGTGACTCAACGCGCCACCGGAGGCAATACAACCTACTACCTGGGCGAGGTGTCATCCGCAGGATGGAAAAGCTATTTCCTGATTGTTTATTTGATAAAAGAACCACTGGCTAAACATATAATGATACTAATTGCAATTTATGGATTCATAAAATTATTCATTGCCAATACCAAGCGCCGCCACGAAGAACCATCAATGTTTACGGCTCTAATTCACTGGGCAAAAAATAATTATCACGAGGTAGCGATGCTGGGATTTATTATACTGTATTGGCTTGTCACGCTCCGTAGCAATCTTAATATCGGAGTCAGGCATATTATTCCGACATTCCCCTTTGTCTATGTTCTAATTAGCGCAGAAATAAATAAATGGGCAATATTAAAAAATGAAATTATTGATCTATCTAAATTCCCATTCAAGGCAATCGGAAATGTTATTGGTTCATATCTGAAAATTTTCTCGCGTTATGCGCTAATCGCAATCCTACTTTTTTGGTACGCTATCGCCACGATTTTCACTTTCCCGTATTTTTTAGCATATTTCAATGAATTGATCGGCGGACCTAAAAATGGATACAGATATGTAGTGGATTCCAATCTTGACTGGGGACAGGATTTAAAACGGCTTACTCAATATGTTGAAAAAAATAAAATAAATAAAATTGGGGTTGAATATTTCGGAGGCGGATCACCCAGATATTATCTTGGTGAAAAATATGACCAATGGCAATCATCAAAGGGTCCATATCATGGCTATTTTGCTATTTCTGCCACATTACTTCAAAATGCTCATGGAAAACCAGCTCCTGGATTTATTATGAAGCCGGAAGATACCTACTCCTGGCTCAAAGATAAAAAACCGATTACAACGATTGGACACTCAATCTTCGTCTACCGACTCGATTAACTCATGAATCATGAAGTCCGCCACGGCGGATTACATATTTCATGTTACATGTTTCATATTTTATGCGTATCTCCTTTTTTTCCGACACTTTTCTTCCGGACATAAACAGTATTTCTGTTTCTCTCCAAACATTAAGCCACGAACTTGCAAATCACGGCCACAATGTTTCTATTTTCACAAACCAATCATCAGAGAATAATATAGATAACGACTTTGAAAAACCGCAACTTATAGAAATCTACAGAGCAAAAAACGAATATTTTAATCTGAAAAATATCTTCCATCCCATAAACCCCGGCTTTCGGGATATTCTTTCATTAAATCCCGATGTTATTCATGCTCATACGCCCTTTTTCGCCGGCCACGAAGCGCGAAAAGTCGCTCGCATCTTAAAACTTCCCCTAATCGGATCCCACCATACTTTTTATGCCAACTATATAGAACATATAATAAAAAGTCGATCATTTCTTTCGGAATTCCTCCTTAAAAAAGAAATTGTTAAATTTTATAACTCCTGTAAAATAGTCATTGTACCGTCAAAAACCATTGCGGAGAATCTTATCAAAAACGGTCTTACTGCTCCAGTTTCTATTATTCCCAACTCAATAGATATTTCTAAATTTAAACCATCAGCGCAAAAAGATATACTAAAAAAACGTTGTGGTTTGCCAGAATTTTCTTTAGTTTATTTCGGAAAAATTACCTACGAGAAAAGAATCCATGAACTCTTGAAAGTTTTTGCGCTTCTTTCGCCAAAATATCCCAAAATAAAACTTTCCTTAATTGGCGATGGACCGGAGAGAAAAAATCTTGAAAAATTCGCGAAAAGATTAAACATTAGAGACAAGGTCATATTTTTTGGCATGTTGATAGACCAAAATTTCATCGATGCCGTGGCTGCAAATGATATTTTTATTACCGCATCAGATACCGAAAATCAGCCCTTGCCGATATTTGAGGCAATGGCTCTAGGCCTGCCGCAAATTGTCGCCAAATCCCCAATCGATGAATATGTAGAACATGGAACAACCGGTCTCATAACGGAAAGGTACAGCTTTATCGAACTCTCAAAAGAGATAACCAAATTAATAGAAAACCCGACCTTAAGACAAAAAATGTCGGAAAACTCCCAAAAAGCGGCTCAAAAATACGCTATTGAAAATATTGTCTTAGAATACGAAAAATTATATAATGATTTTATTAAGATAAAATATTAGGTTCTTTTAAAATACAGCTAAAATATAAAAAGGGGGCTGATTATGCCGATAATCAATGATGGGGATATGGAAGCATTAGAAAAAGTCGCTGGAAGATTTGGATTGGATGAAATAAAAAGTTGCGAAAAATTATCAGGCGGAATTACAAATGACACATTCAAGATAATAACCAATCGGGGGGCATTTGTGGCCCAGCGCCTCAATAAATTTTTCCCAAAAAGCACAACTTTAAGACAGTATCTCGCATCAAACTATTTACGAAATCATCAATTCTTCGATATCCCGCAGTTAATCAAAAACTCTAATCTCTCATTAACGACAAAGATTAAAAATCACAATTGGAAGGTATCGCGCTATATTGAGCATGACAAAGTCGAGAAAAATATTCCCTTAGTCATCAAAGCCGCTTCAAAACTCGGTAAATTCCATGAGATTATGTCTAAATATGACGGCCCGATAAATAAGCCACCTGCTATAAATTTTCACAACACAAAACGAATTATTAAAAAACTGATATTCATGACTGCTCTTGCATCAAATAGCCCTGACCGCGAAGACAAAATAAAGGCTCGAAAAGCACAATACCAAACATCGTTTATATCGGAAAATACGCCAAAACATTATTTACCGAAGAAATTACCCAAAATAATAATACACGGAGATCCAAAATTTGAAAATTTTCTTTTTAGAGACGGAAAAGTGGTTGCTTTAATAGATATGGATACTTTAATGGGGGCCAATGAATTAATAGACATTGGAGACGCTCTCAGGAGTTGGAGTATTAAAAATTATGCCGAATTCGATAAAAAACTTTTTGACGCGGCATTGAAGGCATATTTAACTCAAAACAAAAAAGATTATATTAATGAGAAAACAGCTTTAAATGCCACTCTTCTTATAACGCTGGAACTGGCCGCGCGTTTTATGATTAATTATTTTGAAGAATCTTATTTTCAATGGGATCCCCAAAAGTATACATCAGCGGCGGATTATAATCTTACGTGTTGCAATAAGATGCTTAATTATTATCAGAGCATCTTGAAATATCTAAAATGATAAAACCGGTCGTCTTAAACGGCTGGTTTTTTAATTTATAATACTGGATATTTACAACACTATGATTTTTTATCCGCACACTGAGATTTTATTCATAAAATATCTCCTCTTGACTCTTTAAATTTTATCAGCGTCTGCGGGAATGATTCTTTTGTCCCGAAATATTTTAAAAAAGAATTATTTTAGCTTATAATACGCTCTGCCCTCAACTCTTAAATCAATATAATCCAACTTGTCTTTTTGATCTTTTACTTCTTTTTCCAACACCTCCCTCAATACAAAAAGCTGTTTCTTTGCGTCTCCGGAAACATCAAATATCGCCCGCCAATTATCAATTAGAGCAGAAACCTCTCTTTGCGCCGAATGATCGAGGACTATTAATTTTATATTGTAATTCAAATAATCGTCAAAGTTATTTTTTAAGTCTCTGACAAAATTCAAAAATTCCGTATTTAACGATTTTTTATCCAGCCCAATATCAACTCCCCTATTATCCAGAATTTTTAGAATTAAAAATCCCTGAGTGTCAGCCGCTCTGTCAAAAGCAATGCCGTTTTTATCAATAAAAAAACAGTCGGAAAAATTAGCAACGGAAAAATCGGAAACAGAGGCATTTTTTGATTTGCACAATATCTCCACTGCTTCTTTCTCTTTGATGACCACAATAATTTTATCCGGCCATTGTTTTTCTATGCTTACTTCTTCTATCCTCGGAAATTTATCTTTAATTTCTTGCTCTGCGCTTTGAGAATTCAATATATTCAAATTGTTATTTTTCAAAAATAACAATTTCGTTTCCGCAAATATATTCTGAAATGCATCCACTATGGCCGCGCTGACGACATAACTATTACCTCTAACCACAATTTCTTTGATTTTGAAAAAATCGGAAAAAATAAAAAAATATACTCCAAATACAATAATAATTATGGGCAAAACTATATATACAAATTTAACAACCGTCCGCCATATTGAATTTCGCGATTTTATTGGGGATCTACCCGAGAAATTATAATTTTTACTGTAATTGCGAGACAATCGCGAAGAGAACAATTAACCATCAGCAATCGACAATTAACTTTTAAAAAATGTCAGGCGTCAAATGTCAGACGTCAAATGTTATGATTATTTTTTAGAAATAATATCCTTGTGTCCGGGCATGTATTTTTGCAGAACCTCGGGAATCACAATCGATCCATCTGCTTGCTGATAATTCTCCAGTATGGCAATAATCATTCTGCCAATGGCAAAGGCCGTGCCATTGAGCATATGTACAAATCGAGTGCCTTTTTCTTGGCCTTTGGGACGATATCTAATATTTAATCTCCTTGATTGGAAATCGGTCGTATTTGATGATGAGTGGGTCTCGCGATAAGTATCCTGAGACGGTATCCAGGCCTCAATGTCGTATTTTGCGGCCGCCGGATCCCCCAAATCTCCACTGCAAATATCTAGAACTCTATAGGGAATTTTTAATCCCTGCATTAATCTTTCTTCAAGCGACAATAAAAATTGGTGTTCCTCTTTTGATTTTTCCGGCGTCGTAATACAAAACATTTCTAACTTATCAAATTGATGCACCCTCAAAATTCCCCGAGTGTCTTTTCCGTGTGAACCGGCTTCTCTTCTAAAGCAAGATGAAAAAGCAACATATCTTTTTGGCAATTCTTTTTCTTCAAAAATTTCATCCTTATGCATGGGACCGATTGATTGTTCAGATGTGCCCACAAGATATATATTGTCTTTTTCTAAAAAATATATCTCATCTCCGCCACGCTCGACATAACCCATCGCCTGTATAGCTTCCGGTTTTACAAGAACTGGAGGAACAATAGGGACAAAACCTTCTTTCATTAAAATATCAAACGCATATTGAATAAGAGCAAATTCCAGTACGGCCGCTCCTCCCTTCAAATATCCGAATCTTGTACCAGAAACTTTAGCCGCTCTTTCCGTATCTATCAAATCCAATTCCTCGCCTATCTCAATGTAATTTTTAAATTTAAAATTAAAAAATGGTTTTAATCCAATTTCACGCAATACTTTATTGTCGTTTTCATCTTTCCCGATAATCACGCCATCAAAGGGAGGATTGGGAATTTGCCGAATCATTTTATCTAATTTTTCTTTCAATATACTTTCTTCAATTTCTTTGGTTTTTATTTGATCTTTTATATTTTTAAGCTCTTCTATCATCTCCCTTTTTCTCGCCTCACTCTTTTCGGAGGATACTCCTTCGCCAAAAAAATTCTGTTTAGCTCGCATATCTTCCGTCTCCCTCAATACATCGCGCCACCTTTTATCCAATTCCAAAACTTCATCAATATCTATATTAATGTTTTTATTTTTTGAGCCCCTCACGAATGTCTCGGGATTTTTACGAAGTAAATCTATATCAATCATTGAATTAGCTATTAATTGTTAATTGTTAATTGTTAACTTCTTAAATAGAATCTAAAAGCTAACGGCTAATTTTTAAATCATTCACCGCTTCGCGATAATTGCAGTAATCACAATCCGAATTTGCTTTCGGAATACTATCTGCCACTAAACAATCATGGGCTTCTTTTACGGCTTTTTCCACCCAACCGTCATCTCCCTTATAATCCAAGATTGTCACATCAAAATCCAATTTACCATCAAACGCCGCTCTATCCGTTTTACCGTTGCAATAGACAAAATATCCGATATCAGAAACTTTATGGCCATTTTTTCGCAAAAGCCATTGATAAATTTCCATCTGTCTTTTATACCCTATTTGCCACTCCGCTTCAAGATTGACCTCGCTTTCCTTGCTTGTTGCCTTATAATCAACCACCATCAACTCACCATTGGAATTTATCCAAACATCATCAATCGCTCCGGTAACAATAAAATTTGTCGGTTTATGGAGATATTGCACGCCAATAAAATTTGCGCGCCACTGATCCAAATCTTTATGCAAAAACGGTATGGCATCAATTTTATATTTATCCATCAATGGATGAGCTGACGCTTTAATGCGGTGAATATCAAATTCTTTCTTGAGTAATTTATCAACCGCGGAATTCAAGGCAAATGGAAATCCCGGCGGCCTATCGACTCCAAGACGTCTATCCAAATAAAAACATCGCGGACAATTCAAAAAAAGGTCAATTTTTGAACGACTCAATTTAAATTGGTCTTTACTTTCGGGATTAAATAAATTTTTTGTCCTTTTAGGATTATAATATTGGGACATACTAAAGGCATTAACCTGCGTCAACTCCCTGCCTGCCTACAGGCAGGCTCGGCTCGGAGACAAGAGAAATTACTTTCACATTTCTCTCTCTATATCATTACTAAAAGTATACTTTAAAGACAAAAAAGAGCAATCCCGAAAGATAGCTCTTTTAATTTTATTTCCTATGCCAATGCTATTTTTTCAATCAAATTCCTTAATAAAATATGCAAAACTGAGGATTTTATTTTATTCTCAAATGATTTTTGCAGAAATAATTCTAGAATATCAACCATTTGCTCCATATGGTTGGCATAAAATAAATTATCAAGCGCGCTAAAAGCTTTTTTAAAATCCTCTTGTTTTATACCGACAGCATCACAATAATCCCCGTCTTTTGAATTGTGATCAAAGCCGCAATCGGATTTTAAATCTTGCAAATTCTGCGACCGCCCACCTTCAAAAATTATACGGGCCATATTTTCATCATTTAAAAGTAGCCAAAACAATTTCGCAAGACAAATCGCCTTTATTTTTACGGACATTACGGTATCCATCCAAAAAAGCAAACTCTCAGCTCCATAACTCTTGGGATATACGCAAATATATGGCACATAATCTTTGTTGATATCATTATGAGCCATTTCAAACTCAACCTTATTTATATCTTTTGTCTCATATATTTCACAAAGATCATCAATTTTAATATCGTCATCCCTTATCCGTTTTTTCATTCTCAGCCCTCCTTATTTAATTTTCAAAAAACAAATATCTCATCTTCCCTCACCGCGAGGTTTCATTGTCGGGAAAAGCATGGATTCTCTCAAGGTCTGGGAATCAGTCAGAAGCATCACTAACCGTTCAACGCCAATACCAAGCCCGGCAGCTGGAGGCATGCCATATTCCAATGCTTCAATATAATCAATATCAAGTCTTTGCACTTCCTCATCTCCGGATTTTCCGATATTTTCCTGCTCTCTGAATCTTTTATGCTGATCAATTGGATCATTGAGCTCGGAATATCCATTCATTAATTCAATCCCCGCAACAATCAATTGAAATCTTTCCACTTTCAAGGGATTTTCTTCTGTTTTTTTAGCAAGCGGAGAAAGTTCAAGAGGATGATTTATCATAAATATCGGCTGAATGATTTCACTTCTTATGAACTCCTTATAAAGCTCATCAGCTATTTTTCCTTTATGCATACCCTGTTTTAACTTTAAATCACTTTTTCTATTTTTAATTTCTTTTTCCGCAAATTTAAATAATTCGTCTTCAGACATTTCATCATAATCAATCTTAAAATGTTCTTTTAACAGCTCCGTAAATTCTATTATCATGTATGGGGCCTTAAAAATAATTTTTTGTTCTTTATATTCTATTCTATAGTTTTCCGCGTCGGGATAGATTTTGGCAATCAAAAATTCCATCAATCGTTCCACCATAATCATTAAATCTTTGTAATTTTCATAAGCGCTATAGCTTTCAAGCATCGTGAAATCGGGGTTGTGAGTCGCGTCCATTCCTTCGTTGCGAAAACACCTTCCTATTTCATAAACTTTTTCAAACCCACCCACCAAAAGACGTTTTAAATAAAGTTCCGGGGCAATGCGCAAATATAAATCAAGATCAAGCGCATTTAAATGTGTTTTAAATGGTTTGGCAGTTGCTCCACCCGGGATTGTCTGTAATATCGGCGTTTCCACCTCCAAATATCCTTTTGTATTATAAAATTCTCTCAAAACATTTATAATTTTACTGCGCTTAATGAATTTTTCTCTAACATCATCATTCAATAGGAGATCCAAATATCTTCTACGATAGCGTTCTTCAATATCGGAAAGTCCGTAAAATTCCGTGGGTATCGGTCTTAAACTTTTAGTCAAAATCCTGAAATTTTTAACTTCCAGAGTTTTCTCGCCACGTTTAGTGACGAACAAAATACCGCCGGATTCCACAATATCTCCTATATCAAACAAGTTTTGTAATTTTTCAAAATCACTGTCGCTAAAATTATCTTTTTTAAAAAAAAGTTGGATACTCCCACTGCCATCCTTCAGATCTACGAATATCAAAGCGCCTTGACCGCGCAAAGAAGTAATCCTTCCGGCTAAAATCACTTCTTTTTTATCTTGCGCTAAATTATCAAAATCAGTCAAAATATCGGCAATAGAAAAATTCCTTCCGCTTTTTGCGGGATATGGATTTATGTCGAATTTCCTTAATTCTTCCAGTTTTTTTATGCGATTATCGCGAATTTCTTCAATAGAAGCCAACTTTGTGGAACATGAAATATGAAACATGGAGCAAAAATTCAATAAAAAATGCTTTGTGTTTCATGTTATATATTTCATGTTATATGTTTTAAGTTTAGCTAAAAAAACACATTTAGACAAGAAAATAAAAAAGGCGGCCATTCGGCCGCCTCGCGCTTACGAAATAATTTTCTCTATAGTATATTTCGCTTCCCCCTTGGGAGTTTTAATCCTGGCATCATCTCCCTTTTTCTTGCCTAGAAATGCTTTGCCAAGAGGAGATTCGTTGGAGATTTTCCCTTGGATTGGATCCGCCTCTTCCGAGCCAACAATAGTCAGCTCTTGTTCTTTTCCGTGAGATTTCACAACAAACACAGACCCTACTTGTATTTCATCTTTATTTTTAGTTTTCCCGATTACTATCGCTTTTTTAATTAAGTCCTCCATTTCTGCAATTTCACGCTCATTAAACTCCTGAGCTTCCCTTGCTTCTGTATATTCGGCATTTTCTGACAAATCTCCCATTTTTTTCGCTTCTTCAAGACGCTGAGCGATTTCTTGTCTTTTGACAGTTTTAAAATTCTCTAATTCTTGTTTTAATTTCTCAAGACCCTCCTCAGAAATATATTCTTTTGACGACATCTTGCTAAAAAGCAAAACGCAAAATGCAAAACGCAAATCATAAAAAACGATTAGCGAATAGCGATTAGCGAATAGCGAATTTAATAACTTTGAATGATAAAAGGTTACTTCTCAAAAGTCAAGCATTTTGCGTTTGTCTCTTTTTCATTTTGAATCTTTAATTTTCTGTTCAGCCCACCATTTAAAAATTTCTTTAGCTATTGGCACAGAAACAGAAGACCCCTCACCTCCTCCTTCAACTAAAACAACAATGGCAATCTCCGGATTTTCATATGGCGCCCATCCGGAAAACCATGCATGTGTTTTCCCATCGCCTCCGAATTGCGCTGTGCCGGTTTTTCCGGCAACCTTAATAGGCAATTCATTCAGCGACCTCGCCGATCCATCGCTAACCGTTTCTCTCATCGCACGCCTTATAACTTCAATATTATTTTTTTGAATAAAATCCTTCCTAATAATTTCTGGAGCAAATTCTTGGATTATTTTCTTATTGGAATCAATAATTCTCTCCGCTAATTTCGGCTCAAAAAGAATTCCGCCATTCGCGATTGTAGATACGGCAAGAGCAATCTGTAATGGCGTCACCGTTATATAGCCCTGGCCGATAGATGCATTATAGGTGTCGCCGATATACCAACTTTCTCCTATTTTTTCTTTTTTCCACTCCGGCGTAGGAATAAATCCTCCTGATTCCCCTAAAATATCTATGCCGGACAGATTATTAAAACCGAATTGCTCAAGATGCTTTTTAATTTTTTCCATGCCAAGGCCTTTTATATCGCCGTAGCCACCGCCAATCGTATAAAAATAAGTATTCACGGACTGCGCAATCGCCTTGCCAATATTAACCCACCCATGACCACCAATTTTCCAATCATTAAATACATAAGCAGTTTCTGGATTATCTCCTATAGCTATGCTTCCGGTACTTAAAATCTGCCTGTCCGGAGTAATAATATTTTCTTCAAGAGCTGCTGCTCCAATATATGGCTTTATGCTGGATCCTGGGGGGTATTTTCCGGAAATAATTCTATTAAAAAGCAGTTTAGATTTATCTTGGAGCAACGACTGATAATCCTTATTAGAAATCCCTCGAGAAAAAAGATTATTATCGTATCCCGGCGCGCTCACAGCAGATAAAATTTTTCCATCTTTCGGATTGATAGCTATAAACACGCCGCCAAGTCCGGCTTTACTCGTCGCCTCTTTCAAAGATTCATAGGCCAATTTTTGCAGATCAGCATCAATAGATAAAATAACGCTATCGCCAACTTTTGGCTCACGTTCCAAGCCCTCTCTTAAAGTATTGTGACGCGCATCAAGATAGCTGACATATTTCCCGTTTTCTCCCCTCAAAAAATCCTCATAATACTGCTCTATCCCAGTTTTTCCTATATAGTCGGTTGGAAGATAATTTTTTTTTAATTTTAATTCCTCACCGGATATTTTTGCCGTATACCCAATAAGATGCGAAAAAATCATCCCATCTTTATAATCACGTACGGCATTTTTTTCAACCTCAATGCCTTTAAAATTGCTGATTTGCGCTTCCAGTAAAAGAGCGAGGTTTTTATCGAGATTTTCCTTTAAAATAATTGGCACTATGGACATTCTATCGGAATTTTCAAATACCCCCCTTAATTCATTTTCCGAAACTCCTATTATATCGCTTAATTCACCAATATAATCATCTACACTGTCAGTTGATAAATCTTTCGGAATTAAAATCACATCAAAACTCGGTTCATTGGATACAAGCGCTTTCATATTATGATCATAAATAATGCCTCGAGGAGCTTTTATGCTCTCCACCCTCATACTGTTGATTTTCGCCTGCAACCTAAATTTTTCTTTTAAAAATATCTGAATATAAAAATTATAAAAAAACATAACCAGGAACATGGTTATTATTAAAAATCCGACAACAAAAAAATTTTTAAAACCCAAGGGCACTTCCATCCTGGATTGAGAAAGGTCTCCGCCCTGATTCCAAAAATTACGTTTTACCTTGGCGTCAAAAAAAATTTCTTCCGGCTCAATGGAAGATTGTTCATTTCTTGAAACTTTATATTCTTCTTCATCGCCTGAAATAAACATATGAAAATCATCTCTTAAATTTATCAGTAAATATCACAAATTTTTTAAACGGTATATGCATCACCATTACAGCACCAATATTTAATACAGAGAAAATCAACATTACTTTGAAAAATACCGAATAATCAAATCCCAAATCAGATATTAAATTAAACGCGATATATAATCTCAAAATGCCAAAGGAAATTATGGAGTAAGCGATCGAACCTATCAATACGCCGATACAAACCATAAAAAAATTGGCTTTTTCCAAAAAATTATAAGCCAAAAAGTGAACTAACGCTACCGTCAAAATAAAAGATAACATGACGACCCCAAAAGGCATTCCAGAGTAAGTATCAATAAGAAATCCGGACGCAAAAGAAAATGCCATCAATTCCCTATAATCTAATCCCCTGCCTAATGGATAAAATATAAAGAAAATCGAAGCTACAAGCAATAGATTCGGCAGAACTCCAAAAATTAATAAAAACGGTAAAACACTTATTTGCAAAATAAACAAAAAAAACAGTAATAAAGAAAAGAAAAAAAACTTCATCTATTTGTTATTGTTAAAATTTCGTTAAAACCAAAACTCTGTCCAAATCATAAATATTCAATTCGCTCCGTATTATTGCGGTTTGAAAAAGATTTTCCGGCTTTATTTCAAAATTTTTCAATTCTCCTATTACAAGACCCGCCGGGAAGAATCCGTCTTTACCGGAAGTCATAACCGGCTCTCCCAATAAAAGAACTTTGTCCTTATCAATGAAATCCATTAATAAACTCTTTGTATAGTCACCCGTCAACATTCCAAATGCCTGACTATCTTGAGTTTTCGTGGCTACCTTAATCGAAGGATTAAGTAATGTGGAGATTTTGGAGAATTTCTTCTCTACTTCAATAACTTTCCCTACTAACAATTTATTTTGCGTAATAACTGGCATACCAATCTTTATGCCATCATCACTACCAATATCAACAATTACATATCCGGACCAATTCTGAATATCCATACCAATGACACGACCAATCTGCCAATCAAAATTATCTTTAATATGAAATTCTCTTGCCTTATCCAGAATTTCTTTTTCTTTCAATAAATCTTTCAAATAAATATTCTCTGCGAGTAACCTTTGATTTTTATCTTTCAAATTGAAATCTTCCGAACGAATATTTTTTAAATCAACTATAAAAGAAAAAAGGCTGGAAAATCTTCCAGATACCAACCAAACCGGCTTCGAAACGGAAGAGACAAATACATTTAAAAAATTATTTGAAAATCCCAATAACTTTCGGGAATTTAAGAAAATAATCAAGAAGGAGAAAATTAAGAACAACAAAAAAATAAAGAATTTATTCTTAAATAATCTCATATTCCGCGCATAGTTTAAAGATAAAACCAATTAAATTACAATCCGGTATTTGCGATCATATCCCTAACCTTTTCAATATCCTCCAAAATAATGCCCGCGCCGCGAACAACCGCAGTCAGCGGATCTTCGCATACGCGAACTGGCATCAGTGTTTCCTCGGCTATTCTTTTATCAAGCCCGCGAAGCAAGCTTCCTCCGCCAGCCAACACTATGCCATTATGCATAATATCCGCCACCAATTCCGGCGGCGCCTCTTCAATGGCGGATTTCACGGTATCCACCAAAATTTTCAAGGATTTATCCAAAACTTGCCTTATTTCCCTGTCATCAACAACGACTTCTTTGGGCAGTCCGGACACCAAATCTCTGCCCCTCATAATGGTTTCTATCGGCTCTGAAAGTTCATAAGCAGAACCAATGGAAATTTTAATGTCTTCGGCCATTCTTTCTCCAAGCAACAAATTATATTCGTCTTTGGCGTATTGAATTATATCGTGCGTCAATCTGTCTCCCGCAACCTTAATATTCCTTGAAACAACCCAAGAGAAATAATGGCGACATCCGTCGTCCCACCGCCAATATCAACTATCATATTCCCTTGCGGCTCATGAATTTCCATGCGCGAACCTATTGCCGCGGCCATCGGCTCTTCGATAAGATATACTTCCCGAGCGCCCGCATTCCTAGCCGCATCCTCAACGGCCTTTTTTTCCACTTCGGTGATATTAGACGGAATACCGATAACCACTCTCGGACGGGGCAAAATAGTAAAAGATTCTTTGTGTACTTTATCAATAAAAAATTTCAGCATTTGCTCGGTAACTTCAAAATCGGAAATAACGCCGTCAATCAACGGCCTTACCGCAGAAATATGAGACGGGGTTTTGCCAAGCATTCTTTTTGCCTCTTTGCCAATGGCAAGCAATTGGCCGGTTTTTGTATTTAAAGCCACAACGGACGGCTCATTAATGACAATCCCCCTGCCACGCACATAAACAAGGGTATTTGCCGTACCCAGATCAATGCCTATATCCTTTGAGAATGCGCCGAAAATTTTGTTTAACATCGCAAATAGCTTAATAGCATCTTACTTTTCAGCTAAATTTTTAATTTTCTAAAAATTTCTTTAATTTTCACTAATTTCGCCTTTTCCTCTCCTCTTTTTCTAATCTCCACGCTATTTTTTGCTAATGTCTTCTCGCTAATAACTATCCTAAATGGTATCCCCAATAGGTCCGAATCAGCAAATTTAGCGCCTGCCGATATTTCAGTGCGGTCATCATACAATACTTCAATATCCAAATCAAGTAGTTCTTTATAAGTCTTTTTTGTGGTATTTTTAACTTTTTGATCGGTTTTTTTATCTTTAGCCGTTATAGAAATCAAATGTGTTTTAAACGGCGCGATTTCTTCTGGCCAAATTATCCCTCTTTCATCATGATTTACTTCCGCAACTGCACCCATAATTCTTGAAATGCCAATACCATAACAGCCCATCACAATCGGTTTTTTTTGCCCGTTCTTATCTAAAAAATTAGCTCCCATTGCTTCGGAAAATTTTGTGCCAAGCGTGAAAATATTGCCAACCTCAATGGTTTTGACATCTATTAAATGAGCTAAGCAATTCGGACATTTTGCCCCTTCCCTCAAATCCGTGATTTCTTTATTTTTGGAAAAATCTCCATTGGGACAAAAAACTACCAAATCTTCACCGCTTGGAGTCTGCACTTGAAATTCATGAGAAAATTCCTTGGAAAATGCGCCACCCGATGCCTCAGCCACTAAAACATCAAGTCCGCAACGTTTAAAAATTTTCTTATACGCTTTAATGGCTTTTTGATAATAATTTTTCCTGTCTTCTTCACTCTCATGAAAACTATACAAATCTTTCATTAAAAATTCTCTGCCCCGAAGCAATCCGGCTTTCGCGCGAAGCTCATCGCGAAACTTTGTCTGTATTTGAAAAAGATAAAGTGGCAAATCTTTATAAGAATTGATGTTTTTTCTGATAATATCGGTGAGTACCTCTTCGTGAGTCGGGCCCAAAGCCAGCCATTTTTTCTGCTGGTCTTGAAAGCGATAAAGCACATCCATCTCCTCCCATCTTTGAGTTTCTTCCCATAATTCTCTTGGCTGCAATGCAGGCATCAATAATTCCTGACCACCAATAGCATTTATTTCTTCACGAATAATATTTTCTATTTTTCTTAAAACTCTGAGACCAAGTGGTAAAAAACTATAGACTCCAGCCATTTCTTTATCAATGAATCCGCCCCTGGTTAAAAATTGGGCATTCACCGATACCTCATCGCTAGACGCTTCTTTTTTAGTTTTTATGAAATATTTGGATTGCAACATATCCCTAAAACATTCTCCTTACATCTTTATATGTAATCAATAAGATCAATAAAATTAAAATCGCGAAACCGATAATATGGGCGTATTTTTCCCATTTAATGCTTATCGGCGAACCCTTTATTTTTTCCAACCCTAAAAATAATAATCTTCCTCCGTCAAGCGCCGGAAAAGGAACAGCGTTAATAATCGCCAGATTAACAGAAAGCATCGCGACAAATTGCAGAAGATAAATAAATCCAAGTCGCGCGGCTTGTCCGGTTAAAGTGAAAATTCCCACCGGGCCGGCAATGTCTCCTATCATTCTTCCGTCAGTAATCCATATATTAAATATTGAATAGACTGAGTGAATAAAATTTATTCCGACGCCAAAAGCCGCTTCCACCCCCTTAATTGGCGCCAGGTAAACTGGATAGGCAACTATACCGACTTTGGCCATCGCAATGCCTAACGCCCCTTCGTCTTTCGGAATTTCAACCCTTGGAATTGTTTTGATATTCAAAATTTCATCTTTTCTTTGAACAGTGATAATTATTTCTTGCCCCTTGTTTTCGCTTATTACTTTCTGAATTTTTTCAATTTGGCTGTCTCCAACTTCCAACTTCCAACCTCCAACTTCCAAAATCTTATCCCCCATCTTAATCCCTGATAATTCCGCCGGCGAATTTTTTGCTACACCAATAATCTGCACACTGATATCACGGGCATATTTTTCGTTAGACCCGTCTATGGCGCTGGGCAAACCAATAGCAGACCCGAAAGAAAATAAAACAACGGCTAAAATAAAATTCATCACCACTCCCGCAACGATAATACGAAATCTTGCTCCAACGCTTTTAGTCGCAAAACTTCGCGGATCATCTTTCCCCTCTTCCATATCTTCTCCGAAAATTTTTACAAATCCGCCAAGTGGCAAGGCATTGAAAGAATATAATGTCTCGCCTCTTTTAATGCCCAAAAGTTTTGGCGGAAAACCAAAACCAAACTCATCAACGCGAACACCATTTCTACGCGCAATCCAAAAATGCCCGAATTCATGGACAACCACCAAAACGCCAAGAACTAATATAAAAATAATAAAAGTGAGCATTTGTAAAATTAAATCAAATTTCTAATTATCAATTTTTAAACTTTTTAGAAATTTAATCATTAGATATTTAATAAAAATTAGAAATTGAAAATTAATTTATAAAGTTCGGATTTCCTCCTCCTTCTTCTCTGTTGTTTCCTTTATCTTGATATTATATTCATCCACCGATTTCTGTATATTCTCTTTGCCTTTAAACCATTCATCCTCCGAAATTGTTTTCTCTTTTTCCATTCTTTGTAAATGTTTTGATGCGTCTTCCCTCTCGTTTCTAACGGAAATTCTCGCATGCTCTGATTTTTCATGCAATAATTTTATCAATTGTTCTCTTTTTTCCTGCGTCATCTGTGGTAATGCTATACGAATAAAATCCTGCTCTACGATTGGCGCAAGCCCCAATTGCGAATTTATTATCGCTTTACTTATCGCTTCAATAACATTTTTATCCCAAGGATTTATTAATATTAAATTTGGCGGAGAAACACTGATAACCGCAAGTTGCTGAAGTGGCATTTTCTGGCCATAAGCATCTATTAAAATATTCTCAACAAGCGCCGGCGTTGGCCTGCCCGCACGAAGCACGGCAATATCATTCTTAAAAAAATCAAGGGTTTTTTCTAATTGTGATTTAAATTTATTTAATATTTCTTGCATTATAATTCAGGTGAAAATCTAACTGAATAGCTTAATAGTATTTTACTTTTCAGTTTTTAGGCTTCCGGTCTACTAAGCTTATTTATGTATCCCCACAAAAATTACTTTTGGATTTTTATAATCTATCCTAATTAGCTTCGCGTTTTTTCCGGTATTTAAACTTTTTACAGTCCAATTCTCTCCCTCATCATTAGAAATATAAATCTTAGATCCTGCACTTATATAAATCATCTTATAATTATTTCTATCAATTGCGATGTCTTGCACGGGCAGAGTCTCGGGCGACACTAAAATTTTAAGCGACCTCCAGCTATTTCCGCCATCAGTAGATTTCAATAATCCATACATGGAAGTCATATACAAAACGTTGGGTCTTTGAGGATCTAAAACAATATTCTCTACTCTAATAGCCGACGGATAGCCAGAAAAAGTATGGGTTAAATCTTTCCAGTTCTCTCCCCTATCGGCCGTCTTATAAAACCCCCTGTTTTCAAGAACCAAAAAAAGCTCTGCCGATGAAAACGGATTTATTACAATCTTCTTTATCGGGTCGAAAAACCATTTAAGCGCTCTCCATGACTCCCCCCCGTCAGAACTGACCAAAAACCCTCCAGCCGTAGTGCCAGCATAAAGAAAATTAGGATTTAAAGGATCAATCACCAACGTCTTAATGTCTTGTTTCGCCAACGGAACGATGTAAAGCTGCTTCCAACTACGTCCCGCATCTTCTGTTTTAAAAATGCCGCCACTGCCTCCCTGAAAAGCGGCAATAAAAATATGAGCGGGGTCACGAGGGTTAATCGCAATTTGATTGATAACCGCGCTAGATGCCAATAAGTTATTGTCATCAACTAATCGTTTCCAGCTCTCGCCATTATTTATGCTTTTAAGAATCCCGGCGCCATTAGTACCCGCATACATAATATTATTATCAAAAGGGTCAAGAACTAAATCCAAAATATTTGCGGATCCAATCGTTGACTTTGAAGATTCAATATTATTTTTTGAAAACCAAAAATCGCCCCCATCAATGGTCTTGAAAATTCCGGCAATGCCTGAGCCACTAGACGAAAATCCGGGAAAAGAAATATTTTGCAACAAAAAAGGAACTGCAAAAAACAAAATAGCGCCTAAAATAAGAAAAATAATAATTAATGAAATTGCTACTTTCAAAAAACGATTGACAATTGACGATTGACGATTGACAAAAATAAAAGTGTCAACTCGCAATTAGTTAAATGTCGGATGTTAAATTGTTAAATGTTCCGTATTATTATAACGCAAGTGCCAACATTTCAAACGCCAAACGCTGATTTATATTAGTTGACTTGCCTAAGAAATAAATCTCCTGAGCCAAGCACAAGCTGCCGGAAATGTTTTTGATGGTCCTTTTTTCACTATATTCCGCCAGGCGCTTTTTCATTTTACTATCATCAATTAAATCATAAATCTGCGACTTTTGAAAGAGTGCAAATCTCAAAATCATAATCCAACTATCCAACAATTTTCTAATGTCAAAATCCTTTAGCTGATTGCATTTTTCTATATAGTTAAAACGATCATTCAGATCGGCTTTGGCAAAATCAAAAAAATCATCAATAATCTTTCCGTATTTTTTTATCAACTCTTCTTTTTGCGATAAATCATAAACAAGGCCCGGTCTCAAGCCAGCAATGCCGAGGATATCTTTCAAATTCTGGATATATTTTAATGGCATCGCATCTAATACCTTGGAAATCTCTTCATCTGAGGCAAAATTAAATTTAATAGAATAAACTCGCGACAATATAGTGTCAAGAAAATTTTCCACGCGGGAACTTACCAAAAAAATCACTTTATCTCCCTTTGGCTCTTCAAGGACTTTCAATAATGCATTCTGCGCCTCTTGAGTCATATTATGAGCTTCATCAATAATTGCGATTTTAAACGGGTTTGAAACGGGACGATCGCCGGCAAAATCAATTAAAGACCTTATCTTAGAAATTCCTATTTCTTTTAAATCCCCTTTCTCGGTTCTATCCGGCTCTATCAGTAAAAAATCCGCGCTCACTCTATCCTGCTGATCGCAAGCCATGCATTCATTGCAATGCTTTCCCAGTCCCTCGCTTTTCTCGCATTGAATGGACCTTATAAATTCCAATGCGATTGTTTTTTTACCAATCTTATCCGGTCCGACAAATAAAAAAGCATGGGGCATCTGCTCCTTATTTTTTAAGATATTGTTCAAATAATTTATTTGTTTTTTATGACCAACGATGGGCATAGAATATAGAATAATCCCTTAAATTACAAAACACCATTTTATCATTGCCGACCCAGTAGGTGATTGTGGTCAATCAAGCACGAAGCAATCTATACCGCCATTCTACCAAATTCCACAATTTTAATAAAAGAATTATCATTCTCAAATTCTTAAGAATATTGGAACAATAACTGAATAACTGGGGGGTTAAACTTAATCTAATTTTAATCGGTTATAATTCTTAAAGTTTCTCGGGCGCAATTTTGCCAGGAAAATATTTTTAAATTTTCCCTGCCTTTTACAATCAGATTTTTCCGCAAGCTTTCATCAATTAAAATCCTGATTATAGCATCTTTAATTTCTTCTGGCTTATGAGGATTAACCAAAATAGCCCCCTCCCCGGATACTTCAGGCATAGAAGAGATACATGAAGTTATTACTGGAACGCCAAAAGCTTGCGCTTCCAAGATCGGAAAACCAAAACCCTCATAAAGAGATGGGAACAAAAATATATCGGCAGAGACAAACAAATTTTCTTTTTTTTCTTCGGAAATAAACCCTGTTAAAATTATATCATTTTTAAATCTGTGTTTTGCCGCCATTTCTTTTATTTTCTCGCCGCCAAAACCCAAACCGCCGGCAAGCACTAATTTGTGCGTAGATTTATACTGCGCTTTAAACAAATCAAACGCCCGCAAAATTCCGAGAATATTTTTCTTAAACTCTAATCTCCCGATATAAAGAAAATAGGGGAAATTGAGTGGTGCTTCGGAGAATTTTAAATCAAGCAGTTTATACTCCATTCCGTGATAAACAACAAAAATCTTTTTCTCGTCCACCCATTTATAAAAACGCAAAATATCTTGCTTTGTGCTTTCCGATGGCACGATTATTTTTTCAGCGTGTTTTAGCGCGTATTTTGTGGTAAATCGCAAATATTTTCTATGAAACAATGGATACGCCTCGGGGAATAATTCAAAAGCAATGTCGTGAATCATCACTGTGGAGTTTTTGGGATGCGATATTATCGGCAAAATATGAGCTGGAACAAAAAAAGCATCGGGTTTTTTAAAAATAAAATGCGCCGCTAGTCTTATTTGCGTCCACAAAAACGGAAACTTCAAAATTTTCAAATAAAAATTTTCTGGCAAATCTTGATTCTTTATTCTTTCCGTAACAGTAGATTGATTCTGTTTATTTGTATACAAAATAAAACGATGCTCCTTCGCTTCCGGAAGCATCGCCATATTCTCAACTAATCTCTTAGCGTATTTTTCAACGCCGGTTTTGTGCGGTTTAAAAGCAGCTACACTGTGAATTCCAATAATCATATTTTATAAAAATAAATTTAAACAATCGCAAAGCCCAGCACACCCTGTTAAATGCGCCTTCGGCGCCCCCGCTTCGCGGGAATTTAACAGGGTAAGATTTTGTAACCAAATTTTATTCGCTTTCAGCTCTAAAATTTGGACAAAAATCTTACTTTTTCGCCATTATTGATCTCTTATAAATTTCCAAATTCTCCAATGTAACGCCAGCACCTTTTGCGACACAAAGCAAAGGATCTTGCGCGACATAAGATGGAACACCTGTAGATTTCATTATTAATTCATCAAGATTGCGAAGCAGAGCGGTGCCACCAGATAAAACAATTCCCTTATCCATAATGTCCGCGCAAAGTTCCGGAGGAGTTTGCGATACAACCCCCCTAATAGCTCTTATTATTTCTTCTAATTGATCTGCCATAGCCTCTACTGTTTCATTTGTAGTTATTTTAATGGTTTTGGGCAGACCAGTTATGAGATCTCGGCCCCTGACTTCCATCTCTTCTTCTTTTTTCTGAGCTAAAGCGCTACCAATAGTTATTTTTATTTCTTCTGCTGTTCTTTCGCCAATAGCCAAATTATGCTTGCGCTTTATATAGTCAACTAAAGACTGGTCGAGCTTATTCCCGGCCACACGTATCGAATGGCAAGAAACAATACCGCCAAGCGATATAACGGCTATTTCGCTTGTGCCACCCCCGATATTCACAATCATATTGCCCATAGCTTCGTTAATGGGAATACCTGCTCCGATAGCGGCAAGCACCGGCTCCTTAATGAGATAAGCAGTTTTTGCGCCAGAACGGATAGCCGCATCAATAACTGCCCTTCTCTCCGTAGAGGTAATACCCGCAGGAACAGAAACCATAACTTCCGGCCTAAAAAATCGAAATCTCCCCAAAGCTTTATTTATAAAATATCTGAGCATTGCCTCGGTAGTTTTATAATCGGCTATTACCCCGTCTTTAAGCGGCCTGCGCGCTACAATGGTTTCAGGCGTGCGGCCAACCATTTCTTTTGCTTCCACGCCAACAGCCAAAATAGAATTATCAATAACAGAAACCGCCACCACCGACGGCTCATTGATAACAACCCCTTTGTGGGGAATAAAAACTAAAGTATTTGTCGTGCCTAAATCTATTCCGATTTTTTTGAGAAACAAGTTCTTGAAAGAATTATAAAATGTAGTATTTAGAATATAAGTTTTAAATACCGTTAAATTCTAAATTCAAAATTCTAAATTCTGGTTATGTCCGCTCCCAACTTCTGCAACCTTTCTTCTATCCTTTCATATCCTCTATCCACTTGATATGCGTCATTTATAACAGTTTCTCCGCTAGCAATCAAGCCTGCAATAATCAAAGACGCTCCCGCGCGTAAATCATAACTTGTTATATTAGTTCCTTGAAGCTGAGTCCGACCGGTAATTAATGCTCTGTGCGGATCGCAGACAACAACATTAGCACCCATTTTCACAAGCTCATCCAGATATTTGAATCTTCCTTCAAATAATGGGTCATGAATCATGCTTGTCCCCTGCGCTTGAGTGGCTAAGACACCAAAGATTGATTGCAAATCCGTAGGAATTCCCGGATATGGCATCGCCTGAACCTTTGCCGCTCTTAATGGATAATTTGTCTTAATTCTAATATCGGCAAAATTTCCCCTTCGCTTTTCAAACTTATAATCAATATTAAATTCTTTCAACTTTTTTAAAATTAAATCCAAATGATCTATTCTGCAATTTTTTACTAAAATATCACTGCCTATCAAAGCTCCAATTATTAAAAACGTTCCCGCCTCTATTTGATCCGGAATAATTTTATGCTTTGCGCCGCGAAGTTTTTTTACTCCCACTACTTCAATGGTATGACTGTCTAATAATTTTATTTTTACGCCCATGGCGCGTAAAAATTTTATTAAATCTCGTACATGTGGCTCCATTGCGGCTATTTTTATAATTGTTCTTTGTGGCATCAATGAAGCAAACATTAAGACATTTTCCGTCGCAGTTACGGAAAATTCTTTAAGCACTATTTCATCTTTGGGTTTATTTTTTAAAATTATATCAAGATTGTTGCCATTTGGCGCAATCTTGGCTCCTAAATCAACAAATGCCTCAAGATGAGTATCAAGCGGACGATTACCGATAAGACATCCTCCCGGATTTTTGGTTTGAATTTTCCTGAATCTAGCGAGAAGCGGCCCCATCAATAAAACCGAGGATCTTAATTTGCCAACGCCTGCATTATTTAATCTACCTACGTCTATGTTTCTTGCTCTTATTTTCAATTTTCTCTTACCAATAAAATCAGCTTCTGCGCCAAGGTGTTTTAAAATTTCAATCAATCTAAATACATCTTCAATCAAAGGGATGTTATCGATAATACATTCTTCACTCGTCAACAATGTCGCAGCCAATATCGGTGTTGCCGCATTTTTGCTGCCCATTATATCAATCTCGCCGCTCAGCTTTCTTCCACCTTTTATTAAAAATTTGCCGGAATGCTCCAAATTTCAAAACGAAGCATACAAAATTTGATTAAAATTCTGAACACCCCGCACTAATTCTATAAATTAAATTTATTCTTAAAAATAGGGACTGCTAGACGACACTAAACAATAAGTATTAAAAACTCACTGATTATTTATAATTGGCGCAGAAGTCGCTATTTTCTCTAGCACAAACCCATCTTACATATTCATCAAATAGAAGTCAAAAACAATTATTTATTATAATTCCCAAAACGAGTCCATAAGTAAAAGTTTGTTTTCTTATTTTTGTCACATTTATATTTTATTCGCCATCAACCCAAATAATCCCAAATGAATTTTAGAGATATTAGAAAAATCGCAAAAAGTACTAGCTTCCTAAACTTATCCTGAGAAATCTTGTCAACTATTTTCCTGCCGATAAACGAGCCTAAAATCGCAATCACAAAAAGCATAGGTATGAAATAATAATATTTTTCATCCATAAAATCGCTGGAGAGATACACGGGGATTCTTGTCGCATCAACTGCGATAGCAATTACTGCGGCTGTAGCAATATATTTTTCTTTCTCCAAATTAAAAGCCGTCAAAAAAGCGCTACGAAGCGCTCCGCCTGTCCCGATCAATCCGGCTATGAAACCGGAAATTGCCCCTCCGACAATTGCATTCTGCGCGACTGGAGCAAATTTAAAATCTGGCATCAAAAATGATCCTAGTGAAAAAATGGCGAGAAAAATACCAAGAATCATTTTTAGAATATCTTGATTGATATAACCAACAAGCAAAGCGCCGAACAAAGATAATAAAACGCTCGGCAAGCCAAAGATTATAAGCAATCTTTTATCTATGCCGTGTTTAAAAAATGTTATTTTTCCGAGATTACCGAAAATATGCGTCAAAGCCACAAGTAAAAGGGCAGTTTTAAAATCAACGAAAAATAATGCGAGGGGCAGAAAAATAGTGGAAGATCCGAAGCCAGCTATGGTCCCTGCAATTTCTGCAAAAAATGCCGAAAAGAAAAACAAAACTTGCATAATCTTAAATTTTAATAGAAAACCTCCACAAATAATCTTTACAATGTCCGGCATAATCAACCCCTATTCTTTTGCTTTTTATAATTTGTGATTTTTTTATTTTTATCCCCCTATCTTCTATCCAAAGTCCGCTTTTCTTGCCTAATTTCAACCCGTTGAATTTGCGATCTATTTTTAAAATTTTACATAATTTCCCCGGACCACTTGTCGCCATAAAATCAATACCGTCTACTTTTACTGCCCGTATCAATATTGCCGAAGGAAAATCTTTTTTCTCGGTCACGACATTCAAACAATAAAACATCCCGTAAATCATATAAACATACAGAGTTCCGGCATCTTGATACATAATCTCTGTCCTTTTTGTTCGCCCTTTTGCGGCGTGACACGCTAAATCAGTTTCACCAACATATGCTTCCAGTTCCGTTATTATTCCAGCAATCGTCTTACCACCTGTTTTTCTAACCAAATATTTCCCAAGTAAATTCTCCGTCACTTCCAATGTTGGCTTTTCAAAAAATTTTTGAGGTATAATTTTATTTTGTGTTTTGTGTTTTGTGTTTTGCATTTATTTAAATATCCAAATTTTTCACAGTTTTTGCGTGAGTTTGAATAAATTTCTTGCGAGGCAGGACTTCCTCGCCCATTAAAATATCAAATACTTTATCCGCCTCAACCGCGTCTTTCATAATCACTTTTTTTAAAACTCTATTTTGAGGATCCATGGTTGTTTCCCAAAGTTGGCTTGGATTCATTTCTCCAAGGCCCTTGTAACGCTGAATAGAAACGCCAGTGATTTTTCCTTCGCCCTCAACTTCTTCGCCCCCCTCATCTAATGCCGCTGTCTCTTCTCCATATCCCAACGCCTCAATGGCAACTTTATCCGCTTTCTCGGCTTTTGACTTTTTCTTTATAGTTTTAAGTTTAAAATTTTCGGCTTTAAGTTTCTGCATCTCTGCAATTATTTTCACTTTCTCATCATCCGAAAAAGCATATTTTATTGTTTTGCCGGATTGAACCCGATAAAGAGGAGGTTGAGCCATAAATATATGACCACGTTCAATCAACTGAGGAAAATATCTGAAAAATAAAGTCAAGATAAGGGTGCGAATATGAGAGCCGTCAACATCCGCATCAGTCATTATAATAACGTGGTGATATCTTAATTTTTCAATATTAAATTCTGCGCCAATACCCGTTCCAAGAGCAATAATTAAAGCACGAACTTCTTTTGAGGTCAGCATTTTATCCAAACGCGCTTTTTCCACATTTAAAATTTTTCCTTTGAGCGGCAATATCGCTTGAAAATGCCTGTTACGTCCTTGTTTCGCGCTGCCTCCGGCGCTGTCGCCTTCCACCAAATAAAGCTCGGATTCTTCTGCCTTTCGGGAAGAGCAATCAGCTAATTTACCGGGCAAAGCCAATCCCTCAAGCACGCCCTTTCTTAAAACTGTGTCTTTTGCGGCTTTTGCGGCTTTTCGCGCGCGTTGCGCGAGTAAACATTTTTCAATTATCTTTTTGGCGTCATTCGGATTTTGCTCTAAAAACTCCGGGAATGCGACGCCAAAAACAGTATCCACGGCAGAGCGCGCCTCGGGTGTGCCGAGTTTTGCTTTTGTCTGTCCTTCAAATTGCGGCTCGCGAAGTTTGACGCTAATCACGGCTGATAAACCCTCACGCACATCATCGCTAGTTAAATTTTCTTCAGATTCTTTTAAATACCCATTTTTTCTGGCGTAATTATTAAGTGTTCTTGTGAGGGCTGTCCTAAAGCCAGTCAAATGTGTGCCACCTTCAGGAGTCAAGATATTATTGGCAAAACTTATTTCTTTACTCTGTAAATCATCAATATATTGAACGGCCACTTCAATATTTATTTCATTTTCATCTTTTTGCACATAAAAAATATTATCGTGCGATAAATTCTCTCCTTGATTTATGAATTTTATATAAGAAATAAGTCCGCCCTCAAAATAAAATGTATAGGTTTTAAAAGGCAAGCCAAGATCTGATACCCAATAAACACTCTCGACTAAATCTTTTTTCCCTTGATAATCACGGGCATCAATAATGCGAACCTTCAAACTGGATACTAAGTATGCTTGATCCCTTAAACGATCAACGATCGTTTGATAATTGAAATCTATCTCTTTGAAGATTTCCGGATCGGGATCAAAAGTAACAATCGTGCCATGTTTTTTTGAATCGCCAATTTTTTTGACTTTTGCTTCCGGCGCGCCCTTTTTATATTCCTGTTCATATCTGCCTCCATCCTTATGCACCTCAACACGAAACCACTTTGAAAGAGCATTTACAACAGAAGCGCCAACTCCATGAAGTCCGCCGGAAATTTTATATGATTCGCCGCCAAATTTACCTCCGGCATGCAAAGTCGTCATAGTTGTTTCAAGGGCAGAAACTTTCGTCTTGGAATGGATATCTACTGGAATGCCGCGGCCGTCATCTGCCACACGAACTTTATTATCGGGCAATAACACAACCTCAATCTCCGTGGCAAATCCGCCCATTGCTTCATCGCGAGAATTATCAAAAATTTCCCATACCAAATGATGCAGTCCGTCTATGCCGGTTGACCCAATATACATACCCGGCCTTTTTCTAACCGGCTCAAGTCCTTCAAGAACATAAATATCTTCAGCCGTATATTTTACTTGTTTCTTCTCTTCTTTTTTCGATTCTTTGGACATGTAAATTATTTACTGCCTTAAATTACAAAATACAATTCTGCAATTTAAGCCTAATATCAATTAGAAATCCGCTTATAAAGCGGACTAAAAAGCGTTTTTTCAACTTGTTTTATAATCAAATTATATCAAATTTTAAACATTTATACAACCCTAAAAATAAGTAAAAATCCCGCTTAGTTAAGCGGGATTTTTACTTGAAATTTATATCTAATTATATAAATAATCACTATCTTCTAATTTCCCAACCCTCCTCGGATAAAGCAACGATTATTTCGGCTAAAATTTCATCCACTTCCTTATCGGATAAAGTTCTTTCCCGCGACTGGAATATCAAATGGAAGGCCAAACTCTTTTTACCCTCCTGAATATTATCGCCTTCATAAACATCAAATAAATCCGTATTTATGAGCAACTGGCCGCCTATATTTTCCAGGACATTTAAAACATCATCAACTTTCACATTAATGGGAGTAAGTATCGCCAAATCTCTTTCTATGGCTGGGAATTTTGATATAGGACTATAAATAAAATCTTCGTTAGCGAGACACGCTAATTTTTCAAAATCAATTTCAAACATCGCCACTCTTCCGTCTATATCATAATTTCCAATGACATTCGGATTTATTTCTCCAATAAATCCGACTCTCTCGTCACCTATTTTAATTTCCGCTAAACGCAAATGGTGCCAAATTTTTCCTTCAATGATCTCGGGCGTGGCCTGATAATCATCATACCAAAATTCCGGCACACCCAATTTCTGCATCAATAAATCAACGGTGGCTTTTAATTCATAAAATTCCTCAGCTTTTGCGCTATTTCTTTTCCCTTTAAGGGAAATGGCCCCGCCAATAAACTTTCTCTCAGAAATTTTTTCTTTTGCATTAAGGGTGAAAATTTTGCCAACTTCAAATATGCGCGTCTCATTAAAATACCTGAAATTTTCTTCGATATTTCTTAGAAAACCAAAAATCAAGCTTGGTCGCAAATATCTTTTGTCATCGCTAATATAATTTTGAAGTTCTAAAATATTTTCAGGAATAATAAAACCCGCCTTTAAATCTTTTCCACCGATAAAAGAGTAGTTATAAACTTCAGTAAATCCAGTGGATACTAAAGCGTTTTTTGATAAATTTTCCCAAAAAATCTCATCATTTCTTTGAGGCAGCATCAGAATACCTTCAGGCAATTTTGATTTTATATTTTGATAACCGTAAATCCGGCCAATCTCTTCAATAATATCAGCTTTCATTCTGATATCTCTCCTATATGTGGGGATTTCGATGACAAAAGCCTCATCCCCTAAATCAGCTATTCTTCCAAATCCGCGAAAGTCTTTCTTGCAAAATGTTTCTAATTTTTCTTCGATTACTTTCTTTTTGTCTCCGGATGCATGGACAACCCTGCCTTTCCCGATATAAACCCCCACATGTCCAATACCCCTTGGAGTTTCTTTATAGAAATATGGCCTTCCTCCTTTTCTAAAAGCCAGATCGCCAATTTTCAAATCTTTCTTTTCAATGGAACGCGCAAATAAAAACTGCTCAACTGAAATTCTGGGAATCTCAATGCCAATTTGCCAATATAAATATTGAACAAAACTGGAGCAATCAAATGTTTCGGGAGCATCTTGACTTGTGCTTGCCCCATATTTGTATGGCCTGCCAATAAATTTCCTTGCCAATTTCATTAATTCTTTCTCTTGATAAATCTTTTCTACCTTAAAGTTTAGCTGTTTAAAAATACTCAAAAATTCTTTTTCGGATATTTTCTCTCCCAATAAACTTATAACGTCATTCAAAGAAACAGCAACTTTCGCACTCATAACCTTGCGTGGATAAATGTCTATTTTCCCGCTAACTGCTTCCCCTCCAGCAATTTGAACCAATAAAGATGCCAATCTTTCAATAGCAATACCCGCTAGATTAGGATCTAAATCAGCGGAAAACCTGGCAGAAGACTCTGTTCTTATTCCAGTCAGTTTTGAAGCTTTGCGTATTGCCTCTGCGCTGAAATTCGCTGATTCCAAAATAATATTTTTGGTATTTTGATCTATTTCCGCTTTCTTTCCGCCTTTTATGCCAGCAATTGCCAGAATAGAGCTTGGAGTTTGGAGTTTGGAGTTTGGAGTATCAGAGCCGACAATTACAAGAACATCTTCATTTAGTTCTATTTCTTGATTATCTAGGGTTGTTATCTTTTCTCCGACTTTTGCTTTTCGGATTATAATTTTTGAAATTTCACTTTGCGCTTTTACCTGCCTGCCGGTAGGCATGGACTTTTCACTTTTAACTTGCATATTTTTGATTTTATCAAAATCAAAAATATGCATCGGTTGCCCCAGTTCCAACATCACATAATTTGTCGCGTCCACTACATTATTTATAGATTTTTGACCCAATGATTCAAGTCTCTCTTTCAACCATTTCGGAGAAGCCCCGACCTTAACATCCAAAATTACTCGCGAAATATATCTTTTACAAATCTCCGGATTTTGATTTTCAACTTCTATCAAATCTTTTATATTTATTTTTTTACTTTCTTTAACTTTAAACTTTAAACTTTTAACTTTTAACTTTGTTAGCGCAGCTAACTCACGCGCCACTCCATAATGCGACAGGCAATCCGAAGCTCTATCTGGTAAAATTTTCAAATCAAAAATCAAATCATCGCCAAGCGTTTTAATCCCATCGACTTCCGCAAAGTTCATGGTCAATAAATCCGCTAGCTCTGGAGCCGAATATCTTTTTAGGTTCACGAAATCTTTTAACCAATTATATGAGATTTTCATGGTTTTAATGGTCTCTCCCCTTTATTTGGCCAATTTTTCCTACAGGGAACATAAATTTTCCCTGCTATTTTATTTCCCAAATAACCAACAAAGTCTAAGCGACTTGAATGTGTCTTTTTCTCTTCAATTTCTTTAAAAACCTTATTTCTATATATGACAAATTCATTAAAAAATTCATTATACTCCTCTTCGGTCAACGTCAGTCCTTTATTTAAGAGTTGCTCATATCTTTTTTGTATCTCCCTATCTTCTTCTTTAATATTTTCTGTATTTATATTAATAAGATGGGGATCGTTCGGGTTTTCTTTTTTTATTTTTGCTATCATCTCCACTATCTCTCTTCTTAAATCTTCGGGAGAATGTTCTTCTTCTTTTCCATGTCCTAAAGTTTTTTTAAATTCTTCCATAATTCCGCGCCAATCAGCGTTTGATTAAAACTGTTTCAGAAATCTCAAATCTCCCGATGAAAACAGTCTCACATCATCAATCCCATATTTAATTATTGCCAATCTCTCAAGCCCCATACCGAAAGCAAATCCCTGCCAAATGCGACTATCTATTTTCATGGTATTTAAAACTTTCGGATGCACCATTCCGGCGCCCGCAATTTCCATCCACTTTCCTCTGAATTTCATATCTACCTCCACTCCCGGCTCCACAAAGGGAAAGTAACTGGGCCTAAAACGAACCTCCACTCCTTTGCCATAAAGCTTTTTAAATAAAATTTCCAAAACTCCCTTTAGATTGGCAAGGGAAATATTTTTATCAATCATCAATCCCTCAATTTGATGAAATTGAATATCGTGAGTTTGGTCAGTTGCTTCAAACCTAAAAACTCTGCCCGGGGAAATAATTCTAATCGGCGGTTGATGATTTTCCGCGTATCTAATCTGAACAGATGAAGTCTGTGTTCGCATTAGTAACTTTGGAGTTTGGAGTTTGGAGTTTGGAGTTTGGAGCCAGAAAGTATCTTGCATTTCTCTGGCTGGATGATCAGCCGGAATATTTAGGGCATTGAAATTATAGTATTCCGTCTCTATCTCTGGTCCTTCAACAACTTCAAAACCAATAGACTGAAAAATATCCTCAATCTTCCTTTGTATCAAAGTTAATGGGTGTAAATGTCCTTGAGATATTTTTTTGGCTGGAGCAGAAATATCAATACGATCTTTTTCCATCAATTTACCAACCTCGCGCATTTTAAGCGATTTCTTTGCGTCTTCCATTAATTTTTCCATCTCCCGCCTCAATTGATTGGCAACGGGGCCAAATTTCCTTTTTTCTTCTTCGGTTAAATTTTTAATCCCCTTTAAAAATTCCACCAACTCGCTTTTCCTACCCAAAAACTGAACTCGCAAATTTTCCAAAACTTCAAGATTTTTTACATCTCTTATTTTTTGATTAAATAGTTTCTTTATATTCTCTAATTTTTGCTGTAAATCCATCACAGTCATGAAACACAAAATATGAAGCATGAAGCGTTTCAAATATATTGCCTCTTGCCGGATGTTTTATGTTGCGTGATTTTATTGATTCATTTTTAAAAAATATATTTCTACAGCCAATGTAAACACCGCCAAGCATACAACCGAAATAATATTCAGCATATTAGATTGGTGCAAAAATAACAAGCCGACAAAAAATACCGATAATAAAATAGAATGCCTAAAAATATTATGAATCATCTCTTTTACATTGATTCTGAGCTTTTTATTTCTCAAATACGCCATCAATAAAAATAAAACCCCGGAAAGCCCCAAAAATAAGCTAGTATAAAAAAGCGCGATGCCCACCCCCCCAACATCTTTAGGGTCAACGCTAAATACAATCGCCGCAAAAGACGCCCATGAAATACCAGTTGCGAATATGATTCCTCCAAGAAGAAATTTCAACATATGCTGAATTATTTTACACAAACTTTAATAAATTCCCTAAAAAGCGGATGTGGCGCGAGTGGTTGTGATTTAAATTCCGGATGGAATTGAACTCCGACAAACCAAGGATGATTTATATTTTCCAATATCTCACAAAGACCGCTCCTGGGATTTCTGCCGGTAACAACCATTCCTTTAGCTTCAAGTTTCTTCTCATACGCACTATTAAATTCATACCTGTGTCTGTGTCTTTCCACTATTTTTTTATTTCTATAAGCAGCAAAACTTTTTGATCCTTCCCTTAAAATACAATCATAGTCGCCAAGTCGCATTGTCCCGCCCTTTTTGTATATACCCCGCTGATCAGGCATAAGATAAATAATCGGTTGGGTGGTTTTATTATCAAATTCTGTTGAATTGGCATTCTTTAATCCCAAAACATTCCTCGCAAATTCAATCGCGGCTATTTGCATTCCAAGACAAATTCCCAAATAAGGAACTTTGTTTTCCCTCGCGTATTTTGCAACTGCAATCTTGCCTTCAATGCCCCTTTTCCCGAATCCGCCCATTACTATCACTCCTTTTGCATTTTTCAATTTATCCCATTCTTTTTCCGCGAATTTATTATCAGCCTCCAATTTATCAGAATTAATCCAAACAAGATTTGCGGAAAAATTATTGAAATAAGCGGCTGATTTCACGGATTCTGCGACACTCAGATAAGCATCCTTAAGTTCCATGTATTTTCCAACCAAAGCGATATTAATAACCGGCAATTTGGAATTAATTTTTTTTATAAAACGATTCCATTCTTTAAGATTTGGTTTTCTATAACTCAAATCCAAATGTTTGGTTATAAGTTTAGTGATTTTATAATTTTCGAAATTCACCGGCACTTCATATATGGAATTTACCGTTGGAGCAGGAACCACAGCCGCAACAGAAACATCGCAAAATAAAGCGATTTTTTCTAAATGATTTTTCGCTATCTTTTCATCAGCGCGACATAAAATAATATCGGCATTAATGCCCGATCTTCGAAGCTCCCTTACCGATGCTTGAGCGGGTTTGGTTTTCAATTCATCGGAATTCCTCAGGTACGGCAAGAGTACTAGATGAATAAACATCACGCTGTGATGCCCTTCTTCATTATGAAGTTGACGCGCCGCTTCTAGGAACGGCTCGCCCTCAATATCGCCTACTGTTCCGCCGATTTCACAAATTAAAATATCGACTCTAGATTTTTTAGCACATTTTCTTATTGAATCTTTGATGGCGTTTGTGATATGAGGAATTATCTGAATTGTTTTTCCCAAAAAATCTCCGCTTCTTTCCTTCCCCAAAACATCCCTATAAATTTGTCCCGTGGAAATACTAGATATCGCAGAAAGTTCTTCGTCTATAAATCTTTCATAATGCCCAAGGTCTAAATCCGTCTCCGCGCCGTCATGAGTCACAAAAACCTCGCCATGTTGATACGGATTCATAGTCCCGGGATCAATATTTAAATAAGGATCCATTTTTTGGATAACAACCTTATATCCCGCGGATTTCAAAAGCATGCCGATAGAAGACGCGGCTATTCCTTTGCCCAGGCCAGAGCATACCCCCCCGGTAACAAAGATATACTTTAGCATTTTATTTATTCTTTAATATTCTTATAACCATTATAACACTCTATATAAATTTTTAAATCTTATATAATATAGACAATTCCTAAGGGGTCAATTAAATAATCCGCGATTTACGACTGATAAATTTGCAATTAGTGAAATTTCTCCCTCCATTCTTCTATTTTTTTATGATCGCCGGATAATAAAACTTTCGGCACGCGCAAATTTTTATTTCTCATCTCAAAAACTTCTGGACGCGTATAAACCGGATACGATCCCTTTATTTCCTCTAATGATTCTTGCTTGCCTAAAACTCCGGGAATATGGCGACTAACCGCATCCACCAAAACCATCGCCGGAATTTCACCGCCAGTCAAAACATACTCTCCAATGGATATTTCCTCATCGGCAATATATTTGGCTACCCTCTCGTCCACCCCTTCATATCTACCGCAAATTAAAATCAATTGATCATATTTTACCAATTTTTCGGCAATTTTATTGTTGAATTTTTTCCCCCGAGTAGAAAATAATATAACTCTGCTTTTTACTTTTAACTTTTTACTTTTAACTTTTAACTTCAAAATTGAACCAATTGCTCTAACAATTGGTTCAATTTTGAGCACCATCCCCGGTCCTCCGCCATATGCTTTGTCATCCACTTTTTTGTGTTTGTCAATGGAAAATTTACGCAAATCGTGAACGCCGATTTTTATCAACTCATTCTCCTGCGCGCGCTTTAAAATGGATTTACCAAAATACGAGCTGAAAATTTCGGGGAAGATTGTTATTATATCAAATTTGATCATTAATTTTACATTAACACAAAATACAAAACCCCTCAAAATGAGGGGTTTTGTATTTTGTGAAAAACTAAAGGTCTAGATCTCCAATATCGGCAGATCTTTTTGAATTACCGCCAGTGCCGCCTTCCGGCTCTTCAATCTTTAAATTAACTCTGGCATTATTTTTTAAACCAACAATTCTCACCAAACTCCTGATGGCTTTTGCAGTATCTCCACCACGCCCAATAATAGTTCCCATGTCTTCTTTGTTAACCTTGAGAGTTAATAAAACTCCCATTTCGTCAACCTTCCTGTCAACCTTCACCTCTTCAGGATGGGTAACAATCGATTTGATAAGATATTCAAGAAATTCTTGATCAACTGTTTTTGCTGTCATGTTCTTAGCTTAAAATTTAATAGCTTTAAAACTATCAAATTTTATATCGTAATCTAACAACGACCTTTTCATTCGCTGGACCAATGCCACTCTTTCCGAGAATCATCTGCCCAACTTAAATTATTACTATATTATACTCTTTTCTCAAAATTGTCAAACCCCGCAATATAAGAAGGATAACACAACATATCCTTCTTATATTGCGGGGAATAATAAAGTCCTTAACTAACGGCCACATTTTTAACTATTGCATAACCCATAACCGATGTATTAATATTAATGAATAATTTATTATATTCATCATTATTTGATATATTAAAGGTCGTCATATTTATAATTAACCAATAAAATAGAAATGAACAAACTTATCCAATATTCATTGCTCGCCATACTTTTTCTAATGCCTGCGGCCGCCACGCTCCTTCATGGCAAATTACATCCCCAAATCAGCTGGCTGATGTGGGTGACTTTATTTGATGCCGTAATTGTGACGATCCTCATGGCAAGAAAACAAACAATTGAGTATGGATTTTATCTAAACACCTTACTTGCCGTTGCCGGCCTATATCATTTTTTCATGAAAACCGATGCTGGCATTGCAGTGGCAATCATGACTGGCCTTACGGACGTTATGTTTGTTGCTGTTGATTTCTTGGCAGGTCTTGCGCTTTATAAACTACTGACCGAAGAAACATCAATACAAACAACAATATAAACAGACTAAGAGCACTTAAAACTAAAACCGTCCGCCTTAGGCGGACGGTTTTAGTTTTTATTTAACAGCTACAATATTATGAAATGCATCAGAATCATCTTTCACTATTTCATATTTCAATTTTCTTAAACCGAAACTTTGAGCTTCTTGTCTGGTTTCCATCCAAATATCCATCCTATAATCATATCTTTTATTCATTCTGTCTTCTACAGTGAATATCTTATCGCCGTATTTTTCCGGAAAACGGACTTTAGTGCCAATAGACAAGAAATTTGCCGCGATTGCTCCGTCATAAACATATTTTCCCGAAGCCATAATAAACGGGGAATCATCCGTCTGGTCAAAAGTCGAAGAATAAGCCGTAACAGTTACATCGCCACTTTCAATGGCAATGTAATTCCTATTTTTTATAGTCTTCTGAGAAATCTTAATAGCGCTTGAATTACTGGCCTTCATACTATTTTCCGACCAGCCATCTATCGCAAATTCAACCGCAAATCCCCTTACATCATCATTTTTACTGTCTAAAATTATATTTCCGGGAGCAGTAATACCAAGGAGCAACCCGGATAAAACCGCTATACTCGTCAATGTAACCATATTAGATTTGTCACAAAAACAAACTTATCCTTCATTAATCTCGATTTTATGGATAAGCGCCTAATCCTCAACTTATTCTTAAAAAAGAATCCGTCGAAAATATCAGCTGGACCTCGCATAAATTTCAAATAAATTACAAACTTTATTCAAAATTATTTCTCGATAATTAAACTTTCCGCTAGGCAAAATAAAACACCACTGAAAATCAATGGCGTAAAAACAATCTTAGCATAACGTCCCGAAAAAGTCAATAGCTAAAGAGACTAAAACCGCCTAAAATCCGCTTATTTATGCGGTTTTTATACCATATAAACTAAATTATTATATGCGTAATTTATTTTTATTTCTGAAATAAAAATAGAGATAAATAGAAATAACCAACGAATACTCAACAGCTAAAAACCATGGATTCGCCCAAGATAATCCATCAAGTTTGATATTGGAAAATGGCCACAAAAACGGCGTCGGATAAAATGCATAACTATGTGTAGGAATATCTATCAAAATATGAAATATCCATGCACCCATTTCCCAAATTGGTCTTTTAAAAATCAGATACACAACGCCAAATATAACAAGAAAAATCACTAAACTATGAGTCATACTATAGAGAAAATTCGTTAATTTAAAAATAAATAGGGTATCCGGCGGAAATGGCTCCAATTCATCGGGTCGCGGCCAATCAGCAAAATTCATACCGCCGAAAATTAATCCCCAAAACATAAAGATAAATGATGGCGCAAATGAAAAAAAATCCGGGAATATGCCAAAAATAACCGCCCACTTGATATTCAATGGCTTTTTAATTTTTGCATTAATAATTTTGTAAACAGCCCCACTCCAAAGGCCGTGTGAAAATACATCCATAATAATCAAGATAAATTAAACAAATTATTCTTTTATTATACTTGTTGCCGCCAATTCCACTAATCAAATTTTGATCGTCGCAAAAACATTGCATTCACGGCGACAATAATGGTGCTTGCCGACATAAATAATGCCGCTAATGCTGGCTGAAGCAATATCCCTTTTGATGCCAAAATACCGGCTGCTAATGGCAAAGCCACAATATTGTATCCAGTCGCCCAGAATAAATTCTGTATCATTTTACGATAAGTGGCTTTGGAAAGTTTAATTATTTTTACAATATCGCGAGGGTCATTTTTTACTAAAATAATTCCCGCAGATTCAATCGCCACATTTGTCCCGGCGCCAATGGCAATACCCAAATCTGCCTGGGTCAACGCCGGCGCATCATTAATGCCATCTCCGACCATCGCCACCTTAAAGCCTTTTGATTGTAAAATTTTTACTTTCTCCACTTTTTCGTGAGGCAAAACTTTCGCAAAATACTCGCTAATATCCAAATCTTTTGCCACCCATCTGGCAACATCTTCCGAATCCCCGGTAATCATCGCCACATTCACGCCCATATTTTGAAGTTGTAAAACTGCTTCTTCTGATTCTTCGCGCACCACATCGCCAAGCGATATTATCCCTAAAATTTCTTTATTTTTAATAACAAAAATAATTGTTCTGCCTTTTTTACTTTCTTCTTCAATTATTTTTTTTGTATTTTCCGCAACAATAATTTTTTCATCGTCCAAAATAGATGCTCCTCCAGCCAACACTTCTTCTTTGTTTATAATTCCTCTAACACCTTTGCCGGGAACTCTAGTGAAGTCTTTTACCTCAAGAAACGCTTTATTTTTTTCCTTGAATTTCCTGACAATGGCTTTTGACACCATATGCTCGGAATAAGCGTCAATTGATGCCGCCAAATGAAGAATCGTATCTTGATCGGCTTTTATGGGGAAAATTTCTTCAACGCCATATTCCCCTTTAGTTAAGGTGCCGGTCTTATCAAATAGAACAATATCTATTTTTCTAGCGGCTTCAAGCGCAAGACGCTGTCTGATCAATAAACCATTTTTTGCGCCAAGCGATGTGGAGATTGATGCAACAAGCGGAATGGCAAGTCCCAAAGCGTGGGGGCAGGCAATTACAAGCACAACAACGAATCTTTCTATGGCAAAAACCAAATTTCCTCCTATAAAAAACCACAAAAAAAATGTCGTGATTGCGGAAATAATAGCCACAAGAGTCAAGTAAAATGCGGCTCTATCAGATAATATTTGTAAGCGCGATTTTGATGTTTGAGCGCTAGATACTAAGCGCATCACGCCAGCCAAAAAAGTCTGCTCTCCTATTTTAGTAATTTTTACCTTTAAAACGCCGTCGCTATTTATCGTGCCGGCAATTACTTCGCTACCGATTGTTTTTTCTACTAGATTTGATTCTCCGGTAATCATTGATTCATTAACGTCTGATTTTCCCTCTATCACAGCTCCATCAGCCGGAATTTTCCCTCCGGGCCTTATAAAAACAATATCATCAAACTTTAATTCGCTGAGCGAAATAATTTCCGTTTGCGCGCCCTTTACCACCTCTGCTTTATCCGGTAAAAGTTTTGCCAATTCTTTCAATGTTTTCTCGGTGCCTTGAACCGCTCGCATTTCAATCCAATGGCCAAGCAGCATTATTGTGATTAAGGTGGTCAATTCCCAAAAAAGATTTTCGCCTTTGCCGGAAAACACCGTAAATACGCTATAGAGATACGCGACAGAAATTGCAATCGTAATCAAAGTCATCATTCCGGGAAGTCGCGCTTTTAATTCTGAGAAAGCGCCGCGCAAAAAAATAAAACCGCCGTAAAAAAACACAAAAGAGCTTAAAATAAAAGCAAGATATTGCGACCCGTAAAAACTCGGTGGTGACCAACCAATCAATTTCTGAATAACATCAGAATAAAATAAAACTGGTATGGTCAACGCCAAACTCACTAAAAACTTTTTCAAAAAATCTTCGGCCTTATGCCCTGCATGCGATTCTGCAGAATCGTGTCGCGCACTGTCGATTAAAGCGCGACTTTCGTAACCCATCTCTTTACTCTTCCCCTTACCCTCTTTACTCTCAACAAGTTTCATCCCGCATTTTGGACATTCTCCGGGAAGCTCTCTGATAATTTCTAAATGCATTGGACAAGTATACATAATTTTATTATTCATATCTTAATGCTTCGGCTGGCTCCATCTTTGCCGCTTGGCGCGCCGGCAAAATACCGGAGACAATGCCGGTTATAAAAGTAATAATTAAAATGGCGAAAAATCCAAAAAAATCAAGCGAAGCGAAAGAAAAAAGTCCGTTAATCCCAAAACGCGAAGCTATAAAACCGGCAATCCAAGCGAAAATAATACCGACAACCACCCCTAAAACTCCTCCAATAATACCAATAACTCCCGACTCTATTAAAAACAGCATCAGAATACTTTCTGATGAAGCTCCGATGGCTTTCATGATTCCTATCTGCTTTGTACGTTCTAAAACCGAAGTATAGATTGTATTCATAATCCCAACCGCGCCAACAAGCAAAGAAACCATGGCGATTAGAAGCAACACCAATTCCACTATGGATAATATATCGCCAACTATGCGGCCGGCTTTTTCCGGACTTAAAACGGAAAAATCACGGACAACCTCCTGTTTCTGAAGCTGAAATCTTATCTGCTGGGCAATAAACTCGATATTTCCCCCAGGGACAACCCTGACTAAGGCCGACATAACTCCCGGCTTTAATCCGGAAATATTATGAAACATATTCCAAGACATATACATGGAATTATCATCCTCCTGAATGCCGAGCCGCGCCATAATACCAGATACTTTCAACCTTTTTGATTGAACAATGATTTCATCTCCTGCCTGAATTTTATTTTTAAAAAGACTGTTTGCGGCTAAATACCCAAGGACCACTTCGTTAGCATCTTCATTCTGCGGCCATGCGCCGATTTCCAATTTCACGCCACGCGATTCTTCAAAAATGCTTTTCATTTTATCCCAATAAGAAGCATGAAAAGCGACAGATTTCTTCTCCCCCTTAAAATCAACATTCAATGTCCCGATAGTCATCGGAGCCACAGAATCAACCCCTTCAATATTTTCAAGATCCATAATATCCTGTTCTTTGAATTTTTGGCCGGCCAAAATTCCGGCAATAGGGTTTGTTTCCTTGCCGGGAAAAATAATAATCAAGTCTGAACCGAACATTTGCAATGTACTGCTAATCGCATTCTGAACTCCGGCGCTCAAAGAAAGAATCATTATTACAAGCATCACTCCGATAATAATCCCTAAAATAGTCAACCAACTTCTGATGGGCCTGTGTCTGACACCTTTTAAAATTAAAATTATAAAATTTTTGAGCATATAACGCGTCTAAGATTTAAAAATCGTTTACTCTGTATATATTTTTTTATAAACCTGATGGTCTTTTATCGCTTTCCCGTCTTTCATAGTTATGATTTGATCCGCTTTTCCCGCTATATCGGCATCATGAGTGACAATTAACAATGTTTTGCCTTCCTTTTTATTCAAATCCAGCAATATATCCAACAGCTTATTTCCTGTGCTGGAATCAAGGTTTCCGGTCGGCTCATCGCCAAGTATTATATCCGGATCGCTAACGAGCGCGCGAAGCAAAGCAACTCTTTGCTGTTCGCCTCCGGAAAGCTCAAATGGGCGATGCAAAGACCTTCCCCCAAGACCGATTCCCTCAATACTCGCATTGATTTTTTTATTATTAATACCTTTGCCGGAAAAAATCAATGGTAATGAAATATTTTCAAAAGCAGTCAACCAGGGTATTAAATTATATTGCTGAAAAATAAAGCCGAAGGTCTCTGAACGAAACTTTGTTTTTTCTTCATCATTTAAATCGGATATATTAACCCCCTTTAAAAAAATGTCGCCGGAAGTCGGTTTGTCTAAAAGACCTATCATATTCAAAGCCGTGCTTTTCCCCGATCCTGAAGCGCCTATAATCGCCACAAAATCTCCTTCCCAAATATAAATATCAAGGTCTTTTAACGCATAAGTATCCACTCCGCCCAGATTAAAAACTTTCTGAACATTTCTGAGTTTGATTAACGGTTCATTTTGGAATTTTTCCGGGTTCTTTTCAAATCGGCTTTTACAATGATCGCTACAAAAAAATAATCCCTTTTCCGCTAATTGATTTTTTTTAAATTCATCAATCCCTTTTAAATTCATCCCGCAAACCGGATCAAACATCCCCTCGCCAGTATTGTTTATTGTATTGTTTTGTACGCTTGTTTTTCTCATTAAAATATCACTCGCTTATTTCGTTTATCCTGCCTGCAATAAGCACGGGCGATGAGCAAAAACGAAATATAGGTTTAATGCCTCAAAAAAGAGCCCGGAAGTCCCGAAAAACCTTTATTTTATTGACATAATTACAATTTGCCCCTCAGAAAGTCCTTTTGTCACCTCAATTAATTCCCCATCTGAAATTCCAGTCTCAATTTCCGTTTCTTTTTGATTGCCATTTTCAGAAAGAATGACAAATTTTTTCTTGTCTTTTTTATAAACAACTATTTCTGGAATTTTAACCACATTTTCCTTAAATTGTATTTTTATCATCAAATCAGCGCTCATACCCGGACGAATAGAGATTCCCCTGTCTTCAAAATAAATATCCGCACGATAATATTTATCTCCATCCTTCAAAACCTCTTTTGGTTCAATGGAAACAACTTTGCCGGAGAACATTTCTCCCGCAAAAGCATCAAATTGCACGGAAACATTATTACCGTCCGAATCATTGATTTTTCCTATTTCCAATTCCGAAATATCGGCTTGGATTTTAAAATCGAAAGCAATAAGCGAAACAGCGGATTGTCCTGTTCTAAAAAATTCTTTTTCCTTAAAAAAGATTTTAGAAATTTTCGCCGGTATGGGAGATGAAAGAGTCGCCTTGCGTATTTTTTCTCTTACCGCCGCAATTTGATTTTCTATTTCCGATACTTGAGCTTTGGCGATTTCAATATCCTCGCTCCTTGGCAGCGCCTTTTTGAACACAAGCTGAGAATTTGCGACATTCAGAGCGCTTTCTGCGCTTGAAATTTGCGCTTTAGCTGCATCAATATTATTTTGATTCGTAGATTTTTGCGCGGATATTGCTTGCTTCTGGGTATTTATACTGGACATGGCCGTATTGATATTCGCGCGAGCAATCGTCAGATTTGCTTTATACGCAGTAATATTGACCTGACTCAAATCAACGGCGGAGTTTAAAGCATTATTTGTTCTAATTAAAAATTCTCTTATATTGGAGAGGCGATCTTGAGATTTTAAAAGAAGGGTATCTAAATCCGCGTTACTTAAATTCAGATTGGCAAGATCGGATTTTAACTCCTTAAGCTCGGTGTTGGATAATGCTCTTTTATTTTCTGCATCTATTTCTGCCTGGGAATCAGAAGTTAAAAAGCTTAACTGAGGAGAGGTGGTAAGGTCATTTATAAATAATTCATCTGTTTGCTTGTTTACCGCATCTTCCGCTTTAGCATAAGCATCATTTAAAATATCGTTTATATCTGCGTAAAGATTATCCAAATCAACGCTGGCTTTTGTTTCTATATTGCTTAAATTTGTTTCAACATCTGCTAATGATTGTTTTGCGCTTTGGACTTGAGCTTCTAAAACATTAATATCTTCCTCTGATGCGCCGGCTATTAATTTATTGAGAACAGCTTTGCTTTGAGACAATCCTGCCTCTAATTTTCTCTGCTCAATTTCAAAATCTATCGTCTCAAGCTTTATTAACCTTTCTCCTTCCGTGACGTTTTGTCCCTCTTTGACAAAAATTTCATCAACAATCCCCGAGAAAGGAAACTCCAAATTAAATTCCTTTTGCGATGCAACCTCGCCTCTCACTCTAATTGATTCCTGAATTCCCCCTCTTTTAACTTCAAACATCAAGATATTTTCTTTATCGCCCTTAAAATACTTGATATATATCCAGAAAGAAACCAAAATAAATCCCATGGAAACAATAGCTATTAAATAATAAAATATTTTTTTCATAACGTAGTGTCTAATCTATGTATTGTAGCACATTTTCTAAATCTTAAATTACGAAATACATTGAGGCACACCATTTGTAAGACCATTTTTTATCTTTTCACAACTATCATGGCGGTTTTGACTTCGGTTATTATTTGATGAATTCCCGTTGGATAATCCATCAACGCCGCCCCTAAAACATCTTCAGAATAACGATATTTCTCACCTCGTCTCGTGCCCGGATCATTGGTAATAAATTCTTTTGTAGCGCCATCATATCCTATAACGACCAGCATGTGTTCAAGCGGACCGGGCGGAGTATAAAACGGGTTTTTAATCTTTTGTCCGTTTACGGGCACAATCACCAAATTACCGTCGAATAATTCTTTTTTTATATCCTCAATGCTGATTCCGCTTCTAGCCTCCGCATTATTATATTTGTAATATCCTTTAAAAATTCTCTTCACGGTATCCTCGGCTGAAGTATCATGAAAATCTCCGTAAATCTCTGTCTCGTAATCGGCAATAGCAATAATTTCTTTTTCCGCGCTTATGGGAAATAATTTCGCGGAGCGCACAAAAGCCATAGCCATCAACGCCGATGCTTCTTCACAACCATTTTCTTGCCTGGAATCTGACCAGTGGCCTAGCGGCGCCTGAGAAGTAAATGGCACGTCAAGCAAAACACTCTCCCCGTCTAACAGGTCATTTTCAATTTGCGGCGATTTTTTCACTTCATCTTTATGAATTTCATCAATCTCCGCTTTGAAAGATTTAGAAATGCCGTCAAGCGGAACATACGTTCCCATCGCAATTTCATTTTTTAAAATCCACCCCGCGTTCACTTCAATCGCATATTTAATCGGAGATGAAGGCTTAAAATTTTTCGGATAAGTGTCTGGCCAGACATCCTTGGTAATATCTATAATCTTCAAATCTTTTCCTATCCAGATAATATCTATCGGAAAGAACATGTCCTTCATCCAAAAAGAATAAAAATCAGGATGATCAAAAACAAAAAGCATGCCTTGATTTTCCGCAAGACTCCTTTTATTAGAAAGGCCTTTTTCTTTCTTTTCCGGGGTATCCGCCAGCTCAACATTAAGAGTCATTTTATCTATTTTTAGGGCATACAAAAAAGCCGGGGGCTTTTCAAGAGAAATTTCCGGATTATAAGAAATTTCACTTACAGGAGACTGCTCTTTGCGTAGAATAAAAAAACCCCCCGCAAAGATAACGGCTAAAATAAATATCGCAATTAAAATAATCTTATATTTCATAAAAAGTTATCTTATAAAATAATACCATATACAAATCAAAAACTCGCCCTGAAAGCGAGTTTTTGATTTGTATATTACTAAAAAATTTAGTAATTTCTTCCACCGCCGAAACCGCCTTGGCCTCTGCCACCTCCACCACCAGAAAAACCACCGGTTCTTCTTGGGCGCTCTTCCATTGGACGAGCTTCATTGACAGTGAGATTTCTACCTTCGAAGTCCTTGCCATTGAATATTTCAATAGCTTTTTGAGCTTCTTCATCGGTAGACATTTCCACAAAACCAAAACCCTTTGATCTGCCAGTCATTCTATCAGAAATGACGGTTGCAGACTCAACGGTTCCAGCCTGTGAGAAAGCTTCTTTCAAAGAATCATCGGTGGTGCTGTAAGGCAAACCACCTACATATAATTTCTTTGCCATTTGTATTTTAAAACTTTACTAATAACAGTAGGGCGACCTTCTCACCGCTCCACTGATTAAGCGCCACTACAAATGGCTCTAAAATTCAGGAATCAATTGAGAAAACCTACACTAAAAACAAGTATAGCAAATATACATAGAAAAGTCAAGATTTCACGAACTCTAAAATACGCCAATTGAAACCAGCTCTTACGCGATCATTTTAAAATGATAAAATGAGTGATATACTATCGTGCATATGATGCCCCATAATCTTCTTCACTATTTCAATAAAAAATTAATTGGTTTTTTATTGGTTTTTTTTGCCACTCTGGCGGTGTATTATATCACTTTAGCGCCGACAATGTTCTGGATTGACGCGGCAATCTATTTGACCGCCATCAAAGAATTCGGGATTGCTTATCCGCCCGGCTTCCCCCTTTATATGATTATCGCGAAATTATGGTCTTACCTGTCTTTACCGGGATTCAATTTCGCCCAAAAAATAAATTTTCTTTCGTCCGTTTTTGCTTCTTTAGCCTCCGCATTCCTATATCTGACAATATTAAAGATATTTGAATCTAATTTTTCATTTTGGAAGCGACTTACTGGTCCAAAAATCTCAAACTTTCATTATCTTATCGCCTTTTTTACCGCTTTAGCTTTTGGTTTTTCTCATAGTCTTTGGTATCAAGCCACTTATTCGGAAGTTTACACTTTTCATATTTTTCTTACAATTCTTTCTGTTTATTTTTTGGTTTTATTTGCGACGCAAAAAGAATTAAAAGGAGACCTAGATAAACAACAAAAGAGATTTTTGTTTATTGCAATTTTTGTTTTCGGCATTTCTTTCGGCAATCATCCAATGGTAATCAGCCTTATACCGTTTTTTATATGGATTTGGTTTAAAGTCAAAAATAGAATCAGCAAAAAAAATCTTATCCTTTACCTGACAACATTTTTTTTGGCGGGATTTTCGCCTTATATTTATATTCCTTTTCGCTCCCTCTCCAATCCGACAATGGATTGGGGAAATCCCGAAAATTTCTCCAATTTTTTAAATCACGTGACAGGCAGGCATTGGACGGGCGAAGCGGCAAATTTTGCCTTTTTAAATCGGGAGTTTTTTGTGAATATCGGAAATTGGTTTTATCTTGCTTATCATCAATTTTTCTTTTGGGGAATGCTTCTTGCCATAATCGGCGCCATCTATATACTCTTTAAAAATAAAGATTTTTTTATTTTTCTTATCTTGATTGTTTTGGGCGCAGGATTCTTGGGAACTGTTTATATAACTGGAGAGTATGAAAGTTGGCTTATTCCGACTTATATTCCAATGGCGATTTTTATGGCTACAGGATTTTATTTTCTATGGTTTTTTTCAGAACAATCATCAAAAATATCAAAGTATTTTTTAAAAGGCGCTATTTTATTTTTGCTGATTTTTATTGTTTTTTCCAACCTAAAGAATAATTGGTTGTCTCTGGACCGAAGCGGTTATTTTTATCCGCAAGAAGTCGGTCACAATATATTAAAAAGCGTCCCGGAAGGATCAATAGTGATTACGGAAGCAGGAATGGCTTTAAATTCCATTCTTTATAATCAATTTATTCTAGGAGAAAAACCTGGTGTTATAGCTATCCACCGCAATTCATTTTGGGCTCCTTGGATGAGACAAAATTTGAAAAAATATGAAAAAGAAAAGGGAATATTTTTGCCGAATATAAATATTGATGAAAGCGAACTAAAAAACGAGCAAAAGCGCTCCGATTTTAATAATCAGTATCTTGAAGCGTTCATCAAGGGCAATATCGGAAAATTTACCATTTACACCGTGATGCCAGATTTTTTTGACGGGATAAAAATTATACCGGCTGGTTTTGGCTACCGCTACTCCCTCTCAGATGAAGAGCCGAATATTAAAGATTGGGATTTTAATTTTGTCACTTCCAGATTTTGCAGATTGAAATTGCCAACCCTCCGGAATCTTTCTTTCAGAAATTGTTTTGAAGCCGGAATAGAAAAAGATAATGGCAAAGGATATTTTAATCCCGATGATATCCAGGTTCAGTCCAATGAGAATTTTAAAGAAATAAAAGCCGGCTATGCTTCAAGCTATAAAAACCTCGCCGATATTTATGCTTCAAAAAACGATTTCAAAAATTCCGCTTATTATTATGAAAAGGCAGTGAATCTTTTTAATGATAATTTCTCCAAAGAACAGAAATTCGAAATTTATATGAGAAGAGGAGTGGCATTACTTAATGCCAAAGTATATCAGGAGGCGCTTGAAAGTTTCAGGGAAGCGGAAAAGATTTCACCGAAAAACGAGAAAGTCTTGCTTTTTTTAATAATTTCTTATGAAAAAATTGGAATGATCAAAGAAGCGCTGGATATGACCAAAAGCGCATTAAAAATTTATCCCGATAATGAAGATTTTTCTTCATTATTTGTGAATATTTTAAGAACATATCCCGAAGCCACCAAATTTTAGGGGATTGATTACGTTAAAAATCAAAGAGAGTTATAAATTTTATGAAATTAAAAATTAAATACTAATAAATAATCAATTATGACTGAGAAAACAAAACGCAGAGTGCTCTTATATAAAAACCGCTCTGCGATATTCTTGCAAAATTTCATCTTCGGTGTGGAAGATAGCTTGGTTTCTACCGTGGGAGTTCTTTCCGGCATCGCTATCGCCGGCACATCCGTAAAAACCGTGATCCTTGCTGGAGTAGTCTTAATTTTCGTGGAATCTTTTTCTATGGGTGTAGGCAGTTTTCTTTCTGAACACACAGCGGAAGAATTTATTGCGCAACAAGAAACGCCCGGAAAGATATCACTCCTTGCCGCTCTCGTAATGTTCTGTTCTTATTTTCTGGCAGGTTTTATCCCGCTATCTCCTTATTTATTTTTTAATTTTACTGCCGCTTTCAAACTGTCCATTCTTTTTTCTTTAATAGCTCTTTTTGTCCTTGGAGCGATAAGCGCAAAATTTTCGCATACCAACAAAATAAGACATGGCCTTGAGATGCTATTTATCGGAGGATTAGCAATTGTATTAGGCGTAGTCATCGGCACACTCATCAATAAAATAGAGTAATCCAAATCTCATAATCCCAACTGCAATGTGCCCAAAAACTGCGGTATCATAAACATCAATCCAATAAGAGGCAAAATAATAACAACGACAGAAATAATAAGAGTCCATAAAAAATACTTCCTCGTTTTTTCAACAGACCGATGAATTTCTTCCAGTCTTCTCGCCTGCTCTTCAAATTTTTGCATAATATCTTGATCCATATATTTTTATAATTTTATTAATGCCTTTAGTTTATAATAATATATCATGAATCTTAAAAAATAAAAAATCGGCCACTTTAAGCGGCCGATTTCAAAATATCATCTTTAATCGCTGGAATGCGCTCTCTCTATTTTTATAATCAAGAGCCCTTTTTCAACTCTCCCCTCAACAGTCGTGTCATATCCTTCTGGACGATACTCTGCATACCACGCTTTTTTGATATCTTCTATAGTAACTTTTTTACTATCCCAATGTTGAACTCTCCAAATTTTCCAACCGTTTTTTGTGTCACCACTATCATACAGGGGTCTTATCTTCCTTCTTTTCTTTATTATGCAATCCACGATTCTTGCCCTCCTTTTTTAGAAAATAACGGTTATTGGAAGCTATACCGAATCAATAATTAGCAACTAAAAAACAAACCCAGCCGCTTCTTTCATGGTCTTTAACACCTCTTGTTTCGCAATCCCTTTTTCTTCAAAATCTCTCCGGTGTAACAACCAAAAAGCTTCAACCCCTTGATATATAACCATCGGCGTTCCGTCTAAAATCTCAAATCCCGCGGATTTAGCAAAATTAATAAATGGCGTATCGCCACTTCTTAAAACTATATCGCTGATTATCGCTTTTTTGGAAATTTTGCCAAAAATCCTTTGGGATTCTTTGATATTTTCCTTTATATTTTCCTCGGTTACGGGAATTTTCGCTAGCGCCAATGCGGAGTAATTTTCAAAATCTCCGCTGGTCCCCTTTGTTGATACGTTGATAACCGCATCCGCATCAACAACTTCCCTCTCTATCAAATCTTCCCCTCCAAACCGCGCTTTTTTATCTTCATCAAAATTAAAATACCTATTAATCTTATCAGTAAGCGCCTCAGCTTTTTTAGTGGTGCGGTTCAATATAACCAACCGCATTCCCTTGTCTGCCAGCATAAAAGCAATGGCATTGCCTGTGCCACCAGAGCCCAAAATCACCGCTTTTTTATTCTCCAGCCGTTCATCTTTTTTTCCAAACACTTCTTCCAAGCTAACGGCATATCCTACTCCATCCGTATTAAATCCTCTTAACTTTCCTTCCGGCGTCTTAACCATAAAATTCACGGCCCCGATCTCTTTGGCAATAGGATCAATCTCATCGAGAAATTCAATAACCTCATCTTTAAAACCCACCCCCACTCCACCACCGAGATATTTGGGATCTTTTTTAAACACCTCAAATATCTGCTGAATATTTTTTGTATCTCCGATGGCCATAATATTCCCTGCGGATATATTGAATTTACGATAAACGGAATTCCACATTACGGGCGTTTTTGCGGGATAATCATGCTCAATCAGAGAAATCGTGTAAACCGGAAAATTCAAGTTTTCCGGATTGTCTTTGGGCTTTTCAGCCAACTTCAAAATACCTTTTTCTATCAAACTTTTCATATTCACCTCCTCTGTTTCTTTTTTTTCCCCAAACCCTTTTTCCAGTTTATTTTTCATATCTGTATGCAACCCCAAATTATAAAATTTGGGTTTTATTTGCTATTTCATAATTTAAAGATATACAAAACTGATTTTAGTCACCAGGGATTCAAGATTAATTTCTTCGGGCGAAAGATTATACACAACCCCCAAATGATAGATTAATAAATTCTTGTTATAAATATCCGGAGTAGATCCTTTAAAATCCCTTCTTACCAATTGCTTTATTTTTCTAATTTCTATTTTCTTGATTATTATATTTTTAAAAAACTTGCCTGAAAATTTCGGCGGAATTCCAGCCCAATCAGTGCCAACCTTGTCAATGATTCTCGCTTGTACTTTTTGTCCTTCACAGTAGCCCTTATGCTCTCCGCACATTCTCGAATCCGGTCTGAAAACCGTAAAAATCTTTTTTTGCTGAAGCAACGGCCAATATATTTTCCTAAAAGCCATCTCATTGGGATTCAGATTCAGCCTACTCTTTTTTTTCATACTATATTAAATTAAGCATAAAAATCAACACCGCTAGTAAAAAATAGTCCGCCACAGCGGACTATTATTTAAAGATATCATTAAATAATATCTTTAAACCTGACCATCTTTTTTATGAGAAAACTCCTCATAAAGTTCAATAATTTTTTTGTGACGCTCTTTCGGATCGCTAATGGTCTCTTTTATTTCTTTTTTCTTCTCTCTTATAAACTTTCGAACGCCTTTCGGTAATTTTATTTTCTGATCATCCTTATCTTCGCCTTCCTCTATTGTCTCTTCTATCGTCTCTTTTCCAATTTTTAAAGCTTCTTTCGCTTCTTTATTTTCTTCTGTCACAGCTTTCTTAACTACCTTTTCTTCTTTTTTCTCTTCTTTTTTAACCTCCGGAACAATTTCCGCTTTTTCAACTACTGGCGGCTCTTGTTTGATTAAAGGAGTCTCCTCTGCCAAAACCTTCGATGTTTCAATGGGACTTCTGGGAATTTCTAAAAATTTTGATATTTTTTCCACAATTTCCAGGAGCGGGTGTTGCGCTTTGACATAATAATCGCTGGCGCCAAGCTTAATGGCGCGTTTAATATCGTCATCGCTTCCTAAATTAGACAGCACAATAACCGGAATTGAACGGGTGTCAAAATTCTGTTTGATTTTTTCCAAAACATCAAAACCGTTTATTTTAGGCAAAATTAAGTCCAGCAAAATAAGATCTGGTTTAATTTTCTCTAATTTTTCCAATGCCTCTTCGCCGTCATAGGCGAATTCTACATCGAAATTTGATTTTTTGAGCTCAAATCCCAAAACACTCGATAATGATCTTTCATCCTCCACAAGAAGAATTGTTGGCATATTCTAATTTAATAAAAAATAATTACATAATAAATCTTAATACATAAACCGAATGAATGCAACCCCGAGACAAATCCTTCCTTTATTTGCTGTCTCCTATATTTCTAACCTCCTCCAGTAGATATTTTTCAATTTTTTGGATATTTTCTTTTGCTCTGTCCAAAATAAATTTCTTTTCCGTTTCATTCATCTTATCAAAATCTTTTGTCAATTTCTCAATATCGCTGTTTATCAATTTATACAATTGGGCATAATCCCTGCTTGTTATAGCAACTCTTGCTCTTAATGTTTTCTGCCTTTCCCTGAAATACCAATATCCCGCGCCAAATCCCCCGACTAAAATAATGAGTAATATCACCGCGCTCCCGCCTGATCCTATCTCAATAGCCCCCAACTTTATAATCGGCTGGCTTTTGACCTTAACAACCTTATCCGATTTCACCACTAAGCTCAAAGCGCCCCTCAAATCCCTGGCCTGAGCCAATACTACATACGATCCTATTCCAAGCGGCTCATAGATTGTCACATCCCAATTTCCATCTTTATTGGAGCGCGCCAAATACTCGGCAACTATTCCCCCTATTTCTTTTTCAATAAAGACTCTCACATCTATATTAGGTAATGCCGTACCCCTCACCATGACTCCTTCTTCGGTTCCAAAAAATAATTTCTCAGTAGTAAAGGTAATAGCCGGAGACCCTATCGCCAATATCTCAAGATTAACGCTCATAGAGGCGCCATTGCCGGCTAAATCCAGCGCCTTAACCGAAACCCTGTGAGTCCCAGGAGATTGAAGAGGAGTCCTTAGCTGTCCGTTTTTCCATTCAAAAGCTTCAGCATCGCCTATTTTTACTAAGTAATGGCTAATACCCGACAGCGCATCGCTTGTTCCAAATTGCAAAAGTGGCATAGGATTGTCGGTTTGAAAACCATCTGAAGATTCAATAATAAAAGGAGCTGGTGGCGCGGTATCAACCGCCAAACGATAATGCGCGGCTGGTCCCCAACCGATTTTATTCTTAAATCTTACGTGCAAATAGGAAACTCCTTCCGGTAAACTGTTAAAAATTTTATTATCGAATAATTTCTCGCTTTTTTGCGGCTGAAAATTGGGATTTATGTCTATAATAGTGGAAACATCGGTGATATCCAAAGGCAAAGACCAAGTGGCATTAAACGGCGTTGTAATATTATACCAACTGTTGGGATCAGGATATAAAGGAACGAAAACATTCGGCGCTTCCGGAAGGCCTTTAGCAAGCTCCGGCTCGCGTTCAATGATGACCGGTGGCGGAATCGGCTCTCCGGGCAAAGGCAGGGTTGGCTGGACGCCAGACGGAATTTCCGGTGCAGGCAGAGGCGCGGCAACGGTCACAGAAATTCTGTAATTTGCCCCGACAATTTCCGTGAGAATATTTGTGCCGGTCCCGTCGTCAACTGTAATCGCGCCATCGTCCAGCGAAATAGGAGTCTCTCCGACTGATTTCGCGTTGAAAACGATCCTTAAAATATGCAACGATGCTCCAGAAACGCCGTTTACGGTGCCACCGATGAAATCAACAACGCCGTTTTCATTGGAAAATGTCGGTTCCTCCGGCCAAAATCCAAAAACTGATCCTGTTTTATCAACAATTTTTATCTCCAGTTTATCCGCTGGAAATATCACCTTTGCCTGAGCGGCGTTTATTCCGTCGCCTTGACTATCAATTTTTATATCAACCGTAAAAGTTTTATTCAACGCTTGAGCGCCGCTTTGCGGAGAAATATAAAATTTAGCGGCTAATGCGCCATGGCCGAATAAAAATACCGAGAATATAACCGCCAAAAAAATAAAAACCTTATTTAATTTTCTCATATATCTAAATAACTTTTAATTAATATATTATACCATATGAATAAAACTCACAAAAGGAATTCTGTGGAGATATTTCGTAATTCAAAGCAATTATCTTTTCCTAAAACTGCTTAAAAATATGCTCAGATCAAAGATATTTATTTTTCCGTCGCTATTTAAATCAACTTTTCTTCTTAAGGCCTCTTCCCGCGAAGACCAGCTACTCAAAAATATACTCCAATCGCTGATATTTAATTTCCCATCGTTATTCAAATCCGAGTTCGCGACGAATAGCTCGGCAACTCTGAAAATTTTCAGTAAAGAATAATCACTTACTTGCGAAGAGTTCGCTTGCAGGACTCTGGCCCGATGGTCGCCGTCCGCCAATGAAGACATTTTAACTGATAAAGCATAATATCCCGTCCTTGTCGCAGCTATTTCTCCGACTAGCTTGCCGTCTATTTCTATTTTTACTTTATTATTGGGAGTCGCGTATCCGGACACTTCTAAACTTTCTTTTTTATTCAACGCTCTTTTATTCAATACAATCGTCGGCGCAACCAAAATATCCGTAAGACCGCCTCTAAAATAAAGTTCGCTGGGAAAAGTCTTGTTTGGCGAAGGATTGCCTTCCTTGTCATACGCGATAATGCTGAATAAATGCTTCTCTATAGTACTCGTCAAACGAAATATCGTTGAGAATTTTCCGCTTGAATCGCTGGGCAATTGAGAAAACGGAGCACTGTTGTCATAAATAATCACTCTGCCGCCCGGATAACTATACCCGTCAAAACGAAATAAAATTCCGCTCGCTCCCGGTATCACTTGAGGCGCCAAGACCAGCACATATACCGAGTCGCTTTCTGAACCACCGACTCCCGTGCAATCCAATACATATGTAGCCGATGAAGTGGGAGTTATATTCTCGCTTCCAGAGGTCGCTTTTACGCCAAGCCACGCGCCCGTTGCATTACAAGAGTCGGCATTGGTTGTGGACCAATTCATCACAAACGATTCCCCGCTGAAAATCGTTGTGGGACTAGCCGTTAAATTTACAGTCGGCGCTCCCACATAAGTAAAACCGTTAAAAAGCGTGCCTGCCGTTGCATCCAGATTTGTGACTGTGACATCAATCGTGCCCGCGGCATGCGCCGGAGTTTTAGCGGTAATGGTATTACTATTTACAAATGTTGTGTTTGTTGCGGAAATCCCGTCAAAAGTGACAGTGGCGCCGGATTGGAAATTTGACCCGGAAACAGTGACGCTAGTATTTCCTCCGATAGTTCCGGTGCTGGGACTGACAGATGTGACGGTAACTATTGGTATTTCACTCAGCGTCGTTGTCCCCGTTATCGCCACTGCGGTTGACGGACTGACAGTGCCGGCTGATGCGGTGACTTCCGTGGAAGGATCGGTAATTTGAATTTCCAAAGTTTGGGTGTCTCCTGCTCCGGAACCAACGTTGAGGGTGGCGTAAACGCAAACTTGGGAAGCGCCAACAGACATAGAACCGGTGGCCGTGGCTTTCTGGGAAGAATTAAAAGATACGGGGGTCACATTAAAGGAAGCTTCTGTTCCTTCAAAAGAACAAGTGCCGGCAGTTTCATAATAGAGTTTGAGGTTGGAAAGATTTGTTTGGGCGTTAACCGAGCCGGTTTCGGAAATGATGATTTGGGAGACGGTGGCGGAACCGGAACTTCTCTGAAATGTGAAAGCTCCTCCGACATATTGGTCAGTAGAGGGAACAGTCATGGAACTGGTTTGATTTCCGGTGGCAGAGACAGTGATATTGGGAGTTGGTGGAGCGTTGATGGTGATTTGTCCTGATGAATATGCGCTAACTGAATTAAATCCGTCATTAGCAATGCCGTAAACATAATATATCCCGGGAGAAGCTCCGCTGGTATCCCAAGAACAAGTGACATTCGAGCCTTCAATCGCTATCGCGCAAGCGCCGGAAATAGTATTGCCGTCAAGACCGGAGTTGTTGGTGTCGTAATAAAAAGCGGCGGTGATAATATCGTCAGTAGAATAAGTGATGTTGTATAAATCGCCTTGAGTAACAGTATCGGAAGCGCCGTCGGGTTGGGAAACGGAAATGGTTGGTCTTGAGTTGATGGTGATTTGACCGGGAGAGTATGCGCTGACTTGAGGATTTGTTCCGTCATTAGTTTTGCCGTAGACATAATATAACCCCGGGGTGATGCCGGTAGTATCCCAACTGCAAGTGGTTGTTCCTTCAGCAGCAGTCGCGCAAGCGCCGGTGATTGTCGTACCGTCAAGACCGGAATTGTTGGTGTCGTAATAAAAAGCGGCAGTAACTACATTGTCAGAGTCAGATAAAGAATAGGCGATGTTATAGGAAGCGTCTTGAGCAATGGTGTCGCTTGTGCCGTCGGGTTGGGAAACGGAGAGGGTGGGTCTTGAGTTTATGGTAACGGTTCCCGAGGAATACGCATTCACCTGTGTCATACCGTCGCTTGTGATTCCGTAAATATAATAAGAGCCCCAAGTACAAGTGGAATTTGTTCCTTCAGCCGCTATCGCGCAAGCGCCGGAAATAGTATTGCCGTCAAGACCGGAGTTGTTGGTGTCGTAATAAAAAGCGACAGTAACTACATTGTCAGAGTCAGATAAGGAATAAGTGATATTGTAGGAAGCGTCTTGAGCGATGGTGTCGCTTATGCCATCGGGTTGAGTGACAGTGAGGGCCGGCGCGTCATTAACGGTAATTGTGCCTGACGATACCGTGGTGACATTAGGATTGACTCCATCTGAAGCAACGCCGTAAATATAATAGGCAGTGCTGACGGTTAAGATATTCGTATTAAACGAACAGGTGGCGTTGGTCCCTTCTACTTGATCTTGGCAGGCGGCGATCGCTGTTCCGCCAACCCCGTCATTATTCGTGTCATAATAAAAATCAACAGTAGCGACGCTATCCCCGTCAGAAAGATCGTATTGAATGCTATAGTTGGCGCCCTCTGCCACGTTGGTATTGCCCGCGGGAGGATTATCAATCACAAGAGCGGGAGAATCATTTTTCGGTTTAAGCGCGATTGTGATGGCCCCGCCTATACCT